>JAWUWW010000040.1:0-13593 GCA_034111645.1 Cellvibrionaceae bacterium
CAGGTAGAAGTGAACCAAGAGCGGTAAAGCGAAGGCCTAAACCATTCCAATTATTGACAGCTCCAAGGAATGAAATGAAAGAGACCAAACACCGAGGGAAAAAATATGGAAAAGCGGCTTAACTTAGCGCCATTCGGGTCAGAGCTCTTTAATATAAAATTTTAGCTGTTATTAATAAACAGCACGTTTTTTTAATCGCTATCAATCGCTGATTTCATCGATCATGTTTAGACGGCTTGTCAATTTTTATAGCTCACACCATCTCAACTTTTAAAACATGAGTGAAGACTTCACCGTTCCAATGATACTGATAATGAGCGGTTTGAACTGCTGGGGGCTTTAAGGCTTTGGGTTTAAAAATAGCGATGCACTGCCCTCCCTCTTTGCGTACAGAATTATAAAGCACTCCATATTCTCCACCGCTCCTCAGATTAGCACCTTTGGATTGTGCGGCTGTATAGCTATCGGGGGCATGAACATCTTTATCACCTTGAAGATCAACTAGATGAGCATCTACGGTACATTTGTAACACCTCATCGTCAGTATCTGTGCCTCTTCTTGGGTTGCCAAAATCAATCTGCTTCTACTGTATTGAGATTCTTTGATCGCTGTCTCGAGTTCTAGGCCTGCGTAATAAACACCGTATAAACCTTTGGTGAAGCGACTCTCATACCCTATGTGAGTGAATGCAGCCATAATGACCGATGGACCATGGCCACAAACTCTGTCTCTCTCAGCAACGACTTGGATATTGCCAACCTCGTCTTGTAGTCGGTCGTTGGTTAAGCTTTCTAGAGCATAGGCTGCCTCTAGCTCGCTCGAATCGAGTAGGTTTTCAAAGAAAGCGATAGGCGGAAAATGCGATGGAATTAACCTGTAACTATTACCGTGAACATACTTTTTAAAGATAAGCATCCCCTCGCCATGCGTCGACATAGCGCCTTACGTCGGCAAGATCAATAACTCTGCCGCAAAGCATACGCTCTAATGCTGACTTACCGCCAAAATCACCGTTTGGCTTTTTTACCCACTCTTTCCATTGTTTAGGGCTTGAGAACAGACCTTGTATACCTTTATAAATGCCAGCGATGTAAGAAAGTCGTTCTAATGAATCATTGGGTAGCGATAAAGTATCTTCAGTCTCAATCTTGCGCTTCCAGTTGTTTAAGGTTGTTCGGGTACTAACGCCAGCAAGCGTACATTTTTGCTTGTCTGTTAAATTCCATTCATCGCTTATTGCAAAGAATAGCTTTACCGCTACCTTCGATATTTCTTCTTTGTTAGTTTTTGACGCGACATTTTTTTTCATGCCTACAACCCTCAATTTGTACACTTATGAACATTATATACAAGATATGTACAAATTTATACATTTCATATGTATTTATTAGGAACAAGTGATAAATCCAAGTTTAACCATTATAAATGCTCATACATAAAGATTAGAGGTTTAGAACTCTATAACACTAGATATTAAAAGATGTGATGGAGTAGGATTGCAAGGACTTGAAATAAGCGATGCAAAAGGGACAACAACATTAGCTAAGTTTTACTTAGCATCATTCTGTTATAGATATTTGCTGAGGATGTGTATGTTGAAAATACTGTCTTGGATCGAGTTACTGCTTTCCGTATTATTGCTTCTTTTATCAATATGGTCTTTGTCAGGATTCTGCGAAGGTAGACCATATGGCTATGATTGTGATTCTTGGATGATTTTTGTTGTAAACATTTTTTTACCTCTTGGCTTACTTGGTCTAGCTTGTTCCGTTTGGTCGTTAAAGAGTGGCTCTTGGCGCTCACAATTTATAATAGTGGCAGGATGCATAGTATTGATAGCTTATTTTTGTTACTTTTGGCTGATTACATAACGGCTCTACATATAATCGGCCATTAAATCTGTTCTAGGTTTTTACACTCAAACAGGTTCATTTGTTTGGGCATCCATTATGACTGATATTTAACTTTATAATGAATTTCAAAATGAAAATATTACAAGCATTATTCATCTTTTTTGTAGCCATTATAGTTACATCGTTGATTGTTTTATTTCAGCTTCCGGCTCCGCCTTTAACTCCAATTTTTGTTCATTTAATAAATATTGTTTTGTTGGTTTTTATAGGCCCATTTTTGTTTTTTTGGGCATGGGGACCACAGCCTATAAGCATTTACATTGTCGTTTTATATATCTTTGCTTGGCTTTTGTCCGTTGTGCTTATCGTCATCTGGTTTAAAAAGATTAACAATTTACTATTACTAATTTGTTCCGCCGTAATTTTGTCAGCAATTGGTGGGCTCTCTGCTTACTTAGCAATATCGGGGAGTATATGAATCTAAAAAATAACGAGCTTAAATTAATTGCTGAACTTTGACTCTTATAATTGTTACAACTTGGTATCTTTAGCTAACTGTGAAAACTGTATGACTAACCGACTTTTTGTTTACGGCACCTTAGCGCCAGGAGAATCTAACGAACATATTCTTGCTGATATTATTGGCACTTGGCAGCCTGCTATAGTTAGGGGTACTTTTTGGCAAGAAGGAGGTACAGACATTGGCTGTCCGGGCATGATTCCATACGACTTTGGTGATGAGCTTGGCAATGAAATAAAAGGCTTAATTTTCACCTCAGAACAATTACCAGAGCATTGGCAAAGACTTGATGACTTTGAGGGCGAAGGCTATGTGCGTCAGTTAATACAAGCCAAGCTTGTTAGTGGCTCTAATGTTAAAGCCTATATTTATGCGCTTGTTAATGCACCGTCAGTTGAAGAGATTAGTCGACAAACTTAAAGAGCATGCAACTCTTTGGGTTTAACTCTTTAAGGTTAAACATTTAATATTGCATTAAAAATAGCATTAACAATGTAAATTAAGTCTTACTCCAATATTATGTGGTAACAAGATAAATTCATGGAAATAATCGAAAACAAAATAGAATTATTGGATGATTTTGTTCGTCTTAATGAAGAGTGGATATCAACATATTTTGAACTCGAAGCCGCTGATAAAAAATTAGCGGCTAACCCTTATAAAATTATTGAAAATGGTGGCTATATTTTTAGCCTTGTTAGCAACAATGAAGTATTAGGTGTATGCGCACTTTTTAATGATGGGCATGGTACCTTTGAGCTAGCTCGCATGGCTGTTGCACCGCAATATCTAGGTAATGGTTACGGGTAACAGCTGATAAATGCTTGCTTGTCTAAGCTAGCTCAAATCAGCGCTAAAAAAGTTTATTTATTGTCAAATACACAGTTAACCTCGGCCATCGCGCTTTATAAAAACAATGGCTTTTTAACCGTTTTGCAAGGCCAGCATCCCCTGTATGCACGAGCAAATATTGTTATGGAGCGGAAATTATAGATACTAGATCACCGCACATATAAATCGTTATTACGTCACTACCAAATAAAAGTATATAGTATTATTAAATTAAGATAGGTTAAAAGATGGATAATTTTTTTTGGTTTTCAGTGTACATTGCTATTAATGCATTTTTACTACTTCTTTTAACCTTTAACGTCTCGCGCATTCGATTAAAATATAAGATTTCCGTTGGAGATAATGGTAACAAAGAATTGATCTATGCAATAAGAACGCATGCAAATGGATTAGAACAAGTATTAATATTTGCCTTTGTAATACTAGCCCTATCATTTGCTAACTCATCAAATACTGTGCTTTCAATATTGGTAATTTCATTTTCCATTGCAAGGTTTAGTCACGCTTTTGGGATGCTAAAAAAGAGCTTCCCTGCGCGCAGAATTGGGGCAGGACTCACTTATTTACTGCAGCTAATAGCGATCATAGTGCTAGCAATAGAGATAATTATATAATAAAAAACAATAATAAAAACAGTGAGATCAAAGCTTTCGATCTCTTTTTGAAAGTGGCAAAACAGATGATAAAAAAAATAGCCATATTCGTAATCATAGCATTTACGATTTATGGTTACTTCCAAAAAAAACCCGATTTCATTGCATCGTTTGATGATAAAGTCTCAAGCGATAATCAAAGCTCGAGCTACCAACAAAGCACAACAAGCGATGAAGCCGTTGCTAGTGCATTTACAAATCAACAAAGTGATGTGCAAGTTAAAGGATCTGGCGTTGTCATTGTTACTCTAGCAGATGATACAACTGGGAGCAGACATCAAAAATTTATTTTAAAGCTTGCATCGGGTCAAACTTTACTAATATCGCATAATATTGATTTAGCTCCACGAATCAATTCCTTAAGCAAGGGCGATACCGTTGACTTTTTTGGAGAGTACGAGTGGAACGCGAAAGGTGGCGTAGTGCACTGGACTCATCATGACCCAAATGGAAGGCATATCGATGGTTGGCTTAAACATAAAGGTGCAACTTATCAGTAAGTAACAATTTAAACTTTGACCGGATTAGTTTGATATTTTTAATCAAATTAAAGCACTGATAAACTCAAAAGTATTAAAGCCAAATCTTTTATGATGCTAGAATATAGTCATCTAACGATTTATTTATATAAGTCATCTAATAAGTTATTTAATAAGTCATTTTAAAAAACGGGCATTTTGCATGAAAAAAGTTCTTATCGGTTTAGCTCTTGTCGTAGCACTAAGTGGCTGCGAAACTATGTACGAAGTACGTGGCGCGTCTAGCCAAGGTATGGCGGGGCTTTCTTGCTCTCAAATATATTCAACTTATGATGCGTATAAGCGCGACAGACAGAATTTAGATCTCATAAGAACTTTGGTTGCTTTACAAGGCGTTGATGCGTCACAAGTCACCAAACAAAATGCCTCTAGCTACTATAACACCGTGATAGCTAGCTCTAACATTGCATTGGCTGTTCAGGGCTGTGCGCCGCTAAGGTAAGCACCTCAGGTTAGCCGTCTAGCACTTTTGTGCAGCCAAAAAAATAATTAAACACCATCTTAATTAAGGTGGCTAAGCATCGCTAATTTTAACTTTTTAGTTTGTTTATTTATTGACAGCAAGGCTTCTGCCCAACAGTTTGTGATGTATAAATATAAGCTTAAGACGTTTTATTTAGCCATATCATCGAGCTCAATAGGCACAAAATTTACCGTATTGCGACCAGCTTCTTTTGATAAATAAACGCCACGATCAGAGCAAGCAATTAAGGCTTTAGCTACCTGCTCATCAAAGCCTTCACTTGGCTTTATTGGCATCCAGCTACAAACTCCCATTGAAAGAGTGACGCTAACATTGTTACTGCCATCGTTTTTATTGCCGGCATCTTTTATGGTGTCGTTGATTATGGTTAGCTCGCTAATTTGTTGACGAATATTTTCGGCAATTTCTAGGGCTCTTTGTTGGCCGCAATTGGGTAACACTAGCGCAAACTCTTCGCCGCCGTAACGGCAAACATGGTCAGTTTTACGCAACATATCGTTAATGTATTGGGCAACTTCTTTAAGTACTTTATCGCCCATGGGATGACCATAGTTATCGTTGACTTGCTTAAAGTAATCCAAATCTATAAATAAAAGACTAAGAGGGTCACCTCCACGCGCTGCTCGCGATACCTCGTTATCTAAAGCCTGATGAAAAGCGCGCCGATTTTTAACTTTGGTGAGCATGTCATACATACTTAGGCGGTGCAGGCGCTCTTGGTTGACGGAGTTTTCTAGACAAACGGCAACCACAGAAGCGAGATGATTAATAAAATCAGTAGACTTATCAATGGTAAAGCGCTGATGCCCTTTAGCGCCAAAATGCAAACTGCCCACTAACACCCCGTGGCGCACCAAAGGCAATAAAGCGACTGAACACATTTCTTGATCGGTAAAAACGGGTAGCGGTTCGCCCTCGTTTATTGATACCAAGCGCACCTTAAAACCTTCGGCGTATAAAGGCTCTAACTTTTTAGTACTGGAACAAAAATGCAAGCTAGGCATCGCCAAAAATTCATCCGGAAGTAGCTCGGCTAATGTGTTTTGAGGATCGTAAAGCCAGAGTTCGCAGCAATCAAGCTGAAAATAATCGACTGCAGTAATAAGAAGTGTTTCGAGTAGCTCTTCAAAGCTATTCAAATCTAGAAGCTTGAGTTCAAATTGCTGAAAACGCCGCAGAATTTGTTCGTTCTGAACGGCTTTTTGGAATAATTCGTTGGAGGTGGTGCCAAGCTTTTCCATACGGCGATGGACCAGTAAAGCTGACTTACGCTCTAACCTTCTCCAATCTCGCGGCACAAAATACCCCTATTTCAGTTACGCCTATTTATAGAAGGCCTAAATATAAAAGACCAAATTATCTTAACAATCCAAAAGCTAACAATAGCTCTTGATTGCCAACAATACCAACTAAGGTATGCGGCATCTATCAAAAAAATTTAGACTATTCCGCCTGGTTATGCCTTTGTTATAAACTATAGTGCATAAACAAGCATTATTCTTAGAATCAAAACACAAAAATTGTCTTATTTTTAAGTTTATTCATTTGCTTAGAGGCCACTCAACTAATTTATGGCTATTTTGTTCCATCCAGATAAAACTTATCGTCATAGGTTTTAACTAGCTCGGGGCGAATTATTGTTAATGCGGTAATAATTGCGCCATTAACAAATCCTTCTGGAAAAGTCAGCATGGCAAAAAAATAGATATTATCTAAAACAGGATACTGTAATGACGATCCAGCAAGCCATAATATTATTAACGATACCATTCCAGTAGCAAGAACCGTCAGCATGCTTCCAAAAAAACCGCCGCCCAATATATAGATAAACAAATTTTGGATACGCAGTTTATCGATAAGATAGAGTATAAAAACAGTGATGGTAGCGGGAGTAATTACGTTGACAAGATAATGAAAACCAATGTTTTGCCAAAAAGGTAGGCTAATCGAATGCGTGATGACTAGCGCAAGCCCGCCAATAATTAGCGCAAATCTGAACCCAAAAATAAAAACAATGGTGGTGATAATAAGTGGATGAACATTATAAAGCTGATTAACTCCCACCGATAGCGCTGACCAAAACAGACCTAACAACAAAAAAGCAGCAAAAAATAAATGTTGCCTTATAGACTCATTAAATAATTGTCTCCAGGGCGCGTATACTGCCGCCCCCCCCCAAAAACATGCGCTAAGCAAGCAAGGAAGCCAAATCAGCAGCGGTTGTATGCTAATGGTGATAAACACGTTAAGTTACCTGTAAACTGTATAGATCGGCGCTTTAATCGCAAACACCGCTTAGACGATTATAAGTCTTTATAGATATTTATGATCATTGTGTTATTTATGTTATCTAAAGGCTAATAGCAAAGGCCAATATCAAAACCCAAACATTGACTGATAGATTTTGAAGTAAGTACAGCAGACAGATTCAATTATGCTAGCGAAATAATAAAGTCTTTGTAATCAGCAACGCTTAAACCTTTGTAACCATCGTGATGATCGTTCTTTATTAAAAATGCGCGATCCATCTTGCCGTGCTCTATTAAAGACAAATCAATGAGCTCTTTTTTAATCTCGCTACCCGCTGCATCTTTTAATAACAATACTTTAGGTAAGCGCTGATATTTTTGGCTGCGCTCAAGGACAATGCCTAAATAGCCATTCGATAGTTCAACAACAGTACCCGGTGGATACAAGCCAATAATTTTGATGAACTGCAAAGCTAATTTCTCATCAAATTGCGTACCTCGGCTCGCATAAATCTCTTTCACCGCTGCCGATGAGGTCATGGCCTTTGAATAGATACGGTTTGCCGTCATGGCATCAAAGCTATCAGCTAGCGAGACGATTTTAGTAAATTCAGAAAGTTGGCTGCCATCTAATCCCCGCGGATAGCCTTTGCCGTCTATGCGTTCATGGTGGCTATAAGCAACATCAACACTTTGCCCAACGTCGGGAGATTCCATTAGCAGATTGCGCCCAAAAATAACGTGGGCCTGCATCTGTTTCCACTCTTTCTCGGTTAATTTGCTGGGTTTATTGAGCACCTCTTCTGCAACCCGCATTTTGCCGACATCATGCAACAAGCCGCACATACCCAAGGCAAAAAGTTCATCTTTGCTATAACCTAAGTGCCGGCCAAGGGCTAGGCATAAAATACACACGTTAAGAGAGTGATCGGCTGTATAGCTTGCAACCTCGCGAATTCTGCTCATCCACAACATGGCATTAGGGTTTCTGATTATGCTGTCGAGGCAAGTTTCGACGGCCTCTTTTGCCTCTTTGATATTGATAACGTCACTAAAAGCAATATTGTCGAGGATCGCTTTAGTTTTAAGACGCGAAACCTGAAATGCCTCGTAAGATTTCTCGTATTCACGCGACATTGATAGTTTATTAATATAGCGTGCTTTTTGGTTTTGCTTTTTTTCTAAAACCTGAAGGCGCTCCCCTTTCTTGGTAGATCGTATGTCAGTTACAGGCTCAATCCAGACATGCTCACACTCTTCTTCTAGCAAGCGTATATCATTTTGACTTTCAATAATAAAACCTTGATACAAGAAAGATGAATCTAACCAAGCCTTATCTAACTGCACAACATTCATACCGAGAGCTAAGCCAGAAACATGAATTTTCATTAGCTTAGAGTTTTCATCGTTTTCTATAGTCATGTAATCCTTCAGCTCATGTTTATTTTACAGATAACATAATTGTAGACCGAAGGTTTAGTATTTGCCCGCTTTGGGCATAAACTATTTTCAAAAGTAATAGTTCTTTATTCGACAGCTAGATAGTTATACTTTTTTATGCGATGAGAGCACCAAAATATTTAGAAAACCTCTAATAAAGAAATATACTCGTTATATTTGTAAAGTTATTGAAAAGGCATACCATAAATTTTTCGCTTTTATAGGGCTTAATGCCGAATTAATAGGCAATTTGTGTTTTTATTGAGCCCACCAAAATGATAAAACTGCTTAATTGATTCAAAGATTATGTATTTTACTGAAACTTATTTATCGATAAAACTACTTCAAAAAGTTTATTAAAAAATACTCATTAAAGTTTACATAAATGTATTGCTAGTGCATAAAAACAAGAGTATAAACACCCGTTTTATTTATCCCCTAACCTGCTGGGATCGCTCAAACCGTCACTCACTGATGTGTGCCCAAGCATCTCCTGCCCGAGACTGACAATGCAAAATACCTTATTTGTTGTTGATACCTCTGAACCGCTTGAAGCTGAAGTACACAGCATTAGCTTTAATGACTATTTAAAAGAATATCCCAAACGTAACGAACCCAAGATGCGGGTCATTAACCTATGCGACACTAATGGCTATTTAAGCCAAGGTTACTACTGCTCGCTGCTCGCTGAGGCCAGAAGTCATCAGGTTATACCTAGCGTTAAGGTTATTAATGAGCTACGTAGTGACGGGGCATCGATGTGGCTAGAAGAAAAACTATTGGGTAAAACCGAGCAAGATAAGCAAGAAGATATTGTTATCTGCATGGGTGAAGTTGAAAATCAAAATTTGCTTGAAATATCCCAAAAAATATTTCAATCCTACCCCGCGCCCATACTGACATTTAGCTTGAGTCGCGAAGCTGGTAGTTTGAAAATTGTCGTCAAGCGCTGCTCGTTACCGCAGTTAACGCAACAACAAACTAGCTTCTGCTTAACAGTATTAAACAACTATTCTAAAAAAAGTTGGCACGCGCGCATTAAGGGTAAAAAAGTTAGATGGGACTTAGCCATGCTCATTAACCCAGAAGAAGTAGTACCACCTAGTAACAAAGGCGCGCTGTCTCGATTTATCAAAGCCGGTGAAAAATTGGGCATTAGGGTTCACCAAATTACTCATACTGACACACCATTACTCAATCAGTTTGATGCTTTGTTTATTCGTGAAACTACTGCCATCGATCATTACACTTATAGCTTGGTGCGTAAGGCCGAAAATCTGGGATTGGTGGTAATCGATGACTCTACGTCGATTTTACGCTGCTGTAATAAAGTATTCTTACAAGATGCATTTAGTTATAAAAATATTCCGTGCTTAAAATCAGCGATTATTAATGATTTAACACAAAACACTATCGATACACTCGAAGCACAACTCGGCTACCCGATGGTTTTAAAAATGCCAGAGAGCTCGTTTTCTAAAGGCGTGTTTAAAGTAAGCGACCGCGATGAGTTGTTGGTAAAAGCCGCCGAGCTACTTGCAGACTCGGCACTTGTGCTAGCACAGGAATATTTATTTACTGAGTTTGACTGGCGTATTGGCGTACTCAATGGCAGAGCTATTTACGCCTGCCGTTATTATATGGCTAAAGGTCATTGGCAGATTTACAACCACAAATCTAAACGCTTTTTTACGGGTAACTTTGATTCACTGCCAACTTTTGAAGTGCCTACACCAATATTATCTGCCGCTATTAAATCGGCAGCTGCGATTGGCAATGGTTTTTATGGCATTGACCTTAAACAAAATGGCAAACAAGCTTATGTCATTGAAGTCAACGACAACCCAAACATTGATCACGGCGTAGAGGATGCTTATCTAGGCGAAGAACTCTATATGCAGATTATGTCTGAATTTTTAAGGCGCTTAGAAAGTCGAGGCCTTTAGTTGTGAGCTCGCAATTTCGCGAAGCCTTCCTCGAAACCGCAATAACCACGTTTTTTAATGATAACTATAGCGCCTGTCGAGAGGTGTTTTTACAAAACAAGCACCACCTCGACAAAATCAATAGCGAGCATCAAAGCTGGGATTTATCATCAGAGTTAGCCGCTACATCTAAATTAAGAGCTGCACCTAAACGAGACGCTGAATCAACTATAAGCCTTACTACCGATGCCGTTTGGTTAGGTGATAAAGAGGCCAAAAAAGTTCTTGTGTTAATTAGCGGCACTCATGGTGTTGAGGGCTATTGTGGCAGTGCGATTCAAAGTTTTATGCTGCATGCGCTGCAACAAGGTTGGATAGTATTGCCGCCCAATACAGCCATACTGATGATCCATGCTTTAAATCCATGGGGTATGCATTGGGCACGACGCTGTGATCATCAAGGCATTGATATCAATCGCAACTTTATTGATTTTGACCAGCGCCCAAAACTCGACCCTCGTTATCAAGAGCTGCTAGCTTGCTTAATTGATCCAGACGCTAATAAGCGTCGAGTAAAAATGCATGCTTTAGCTCAGCAGTGGGGGCAGCGTGACTATGAACAAATTTATAGTGGCGGACAATTCGAACACCACTGGGCACCATTTTATGGCGGTACAGAGCCTGCGTTTTCTAACCGAGTCATTGACGAGGTGATATCAAAATGGCAATTAGATACTCGTGGGCTAACCGTAATTGATCTTCATACCGGATTAGGCCCATGGGCTTATGGCGAGCTTATTTCTGATCATGCGGATGGTGACAAAGGTAATGATGTAGCTATGGCATTGTTTGGTCATAACGTAGCTATTACCGCCCTAGGAAATTCTTTTTCAGTGCCTAAACTTGGCTTGCTCGATTATCGCTGGCATCAATTGATGGCAAAACATGGCTGCTTTTTGACCTTAGAATTTGGCACACTTGGCACCGACTCTTTATTTGATGTACTCATTAATGAGCACCTGTTTTGGTATAAAACCCCTAACCCTGATGTAGATGATCCAAGCTATCAAAAACATAAAAAAGCGATGCTTGAACATTTTTGCCCACAGGATATATTGTGGCAACAAGCGGCCTTATTTCGTAGCTGGCAGTTGCTACAGCAATATCTGACGAGCACTAACAATTGAGCGAGCTAAACATATTATTTCGACAAGCCACAATTAAAGATCTTGAGGCTCTTATAACAATTGAGTCGCATTGTTTTGCCATTGACCGATTGAGTCGTCGTAGTTTTCGACATCATCTTAAATCGGCGAATAGTGATTTACTGGTGTTGCAAAACGAGCACAACAGTAAAGAAATTCTTGCTTACGGACTTGTACTAAATCACCAAGGCACGCGCTTAGCACGCTTATATTCTATCGCTTTGCATGCTGACGTGCGCGGCAAAGGTATTGCTAAAAAGCTAATGATGGCGCTTGAGGCCGCAGCCGTAAAACGTAATCGACTTTATATGCGTTTAGAAGTTGCAACCAATAATGAGGCTGCTCTTAAACTTTATCAGTCTATGGGTTATCGCGTATTTGGTGAATATTCAGATTATTATGAAGATCATACCGATGCACTACGTATGCAAAAGCTAATCCGTGATGTGCAGTGGCCATCAATCAAAAATGCAACACCATGGTTTCAACAATCAACGGAGTTTACCTGTGGACCTGCTGCACTGATTATGGCCATGGCTAGTTTGAAAAAAGATCAACCTTGTACACAATCGTTAGAGATTGAAATCTGGCGCGAGGCCACGACAGTTTTTATGACCTCGGGTCATGGTGGCTGCCATCCTTACGGGCTTGCTCTTGCTGCACGCAAAAGAGGCTTTTATGCTGAGGCTTGGGTCAATTTAAAAACACCGTTATTTATCGATGGCGTTCGCAATGAACAAAAAAAACAAGTAATGACACTCGTACACACTCAATTTGTAGATCAATGTGAGCAAGCCGGTGTCGCTATTCACCACAAAGACATTAGCCAATATCAAGTGTGGGATTGGCTACAACAGGGCTGCTCTGTCATTATTTTAATCAGCACTTATCGCTTAGATGGTAAAAAAACACCCCATTGGGTTGTTGCTGCAGGAATGGATGATCAATGTATTTATGTTCATGACCCTGATCCCGACGTCGATGAAACATCTCAATTACCATTAGATTGTCAATATGTGCCTATCGCCCGTGAGGATTTCGATAAAATGTCATCTTTTGGCAGCAATCGCATGAGAGCGGCGGTGGTTATTAGTAGCTCTCCATTTGAGATATTAAAGTGACTACCGCAAACATAAAGCGAATTTCTATTACGCTATTCGATCAAGAATTTTTTGTTACGCAAGTAATTGATAATTTAGTCAACACGTTTAATGCAACTCGTTATCGCGATGCTTATCACATAAAACAAGATAACTCGAATGCGTTTTTATTTGAGTACGGAGTATTGGTTGCTTGGGATATATCGGAGGCGGCACATAAAAATATTTGCGAACATTTGTTGGTAGATATCAGCGGTAAAACCTTTTCGAGCCTCGAGCAATACAGCTTCCATGTTGATATCGACTCGCGCTTTAGTATTCGTCACGACACTCTAACATTACCCGATAACGAAGCACTAAGTCTACTTGGGTTGAGTCATGCCTTTGCGCAATCTGCGCAATTAGAATTTTTCGAAAGCAAAGCGCTAAATATTATTCAAGAAAACAGCTATATAACAAATAAGGATATGTCGCGCGATAGCCGCGACCTATCCACTTGTTGAACGAGCCCGGTCTCAACACTTCTCTTTATAGTAAATAAATCAATTTGTTTTTTGGGGTTCACGACGTTTTTAAGCGCCGTGAGTTTTTGAAGACGAACGAAGGCCTCGCCCGTCTAAGCGATAAATAATAATTTGATTTACATGAGGCTTTTAGTCCCTCCGTGTTCCGTGCATGGCTTGTACTACGGTCGAATCATCCCGGCTTAAGCTTGGCACTCACTGGAATAAATCCTGTAAACCTCATCGGACTTTGGCATTTTTGGCACACT
>JAWUWW010000041.1:0-88748 GCA_034111645.1 Cellvibrionaceae bacterium
TAACATCTGCCACCAAGTCGAATGGAATTTTTCACTCTATGCCTTATTGGGATGAGCGTTTCGCCGCAATAGCTGCCGACTACCCAAACGTCAAAATTGATCAATATCATATTGATATTTTAACGGCCTATTTTGTCAGCAAGCCAGAGTACTTTGATGTCATTGTTGGTAGTAATTTATTTGGTGATATTCTTTCAGATTTAGGCCCTGCTTGTACGGGCACAATTGCGATTGCTCCATCGGCAAACATTAACCCTGAAAAAGAATTTCCCTCTATGTTCGAGCCGGTTCATGGTTCAGCGCCTGATATTTATGGTCAAAATATAGCTAATCCTATTGGCACTATTTGGGCCGCTGCAATGATGTTGGAACACCTAGGCGAACAGGCAGGTCACGATATGATTTTGCAAGCGATTGAGTCCGTGGTTAAAGCACCAACCGTTTTAACACCTGATATGGGCGGTAAAGCGTCAACTCAACAATTAGGCGATGCCATCAACATTGAAATTTCTTCACACTAACTTTCATTAAATAGAATGAGACCTTTACACGGAAGATGATTTTGCTTTCAGGCAAGGCAAAAACGCAGGTCAAGAGGGAATTTGTGTGTTATAAATGACCGTTTGAGTACGTTTTTCCTCGGTGCCCCCTTGAGGGGTAAACCTGAATGGAAGTGAAATGGCTTTCGGGCAAAGGTCTCAGAATAAAGGCGTGTTAACTTTTACAGCGTTATCACGCCTTTATTTTTCTTACGATATATCCTGCATACAATTCGGAATCAAAATAATTTTGACAATGTTCGGTAAATACTTGCACGATACGAGTGGCGTAGCTATCTGGTCGTCTTGATAAAACTAAGTTTGGCCCCTGACTTTTTCCATCGATGGGCAGGCAAACAACTTTTTTGCCACCATAGGTAGCGTCGATCAAGGGTCGCAGATTCATGATAGCGAAGCCTAAATTTTCAGCCACGAGGCTACGAACCATTTCATAGGTTCTGGTGCGATAGACAATACTTGGTTGAAATCCTTCAGACTCAAAAAGCGAGGTGACGTATATTCGCGATAGCGGCAGGTCTAATAAAATCATCGGTAAATCTTGCAGCTCGCTAAGGCTAACTGATGCTCGCTTACTAAGCGGATTGCTCTGCGCAACGGCAACGTGCGGCGGCACATTTGCGAGTGTTGTCTTAATCACATTATCAGGCAGATTAAAATCATAGCTTAAGATAACGTCCACGATACCATCTCTCAACCAATCCTGAATTTCAACAACATCCCCCTCGTGTATATGAATCGAAACACCTGGATGATCGCGCGCTAAGTCACCGATTATTGAGGGTAAAAGGTGCGCTGAAATACTTTGAAAACAGCCTACGTGCAAGTCACCTATTAAGGTGCGGCCAAAACCCGCTAGCTTTTCATTAAATGAGCTCACCTCTTCTAGCAAGGACTCTATATTCGCTATTATTTGCCGGCCTGTTTGGGTAATTGTGAGTCCCTTTGCTTTGTGCCTTACAAATATCGTGACACCAAATTCGCCCTCAGCTTTATCGATGGCGGCTAACACTGAGGAGGTGGATATATTTAAGTCCTTGGCTGCTTGGCTGATGTTGCATAAGCGAGCGGCGGTGGCGACGTAGGTTAATTGTCGAAATGAGGTATTCATTAATAAGTCACTCTTTGATATCTACAAACTACTTTTTATACAATGGCATTAACGCTAGAATAATGCTGCATAGTTGATGAACTTTTAGATAGAACACGCTATTAATATCTAGTATTCACTAAAAAATAAATTTATTACAACTTTAAATTACATTTTTCAAAAAGAGACGATATCTGTAATGTGAAATTTTCAAGCAAGTCGTCCAACAAGAAGCATTTAATCTGATCTTCAACCTTATCTATGACTCGTTTACCCCAAAGATGCTAGTTAGTTAACAAACTGAGGAGTTTTTTGTGCAATTATTTGAAAGTCTATTATTTATTAATGGTGAGTGGCGAAGTGGCAGCGATGGCACTTTTGAGGATGTGATAAACCCAGCCACTGAAGCCGTGGTCGGTAAAGTCGCGGTCGCCACCGAAGCAGACGTTAAGTTAGCACTTGCTGCAGCTGACAAAGGCTTTAAGCATTGGAAAACAGTATCTCCACAACAGCGCAAAGCCATCCTTAAAAAGACAGCTTTACTAGTACAGCTTCGCAAAGAAGAATTATCTAAAGCGATGACCATTGAACAAGGCAAACCTCTCGAAGAATCAAGGGGTGAGATAGACCGTGTGGTTGATACCTTCGAGTGGTGTGCTGAGGAGGCCACGCGAACCTATGGGCGACTATTGCCGCAGCGTAAGGCAGGTAGCCGTGAGATGATTATTAGAGAACCCATTGGCCCAGTCGCAGCCTTTGCCCCTTGGAACTTTCCTGCTGCGATGAGTGTGCGCAAAATCGCGGCGGCAATCGGTGCTGGTTGCTCGATAATTATTAAGCACTCTGAAGAGTCTCCCGCCGTTTGTGCGGGCATAGCCCAAGCTTGTCACGATGCTGGTTTGCCAGCAGGCGTTTTAAATTTACTCTATTGCCCGCCAGCGCTTATCTCTAAACTTCTGATCGAGTCTCCGATCATAAAAAAAATATCCTTAACCGG
Organism: Cellvibrionaceae bacterium; assembly: GCA_034111645.1. Lineage (GTDB taxonomy): Bacteria > Pseudomonadota > Gammaproteobacteria > Pseudomonadales > Cellvibrionaceae > CANLBN01. The sequence goes on from JAWUWW010000041.1 coordinate 2,645, forward strand.
CTCGGTAGCGGTTGGGCGAACCTTGAGTAGCCTAGCGGGTCAACACCTCAAGCCCGTCACTATGGAGCTTGGTGGTCATGCTCCCGTTATCGTCTTTGAAGATGCCGATATCGAAAAAGCAGCGGCGCTAACAGCAGCTTTTAAATATAGAAATGCAGGACAAGTGTGTCTAGGTGTTAGTCGAGTCTTCGTGCAGCGCGCTGTGTACGATAAATTTATGGACTGCTTCTTAAGTCACGTTAAGCAATTAAAAGTGGGCGATGGCATGGATCCTTCGACGACCATGGGGCCGCTAGCTAACGCACGTCAACTTGAATCCATGCAACGCATAATGGGCGATGTTAAACAGCGCAATGGAAATATTGTTTGCGGCGGTAAACGTATCGGTGACAAAGGCTACTTCTGGGAGCCTACCGTCATTAACAATATCACCGATGATGCAATGCTAATGACTGAAGAGCCCTTTGGGCCTATCACTCCTGTTGTGCCTTTTGATACTTTTGATGAAGTCGTCGAGCGCGCCAATCAGCTCAATTTAGGCCTGGCAGCTTACGCTTTTACAAACTCTTTAAAAATATCGACCGCTATTGTCGATGCATTGGATGCCGGCTGGCTTGGCATTAATGCATTTTCTCCCGCCCTTGCTGAAGCGCCCTTTGGCGGCATGAAAGCAAGTGGGATTGGTCGTGAAGGTGGGCCAGAGGGATTCGCAGCCTATACACAAACAAAGTTTGTCAGTCTGGACGCGAGTTAACAATTATCCTACATTTCGATAAAAATCCTTTAACGCAGGCTGGATTTTTTACTCATTAGAATCATATATTAAGGTGTTTTTAATATGAAAAAAGTTGCATTTATCGGCCTAGGATTAATGGGCATCTCGATGGCCAATAATATTCTAAAGGCTGGCCATAGTGTTGTAGGTTTCGACCGAGAAGAGTCGCGCATGAAATTACATGTGGCCAATGGTGGTGAAATTGCCAACACGGCTGCCGAGGCCACTAGCGGGGCAGAAATTGTAATTTCGATGTTACCCTTTGGTTCGATCGTTAAAAGTGCACTTTTTGATGAAAATGGCATTGCAGATGCTCTTGCCGACAATGCAATTTTTATTGATATGTCAACGATCCATCCACTGGAATCAGACGCGATCCGCGAGGCCCTTGGCCGTCGCGGCAAGACTATGATTGATGCGCCTGTAGGTCGAACATCCGTCGAAGCCGTTGACGGCAAACTACTTATTATGGCGGGAGGAGATGCAGATGCATTACTTCAAGCAAAGCCCATTTTTGAGTGTATGGGCGACACCATTATTGATTGTGGCGGGCCTGGAACAGGCATTCGTATGAAAATAGTCAATAACTTTATGACCACCTCGCTCAACGTTCTTTCTGCTGAATGCCTTACGCTCTCTGATAAAGTAGGATTAAACCGAGACCTTGCCATTAAGGTCATGAGTGGCACCGCAGCGATCAAAAGTCATATTTTAACGACTTACCCTGCTAGAGTTTTAAAAAATGATCTTTCGCCTTCATTTGCGATTGATCTTGCCAACAAAGACCTGCTGATTTCTCTCGATTTAGGCGAGAAGTTTGGGATCAATTTGCAAATGGGTCGAGCAGCAAGCGTAGTTTATAAAGAAGCGCAAGATAAGGGTCGAGGCAATCAAGATTGGACCGCATTGTATGCAATGCTGTCACCAGAAGGTCAAAAGGCATAAGCAGATGTAGCACTAACAATAATAACTGGAGAGAAATAAACAAGAGAATATATTTTCAGTCTTGTTATTTCTCTCTCTACTGCCTTTTTAAACATTATTTATGTTTATTTAACTCTTTTTTTGCTAATAACATATCAAATCAGTCATCCCTACATTTTTAAAATTAACCATCTATTAAAATATTGGTGCTTATTAATTGGCATGAACGCATTCCATTGCCTACACTAAATCTTTGTGACTCAAAAAGTCGAACATCCGCTTCTTTGACCATTATTAAAGGATTTATTATGCTGTCAATTTTTAAAAACTTACTTAATCTGCAATTATCGTGGAATGTAAAACTCAAAGTAGTGATTGCCATTACCATACTCGGATTGGTGCTTGTTGCAGGCTCTGGCCTGATGGGACTGAATACCGTCAAAATTAGTTTTGGTCAGCAAAAACAGGCGACAGACTATAATATGATGTCGCTTTTATTATCCAACACTTTACTAGAGCTTAGGCTAGAATCGCAAAACATAAGCAAAGAAAATAGCCATGATTTTTATACTAAATTAGATATGCTAAGTGCTCTAGCGACTAAGAAATCGGATGCTACTCGCGAGCTAGAAAATGAGGATCTTTCCAAGCTTTCTAGTCGCTTAACTGAGCTTGTGGCCACTTATGTGTCACAAAATAAACAGATCTTAGAGGGGCGAGCAATTATTGGTTTTACCCCATCCGATGGTAAATTAAAGCTTTTTAATGAGGCTCGAATAGCGATAGAAAAAGCTAGGTTTTCAATGATAGATGACGATATTATTACCATGGTTTCTGGCCACAAAGCGTATCTGCTTACTAACAGCGACAACGATAGAGGAGCGCTAGAAAAAGGTTTAATAAATTTAGAAGCTACCGTTACCAAAATGAAATGGCAAAAGATACCAATCGGTCAAATGGTTGCGACTTATAGAGCCGCCTTCGAAGAAATTAAAGGCTTAATCAATGCAGAGTTAGCTATTGAGGCCGAATTAGAGCCTGTGTTTAAGGAACTCAAAAGTATACTGACGCAACAAAAAACAATTCTCGATGAAGAGATTATTGTTCAGGTTGCCGCTAAAGCTGATGGCGCTCAAAAAACAGCAAGTAATATTATGTTGATAGCGGCTTTAATTATGGCACTTGTTATTTTTACTAGCCTAGGAGCAATTGCTAGAGCATTAAACGTACAGTTAAAATCTATGCATAAATTTCTGAAAAAAGTCTCTGAAGGTGATTTTTCTGGTCGCCTTGGAACTAACGACAATAGCAAAGATGAGTTTACTCAGCTAAAAAATGCGGCAAATTTAATGGTGCATGATATTTCTGAAGTCATTGCCGATGTCGTTGTTGGCAATGATACTGTATTAACTATTCGTCAGCGCCTGGAGAGCTCAGTTGGTCAGCTTGCTATATCAAGTGAGCAAGTCGAGCGTAAAACTCAAGCATCAACGGATGCAACGCAACAAATTTCTAGTGCCGTTAATGATGTGGCCAAGCGCTCGGTAGGTGTTAGTGAAACTATACAGTTAGCCTCTGATAGCACACAGACTGGCGGTAAGGTGATTAAGGAATGTGTAGAGTCTATGTCACATATTGTAAGATTGATTAATGAAACGCATACAGAAGTCGAAGATTTAGCACAATCTAGTAATAAAATGATGGGCATTATTGATGTTATTAATGGCCTAGCAGATCAAACCAATCTGTTAGCCTTAAGCTGCGCGAGCGGGTGAAGCTGGCCGTGGATTCTCTGTAGTTGCAGATGAGGTGCGTGCGCTGGCTCAAAAAACTGTCGATGCGACCACTAGTATTGGTCAGATCATTAAGAATTTTAATAATCAATCTAATAAAATGAGCAAGCTAATGAAGCAAGGAATTAGCGTAACGTCATCTGGTCAAGAAAGCGCAAATAATGCGCGCTTATCATTTGATTATATTGACTCCTCCATTCATAAAGTCGTCGGTGAGATGAATCAAGTCGTATCCGCAGTTGAGGAAATCTCGCTCAACACCAATGATATTGCGACTCAGATCAGTGATATTTATAAGCAAAGTGAATCTACCAAAGAGATACGACAGCAACTAGAAAATTATTCTCAACAGCTATCTAGTCAAACGGTCACTATAAGTAAAATTACCAGTCGCTTTGTTTTAGCAAAAATCTAATTTCTGTAAAACTTTTAGACTAATATTGAGTGGCATTAAAGTGCTGCAAATCATACAATTAAATGACATTATTTTTTTATAGATCTACATAAAAACTTTGCGGGTTAAAAAGGTTATTGATTCATGGGCGTGACGACGAAGGGTACTCTCTTTACAATTTCAGCACCTTCTGGCGCCGGTAAAACTAGCTTAGTCAAAGCGCTGCTAGATCAGGACGAAAATGCACAAGCTTCTGTTTCATATACCACTCGCGCTATGCGCCCTGGTGAAGTTGATGGTCGCGATTATTACTTTATTGACAAAAGTCGATTTGATGAGATGTTATCTAAGACTGAGTTTTTAGAGCACGCTCAGGTTTTTAAAAATCTTTATGGCACCTCTCAAGCCTGGGTAAAACAAACCTTAGCTAAAGGTAGGGATGTTATTTTAGAGATCGACTGGCAAGGTGCTGCTCAAATTCGTAGACTTTTGCCTGAAACTGAAGGCATTTTTATTCTTCCTCCATCGCGACAATCCTTAGAGGAAAGATTGCGTGGACGCGGTCAAGATGATGAAGCTGTTATAAAACAGCGTATGCAAGAAGCTAAAAATGAAATCTCTCATTACGTAGATGCTCAATGGCTTATTGTTAATGATGATTTTGAACAGGCATTAATAGAACTTAAAAGTATTTTGTTAGCACAGCGGTTAAAGGCCAGCTTACAACAGCAAAAACATGCCTCATTATTGTGCGATCTATTGTCGTAGTCGACTAAATTGACTATCATGCTAGTCTTACGTTATTACCCCTTTATACTTGGATAAATTTTTATGGCACGTATTACTGTCGAAGACTGCCTTGAGCATGTTGAAAATCGTTTTGAACTTGTTCTTGTTGGCACTAAAAGAGCACGTCAACTAGCAACTGGCGGCAAACAGCCAATGGTTCCTGAAGAAAACGATAAACCAACGGTTATTGCTTTGCGCGAAATAGAAGAAGGTTTTATTAAACCCAGCATTCTTTTAGAAAAAGACGAGCCCGATTATAAAGAAGAGTTTGTTATTGATACCTCTGCTTCATTAATCGACAATCCATTAGATACTCCCGAAGCAGGTTCAACTATTTAATAATATTGCTACATTCTCAACGAGGCTTGATGAAAGTCGTTAGTAATTTTTTTATGTTTTACTCAAACTGTGTTCAGGTGTGTAAAAAACGCCTGAAGCTCCTATCTAAGATTACCAAATTATCAGCCAATAACTCTAGGTCATTTACATGCTTACTATAGATGTATTTGCCGAAGAGTTATCTCAATATCTAGATCCCGATAAAGTCAGCGAGGTTCGTCATGCCTATGAGCGTGCGCGCCGAGCTCATGAAGGCCAAACTCGCTCAAGCGGCGACCCATATATTACACATCCCCTAGCAGTTGCTCGTATTTTATCAGGTATGCGCATGGATCATCACAGCTTAATGGCTGCTATGTTGCATGATGTTATCGAAGATACGGGAGTAAGCAAAGAGGACTTAACCGCAGAGTTTGGCGAGACCGTTGCATTATTAGTTGATGGTGTCAGCAAACTTACTCATATCGAATTTGCTAGCCAAGAAGAAAAACAAGCCAAAAACTTTGAAAAAATGGCGCTTGCTATGGCCAAAGATCTTCGCGTAATCATCGTTAAGTTAGCCGATCGATTACACAATATGCGAACGCTTGGACCTTTAAAGCCAGTTAAACGTCGGCGAGTTGCTCGTGAGACTCTCGATATTTATGCTCGCATTGCCGGCAGGCTCGGTATGCAAGACTTGCGCATAGAGTTTGAAGATAGAGGTTTTGAAGCACTTTACCCACTTCGAGCCAAACGTCTACGAGCGGCTGTTGCGATGGTTCGCAACAAACAACAAGAGTTAGTTAACGATACAAAAGAATCTCTCGAAAACCAATTGCAACGCTGGGGAATTGAGGCCACGGTGATAGGCCGTGAAAAACATCTATACAGTATTTACAAAAAGCTTCAGGGTAAAAAGAAATTTCGCGACATTACCGATGTTTTTGCCTTTCGTGTTATCACCGAAGATCTTGAGTCATGCTATAAAGCACTCGGGGCGGCACATATGCTATTTAAGCCAATCCCCGATCGTTTTAAAGATTATATTGCTATCCCCAAAGTCAACGGTTATCAATCTATTCATACTGTACTTCACGGGGTTGAGAACATTCCAATTGAAGTGCAAATTCGCACCAAAGAGATGGATGCTATTGCAAGCACGGGCATTGCCGCACATTGGCTATACAAAACAGAAGAGGATCACACCAGTAAATCGCGAGCACGCCGCTGGGTTAATAACTTGATTGAGCTGCAACAAAATGCGGACAATTCTTTAGAGTTTATCGAGCATGTTCGCAATGACTTTTTCTCTGATGAGCTATTTGTGTTTTCGCCTAAGGGTAAAATCATCGAACTTCCCTCGGGCGCAACTGCCGTTGATTTTGCGTATGTTATTCATACAGAGGTCGGCAACCGTTGTGTTTCTTGCCGCATCAATAATCGACTTGCCTCTTTATCGCAACCTTTAGAAAGCGGTCAGTTGGTTCATATTATCACTCACGAAGACGCACGCCCACGGGCGATTTGGCTTAACACGGTTAAGACCAGTAAAGCTCGCAGCTCTATTCATAACGCTCTCAAGAGCAATCAATTACAAGACACCATCGATCTTGGAAGACGCATGTTAGTGCGCACGCTAGCCCATATTAATGTGATTCTTGACGATATTAGCGCTGAACGTTTTGCAGAAACATATAAGCAGTTAAAGTGTATAAACCTAGATCAATTGCTATCTGAAATTGGGCTAGGCAAACGCAGGCCTAATACTGTTGCGAAGTTATTAGTACCTGATCGTTCACAAGATATCTCTACTCATGTTGAATCGCCATTAACAATTGATCCGACCGACGGCACCATGATTACCTTGGCACGTTGCTGCCATCCTATTCCTGGCGACGCAATTATTGGGGTTATCGTGCCCGGTAAAGGCTTAACCATTCATAGAGATACCTGTAAAAACAGTGTGGATATGCGCAAGCGGATAGAGAAAATCAATGAAGTCAGTTGGTCGCCTCAAGTTCGTGGAGAATTTCCAGTTGATCTGTCAATTTCGGTCGAGTCAAATAGAGGGATTTTTGCCGAGTTAGCTAGCCGAATCACTGCCATGGGTGCAACGATTGATAAAATTCAATATAAAGAGCAAGAATCTAACCGAAATCATATTCGCATCACTATCGGTGTTAAAAATCGCGTTCACCTTGCCGATATAATGCGTCGTATTCGCGGCTTGCGTGCAGTCGAAAAAATCAGTCGCGAACGCAACTAATTCTTCAACTCTGCTGATGGCTTTATGCTGCCGATTCTATTTTTTATAATACTTTGGCTGCTAAAATACTCTGGTTTCTTATAACACTATATTTTCTTAAATTTTTTCTTTAATTCGTCTTCAACCTTTTCAGTGACAAATTTACTGACATCGCCTCCTAATGATGAAATCTCTTTAATTAGCGATGAGGATATATATGAATATTTCTCGGAAGGAGTTAAAAAGATACTCTCCATCTCTGGCGCTAGCACTCTGTTCATATTAGCTAACTGAAATTCATATTCAAAGTCTGAAACCGCACGTAACCCCCGAATAATTCCAGTTGCATCTTTCTGTTTTACAAAATCCGCTAATAAGCAGTCAAAACCACAGACATCAATATTATCTAAATGACTTAATGCCTGATTAGTGAGTTCGACGCGTTCTTGCAAAGTAAACAAAGGTTTTTTCTTATTGCTCGCTGCAATCGCTATAATAACGTAATCAAACAAATTTAATGCGCGCTCGACTAAATCGATGTGACCGTTGGTAATAGGATCAAATGTACCAGGATAGACTACAATTCTCATTATTATTACTCTGTAGCAAATGCGAGATGATAAACAATTGAACACTATTAGGAAAGCGTACATATAATGATTAATCCATTAACAATAATAAGTCAGCATTTATCATCTTAAAATCTCGATCAATGCTAGCTTATAATGGAGTAATTAATAGTAACGTTGACTAAAACCGTCGCAAAATCTCATATATTAGCAATTGGACTAGCTGTAACTCTGCTTTTATAAATATGAGTCGAAAAAAGTTACTCTACTAGTTACCGAACCCCGTATAAATAGCTATAATAGGTTAAATATTTCAAGTTTTATGTTGATCAGTTTATTTGGCAACGCTGATCATCTGGTTCATATACTTTATTAGTGTCATAGGAAGAGGGTTCAACGTGTCTTTAAAAATTGTTATTAGTATTGCTACATTGACTGCAGCTATTGTTTTATCTGGTTTTAGTACTGCTTCAGTCAAAGAAGAAGTGGCCAGTCGAATTATTCCGATTGGAAGTCTTTGCATGAGTGGCGACAGCTGTGCTGCTGCTCCTGTCGTGGTTGCATCTGGCCCACGCACAGGCGAGCAAGTCTATAATACTTGTGCTGCTTGCCATGCCTCGGGTGCGGCCGGCTCGCCAAAATTTGGGGATGTTGCTGTTTGGGCGCCCCGTATTGCTCAGGGAGCTGAAACTTTATACACCCACTCAATCAATGGCTTTAAGGGCATGCCAGCTAAAGGTTTGTGCAACGATTGCTCTGACGATGAAATTAAAGCAGCCGTAGATTACATAGTCGCAAATTCTCAATAATTATATATTTTATTGGTGTTGTTGTGTAAATACAGCAACCTACTTAAAAATAGAAACCCCGAAAACACATCGTATTTTCGGGGTTTTTTTTAATTATAATCTCCGTTTATTTATTAATGGAGATATTTAGTTTTGTCCAATTTTATCAAAATCTAATCGCAGCATAATAACTTCAATCGAATAAACCTAATAAACTACTCAGCGTATCGCTACCAGTAGCTACATTTTTTTCTGGATTAGCTTCGCCAAAACCTTCTCGTTCTATATCATCCGTTGGCAACTCATCAATAAATCGGCTTGGCGTTGTCGTTTGTACTTCTCCAAATTGCTTTCTTTTTGCCGCCATTGTCAATGTTAAGCTGCGTTGGGCGCGGGTAATTCCTACATAGGCGAGTCGACGCTCTTCTTCTATATTATCGTCGTCGATGCTATTTTTGTGTGGCAAAATATCTTCTTCGATACCTAGTATAAAAACATGTGGAAACTCTAAACCTTTTGCCGCGTGCAGGGTCATTAGTTGAACTTTATCACCATCGTCGGCCTCTTCTTGCTGCTCTAGAAGATCTAGCAATAATAATTTTGAAATTGCATCTTTGAGTGAGTAAGTTTGCGCATCGGTTAAATTTTCTTCAACAGATTTGTTTAAAATATTTTTGACGGATTCTATTAAAAAATAAATATTCTCCATACGCTTTTCAGCTATTTTTGGCGAACTAGCGTTTTGATGTAGCCAGCCAAGATAATCGATGTCCTCAAGCATTTGATTTAACGCTGCTATAGGCTCGGCCTCTTCGCATTGACGAATTAACGTTTGCATCCATCGGCTAAACTCTTCGACACGCTTATAAGTAGTCTCTGATAAGCGCCCTTGTAAACCCATCTCTTGGCTGGCGTCAAACAAACTTATTTCGCGTTCGGTTGCATATAGACTGAGCGTTTCAAGCGTACTAGTGCCAATTTGTCGTCGGGGGGTGTTAATAATTCGCAGAAAAGCATTATCATCGTCAGAGTTAACGATAAGCCTTAAATAAGACATGATGTCTTTAATTTCTGTTCTTGAAAAAAATGAAGTACCTCCACTAATAGCATAGGGGATTTGATAATGCTGTAATTTCATCTCAACTAAACGCGATTGATGATTACTGCGATACAAAACAGCGAAGTCACTAAAACGGCCTTGCCTTTTAAGTCTTTGTGTAACAATTTCTGTAGCAACGCGCTCAGCCTCTATCTCTTCATTTTTAGCGCGAATAATGCGAATTGGTTCACCGTAAGCTAGGTCACTCCAAAGCGCCTTTGTAAATTCATGAGGGTTATGTGCAATTAAATGATTGGCCGTTTTTAATATGCGCTGAGTCGAGCGATAATTTTGCTCTAGTTTTATTAGATTAAGAGAGGGAAAGTCAGCCTGTAAAATAGACAAATTTTCTGGGCGAGCACCACGCCACGCATAAATTGATTGGTCATCATCACCGACAACCGTTAGTCCGCTGCGATCGCCAATCAATAGTCGAATGAGGCGGTACTGACTAGAATTTGTATCTTGATATTCATCCACTAGCAAATAACGAATACGCTTTTGCCAACGCGCTAGCAGCTCGGAATTAGACGATAAAAATTGCACTGGTTGTAAAATAAGATCATCAAAATCAACTGCATTATATGCCTTGAGCGCAGTCACATAGCGCTGATAGACCAAAGCAATTAATTGCTCACCCTTACTATCTGCCTTCGCTAAAGCATTGCTTGGCAATATAAGATCATTTTTCCAAAACGAAATTTGCTGCTGTGCCCGATTAAGATGATCTGTATCTAAATCGCCATCTTTAAGCATAAGCTCTTTTAATAAAGCCCGCGCATCTTCTGAGTCGAAGATAGAAAAGCCGGGCTTAAAACCAAATAATTTATGCTCTTGCCTTATAATTGATAAGCCAAGGTTATGGAAGGTAGAAACAGTTAGGCCCCTTGATTCAGAGCGCTTAATAAGCTTACCAACACGCTCTTTCATTTCTCGCGCAGCTTTATTGGTAAAAGTTAATGCGGCGATGTTTCTTGCAGGCATACCGCACTGGGTAATTAAATAGGCAATTTTTTGAGTTATAACGCTCGTCTTACCACTACCGGCACCCGCCAATACAAGGCAGGGCCCATCAATATAATGAACGGCTTCTTTTTGGTTTGAGTTTAGTTGCGTCACATTGATAACTAACTGACTTTGAATATTCTATTGTACAGAAAAAATATTTATTAAAATGACTACTTGTAAAAATATATATCATGTTTCATTTAAATCATTAACAAATGGCAAGTTATCTGCCGTTACCTATCAAAGTTTCGCAACCCCAGAGCCTCACCAAGATGGTCAGATTCAATACGAGGGCTCTCGGAGAGATCGGCAATTGTTTGTGCAACTTTTATAATTCGGTGATAGGCTCGAGCAGATAATCCTAGAGTCTCAATTGCTCGTCCAATTAGCTCGCGCTCAGATTCGCCGAGTGGACAAAAGTGCTCTAACTGTTTAACGGATAACTCGGCATTTTTACATTGCTGTCGCTTATATTGAATTTCACGCGCAGCAATGACACGTGCTCTAATGACTATCGATGGTTCATTTTCAGTCTTTTTTATCGACCCTAGATTTAATTCGTCGATTGATAGCGAATTGACAGGGACATGCAAATCAATTCTATCTAACAATGGCCCAGATATTTTTTTACGATAACGCTGAATTTGTTCGCGGGTGCAGGTGCAGCGTTGCTGAATAAGCGTTGAGCGGCTACTTAAATATCCACAAGGACAAGGATTCATGGCGGCAACTAGCTGAAAGCGCGCCGGAAAACTGAGCTGGGCCGTTGCTCGAGAAATCTGAATAACTCCAGACTCTAGGGGTTCACGTAATACCTCAAGTACTTGCCGTTGAAATTCTGGCAGCTCATCTAAAAATAAAACACCGTGATGCGCTAAAGAAATTTCACCAGGCTTTGGGTGGCTGCCGCCGCCAACAAGTGCAACCGAAGATGCCGTATGGTGAGGATTACGAAAGGGGGGAACTTGCCATTGCTGATATTTATACCCACACAGAGAATGAATACTAGTAACTTCAAGAGATTGTGACTGCATTAATTGAGGCATAATGCTCGGAAGACGACTTGCAAGCATAGTTTTTCCGGTGCCGGGAGGGCCATAAAGCAAGATATTGTGCCCGCCAGCTGCGGCGACCTCTAGCGCTCTTTTGGCATGCAACTGACCATGTACTTCTTCAAAGTCTGGACTATTTTGTAATGCCTTAGGCTGTTTAAACTTAATCTCTGATAATTTATTTTTACCGCTCAGATGCGCGCAAACCTCTAATAAATTATTAGCTCCATAACTCTTGGTATCCATACAAAGTCCTACTTCCTCTGCATTATCTTTAGCAATAATTAAAGCACGCTCAGCTTTACCGCAAGCAATCGCGGCCGGCAGAACACCATTAACGCCTCGCAGCTCGCCTGTCAGAGCTAGCTCACCGATAAATTCCATGCCTTCAAGAACGGATTCTGGAATTTGTCCTGATGCAGCTAAAATTCCAATAGCGATTGCCAGATCAAAACGGCCTCCATCTTTTGGTAAATCTGCAGGTGCGAGATTAATGGTTATACGTCTTGAGGGAAATTCGAATTGGCTATTAATTAATGCGCTGCGGACCCGATCTTTACTTTCTTTTACAGCGGTTTCGGGTAGACCTACAATTGATAGGCACGGTAGACCATTAGATAAATGAACTTCGACAGTGACGGCAGGGGCAACGATACCAAAACGGGCGCGAGTGTGAACGATAGCGAGTGACATGATTTGCATCCTGCAATATTAATTTCAATCCTTAAAAGACAACCTTATAGCAAACAGTTAACCAAATCAATAATCTATCAGACCAAAAAAATATGACCATTAATAGGGAATAATTATTTAATTATTGCGAAGCTTAGCGTATTATCTGTATTAATATTTAGTGTTTTAATCAATATTTACCGCAACTTATCCATTAAAAACTGAACACAAATACTTAAAATAACCATTCTCAAAATAAAATTTTCTATCAAAAAAATTAACGCGCCTATTAAAAATGAGCAATCTATGAATGATGCAATTTATCGCGAATTAACTGAAACGCTTTATAATTTAATCGAAGAACGAATTGATACTTTGATTGAAGATAGCGACTTAGCACTCGATTATGAAAACAATAGTGGGGTATTAACTATCTTATGCGAAGATACAAATACACAAGTTATTATCTCGCGTCAGCGAGCTAGTCACGAGGTATGGGTAGCAGCAAAATCGGGTGGATTTCATTGTAATTATAAAAATGATGAATGGTTTTGCTCTAAAACAAATGAAAGTTTGTCAGCTTTATTAAGCCGTACCTGTAGTGAGCAATCATCAAGCCCTGTAGATTTTTATAACTTATAAATCACCTCAGACTTCTCTGCTCAATAACTGCACGATTAATTTTATCTTCCAATAATTTTTTTATCTTTAAATAGTGAACGGTGTGCAATTCACCCGATTTAGATAAATTAAATCGGCAGCGAGATAGATCCATATCTGCGATATAATAATTATAAGTTGCTCCCAATCGATTTCTTTGAGCAATCATGTCAACCAATGATTTATAGAAATGAGCTTCATCATCTATTTCTGATAAAATAATATCGTCAATGTAAACCGTAAATTTAAAATCTTTATTCTTATAGTCAACAACTGCATAAATTGTGCTTACATCAGAGTCGTTTAATCGAGAACTTACCGATCTCTTTTTTAATTGTAATTCTTTTTGTTGTTCTGAGACTTCGTAAAAAATGATGGGGAAAATATTTAAAGGTCCTATATCTACGCTCGACTGGTCATCGCGGCGATCATGGACGACTCGTAAAAAACGATGCAAAGACTGCATTGATTCTATGCCTTGCTGATAATTAACAACACACTGATGCCATGCCCCCATCTCATCAATCAGAGTAACTTCCGCCATACTATTTTTTGGACTAAAAAAAACTTGTATTGAATTTTGACAGCCGTATGCAGAAAAGACATACAACGGGTGATCACGCATTGTTACACCATCCATTTTTACAGGACAATAGTAAAACATAGGCGTCATTAAATATTTTTTTAAACTTTTGTCTGAATCTAGCCACTGTATTTCATATTTTTTTTCATGAATATGAATTGCTAAATATTGATTCTCAATATAAATAATATATCGCCCTGATATATTATTTTTAAAAAATAAATATATATTTTGGAATATAACTGATAGATCTTCACGTAATTTTAGTTCTTTTTGTTTTTCAGGACAGTGAATAATAATGTCAGTCTGCCTTATATCGACACTTTTTATCAATGCATCGACATATATTTCTAACGCTGCCTCTAAAAAACCTCCTCGCTTACTGTTACAAATTATTTCATTCCAACTATTAATAGAAATTAAATCTATGTGACAATCAAACATCAGAGATTTTTTATCTGGGTTATCTTTCGATACCTCTTTTGGTCGGTAATCTACAAATAAAATTAATTTTTTAATATACGCCATACTTTCAAAAAAACTATGCTCTGCCGTCTTAATTGGCAGTGGAATATTTCTAATAACAATTTGCCTCAAAGATTCTATTAATTCTGATCGCAGATTACTTTTATCAAAAAATATTTTTGTTTCTGGCAATAAAATACCATTACAATGAAGCCATATTATTAATTCAGCAAGTGTATTTTTTTTATTAATAAGATTATTTTGCTTGTCTAATACAGCCCATAAATGCATATTATTATTATTTTGAAAAAATAATTTTTCCTCGCCTAAGCTTTTAGAGGATAGCGGATTAATCCATTCTATTTTGCCAGACTTTCTTGAAAAAGCTGCGTGCAGCTTTCTACCTAATATGTTTAATTCTTTATTTGACGCTTGTATTTTTATTTTTTGCTCGCGAAAAAAATCCATAATATGATGGTAACTATGATTTAATTCATTAATTATTAATCGTCTTTCTTCGAGCGTATCTTTAATATTCCAATCTTTATGATCATCTAAATTTTTAATATATACATCATCCCATGACCATAATTTTGTCATTTCATGCAAAATACTTGCTTTTGCTGAGGTTTCATATCCATGGGAAAGCGGTTGACCTAACTTAAAATAATAACATCGCCTAAAAAATTCTAGGCGACGCAATTGATTTGTAGATTGCAAGTACTCTTCAATGCAATAGTATGTCTGCAAATAAGGATCTACATCCCAATGATGAATGATCTGCTTATCGTCAACCTTTTGTAGTTGTTGTTTAAACAAATTTGATAAAACAATTGGTTCAAATGATTTTTGACAGTAGATTTCTAAAAGTAATAATTTAATAATTGATTTATAAGGCGAGCTTATGGCCTTATATAATTGCCAAATTGCTGAACTAATGCATTCATCAGCAGGAATAGTAGTTATATTTCCGAAGTCAACGAGTTTTTCTTTTGGCAACAAACGCTGTTGCTGAATCGCTTTACAATAGTTTTGGTAGTTATTTTCTTGGCTCGGGCTCACAAAGATCCATGCCGGCAATTGCCCAGCCCAATGAATAAAGGTCCGATAAAACTCATCTAACAATAAAAAGTGCTGAGTACTACCACTGCCCTCATGATTAAATGCGAGCTTTTGTTCTTGCTGGAAGGTTTGATTGTTCATCAAAAAAAAGGTGATGTCTAAATCGTGTCGTTTTGACCATTCACTAATTTTTTTACATTTCTTATCTAATTGCTTAAGTGATTCTTCATCGAGATCAGGCCTAAAACATACCCATAGATCTATATCACTTTGACTATTTTGTGCGATAGAGCCAAAACTGCCCATTGAAAATAAAGACAGAATATCAGCTTGTTTGTTGACGGGCTGGGCGGGATGAAAACTTCTCGTTAATCGCTTTAACTCACTTAACTGCTCTCCAGATACATCGAAAGCATCAATACCATATGGAGTTGTTCTCGATATATAGCCGGGTAACATCGGATGATTAAAATGCAATAGCGAAGCTAATACATCCAGTATAAAGCGCTGTGATTGCTTAACCCCGTTTTGCCCTAATTCAAAGCGAGCTTGATTAAGCTTTAAAAAAGCGGCGTGAACATTTCCTATGTGATGTATATCAACATCTATTTTCGGCATGTTACTAATGTTGGAAATTTTGGCTAGCATCGTATAAGTATAGCTCTGTTCGCCCCTAAATGTGACGAAATCCTCATTATACAATAGCTTTATGTAAGGATAAATCATTTTTTTATAATAATACTGTATATGAGTTGTTCTCAAGAAGTATTTACTGATAACAACACGTCAAAAGCTCACGATATTCTAGCAACTTACGAAATAAAAATTTATCAAATACCACAAGTTCTCATTAAGATTCACATAAGTTAGGCTAAATATTAAGATATTAAAATCAAGATTGCTAGGTTTGCTATTTACAACGGGGGGTTTTAGATAAACGAGGAGGGGCTTAATGGTCTTATTGCGTTTTAATTAGCGCTTTTTAGTCAGAGCCATTTAATTTTGTCTTATCTTTTAATCATGTGTAATTTTTGAGTGAACTTCCACTTATAAGCGACCAGTCACTTAAACTGTATTAGCACTACAACAGCAATGTATAAGGTCTAAATATTTAGTGCTCATGGGTTTATTCATTGAAAAGCTGTTTGTCTTTTTCATTGATTTATCCTGCAATACCAACAAAACTATATGTTTGTGTTTCATTTTTGGCAATATGATACTCAGCATTTTTTGTTGGAGATTCTATGCTGTTAACAAGAATTGGTTTTTTAGTCGTAACCTCTGAATAATCAGTAGAATTTGCTTTAGGTGAATGTAGTATTGCAGCGTTCATTTTTGCTCTCTCTTTTAGTCAAATTTTTAGTAGTAGAAAAGTTTCTTATCTTTAGCGCTATGGATCTAGAGTTCTTTACGCTTAAGAGTGTTTAAATATTCTCAAACAATTCAACATAGAAAAAGTATACGCACAAAAAATTCATACTCAACGATTCAAATAGACTAAGCTTATATCGAAAAGCTATTTGATTTTTACTATGATTTTACAAGTATTACTTTT
The DNA here is from genome assembly GCA_034111645.1 of Cellvibrionaceae bacterium. Lineage (GTDB taxonomy): Bacteria > Pseudomonadota > Gammaproteobacteria > Pseudomonadales > Cellvibrionaceae > CANLBN01. The sequence goes on from JAWUWW010000041.1 coordinate 19,399, forward strand.
GCTATAAATGAGACTAATAGGCTCAGGGGCTTTAAAAATATTATCTGCCGCTTGGTGCGAACAAAGGCATATTATTTTTTGTTATATGGTTATCAAAAGACGATATAAGAATAAGCCTTAAAGTAATGTAGTTTTTAATTTAAGGCTTTGATAAAGAGTGGGTTGAATTCAGGAAGTATTAGCTTAAGAAAGCTAAAGGACTATTTGTTTAAGATTTTTGGCCAATATTTATCGGCATCATTAATATACTGCTCTTTGTTTGCCAACCATTTTTTATTAACGCTACTGTCATAGTTTAAGTACAATTTATTATTAAAAACAGTAAATTGATCGGGCTCAATGCTTGCCGTACTATTTTGAGAGACAGCGTAAGCACACCAACCGCCATACTGAGGAGCATAGTCCTCGGGGTTCGCAGTGAATAATTCTAGATTTTTTTGGTTAGCAAATTGCCACGTAACGCCTTTCCATTCGTACTGATATGTTTTGCTTCCCTTAACAGCTTTTGATTCATTGAAATATGCGACGGTATCATAACCTTTGATGGCTGTATTGCTTAAAAAGCCCGTATAAATTTCATCGACTGCGAAGCTATTAAAAGATATTAAACATAACAATAATGAAAAGGTAGTTATTATCGTTTTAGTAATAGTTTTTTCATTTTCTTTTTTCATAATAATCTCTTATTTAATAAATAGACTTACAAAAGACATCCGTTTTTAATAAAAGTTTTACTCTATCAGCTTATATTGAACACTGAGTGCATCAATAATTTCTTCTCTTGGGTTTTCGGGTAACTGTATTTTTTTACCCGTAATTGTCTCGGCTATTGATAAATAGGTCTCGGATACACCCATTAACATTTCGAGTGGTAAGGCATTGTCTTTGGCCAAAGACTCGCGCTCAGCCATGCGCTCTTTATTTAATAATATATCTGGGTCAGAAAAATAACTTAATAATTGTTGTCGAAACGCTTCTTTAGACTTTTCTATAACTATACCGCGATTAAACTCTGCCCCGTCCCAGATTCGCGATGAGTCTGGAGTTCCAACTTCATCCATATAGATAAGTTTTTCTTGACCTGATTTATCGATGATATAACCAAACTCAAATTTTGTATCGACAAATATTTGATCTACTTTTGCAAGCGCGTTGCTAATTACCTCAAAACCTTGCTTGAGTAGATGCTCATATAGATCAATATCTTTCAACTTTGAAAAATTAAAAGCAGCAAAGTTTTGCTCGATATCACGGCGTGTAATATTAACGTCGTCAGCCTCAGGAACTCCAGGAATTCCCTTTAGAATTCCCTTTGTCGATGGCGTCATTAATAAATGATTTAATTTTTGGTTTTTTTCTAAATTATCTTCTAGCTTTATTCCGCAAAAATGCCGCTCGCCCTGACTATAAGCTCTCCACATAGATCCTGTAATATATTGGCGACAAATAGCCTCTATTTTTATAGGCTTAGTTTTTTGTACAATCCATACAAAAGGGTGAGGAATATCGAGTATATGACTATCAGCAAGATCATTGTCTTTAAAAAGAGAAAACCAATGGTTCGAAATCGCATTCAACGCAGCGCCTTTCCCGGGCACTCCGCGCAAGTCGCCCTCACCGTGCCAAATACAGTCAAAAGCAGAAATACGGTCGCTGATAACCATAACCGCTAACAGTGAATCGGCGGCAATATCATAGCCTTTTTGTTCAATCAACCGACTACTGTCCTCGGCTGTTAACCAATAAACAGATCTCACTTTACCGCTATGTACCGGCCCGTAAGTACGAATAGGTAAATCATTATTTACAGCCAGAACACTTTGGGCAAGATTCATATTAAAGACCTATTAAAAACCTATCGGAAACGATAGTTTAGTGAAAACAGTAAAGCTCAATATCTTATCGCGTCAAACAACATAAAAATCGCTCTAACACTACTATGTGGCTATAAATGTCAGATCGAAATAAAACCCATAATTGTTTGATGATTATCCTAATTTATATTGTCAGCTTTACACTAAACCTAAAACCTTATTTAGTAATGATAAATACCCTAATAAACAGCACTTGGTTATTTCTGGCATTGTGTACAGTAAACACTAGATCGCTGAGACTGACGAATTTCTTTTAAAAGCTTTCCACAATTGACACAGGGCTTGCCTTTGCGCCCATAAACATTCAACTGTTGAACAAAGTAACCCGGCTTACCATCACCGCCGACAAAATCTTTAAGTGTTGTTCCACCCTGAGTAATTGATTTTTTTAAAACCTTTTTAATCTCATCTACAAGCATCAGATATTTTTTGGCTGTTACTTTGCCGGCAGCTTTTGTGGGTCTTATTCCTGCAGAAAATAAGGCTTCATTAGCATAAATATTACCAACGCCAACGACAACATGGCTATCCATAATAAAAGACTTTATATCTTTTTTACGTTTACGACTATGCGCAAACAAGTACTCACCGGTAAAGTCTTGTGTTAACGGTTCTGGCCCTAAATGCGCCAATAATTTATGCGACTCGATATCATCCCCTGTCCAAAGTACTGCGCCAAAACGCCTTGGGTCATGATAGCGCAAGCAGATATCTGAAAATACTATATCAACATGATCGTGCTTTTTTGGTATCTCTTCAGGATTCACAACACGTAAACTGCCCGACATACCTAAATGAATCAGCATATGCCCATGAGCAAACTGGAATAGTAAATATTTACCACGTCGATGAATATCGAGTAACTTATGGCCTAATAAATTTGAACCTAGTTGTTTTGGAATCGGCCACCGCAGGGAATACTGTCGAACCTTAACACCACTGACAGCTCTACCTTTAACATAGGGACTTATACCTCGTCGCGTTGTTTCAACTTCTGGTAATTCAGGCATAGTGAACTCATCAAATACTTAACCAAAGACGGCTGATCGTGAATAAATACCAAGATAATTTTATTAGCATGCAAAAAAAACCCGACTTAAGTCGGGTTCTTCAAAGTCAAAAAGTTTAATTAGCTAAACTACTTGATTTTGCCTTCTTTATAAATCACATGTTTACGAACAACAGGATCAAATTTTTTGATTTCCATCTTCTCAGGCATGGTACGTTTATTTTTATCTGTTGTATAAAAATGACCAGTGCCTGCAGACGAATTTAGACGAATTTTATCGCGCATTAGATTATCCTCAAATTTCTTTACTAATTTACGTTACTTCAGAAAACTAAACCTAACTATAAATTAGGCCAGTAAATAAACTGAATTAACGTGTTTTAAAAACGAATCAACTGCATCAACAACTACAGTGACTTATACTTTCTCGCCACGAGCACGTAAATCAATAAGTATTTTGTCGATTCCAAGCTTATCAATAATGCGCATACCTTTCGTAGATACACGAAGTTTAATAAAGCGCTTTTCTGATTCAACCCAAAAACGGTGATGATGTAAATTAGGCAAAAATCGACGTTTTGTATGATTTTTTGCGTGAGAAACATTATTTCCAGTTACTGGGCGTTTACCCGTAACCTGACAGACTTTAGACATAACTTGCCTCTATATACGTTACGATGCCGTTGTTATCGATATTTACAACAGCTTGAATTCAGTTAGCTTAATTAAAAGCAAAGTTTAAAATAAGACCGTCTTATATAGCCTAAAAATCAACCGCAAACACCAAATAACCCAGTTAAAACAAAAAAATCACTCGGTTAAAAACGTCAACTGACCACTTATAAAACCTTAAGTAGATACCAGCTAAATCTGCAAGATGATATCGACAAGACAGACCTCAAAAAAGAGCCGCGTTTTATACCAAAATTATTGGCAAATGGCAATCAATAAGTGCTTTTAGGCTTGTTTTCCTTCAAATAAACTATATCCAGCCCATTTCTGCCAGCGAACTTACCTCGGTATCACCAACAACCATATGATCCAAAACTCGAACATCAAAGGTTTTTAATACCTGACTAATCTCTTGCGTGATGTCTTTATCTGCCTGACTTGGCTTTGCAACCCCCGAGGGATGGTTGTGTGCAAGAATAACAGCTGCAGCATTATGCTTTAAAACCGCCTTGGTAATCTCCCGAGGGTATACATGGGCAGAATTAATCGTGCCTTGAAATAATTCTTCGTATTTAATAAGTCGATGCTGGCTGTCTAAAAAAAGCACAACGAACACCTCGCGCTCATAGTGCCTTAGCTTTGACATCAAATACTGTTTCACTTCAGCAGCACCAGCGAATAATTCTCTTTTTTCTAAAGCTTCGGCTAAATGCCGACGCGCCATTTCTAACACCGCCTGCAACTGTGCATACTTTGCATCACCCAAGCCATGGGCCAAACAAAAAGTCGATCTATCGGCCTCTAAGAGGGGTCTCAAGCCATTAAATTGATTAAGCAAATCTCGTGCAAGGTCGACCGCTGATTTACCGACGCAGCCTGACCGTAAAAAAATTGCTAATAATTCTGCATCTGAGAGTGTATGCGATCCAGTTTTTAATAGTTTCTCGCGTGGTCGCTCGGCCACTGGCCAATCTTTAATTGCCATGTTTACAATTCCTTTGTGAAGTAATGCAAATCCCTGTGCATCATTGTTGCTTTTTATAACAAGTATCTTACAGCTCTTTGTAACTCTTTTTGTAACTCTTTTTGTAAGTTCGTTAAAAAATGGTATCTTACATAGGCGAGATATTAAGATCAAATAGGTAACTTATTTATAATGAGCGGCAAATTAACAAATCGAAGAATTCTAGTCTGTGTTTCTGGTGGAATTGCTGCTTATAAAAGTGCAGAGCTGGTTCGGCGACTCATCGACCTTGGAGCCGATGTTAGGGTCGCAATGACGAAAGCTGCTCAAGAATTTATTACCCCCTTAACGCTACAAGCATTATCTGGCAAACCGGTATCGACCGAATTGCTCGATACCGATGCCGAAGCCGCAATGGGCCATATAGAGTTGGCGCGTTGGGCCGATTTAATTTTAATTGCGCCTGCTAGCGCAGATATTATATCGCGTTTAGCGCACGGCAGTGGTGGCGATATAGTCACTACCCTTTGCCTTGCTAGACGCTGTCCATTAGCTATTGCTCCAGCAATGAATCAAGCTATGTGGCACAACCGTGCAACACAAAAAAATTTAGAGATTCTTAAATCTCTTGAAATTCATCAATTTGGTCCTGATGCTGGGCAACAAGCTTGCGGTGACTTAGGCCTTGGACGCATGTCCGAGCCCGGTGATTTAGCGTTAGAAGTTTGTCGTTTATTTAGCACACGAGCCCTAGAAGGCAAAACCGTTGTCATCACCGCAGGACCGACAAGAGAAGCAATCGATCCCGTGCGTTATATAAGTAATCACAGCTCGGGAAAAATGGGCTATGCTTTAGCTAAGGCAGCAGCAGATGCAGGTGCCAATACCATTCTTATTAGTGGCCCTACTGCTCTGAATACTCCAGAGCATGTTAAGCGTATTGACGTTATATCAGCAGATGAAATGTATCAAGCCAGTATCGACGCTGTTTATAAATCGGCGAATAAATGTGATATTTTTATTGCGGCGGCGGCAGTCGCAGACTTTAAGCCTATTGAAGTTGCTGCTCATAAAATTAAAAAAAATGATCGAGACAAAATGATCATTGAAATGGTAAGAAATACTGATATTGTGGCAACTATTGCCGATCATGCTAATGCTCCTTATATTGTTGGTTTTGCGGCAGAGACGCAACAACTCGTAGAGCACGCAAAAAACAAACTAATTAAAAAGCGGCTAAACTTAGTGATAGCTAATGACGTGTCAAATCCAAACATTGGTTTTGATAGCGATAACAATGCAATTACTATGGTCACTAGAACTGATGTTTTGTCCTTACCAGAGAAATCTAAAACACATTTAGCGGTTGATATCATTCGTTATATTGCTGTAAATCTTGACAAGATAGCGTCGGGCATCAATAAAGAATAATCAGGAAACTTCAAATAACTATGGCTGCACAAAATAATATAAAAGCAATACAGGTAACACCTGAGAACAATCAAATCATTACCTATATGATTGCGGCTATTGTGTTTGTGACATTGCTAGCTCTGCCATCATGGCAGTACATTGTTCTGCCTTATAACGATAATGTTTTTGAAAATAACATCACTGAGCTCGCTAACACACAAAAAAATGCCGTCAGTAATTATCAACAGTCTGTTTTAAATCAATTAAAAAATATTGTACAAAATGAAAAAAATATTGCTTTGTTAAAAAATAATATCGAAAACAGTACTGTCTCGCAAATAAGTCCAGCTATTTTAAATTTGCAAAAAACTATTCTCAACTCTATCTCCAATAGCATAGCTGTGCGTATTTATGCGTCTAGAGAAGCTCAACAAGAAAAGGACTCTGGAGGCGACATTCGTTTTGTTGAGTTAAACATGATAAATCGTGCAGAACAAAATAAATCTTCATATCCCGAAGTCTCAAGAGTGGCGGATACAGATGGCTGGGAAATACATTGGGTTATTGCCATTGATGACTCTGACTCAAATAATCAAAATGATCAGCCTCTAGCTATTTTACACCTCACCACCAGCTTAGATGGTTTATTTAATATCTTAACTGAATACGATCCAGGACTTGCTCAAACAAAACTTATTCAAAACATTGGTAGACAACAACAACTTACTTTTATTTTGTTAGGCGAGGGCACCAACAGTAATATACGTATTACCGATGTTCCCTCTAGTTATTGGCAAATAGCGATGTCGCCATCCTCTAATTTTCAAAGCCAAAAAACGTCAATACCTCTTATATTTATTATTGCTGTTTTAGCTTCTCTTGCCTTATCCTTATGGATAGCATTTGTACTTGCGCAACGAAAAATACAACACGAGGCATCTCTCTATAAACCGCTTCAACCTAATGCCGCTTCAATACCATCAAGCCGAAGTACTGCGCAGAATAAACCTAGCGATAAAACTAATAATGAAACATCTTCACCTCTGCATTTATCAGATACATCCTTAGATGACGACACTTCAGATAACGACGACAGTAACCTTGTTATCCCTCACCATATATTTAGAGCTTATGATATTCGCGGTATTGCAGAGACAGAAGTTTCGTCTGCTATTGCCCAATTAATTGGTAAAGCAGTTGCCAGTGAGGCAATTGACCAAGGCGAAGACACTTTGTTAGTTGGTATTGATGCTAGAACTCATTCACCGATGTTATATAAAAGTCTGGTCAAAGGAATTTTAAGCACCGGGTGTAATGTTATTAATATTGGTGTTGTGCCCACTCCGTTGATGAACTTTGCGGCGACAGCATTTAATGAGACTAGCAGTGGTATTATTGTAACCGCTAGTCACAACCCTAAAGAATATAATGGCTTCAAAATAACGTTAAAAGAAAAAACTTTAACGCATCCAGATATTCAAAAGCTTTATCAATCTATTGTCGATAGAGATTTTATTGTTGCCGATAAAAAGGGGCAGTTAGTCGATGAAAATTTTAATGCTGATTATATAGATACTATTAGCGCCGATATTGCTATTGATTCGGATTTACATGTTGTTATTGATGCAGCTAATGGCGCTAGTAGTGAAATCGCACTCGCATTATTTGATGAACTAGGCTGTAAAATAACACCGATAAACTGTGAGCTCGATGGTGAATTTCCAAATCATGATCCCGATCCGTCAATCGAGTCAAATTTACAACAGCTAATTGATGCTGTTAAAAAAGAATCTGCCGATATAGGTGTCGCCCTAGATGGCGATGGTGATCGCCTTGTTGTTGTAACATCATCGGGTAAGATTATTTGGCCCGATCAACTACTGATGATTTTTGCCCGTGATGTTGTATCGCGTAATCCAGGTTGTGATGTTATTTTTGATATAAAATCAACGCGTCGATTAAACCAAGTTATCAGTAGCTATGGAGGCCGCCCGATTATGTGGAAAACGGGGCACTCAAATATTAAAGAAAAAATGAGAGAGACTAATGCACTCTTAGCCGGAGAATTTTCAGGTCATATTTTCTTTAAAGAACGCTGGTTTGGCTTCGATGATGGCCTTTATGCTGCTGCACGCTTAATGGAAATAATGTCATTAAGAGATCAAAGTTTAGATAGTATGATTGAGGCGATGCCTGAATTATTTATTACACCAGAATTTAAAATTGCAGTTTCTGACGCTGATAAATTTTCGCTAATTGAAAATATTATTGAGAATGCTGATTTTGAGTCAGGAGAAAAAACATTAATTGATGGCCTTAGAGTCGACTTTGATACAAGCTGGGGACTAGTTCGCGCATCAAATACAAGTCCGGCACTCACATTGCGCTTTGAAGCAGACAACGCTGCTGATCTCATTGAGGTACAATCTCTTTTTAAACGCGAACTTATTAAAATAGACCCTAAACTTATATTGGATTTCTAACTATGTCTCTGACCATTGACAATGCAATGAATGTTGCCAATGTTTTAACCGAAGCTTTGCCTTATATTCAGCGCTTTACCGGTAAAACAATTGTCGTAAAATTTGGCGGTAACGCTATGATTGATGAAGCGCTGCAAAATAGCTTTGCTCGTGATATCGTTTTGATGAAACTTGTTGGTATGAATCCAATTATTGTTCATGGTGGCGGCCCACAAATTGGTGTGTTGCTCGATAAGCTAAAAATTAAGTCGCGTTTTGTTGATGGCTTGCGTGTCACTGACACAGCTACAATGGACGTTGTAGAAATGGTTTTAGGTGGTACCGTCAACAAACAAATTGTTACCTTAATTAATAACAATGGTGGTAAGGCTATTGGACTTACAGGTAAAGATGGCCAACTAATAAAGGCTAAAAAATTATCGATGACTCAAACCTTATCGGAGCATATGAAGGCCTCCGAGATTATCGATATTGGCCATGTCGGTGTCGTCAGCAAAATTAATGTTAATGTTATAGACATGCTTATTAATAGTGATTTCATTCCTGTTATTGCACCTATTGGCGTAGGAGAAGATGGCGCCTCTTATAATATTAACGCCGACTTAGTTGCTGGTAAAATTGCCGAGGTACTGCAAGCCGAAAAACTTATACTGCTTACTAATGTTAGCGGTCTGCAAGATAAAAAAGGAGAAGTGCTAACGGGTCTCAGCACGCAACAAGTTGATGATCTTATCGAAGATGGCACCATTTATGGTGGCATGCTTCCTAAAATTACATGCGCATTAGATGCGGTTAAATCAGGCGTCTCTAGCGCCCACATTATTGATGGCAGAGTAGCACACGCGGTTTTACTTGAAGTCTTTACTGATGAAGGTGTAGGTACTTTAATCACCAATCAAAAAATGTAGCTTTTATTAAAATACAATGCCTGATATTTAAGGATTGAATTATATTTTATAATAGTTGATGATAAGTACCTTTAAAGTTCGTACAATAAGATCATCATAAGTAATTATTTTTATAATTTTAAATATAAAAACGTTAATTATATTTTTTCCTAGTGATTTTTTATCCAAATGTTTTTCTTATATCGCGACAATATAGCGGTCAATTAAAGTAGTCGTATTATGAATAATGATCCTGCAAAAAAAATATCGCGTCGCCAACAAATATTAGAATGCCTAGCGCAAATGCTTGAAGAATCACCTGGTGCACGCATCACTACAGCTGCATTGGCAAAAAAAGTTGGCGTATCTGAGGCTGCACTTTATAGACACTTTCCTAGCAAAACGAAAATGTTTGAAGGTCTTATTGAGTTTATAGAAGAAACTATTTTCACTCGAATTAAAATCATCACCCAAGAAAAACTAGTTTCCCATGTGCAATGTGAGAAAATTTTATTTTTATTGCTTACCTTTACCGAGAGAAATCCAGGCATTACGCGCTTACTAACTGGTGATGCATTGGCAGGAGAAACTGACCGTTTACGGCAAAGAGTTGCTCAATTTTTTGATCGCATAGAGACACAGCTCAAACAAATATTGCGCGAAGCAGAAATCAGAGAAGCAAAGAGGACTTCCGTTAATCCAAGTATTGCAGCTAACTTTTTATTATCCGTTGCCGAAGGTCGAATAGCACAATATGTCAGAAGTGAATTTAAGCGCCCACCCACCGAGCACTGGCATGATCAGTGGTCTATTATTATGATTAATTTTTTTATTGAAGTTCCTTCAATTAATTTACGATAACTAAAAACATACTTCTCACTAAATATTTTATTTATGCTTGTAATTATTGCTTGTCTGCTCGAATAATTTTTAAACGCTCCACGTCTTTATCATAATCTTCAATGATAAGTCTTGACTCTTCAATTTTTTGCTCGCGTTGATTAAGCTCTATTTCACGATCATTTTTAAGCTTTTCAATTGATGACATTGTTTCTACAGAGACCTCTTTGCCAGCTCTCTCATCTTCAGCGGCTAAACTTTGATACAAATCAATTTGACTGTTTATCTTTTCTATATTCAGATCAATCAGGTCAATTCTACTTTGGTTTTGCGACAAATTTCGCTGTTTAGCAGCTTCTACATCATCGGGATGACTATAGCGCCTTAATAATTGCTTATCCCACTCTTTTAACTTTTCTAATCTTTCATTTTCTGCGATTAAGCGTGCCTTCGCTTCAGGGGATAACTCTGGCGGTATCGTCTCTAGCACTCGACCATCGAAGGTAACGATATCGTAACCTTTTTTAACATATTCAGAAGGTATTCGTGAGCTGACAACATTTATGCCCTGCTGGTTAACATATTTATAGTAAATTGACTTTTGAGCAAACACATGAGTGCTCAACGCAACCATCGTAAAGGTCATGACAATTAATAATATATTACGTAAATTCATCATATTTCCAACAGGAATTAAACTCCAAAATTTTTACGATACGACTCTATAGTTTCTACCAAGTGAGGCTCATTTTGACCCTGCATATATTGCAAGACATGCTCAAGCTTCACAATACTAACAACGGGAACATTAAATTCCTCTTCAATTTCTTCAATTGCAGATAACTCTCCCTGACCTTTTTCTTGCCTATCTATGCCAACGACTACGGTACCCAAAGATGCATTATTTGAGTGAATTATCTCAATTATTTCTCTGACTGCTGTTCCGGCGGTAATGACATCGTCAATTATCGCAATTTTGCCCTCTAGAGGAGCACCTACAAGCTGTCCTCCCTCGCCATGATCTTTTTCTTCCTTTCTATTATAGCAAATAGGAAAATCTAGACCATGTTCGTTCGATAAAGCTGCTGCCGTTACTGAAACGAGAGGTATGCCCTTATATGCAGGGCCAAATAACAAATCTATTTCTACCTTAGAGTGAACTAATGCTTGAGCGTAAAAATTTCCTAACGCCGCTAAAGCAGAACCTGTTTGAAAGCGTCCAGCATTAAAAAAATACGGACTAACACGGCCGGACTTTAATGTGAATTCACCAAAACAAAGAGCTTTATGCTTAATTGCCAACTCAATAAAGGCCTTTTGATAGTCTTTCATGAAACTTTCCAATAAATATTCTATTTTAAGATAACATTAGCTTAACTTTGATTTACAATGAAGCCCATATATTTTTTTAAAATATTGATATTTTCTGCGATTTAGTAGTTTTATCGTTTTTAGATTTTCCATGGATCGCAATTGAATGATTATCGCATATCTATATTCAATATAAAGAACATAATAATAAGATCTGAGCACCCTATCGTGTCCCTATGTTCGTTTAATAGACATATTATTTTAGATCTTTACTTATATATTTAGGTTTTATTAACTAGGATTTTTTATGCGTATCATTAGCATCAATGTCGATGGTATACATCAAGCCGCTGCAAAAGGCCTATACGACTGGTTAGCTGATCAAGAAGCTGACATCATTTGTATCCAGGATTTACGTTGTTTAGAGCATGAAACAGACGGTGACACATTCCATCTAGATGGTTACAACGCTTATTTTTTTGACTCTGGTATTAAACATTATAACGGTGTTGCTATTTACACGCGTGTACTTCCGAAAGCACTTATTTATGGCTTTGGTTTTTCTAGTGGCGTCGATATGGAAGGGCGCTATCTTCAAGTAGACTTTGAAAATATAAGTATTGGGTCCTTACTGGCACCATCTGCGACTAGTAACGCTGAGTCACAAGAAGTGAAAATGCAATTTTTTGATGATCTTCAGGCGCATCTAACCAAAATAAGCCGTAAACGTCGTGATTTCATATTTTGTGGTAGTTGGGGTATTGCGCCCAAAACTGAAGATGTTTCAAATCCATCAGGCCAACAACTCACATCAGGCTTTTTACCCGAAGAGCAGCACTGGATGAAACAATTATCGCAAATTGGTTATATCGATGCTTTTCGACACGGGAATGCTGATAGGGATGAGTACTCTTGGTGGCCTAGCGGGGCCATTGGAGAGGGCGAAGCATGGAGAAGTGATTTACAAATAGCATCTTCTTCTCTTGCTCAAAAGATAGACTATGCAATGATTTATAAGAGTCATTTATTTTCTTCTCATTTACCGGTTATTGTTGACTACGATTTTGAGCTAGAAACAGAAGAATTATAAATATCTTGTAGCCAAGCTAGGCGTAAAAATCATTAACATTTTTATTGATAAAAAAACCTAGTGCAACGTGCATATATGTTTAGAGCCAAGCCTCAGCATTAATTTTTTATTGCTCGCTCAAAGCCCCATAATTGCCTCGCACTCTTGTGCCATTTTTTCAATATTGGGTATAACCGCTTGCTCACCAGCCACAAAGACTTGCATTTGATCGAATAATTTTGCGCTTACACGTGTATTTTCTGATATTTCATTAACCGCAACACGACTTAATCTTGGAATGCCTTGTGTAGGCATACAGAAAAAGTTTAACCGGCTGTTTGTATCCGATCTATTAAGTATTACGATCTTGCTGTCGTGGTTAATCTCCGGCAAGGTATCATTATTGAGAACCTCATAAGAAACCATAGGCACTTGTATACCGCGCCACGAAAAATTTCCTAAAAACCATTTAGGAGTTTTATTTGAGCTATCGAGACTGACCTGTGACGCTTGATAAGATACCATCTCGGCAACGCTAACCGTTGGTAACACTAGCTTATAACCATTCATCGGCACCAATAAACTCGGTATTTCAGTCGCGCCTTCATTGCTTAATGGTGCTGAACTCATATGAGATCCTCATTTAAGATTTAGTTTTTTTGACCACCAATTGAATCAGCTGAGAACTCCAATCCTTTTTTAAAAAGACTGGCCTCTAGCGCTTTTTTTCTTTGCAAAAGCTTGAGGTGTATTGCCAAATTTTTTACCGAATCAATCACAGTTACACAACCTGTGCTATTAATTGCCGCTGGCATTGCGTCTGCAGTACATTGCGAAGGGGTTTGAATCCATACATTGCCGCCTGCACGCGACATTAAGCGCGCACCAACCACCCCGTCATCGCCCATACCAGAAAAATAAATAACGCCACTGCATGAACTAAATCGGCCGGCAACACTAGCAACCGTATGGTCGATAGAGGGCTTATAAATACCGCGCCATGGTTGATCTCTGATGGATAAAGTACCATTTACAAGTATATCAAGCTGTTTATCCGAGGGCACAACAGTAACAGTATCTACACACAAAACATCGCCATGAGCTGCCATGCGTCCTTTGTAGGCACTATTGCGAGCAATGCTATTTGCCAGCACACTAATTTGCTGCAACTCAATGTGTTGGACATACACTAATGCTAAATCAAGTCCTATAGGCAATTCATCTAAAAATTCTTTAACGACTTCAACTCCACCCGTGGATGCCGCCAATACCCAAACATGCTTAGCTGGAATTAGTGCGTGCTCAATTACTGATAGTTGCCCGGACACAATTAATAGCTTGCCCGTTATTAGCTTTGACCATGAACCAAAATCTGCATCATTGACGTTATAAACTTTACCCTCGCCGAAAATAACTGGGACATTTAGTTCATATAACCAGCGCTCAAACACACTAAATTTATCATGCGTCGTTATACTTGAGCTATCAATATCAACCAACCAAACATCTACTTTTTCTTTAGCGCGCTCAAGTAAAAAAAAGGTTTTAAATACCTCTCCTATTAACCACGCATCAGAAATGGAAAATCCACAAGACTCGCTGACATTCCTTAAATGATGCTGCTGAACAATAGACTCACTAATAATGCCAACATTGAGGCTTGCCATGTGCTTTAACCTTTATGACTATTATTAAGTGTTTTCAACACCTTAACTATTGAGGGGTTCATTTTTAATGAGGCCACGAATACTTTCTAACAACACCTCTTCTTGATAAGGTTTACCCATATATAAGTTTGCACCTGCTTCCAAACCACGCTGGCGATGCTTTTCACCTGTTCTAGATGTAATCATAATGATGGGTAAACCCTTATGGAACTGGCTTAAGCGCACCCGCTTAGCCACCTCAAATCCATCCATACGTGGCATTTCAATATCTAGCAACATAATATCTGGTTGCTGATCTTGTAAAACACTAATGGCATCAACACCATCTTTTGCCGTTATGACATCATAACCCTCGCGCTCAAGTAGGCGAGAGGTTACTTTTCTTACGGTTACAGAATCATCAACCACCATGACTAATGGATTTTTTTCAACGAGTTTGTCTTTTGCAATAAATTTAGTGTCAACATTATCAATCAGATTACGGCTAATGCTACTGCGAATCAAAGCCTTAGGATCTAAGATCACAACCACACGACCATCACCCATAATGGTTGCGCCTGACACACCAAGTACTGACTTAAATTGAGGCCCTAAGCTTTTTACTACAATTTCACGGCTACCTTGGAGATGGTCGACTTGAAAGGCGACAGAGTGGTCGGTACTTCTGACTAAAATCACCGGTAAAGGCAATGTATGGCCTTCCATTTTTGGTGGTGAGGCAGAATCATCGAGTAGCGTGCTTAAATGACGAAGCTGATACTCTTGATTCGCATACTGGAATAATTCGTTGGGATTAGCGTAACAATGCTCAAGCTCAAAGGGGCTAACGCGCACGATACCCTCAATAGTATTCAGAGGAATGGCATACCGATCTTCACCCATATTAATCATCAGTGCACGGTTAACAGATACCGTGAAGGGTACTCGAATCGCAAAAACAGTACCTTCACCCAGCCGCGAATTAATAGCGATGCTACCACCCATAAGACGAATTTCACTATTCACAACATCCATACCTACACCGCGCCCTGAGATTTGAGTAATAGTCTCAGCTGTTGAAAATCCAGCATGTAAAATAAATTGCAGAATTTCTTGATCGCTTAAATCTGTATCACTAAAGATAAGGTTGCGTTCAATGGCTTTTTGTCGCACACGATTAATATCAATACCACCCCCATCGTCGGCTACCAATACCAACACATCACTGCCATCTCGATCTAATGTAATTAAAATTCGGCCCGTGGGTGATTTGCCAGCGCCCTCACGAATTGAAAGCTCCTCTATACCGTGGTCGATAGCGTTTCGGAGCATATGTTCTAATGGTGCAACCATACGCTCCATCATACTTCTATCTAGCTCGCCCTCGATATTGCCAAGCTCTAGCTCAACGCTTTTATTTAACTCAGATGATATTTGTCGAACAATTCTCCGCAGACGCGGCACAATACGAGAAAAAGGCACCATTCTCGAGCGCATTAAGCCCTCTTGCAAATCTGTATTAATACGTGATTGTTGTAACAATACCGTTTCTGCATCCCTTGCTTTATCAGAAAGTGTGCCTTTGAGATCCATTAAGTCAGAAGCAGATTCAATTAATGAACGTGAGAGTTGCTGTAATTGGGAGTATCGATCCATCTCGAGGGGATCAAAGTCTTCGGACTCTGTCATCTGCTCTTGACGGAAAATCACCTGCGCTTCTGTTTCGATATCTAAGCGTCTGATTTGTTCTTGCAGCCGCTGAACAGTGGAGCCCATTTCTTCTAATGAATAACCTAGCTCACTAATTTGCTCCTCCATACGACCACGACTGATTGATGTCTCACCCGCTAAGTTAACTAATTCTTCCATTAAATCAGCAGAAACTTTGACCATTTCTTGCGGTTGGTTGCGTCGTGCTACAGCCGCATTACTGCCCAGGCTTCCTTGATTAATATTTACCCTGCTTACTTCTTTTAAAATTGTAAGAGGCGATTCTTTACTGGTGAAAGGAATAACATTGGTGCCACCTTTAGCGACTTCTTTGAAACCAACATTTGAAGAAGTTTCATTATCAGCAACTGAACTTGCAGACTCTGTATTGCTGTCGGTCATACTCTGAGATGGCTGATCAGGGTCGAATTCCTCAACAACTCCGTCTGGCGAGTTAAAAAGCCTCTCAACATAATCTACCTGTCGAATCATCTGATCTTGAAATTGATTCACTAGTTGAAGTGTTTGCTCGCTCTGCTCGTCATAAAGTCTACTGATTAAAAAAGTTTCATAGTTATGAGATAAAGCACCAAGCCCCTTTAGGCCTACCAAACGGGCTCCACCCTTAAAAGTGTGCAGTGACCGTTGCATTAATTCGTTGCGCTCGCGATCAACGATGCCATTGCTCCAGCCGCTAATTGATTCGTCTAAATCTTCTAATAACTCATGTGCCTCTTCAAGAAAAATTTCAATGGTGCCTTCATCTAAATCTACTAAAGAAAGCTTCTCTTTAGGCGGATTGTCGATGGCATTAGCATTTAAAGTTTCAGCAGGCTTGTCAATATTTTCGTTTGCCGTAATATTTGTATTCTGATAATTCTGCTGATGAGACTGAGCAATAACAGGTTCAATTGTAGGTAGTGATTGAAGCTTTTGCAGCAGTTCTTCATCTTCATGAGGCAGATCTTGTCCAGCCGCTATAGCGTCAACAATATTCATTAATTCATTATGGCCAGACAACAAGGTTGCATAGTTTTCTGAATTGGCCTCAACTTCACCATTAATAAATTGACCATAAATGTCTTGTAAAAGACTGCTTAGGCGTGCCATTGACTGCAGGTTTGCACGTTCAGCGCCATGACAAAGCGTTGCTAACTCTTCGCGAAGAGGCATCCAATCGCTAGGTGTTGCTGGTATTTTTTGCCATTGCTCAATCATCAAATCAGCATCAAGCAGCAGATGCATTCCTTCTGCCATTAATACTTCGAGCACTGCGGGATCTACTTTTTGTTCGTCTTTTTCAGCTTCTTTTTGTCGTGCTAAAGGCCCTACAGAACGTTCTCTTAGCTCATCTAATCGCGCTAAGTATTGATTAGCTTTGGCAATAGTGGGATAAATGAGTTGTGATATTTCTACAAGTGCATCTTTTGTATATAGCACTCCATCTTTTAAAAGCTGCAAAATATCATCGTCAATGTTCACTTGATAGCTGCGCAGCTCTTTAGCAAACTTCTCTAGTGGCGCCATCAATTGTGCAATAGACGTTAGCTCTGCCATATATGCACTACCTTTTAGCGTATGCAGCGCGCGCTGCATTAAATCGCTTGGCGGTTCATATAAGGGCCTCACTGCCTCCATCTGCTGGATATATTCTTCTACTGCTTCGATATGTCCCTCAGCCTCTGCATGAAAAATAGCCCATAATTGCGCGTCTATTTCTTCATTAACACCGTCTTCATTAATACTATCGGTATCTTCTAAGGGCTGCGAAGCTGCTTCGATATTGATTTCTTTTAAAGGACTTGCACTCAAAGCCTGTGATATCTGATCGCTATCTTCACCATTAGCGAGTGATTTTGCCCACGACATATATTGTTCGGATAATTTATGATGGGGGTTGGCTTGACGATTGTTAAAAGCTGCAACCATGTCCGGTAGGATTTCTCGCACTTTTGCAATTAGCGTCGTTTGAGCTTCGTTAGGCTCAATTGCTTTATCAATAATTCGATTGAGTAAATTCTCTACTGACCAGCCTAATTCACCTAAATCAATCGCTTTTACCATGCGCCCGCTTCCCTTAATGGTATGAAAAGCGCGTCTTACCTCCATCAGTGATGCTTCATTAGAAAAATCTTGTGCCCATAGAGGAAAATGCTCATCCAAGGTTTTACTAATCTCTCCAACTTCTTCTACAAAAATCTCGACTAGCTCATCATCGATAACAGCTTCTTCATCGCCTACATCAGGAGCTTCAACCTCAACAGCGTCGCCTAATTTTGCTGCAGATATATCTTCAATTTTTGGGTCATCTGTGGGCTCATTAAGCTGCTCTGTATTTGTCTTGTTTAGGTCAATAATACTATGTACGTTGATTGGCCTAACGCTACCAAAGTTGACACCAAGCAGGGCTAATCCAGATATTGCTTTATCAAGAATAGACTCGTCGCTCTCACGAGCAGCAGTCATAAACTCAATGTAATAATCAACGCTGGCGATGACATCGGCAAAACTGTCTAACTGCTGCCATTGTGGCTTTAGCGCCTGATCAATTAATTGGGACTCAATGTAGGAGATGCAGCACGATAAGATATCAGCGGCTTTATTGAGGGATAATATGACCAAATTGCCTCTAACCGCACGCATGTGTTCTGGAACTAATCGAAGTTGCTCTATATCCCACTGAGTAGCAATGTAATCAACAATTGCATCTTTGGATTTTTCAAGACCATTGCGACATTCTTCGAGTACCACTTGCTGAGCTTCATTCAGATGATGAGTATTTGCTGAGCCAGTTCCTGCAACTGATAGCGATGAATCTAAGCTCGACTCAATATTTATTAATTGATGAACAAAGTTCATCAATTGATTATTTGTCAGTGGACCGTCTTGATGTCGAAGCGCATCTACAGCCTCTATGCTATCGCTAACTAGGCGACGCAATTCGCCAACACCCAATATGGCCAAGGTGTCATTGACTCGCTGCATACCTTTCTTCACAGCAAGCAGGTTTTCTCCGTTATTATCACCTTGCAAACAGAGATCTAATTTTAATTTAACTTCATAAAATTCTTCACGAATAGCCGTTGCAACAGCATTTAAAGTACTCGCGTCAATGCCCATTAAACCATCATGCTGGTTAGCCACCTGCGCTAAAGGCAGCATTTGATCTAATTCATACCACGATTTAACTTTATTTATGAAAGGCGTCGTGGGTTCGGCAGAGCTAATATAATACAGCAGGTTTTTAATAGCCGTCTCATTACTAAATTCGCTTAGTGCAATACTGCCACCTTGCTGTAACTGCTTAAGCTCAGCATCAAGTTCACGCAATAAATTACGAGTACCCGCTGTGGACTCAATAAATTGCTTCGACAGACCATCGACAACTGCATATGCAATATGCCAAATTTGGTAACGTTTTGTGCCTATAAGTAATTTCCGAAGACGATCAGAAACTTTTAATAAATAATCATAATTTTCATCAATATTAACTTGATTCGCCACACCAGCGGCAGCGTATTGATACATCTTTCGAAGTTTTGAAATCAATAACTTTAACTGCGCATCATCACGCGTTATGGGTAAAGCAGTGCCCTCAACAACACGTGAATAACTCATGTTTGGAGTGAACAAAGTAGATTCACTTAGTAGGTTTACCCCCCTTACAGACCGAATATCATTGAGCAGCGATAAGACGATTGCTGGGTAGTCACGTTTTGTATGCTGAATTTTTTCGAGATAGTGAGGGAGCTGAAGAATTGCTCGCATAAGCACTTCTAGACCCTCGTTAGGCTTACTGATTTTATTATCGAGCAGGGCTTGTGATAGCTCTTCTATTTCTTCAGCTAACATAGCCGCGCCATGAAAACCCACCATTCTTAAGCTGCCGTAAACCTGATGTATTAGTGTCTGACAAAACCTT
The DNA here is from genome assembly GCA_034111645.1 of Cellvibrionaceae bacterium. Classification (GTDB taxonomy): domain Bacteria; phylum Pseudomonadota; class Gammaproteobacteria; order Pseudomonadales; family Cellvibrionaceae; genus CANLBN01. Next base: position 39,199 of record JAWUWW010000041.1, read on the forward strand.
AGCTGGGTAATATCTTGAGGATCGCTCGCATAATTCTCCAGCACCCGCTGAGACTCCTGCAGCGTTTCGTTGATTTCTTTAACAACCCATTCCAGGGCAGTGTATTGGCGATTATCTGCCATAAATCCTCTCGATGATTAGATGACTAAGGAACACAATAAATTTTTATTGAGTGCTATCAAGAGTCAACTTAACTACATTTTACGTACGCCTGAACCTCATCATTCATAACACGCTTTAGATCCGCACACTTCCAATCAGTGACTTCACCAAGTCCTATAACTAATATACCGCCGGGTTTCAGATGTTTAACTAATTCTTGTAATATTTCTCTTCTTCGCCATCTACGAAAATAAATCAATACATTTTGACAAAAAATAATATCCATCGGTTGAATAGTTCGCCGATTTACATGCATGATGTTCAACTGCGAAAAACAAACACGTCGACGTATTCTCTCAATGACTTGATAGCTATCATTTTCAAGCGTATCAAAGTACTTAAGTTTTTCATGCATATCTAGCAAACTTAAACTTCTGCGACCATAAACTCCCTCGCGGGCAACAGATAGTGCGGGCAAGCTAACATCGACTGCAGTCACACCGTAATAATAATTGCCCTCTCTTTTTCTGAAACAATCATCGGCAATTGCAGCTAAGCCATAAGGTTCTTCGCCTGTTGAACAACCGACGCTCCACATTTCAAAGCTTTCAGTCATAAGACCATTATTTAGTTTATTTTCAATGCTCTGTTTAACAAGATTTAAAGAAGGTCGATGTCGAAAAAAACTAGTCTCTTTAATGACGAGCCTATCAACCAAGATCTCCCATTCAGCAGAGCCAGTTTTATCATCTTTCACTTGATAAAAATAAAGAGCGGGATCGGTAATCTCCAGCTCTCTCATTCGAATAGCTACCTGTGTTTGCAACAGTACTCTTTGTAAATGCGTCAATTGAATGCCTGTGCGTTTCTCTAGCAGACCCTCCCAAAGAGAAAACTCTTGACCCGATAGCACTTTAACTTTTTGCAGTGACCACGACATAGTATTTTTTAATGATTTAATAATTAACGAGCTGATTTCTTGCCTTTATTAGGAAAATCAACATCGGATAAATCGATATCGAATTCATCTAGCAAGTCTTCACCATCTGTTAATTCGCTGAAAAAGTCATTGGAATCTTCGCTATCATTGAAATCTAAATCGGATAATATTTTATTAGTGCTGGCACCTTTAGATTTAGAAGGCGCAGACTTTGATGATGAAATCGAATTTTTATGCATTGGAGGCGACGCTTTCTTAGTAGAAGAAACCACTTGTCGCTCAAGGTCTGCAAGCATTTCATCGGGTAATGTGAAGCCAGCAACTGATTGACGCAGCTCAGCGGCCATATCTGCCAGATTACCAATTGAGTTAGCAGTTTCACCGGTACCTGCCGTAGTTTGCGACGTAATCTCTTGAATAGCATTCATCGTGTTTGAGATATGTCCTGCAGAAGACGCCTGCTGTCTTGCGGCGTTAGAGATGTTTTGAATCAATTCAGCCAAGTTTGCCGATACACCTTCAATTTCCTCTAGTGCCACACCCGCATCTTGTGCCAAACGAGCGCCTCGAACAACCTCTGACGTTGTTTGCTCCATCGAGATAACCGCTTCATTCGTGTCCGACTGAATAGCTTTAACTAGCGATCCAATCTGCTTAGTTGCCGCCGCAGAACGCTCAGCAAGTCGCTGTACCTCATCCGCTACGACCGCGAAGCCTCGACCTGCATCACCGGCCATCGACGCCTGAATTGCTGCGTTCAAGGCTAGAATATTTGTTTGGTCAGCAATATCATTAATCAAACTTACGATATCACCAATTTCTTGAGAAGATTCACCCAAGCGCTTAATACGCTTAGAGGTATCTTGAATCTGTTCCCGAATCGTATCCATTCCGTTGATTGTATTCTGCACCAATTTAGCGCCATTGTTTGCAATCGATACTGACTTACCCGCAACTAATGCTGACTCAGAGGCATTAGCCGATACTTGGTCAATGGTTACAGCCATTTCGTTAATTGCGGCCGATGCGCCTGCAATTTCTTGTGCTTGGTGGTTAGAGGCTTCAGCTAGATGATAAGCCGTTTGCTGAGTGCTCTGGGCCGCCTGAGAAACTTGCACCGCTGTTCTATTAATTCGCGAAACCAACCGCCTAAGTTGGTCAACAGTAAAGTTAATGGAGTCTGCAATCGCCCCCGTAAAATCCTCAGATACTGTAGCCGAGATCGTTAAATCACCATCAGCAAGGTCAATTAGCTCATCGAGTAATCGTAAAATAGCTTCCTGTGTTCTTTGACTTTCTTTTTGCTGACGATTTATCTCATACATTGAATTTATTCGCTGTATTATGATTATGCCTGCAATTGAAAGAATGAAGCCTATGATAGCCGCAATAATATGGATCAGCCGTGGAAAGCGATTACCGGTGAAGGTTTCAATATCAGCATCAATTGAACTTAAGTTGGTTCGCATCACACCAAAGTTTGCCAAGAGTCTTGAACGCGCCTCTTTAGTCGCTATTATTTTCTCAATAGAAGGGAAGAATGGTCGCTGACTTTCTGTATTTTTTGCTCCTATTACTTGTTCGAAGGTATTAATTATTTGCAATCCATTTAATATTTCAGGATCTGTAACTGGCCGTCTATTACCAATTCCACGAGTAAGTAGCTCATTATTTGACTCGAACTCGGCAATATTATCCTGGAGCTGATCAATACTTCCTCTATTCGCAGATTCTTGCGTGATAAATAAATTGATTTTATTTGACATATCTTGCAGCAAGAAAGCTTGACGACTAATAGCATCAATTTGATATTGCGGTAAATTTGCCGCAGACATTCTAGCCACCGCAGATAAGACTATTTTTTCTGCCTCAGAAGCACCGGTCGATAAGTATCCACCAATCGAGTTGACGAGGTTAATCGCAATTTCAGCGTCAGCAGCAACTTTTACATCGTTACCAATAGCCTGCCAAGCGCGATTTATTTGCGCTAGCTCATTTGTCACTCTATTTTTTGTATATTGACTAGCGTCATCTAATACATCTAAATTACTTTGGATCACCGAAAGAGTTAAATTCAATGGATCGATAGCTGAAGCATCACCCGTCACAATATCGTCGATGAAGAATTCCACTGCTATGGTTGCAGAATTAATCTCACTGATACTTAGAATATTATCTGCATCCTCTTCGTTATTTTGGTTTAGCTGAAAGCCCAGATAAAAAGATATAAACAAGAAGGCTATGGCAATGATAATTAACCCTGGCAGCCAAAATCGACCTCGAAAAACATTACTGTTAAATTTCATACTTATACTCCAGCTAGGAACGAGGGCTAAGTCGTCCACATAAAAACTCTTAAAATTCAGATACCGTTAACTAACTATGCAGCTAATGCAATAATAATCAGCATGATTTAGCTACCGGAAACATCCATAAAATTAGGCTTTTCCATCAATTTCAGGGGATGAAAAACACTCCAAGTGGTACCATTTAGCTCGAAACTACCATCTATAAATTCTTCTATGGACTCTGGCAGCTCCGTTGACAATTCAGTTTTTCTGGAAGAAATATCAAAGTACTGCATGCCAAACACTTGATCTACCCAAAGGCCAGCATAAGTTTTGTTGCGATCGATAACCAACAAACGCTGCTGCTTTTTATTACCTATTAATAACTCACCAAAAAATGCAGCTAAATCAAATATTGGCAATAAGCGGCCGCGGACATTCGCAATACCCTTTACCCATGGTTGAACCCCCGGCAGTTTTGTATGCGCAGGCACCTCAAGCATTTCATTTAACTCATCCATTGATACGACAAAATGTTTACCAAACATTGAAAAGCCTACGCCACTCCACTGAGCAACAGCGTCTTTTTGTGCAGGTAGCTGCTGAGCCGCCATTAGACTCTTCTGCGCCAAATCGGCTAGCGCCTGAAAGGCGGTTTTATACTCGGCCATTAAATAACCATTTTTTATTTTTAATGATCAAAACTAACCCGCCAAGGCGTCGGATACAGCCTTGAGTAACTGAGCTTCTGAAACAGGTTTAACAAGATAAGCTCTAGCACCTTGCCGCATTCCCCACACTTTATCAGTTGCTTGATCTTTAGTTGACACAATCACTACTGGAATTTCTTTTGTCACTTCGTTACGGCTCAGTTGTCGAGTGGCTTGAAAACCATTAACCCCGGGCATCACTACGTCCATTAAAATAACGTCTGGACGCTCGGCCTGTGCCATTTTTATACCTTCCTCACCGCTGTTGGCCACTTGAACAGAGTAACTATTTTTTTCCAAAATAGTTGTAAGCTTATATATTTCAGTCGGAGAATCATCGATGATGAGAACATTAATCATGATTTTTTCAAGCACCCTTTAAATAATTTGATGGAAAAGCGTTAATCTATTTACAGATATGCACGCGACAACTAAACAAACACATTAACCTATGACAAATAAGGCTCAATAGCATTTAAGAGCTCTGTCTTACTAAAGGGCTTCGTGAGATATTGATCTGAACCTACAATTCGACCCTTGGCTTTATCAAACAAGCCATCTTTGCTCGATAGCATAATAACAGGCGTTTTCTTGAACTCGCTGTTGTTTTTGATCAACGCACAGGTTTGATAACCATCGAGTCGAGGCATCATAATATCAACAAATATTATATTAGGTCGAGTATCAGCAATTTTAGCCAATGCATCAAATCCATCGGTTGCCGTCACAACCACACAACCAGCTTTAGCAAGCAAAGTTTCTGCTGTTCGACGAATAGTTTTACTATCGTCGATCACCATTACTTTCAGGCCATCCAGAGTTACACTCATAAAACAAATACCTTCTTATAATTATGAGGGCGCAAAAAGCTAGCCCCATATACTTCATTGTTTTTAGACAAATTATTTAGCGAATTTAAGTCTCAGTTATAGCTTGCACTGATAATATTAATTGCAATTGCTAGTTTGTAACACAGCCGCTACTTTTTATCCATAACGAGCGCCCATATTTACATATTTCCTTAAGAAAGAGCTCTATGCTACTCAATTAACTGATAAAATTACACTTTTATTGTAGACTTTCACGTAAGAGTTTCAACATACTATCCATTAAATATAGGGCTTTATAATGAAGATCACAGTTGGCGTCGTCATGGATCCTATTGGAGCAATTTCTGCTTATAAAGACACAACCTTGGCATTATTGTTAGCTGCCTCCGAGGCAGGCTGGCGTCTCAAATATCTTGAACTTAAAGACCTTTATTTTGATCAAAATATCGCCATGGGCAATATGCGAGAGCTGCATGTCTTTGACGATAATAAAAACTGGTATGCATTAGGTGAGGCCAGTCAAACACCTCTTGGCGATCTTGATATTTTACTGATGCGAAAAGACCCACCCTTCGACAGTTCTTTTTTACACAGCACCTTTATACTTGAAGCTGCAGCCAAGCAAGGCGCTCTCGTTGTTAATGATCCCAAAAGCTTGCGTGACTGCAATGAAAAACTCTTTGCCACGCAATTCCCTCAATGTTGTCCACCATTAAGAGTGAGTAATAATAGCAACCTTCTGCGGGAGTTTCACCAGCAGCATCAAGACGTTATTTTTAAACCCTTAGATGGTATGGGTGGCAGTGGTATTTTTCGTTGCAAGCCCGATGATCCAAACTTAAGCGTTATTATTGAAACGCTCACTGAGCATGGCCAACAATACATCATGGCTCAAAAATTTATTCCCGAGATAAAAAATGGCGATAAACGAATTTTGGTTGTCAACGGCAAACCAATTCCTTATGCCCTAGCCCGAGTTCCATCTCAAGGAGAGACGCGCGGTAATCTTGCCGCTGGCGGAACTGGTCGGGCCCAGCCATTGAGCGATAGAGATCTTTGGATAGTCTCGGAAGTTGCGCCAACACTGATAGAAAAAAATCTCTTTTTTGTAGGTCTAGATGTTATTGGAGATTATCTCACCGAAATTAATGTGACCAGCCCCACCTGCGCACGCGAAATCGATAATGCTTATGATACTCAAATAGGCAAAAAGTTAATGTTGGCACTAGAACAACATTTAATGTCAAAACTAAAGGTATGATCTCTACCTATGTCAATCAATTCATCATTGCCATCATCTTCACGCTCTCCATCCATTGAGGCTTCATCTAGTGACAGGCTAAGCTTCACTATTTTTTTAGCCTTAGCCTTTCATGGATTGCTGATATTTGGCATTGCCTTTGAGTTAACCAAGCCCAATGAAAGCGCTCCTAGTGTTACAGTCACACTCTCGACGAGCAAATCATCAGAAGCGCCTAAAAAAGCTGATTTTATTGCTCAAGACAATCAGTTAGGTAGTGGTACATTAGAAGATGCTCAGCAGATTACTACCAACAAATTGTCCCCTTTCAGCGGCCAGACGATTGAACAAGTAGAGCCTATTAACGAGAAGCGCGCCGCGGTTGCTAAACCAATCAAAAACTCTAGCATTACAACGATTAGCTCGCCAAACCTTATAGAAAAAACGGATTCGAGTATCACTCAAGCTAAAGACCAATCGGGAAAAGATTTGCGCGACATTCAAAGTCTCAGCCGCGAAATTGCTAGCCTCAATGCCAAACTAGACAAACAACGACAGCAATACGCAAAACGCCCAAGAGAGTTAGTACTCACTGCGGTATCAACAAAAAAGGCGAGGGATGCAGCCTATCTTAACGAATGGACACGAAAAATTGAACTCGTCGGCAATCAAAACTTTCCTGCTGAGGCCGTGCGTAATAAAATAGTCGGCAGTCTTAGTCTTCAAAGCATCATTAAATGGGATGGCAGTTTAATTAAAGCGGAGATTCTTAAATCTTCTGGAAAACGCCTATTAGATGATGCCGCCTTGCAGATTATCCATAGGGCTGCGCCGTTCCAACCTTTCTCACCAGAGCTACGTAAAGATTTTGATCAAATGGCGATCATCAGAACCTGGAATTTTGAAATTAGTGGGCTATCTACCTCTCAATAAGCTCTCGCCTTTTATTCAGTTAAATTAAGTAATTACTTTAAAAACGTCAATGGTTGTGCGAATCTTCTTGATGACCTTCAGGGCTCACGAAGGCTAATAAGGGAATAAACGCCATAAGTGCGAAACGATACTTCAGGGAACTTATTTCAGAGATATATGATTCCGCAAAATACTTAGACGCGGTTATTTCTGCACACTTAACTGGCCATATTGAAGTTGCTGATAAGCTATTCACTCAAGTAAATAACCAAAAATTCTGGGACTGGATTGATTCAATAAGGGGTAAAAATAACCCTTATGTTCAAGTTTCCAAACAACCGCCCAGGCAACACCGAACCTAAGACAAAAGTCCGCATGCCTGATACAGCCATGAAAAAAGCCTTACATAAACGTTATGGTTATCATTGTCGTTTTTGCGGAATTCCAGTTATTTATGCTGAAATAAGAAAGTATCTACATAAAATATATCCAAAACACATTCCTTGAGGGGCCCCAATGTGTCACAACATGCCGCCCTTCAATGTATGTGGTTCCAATATGATCGCTTTGTTCCCCACTCAGACGGCGGAGAAAATACTTTAGAAAATCTCGTCATCACCGGTGCTGGTGGTAACTTTGGAAAAATGGAATACACCATTGAAGAACCATACCTTTTAGATCCAATAAGTTTCACGCCAATACAGTCAATATTGGATGGTTTATAGCGAGTAAAAATGCTTAACGAAACGCCCAGCCATCATTACAGCCGCAAAAAACACGCGGCTTCTACTGAACGCCACTTTTAATGTTTCTCCAAAGCTACCAGTTAGCTTCGTATAAATTTTCAACGTGCATTTACGTCTCAAATTAGCTGCGTAACCGACGGCTCAAGTTAACCCAAAGCAGACAAAAGTATTATTTACATAGAAGTCGTAAGCGGACTTTCATGGGAAGTCCAAAGTGGCTGATCTGGTTGCGGTGGCTGGGGGGATTAAAGCGTTCTTGGGCTAGGTTTGCTAGTGAGAGAGAGGGGAAAGGCTACCAAAAGGAGATGATCAAGGCAAAAGCGCGTTCTAATGGGTACGATTGGCAAGTCACTGCCAAATTTTATTTTCATCTCTGGGGCCCAGGCTTTCTTCGCTTATTCGTGAGCTTTGTGGTTTCTTGCGTTTTCTAACAATGCTAGCAATGGCACTTCGCGATTGCCAGTGGCTTCTCTTAATTTTTTTAGTAATAATTCCTGGCTGCCAAAGGTGGATTCGTCATATTGGTGCTTTAAGGTCATGGCGCCCGAGTCTTGAGCATTGTCTCTTGAACCTTTTTGGTGTGGGTCTGTTAGGCTGCTTTCTGCGGGTAAACCAGTATTTAGGTTGTTGGGCTGAATGGGGTTGGGGGAGCTATGAAGTTGGCCTGTTTCACTCTGGGTGTTAGCCAGTGTTCTTAATTCACTGATGAGTTTGTCTATTTGTTCTTGGCGTATGCTACCGAGTTCTATGAGTTGTTTTAGTTGTGTTGAAGCGCTCTGCCAAACACTTTCGGCAAAAGTCTGGGGGCTGAGTGCCGAAGCTTTTGCGGGCTGTTGTGTTTCGGTCTTTGTTTGCGGACTTGGGGTTTGTACGGGTTTTGCTTGGGCTGCTTTGGCCATGCGCTGCTGCCAATAGCGGCTGAAGCGGAGCGGTTTTATAAGGCCGGCTTTGTAGGTTTTGTCGATGTTGTCGGCCAGTAAATTGAAGTCTTGGCAGGCGGAGATACTGGGCGAGCCTAAGGCAACGGGATATTGTCTGGTAACAGAGGCGGCTATGGCCTGGTCACGGCAGATAGCGCCAAGAAATCTTACGCGCAGGCCGATGTATTTGTCGACGGCGGCCTGAAAACGTTTGAATATGTAGCGGGCTTTGTTGACGCTGGGCGCCATGTTGACAAGCACTTGTACTGGGCGCTTGAAGTTGCTACGGCGCAACACTTTAAGGAGTGAGAAGGCGTCGGTGAGGGAGGTGGGTTCGGGAGTAATTACGACTATGGGCATTTGAGCGGCGGCTACGAAGTGCAATACAGTGGGGGAGATACCTGCGCCGGTGTCAATGATGAGGTAGTCGTAGTGAGGCTCGAGAACGTCTAGCCCGCTCATAAGCAGCGCTTGTTGTTCGGGGGCGAGTTCTATGCAATCTGCGACTCCCGAGGCGCCAGGAATGATGTGAATGCCTACGGGGCCTTTGACGAGTATTTCAGCTAGGGTTTTTTCGCCGTTAAGAAGGTGCTCTAGGGTGTGTTGTGGGGCCATGCCCAACAGGATGTTGATGTTCGCCAAGCCGGTGTCAGCGTCGAGGATGCATACTTTAGCTCCCTGCTTGGCTAAGGTAATGGCGAGGTTTACGGCGATGTTACTTTTGCCTACACCGCCTTTGCCGCTGGTTAGGGCGATGGTTTTCATCGCGAGGGTGGTTGTCGGCATGACGCTAGTCATTCCGGGGCCCTCGAGCAAATTTGCCTGAAATCCATTTTATATAAGGCATTGCGGGTTAACCCTGTAATTCGTGTTGGTGTATAGGGGTGATTTGCAGTTATATTTAAATTATTATTTCTGCAAGTGTACAACATTATGATCGGCCGCAGGCGTATAGGCAATGGTTGCTGTTTGGCAAGACTTCAAGGTTGATGCTAGAATTTATGTTAGATTGGAGCGCGACTAAAATATCAGCTGGTTTATGTGGTTTACTGGTGCTTGATATTTTGAGCTAGAGAATTATCATCGGCAGGCTAACAATCGGAAAATAAAAAGAATGCCTACAAATACCCAGGCAGCACTAGCAGGACTGGAAATTGAAAAACTCCCTTCTTTGCCTCATATATTGGTGAAGATGCTGGAGGTCTGTCATGACGAGAGCGCTGATTTTCATCAAATATCTCGCATTGTAGCCCAAGACGCTACCATTACCGGTCGCGTTTTAGCGCTGGCCAATTCTCCTCTGTACTCTTCGGCGTCTTCGGTGAATACCCTCGAGCGCGCGTTGTTGGTATTGGGTACCGACACATTAAAAACCTTGATTATTACGGTCGCCGTTCAGCAGTTCTTTTCTAATTTTGACAAGCAGCATGGGGCCTATCTCAAGTGCTTTTGGAAGCAATCACTCAGCTGCGCACTGTTGAGCAAGTCGTTTGCGGCGTTGACTAATTTTGCGCTGCCGGAGCAGGCTTATTTAGTGGGTTTACTACACAATGTGGGCAGTCTAGTTTTGCAGAGCCAATTCCCAGAACGCTATCATACTATGCTGGCCGATGCTGGCGAGCTGAGTATTGTGGAGTCGGAGGAACGTGAGTTTGGGGTGAATCATTGCAATCTAGGCGCTGAGTTGTTGGCTTCCTGGGGGCTGGATCAATTTACCTGCGACGCTGTGCGCTATCATCACGAATCACTGACTCAGGTACGCGATGCAAATCATTTGGTGAAGTTGGTGAATTTGTCGGCGATGCTGGCCGAGGATGAGGCGCTGGGTGACAACAACAGTTTTCTGGCCGCCGATGCTCTGTTTGGGTTGACGGTGCCGCTGACTCGCGAAATTCTGCTGCAAATCCAAACCGAAGTTGGACGTGTCGCTGAGTCTATGGGTATTGATGTAAAGGACATGGAGCGCGAAAGCGCCAAAGACAAAGCGGCGATGCAAAAGCTGGCGGAAAAAATTAAGAATATTGGTTTGCTGCAAAATGCGAAAGACAATCTGGCACAGTCAGACTCCCGCGAAGAATTAAATCTTCATATCAGTAATACGGTAGAGCTGCTCTTTAACGTCAATGCTATTTTTCTTTTTGATATAAATGAGGCCGGCAGTGCGTTGGTTTATCAATGCGGCCACTACGGTAAGCAAATACCAGATACCGATGATTTTAAAATTCCACTGGAGGCGCGGCGCAGCTTAATCGCAGACTCGGTGCTGGAAAAAAGGGTGGTCAGCTCGCTGGGCGGTAAAGCTAAGGTTTCAAGCCTGGCGACTGTAGTCGATCGACAAGTTATTAGCCTAAGCGGGCGCAAGGGTATTCTCTGTGTGCCTATGTTGAATCCAGGCGCAAATACCATGGGCTGCCAGGGCGTGATGGTTCTGGGAATCGATGACACCTATCAAGAAAGCAAATTGCAGTTGCTGGGCCTCTTTGCAGCTGAAGCGGCACAAGCTATCGAACAGTGTGAGAAAAATACATTTCGTGATTCTAGCGACGGTGATGCCTTTAAAGATGAAATGGAAGCTCGCCTGCGCGAAATTGCCCATGAGGCGAATAACCCGCTGAGCATTATCCGCAATTACCTGGAGTTGCTCGCCATTAAATTGGGCGACGAGCATCAAGCCATAGGCGAACTTGCCATTATTCGCGAAGAAATAGATCGCACGGGCCAAATTATTTTGCAGTTGAAAGATTTAGGTAAGGTTGAGCTGGAAGTGAGTGGCGAGGTAGACATTAACGCCGAGTTGAGCAGTCTGGTGGAAATCTATAAGCAACCTCTCTTCTTGAGTCACGGTATTAACTGCGAGTTAACGCTGGATCGCGCGTTGCCGGTATTGTCCTTAAACCGTAACCCGATTAAACAGGTCTTTACAAACCTGATCAAAAATGCAGTCGAGGCGATGGACGAGGGTGGACTTATCATTTTGAGCTCATCTGACAAAATTAATCACAATGGCCGCGAATATGTGGAAATTGTCATTACTGATAACGGCCCAGGAATTCTAGAGGCTGTGCGTGACAACCTGTTTACTCCGGTAGTTTCGAGCAAGGGCAAAGGGCACTCGGGTTTGGGGTTGAGTATTTGTAAGCGATTGATTACCGAGCTTGGCGGCTCCATCGCCTATAGGCGGGCGGAGTCTAAAACGGAATTTAAAATATTGTTGCCACGGAAAGTAAAACACTAGTCAAAGAATAATAGTTGCCTACGGCGATACACATGTTGGGATTGGGTGCTATGGTATGAATGTCGAGTTAGCCGAGATGCAGTTACGACAGCCAGTATCTCACATTAGAGTACTGGTGGTAGATGATGAGCCTCGAATGCTCACAAGCCTCGAGGCCCTGCTAGAGTATAAACACTATCAAGTAGACACTGCGCTTGGCGGCAAACTCGCCTGCCAAAAACTTGGGCAAAATCACTACGACATAGTGCTGCTCGATTTGAATATGGGTGACTTCGACGGTTACGCCGTGATGGCCTTTATTGCTGATCAGGGCATCGACACAGTCACCGTGGTAGTGAGCGGTGAAACGGCCTTTGACGCCGTGCGCAAAGCGCTGCGAATGGGCGCTTTAGATTACGTTAAAAAACCCTATTCTCCCGAAGAATTATATGCCGCCATCGATTCAGCTCTGCACAAAAAATACCTGCGTCGCGAACGCGATCTCTATCAGGCGCACGTTCGGAAATCGGAAACCATCAATCGCTACATTGTTGACCTCTCCCCCGATATTGTTTTCTTGTTGAATGCTGAAGGTTTATTTAACTTTTCAAATCCACAAATGGAATCGGTGCTGGGTTACAGTCCTGGTGAGCTTAAGGGTAGGCCGTTCAATGATTTACTGGACGGCCCACATTGGCAAGTTGATGCAATATTTGGTCTCTCAAACGATCAATTGCTTGCAGATGACTTTTACAGCGTGGAGTTGTGTTTGAAACACCGCTCAGACAGGGGCGACAAAAAATATTTTGAAGTGATTTTATTTGCCGTGCCCATCGATATTATGGGCGTGGTTGAACGTATGGATCAGGACGGCCCTTCACTTCAGACCCCTGCTTTAAATTTGGTCCAAGACGGATTTGCAGGTTATTACGGCACGGCACGCGATGTCACAGAAAGAAAAAAATCTGAGAGGCTTATTCGCTTCCAGGCGTATCATGATTTGCTCACTCATCTGCCAAATCGTTCGCTGTTTAATGACCGCTTAGATTTAGCCATTGCGCATTCTCGCCGCCATAATCAAATGCTGGCAGTGATGTATCTTGACTTAAATCGGTTCAAAAGTGTGAACGATACCTTTGGCCACAGTGCGGGTGACTTACTATTGCAATCTGTGGTAACCCGCTTACAAAAATGCCTTCGAGAAGGTGACACACTCAGTCGTTTTGGCGGTGATGAATTTGTTTTGCTGCTGCCAGAAATATGCGGGGCTTCGAATGTCGAGCTGATTGCTCAAAAAATTATTGCCTCGCTGAAAAAACCTTTCGAGCTAGAGGGCCAAGAAGTATTCGTGGGCATCAGTATTGGCGCCGCTTTATTTCCTGAGTTTGGCAACAGTAAAGACGTGCTGATCAAGCACGCTGACATTGCCATGTATCTGTCTAAAGGCCAGGGCAACAGTAATTATACGCTGTTTGAAAATGCAATGGGAGAGCACTTAAGCTACAACATAAAGTTGGAGACCGAGCTGCACCATGCTATAACAAACGACGAGCTAAGAGTGTTCTATCAGCCGCAGATCTGCACTGAAACCAATACAGTGATTGGGGTGGAAGCATTAGTTCGCTGGCAGCACCCGGAACGCGGTTTGATCGGCCCGGGTGAATTTATAGCTCTGGCCGAAGAATCGAAAATGATCCTCGACCTGGGCAAGTGGGTGATGCGCCACGCAGTCGCAGAAGTGAAGCGCTGGATGGATCAAGGTTTGCCTGCTTTGCGTTTAGCGGTGAATTTTTCTTTTTTGCAAGTTGGGCAGGCCAACCTGGTTGATCAGGTGATCAGCACTTTGGCTGAATTCGATTTTCCGCCGCACCTCTTCGAGATAGAAATCACCGAAAGCGTTATGATGCAAGACCTAGAAGGCATGGTGAAAAAACTGCAAAGTATAGCCGTCCATGGTATTACAGTGGCTATAGACGACTTTGGTACCGGCTATTCTTCCCTGAGTTACCTGCACACGCTGCCCATTCATACTCTTAAGCTCGACCAGTCTTTTGTGAGCAATATTCAATCGGTGGACCTTGAGGTGAGTATAGTGAACGCGATTTGTGCCATGGCGCATGGCCTGCGCTTAAACATCGTGGCCGAGGGCGTGGAAAATCAGGCGCAGTATGACTATTTAAAGAACTTGGGGTGCCAGCAAGTGCAGGGTTACTTAATCTGTAAGCCTCTTCCGGGAGAGGCTTTGATACAATTCTTAGCCGCGAGAGGCTAGGGCTGATTAGTCGGCGTTATAAGCTGGCGGCCGCCTATGAGGCATTGCCGCACTCGGAATGGATAGGGTAAAGCATCCACGAATAGGGCGCTTGTTCCGCCTATACTCAACTTTCTTTTACGTCCGCTTTTTTCCGACGCTTACACCTTGCACAGTCTCTTATTGGCACATTGCAGCCATTTGTATAAGCGACATGTATTTACTATTTAAGAAATCGTCACTAAATCTAAATGGTTGCACATAAACCATATTGACAGGTTAAAATGAGCATCGATGGTCAGTATATGATGCTTTTTTCGCCTATTTAGCAGTGTATTTTTAGGTAAAAAGTCTTACTTTATTTTTAACTATAAAAATTAGTTACTTAGGGAAAGGTAAGAGTGAGCGATCACACTAAAATTATGATTGGTAAACTGCAGTTTTTATTGTCATAACTGAGTCTTCACTTGCATCTGTTGAAGGCTTTGATTACTGTAATTTAAATCGTCAGACTAACCTACTATGCCTTATATCTCTTTTAAAAATCACTTATTAGTCGCAATGCCCACACTTGCGGATCCAAACTTTCATAAAAGTGTGACATATCTTTGTGAACATAATGAAGACGGAGCTATGGGCATAACTATTAACCAACCTATCGATTTCACACTCAAAGAAATGTTAGCTTATTTAGAGCTTGATATAGATCCAGATCTACCCGAAGAAACTTTATTTAACGGCGGACCTGTGCAAAAGGAAAGAGGTTTTGTTCTTCATTCTGGCACTAGACAATGGGAGAACACTTTAAATGTCGCTGAAAATATTAGCCTTACCGGCTCGAAAGATATTCTCGTTGATATCGCCAACAATAATGGACCTGAAGACGTCATCATTACACTCGGTTTTGCGGGATGGGATGCCGGCCAACTTGAAGAGGAAATAGCAGCGAATCATTGGTTAACTGTTCCTGCTGATGAACATATTATTTTTGCAACTCATTATGAGCACCAATGGTCGGCAGCTGCAGGCAAGCTAGGAATAGATCTAAATTTAATTTCTCATCAAATGGGACACGCCTAAACATGCCTTCACAAGCTATTATTATATGCGCTATGATTTTGCAGCCAATATCTTCAATTTGGCTCGATGAATGATGGCGTCATCAAATAACGCACTCACCGCCTTAGCGTTTGATTTTGGCCTTCGTAGTATTGGCATTGCTTATGGGCAATCACTGACGGGCTCAGCTCAGCCACTTGCCCCAATAAAAGCAACAGATGGTATTCCTAACTGGCAACTTACAGAGCAGATTATAAAGGAGTGGCAACCCAATATCATCGTTGTTGGCTTACCCTTGAACATGGATGATTCAGAAAGCGAGCTAAGTCGACGGGCACGAAAATTTGGCAATCGCCTTCAGGGTCGCTTTGGCAATATATGTGGATTTAAGATCGAATTTATGGACGAGCGTCTTAGCAGCTTTGGAGCTAAACAAGACGCCAAAGAACGCGGACACAAGGGGGATTACAAAAAGCAGCCTATCGACTCTTACGCCGCTCAACTAATTTTAGAAGATTGGTTTCGTCATCAAACAGTGAGCAGCTAATTTTTATGTCTAGATTACCGACCTAAAAAGTTACCTTTAATTTCATCATCTTTTTCAACAGCTAATTCGTCCGCAGCATTTGACAAATATTCTGAATCCGACTCTGACGCTAACTTTATGAGCAAGCGAAGATCATTGTTAGAATCTGCATGAGCAAGAGCATCCTCATAGGTAATTTCACCTGCATCATAGAGCTCATATAGCGCCTGATCAAACGTCTGCATGCCAACTTCAGTTGATTTTTTCATTAACTCTTTAAGGTCACCCACTCGACCTTTACGGATCAAGTCAGATGCTAAGGGTGTATTGAGCAATATTTCTATACATGCTCGTCGGCCATTGCCGTCGGGTGTTGGAATCAACTGCTGGGCAACCATCGCCTTGAGGTTAAGCGATAAATCCATCCATAACTGTTGATGTCTGTCAGCAGGGAAAAAGTGCAGAATTCGATCAAGTGCTTGGTTAGCATTATTGGCGTGGAGGGTACACAAACATAAATGGCCCGTTTCAGCAAAAGCGATCGCATGCTCCATTGTCTCACGGGTACGCACCTCACCAATCATAATAACATCGGGAGCTTGTCGTAATGTATTTTTTAATGCGGTCTCAAACGATTCTGTGTCAAGACCCACTTCTCGTTGAGTAATAATACAACCTTGATGCTGATGAATAAATTCGATGGGGTCTTCAATAGAAATAATATGGCCCTTACTATTTTTATTTCGATGCCCAACCATTGCCGCAAGCGAGGTTGATTTACCGGCTCCTGTTGCGCCTACAAAAATAATTAAACCGCGCTTCGTCATTGCTAATTGTTTAATGATTTCTGGAAGACCCAAGCCATCAACCGTTGGAATCGTAGTTTCGATACGACGCAGAACCATGCCTGCTAAATTGCGCTGATAAAATGCACTGCAGCGGAAGCGGCCGATTCCCCGCGCACTAATGGCAAAATTTAATTCCTTAGTTTTTAAAAATTCAGCGCGCTGACCTTCGTTCATTACACCAAGCACTAGCTCGCGACATTTTTCGGGCGTCAGCTTGGTACTCATTAGAGGCATCACGCGCCCATTTAGCTTGATCGATGGTGGCAAGCCGGCGGTGATAAATAAATCAGACGCACCTTTATCAACCATCGTCTTTAATAATTTATCAAATTCCATCACATTTCCTCATACAGTTCTGTTTCTAATGCCAATGTTAGTTGACCTACAACTTATCTTAAAAGTTATCAGGAATCTTCGCTTTTTCACGCGCAACATCTCGAGAAATAACATGCCGCGCAACCAAGTCACCTAAACACTGATCCATAGTCTGCATACCAATCGATGCACCTGTTTGAATAGCCGAATACATTTGCGCTACTTTATCTTCACGAATCAGATTACGGATAGCAGGGCTACCGCGCATAATTTCATGAGCAGCCACTCGACCGCCAGACGTTTTCTTCATTAGTGTTTGCGAAACAACAGCCTCTAAAGATTCGGCTAACATAGAACGCACCATATCTTTTTCTGCGGCCGGGAATACATCGATGATACGGTCAATAGTTTTTGCAGCTGATGTGGTATGTAGCGTACCTAAAACCAAATGCCCTGTTTCTGCAGCCGTCAGTGCAAGACGAATAGTTTCTAAATCGCGCAGCTCGCCTACAAGAATAATATCGGGATCTTCACGCAAAGCCGATCGCAGAGCCTCAGAGAAGCCATGGGTGTCTCTGTGAACCTCACGTTGGTTGATAAGACATTTTTTACTTTCATGAACAAATTCGATGGGATCTTCAATGGTTAGGATATGTTCATATTTAGTGTCATTGATATAATCAACCATCGCCGCCAAGGTTGTTGATTTACCCGAGCCCGTAGGTCCTGTCACTAACACTAAGCCTCTAGGCACGGAAACCACATCACGAAATACCTGCCCAAGGCCTAGGTCTTCCATTGTCAGTACCTTAGAGGGAATCGTACGAAATACGGCCGCCGCACCGCGGTTTTGATTAAATGCATTAACCCTAAAACGCGCTACACCTGGCACTTCAAAAGAAAAATCCGTCTCGAAAAACTCTTCGTAATCTTTACGCTGCTTATCGTTCATAATGTCGTAGATAAGCGCATGTACGGCTTTGTGATCCATTGCGGGCAAATTAATGCGGCGAATGTCACCATCAATCCGAATCATTGGCGGCAAACCACCAGAAATATGTAAATCGGAAGCGCCTTGTTTGGCACTAAATGCAAGTAGTTCGGTAATATCCATAGTCTTTATCTTAGGTTTATTAATCGTTATTCAAATCAATACTTCGTGCTACAAAATTATATTTGAAGTATTGTATGGTGAAACTATGAGATTTTAATTCATTATTACTAATTTTGCTTAACCAAATACAAACTATAGCCGTTATTGAAGCCTTAAATCTTAGCGCGTGCAAATAAATTAATGTTCTGTGGTCTATTTGGCCATAAATAAGCGAAAATTATTCCGTAAAGATCAAAGAAACATAATTATGTCAAACACTGAAGCTCAGCTAAAAGATCGACTCAAGCATACTCGACAAGTTATCAAAGACATTTCATCCACCTATAATCGCCAACAAAGTGAGATTCAACTGCTTGCTGTTAGCAAAACACGAGCGGCTGATGAATTAAGAACAGCTTTTAACCTAGGGCAAACAGCGTTTGGTGAAAACTATTGTCAAGAAGCACTAGATAAACAACAACAATTATTAGATTTAGACATCGAATGGCATTTTATAGGGCCAATACAGTCAAACAAAACTCGCGACATTAGTACACACTTCAACTGGGTGCACAGTGTAGACCGACTAAAAATTGCCAAGCGACTTAGTGATCAGAGACCACCCGAGCTGCCCCCACTCAATATTTGCCTGCAAGTGAATATCGACAGAGAGGCTAGCAAATCAGGAATCGCACCTGAGGATATCATCTCACTTGCTAATGAAATTATGCAATTACCCAAAATAAATTTACGCGGTTTAATGGTAATACCTGCACCTAGAGATAGTTTTGAGGAACAATTTGAGACATTTAAGCGCGTCCGCGATATTATGCAAACTATTCCAACAATGGATACTCTTTCTATGGGTATGTCGGGAGACATGGAGGCTGCAATTGCAGCGGGATCGACCATAGTACGCGTTGGAACAGCTATTTTTGGCGAAAGAGCAGCTAAAAAGCAGAACTAAGCCATAGATAATAAGTATGAATTGATCAATTTGTAGTGATTTAATGTTAACGTCGGCTTTAGATAAACAACTTGGTGCACGATTAAATTAGCTAAATAGTATTATATGCAACCATTCAATAACTGAAAGAAATGATCTTATGGAAACCATTACGTTTATTGGCTCTGGAAACATGGCAAGCAGCATTATTGGTGGGCTGATTGCAGATGGCTATCCGCCTCATGCCATAACTGCTTGCGATACTAATGAAGGCGTACTCGAAAAAATCGCCGAACAGTTTGGTATTAATACCAGCACCGATAACGCTAAGGCGACAGCTAACACAAATGTTATTGTGCTTGCAGTAAAGCCACAAGTATTAAAAAGTGTTGCCCTTGATCTTGCTCTTAGCGTCAGTAATAACCCAAAGAAGCCGATTGTTATATCTATTGCTGCAGGTATCACAAGTTCATCACTATGCCGCTGGATAGGCAGTCGCACTGCGGTTATTCGCTGTATGCCAAATACCCCAGCGCTTGTTCAAAAGGGGACTACCGGACTTTATGCAAATGAATTTGTTTCGGCTATGCAAAGAGAAATTGCCGAAAAACTTATGTTGGGTGTTGGCAGTGTCATTTGGCTAGAGTCTGAAGAGCTGATTGATGCGGTTACCGCAGTTTCGGGTAGTGGACCCGCTTATTTCTTTTTGCTAATGGAAGCGATGATTGATGCCGGTATAAAACAAGGTCTTACTTTGGACCAAGCCACCAAACTTACCCTACAGACGGCATCGGGGGCCGCAAAGCTTGCCCAAAACAGTGATGTGAGTGTAGATGAACTGCGTCGACGCGTAACCTCACCCGGTGGCACCACAGAGGCCGCCATTGTCGCGTTCGAAGCCGCAGGTTTTAGTAAGATGGTTAATGACTCATTAACGGTGTGTGCCTTACGCTCTAAAGCAATGGGCGATGAGTTTGACGAATAGAATATTAGTGATTGTTTAATTTTTAATAATGGGATTTTATGGATAAGTTGACACAAATTGGAGCCTTACTGGTTCAATTTTTCTTTTACGCGTATATTTTAATTGTTGTTTTGCGTTTTCTTCTGCAAGTAGTTCGCGCAGATTTTTACAACCCGCTATCGCAATTTATTGTGAGCGCAACCAATCCAATACTTATCCCCTTGCGAAAAGTTATACCCGGCTTATTTGGCATTGATGTCGCCAGTATTGTGCTGGCCATTTTACTGCAAATGCTGGCTTTACAATTACTATTTTTATTAGCTGGTGGGGGTGGAATTTATCCTATAGTGCCTCTTATATTTGGGTCTGCCATAAAGCTTATTGGCCTTGTGCTTAACATCTATTTTTACTCTTTTATTATTTTAGTGGTTATTAGTTGGGTTGCACCACATACACAAAACCCTGCTATATCTATTGTTCATGGTTTAACAGAGCCCGTGTTGCGCCCTATTCGTAAACTGTTGCCATCAATGGGCGGTCTCGATTTTTCGATAATGATTGCGATGCTCGGCATACTTGTGATCAAAATTGTATTAGGCGTTAACTAGCTCTCCGTTGACAATTAATGATAGTCTGATCATCACCAAAAACTCATCTTGTGAGAGACCTTAAAAATCGCAGATGTTGTCTGTTGCCGTATTGCTCCAATAAAATACTACTCGAGTATGGCTTAGGAGCCTTGCGGTAACTGCCTTTCACACTTAGACTGCATCCATATTTAATCATCACTTTTTAATACTTACAGAATAAATAATGGATGAATTTCCTCAGGGTAGTGTTGGCCTAGTCCAACCAAAAATACAACGCTTTGATGAGCCACTCCATCTGGCCAACGGACGCGTGCTGCCTGATTTCCAATTAATTTATGAAACTTATGGCGAGCTAAATAACGCTAAAAGTAATGCTGTTCTAATCTGTCATGCATTATCTGGCGATCACCACGCTGCGGGCTTTTATAGCAAAGATGATAAGCAACCTGGCTGGTGGGATAATTACATCGGACCTGGCAAGGCCATTGATACCAATGAATTTTTTGTTGTATCGCTCAATAATATTGGCGGCTGTAATGGCTCTACTGGGCCGCTCACTATTAATGAAGAGACCGGTAAGCCATGGGGAGCTGACTTTCCTACGCTGCGTGTACGCGACTGGGTAGAAACACAAAAACATCTAGCAGATATGCTTGGCATTAAGCGATGGGCTGCTATTGTTGGTGGCAGTCTTGGCGGGATGCAGGCGATGCGCTGGGCGATAGAATATCCTGATCGTGTTGGTCACTGCGTCGTTATTGCATCTGCATTAAAATTAACCGCACAAAATATTGCCTTCAATGAAACTGCTCGGCAAGCCATTATGGCTGATCCAAATTTTTTTAATGGCAAATATTATGAGCACAACTCTATTCCAAAAAATGGGCTAGCT
Organism: Cellvibrionaceae bacterium; assembly: GCA_034111645.1. Lineage (GTDB taxonomy): Bacteria > Pseudomonadota > Gammaproteobacteria > Pseudomonadales > Cellvibrionaceae > CANLBN01. Next base: position 60,585 of record JAWUWW010000041.1, read on the forward strand.
GTTGCACGAATGATCGGTCATATTACCTATTTATCAAGTGATGGGATGGGTGAAAAATTTGGCAGAGAACTCCGCTCTGGTAGTTTCTCATTGGGTTGTGATGATCCATTAGAGTTTGAGATTGAAAGTTATCTTCGCTACCAAGGCGCAAAATTCTCTACACAGTTCGATGCAAACTCCTACATACTGATGACGCGCGCATTAGATTATTTTGATCTCGCTCGAGAATATCAGCACAATGCAATTGATGCTTTTAGTCACGCAATGTGTAAATTTTTAGTGATCTCTTTTACAACCGACTGGCGTTTTTCTCCCAAACGATCAAAAGAGATCGTTCAGGCTTTGCTGCACGCCAAAAAATCAGTCAGTTATGCAGAAATAGAATCGAGTCATGGTCACGATGCATTTTTAGTACCCAACAAACGCTATAACGATGTTTTTAATAGCTTCATGAAAAATGTCGCCGCCGATAGCAAAAGTATCAACACCAAACAAGGAGAACATTGATGCGTATTGACCTCGACATTATTAGTTCTTATATAAAAAATAACCAAGATGTATTGGATCTAGGTTGTGGCGATGGTGAATTATTAAAATTGCTCCGCGAGCAAAAAAATATTAATGGTATAGGTCTAGAAAATAATCACGACAAAATATTCGAATGTATAGAAAAAGGAATCGCCGTTGTCGAACACGATCTCGATAAAGGCCTGCAACAATTTGACAATAATAGCTATGATGTTGTTATTATGACTTTAGCACTTCAAGCTATGCAACGTCCTGATCACGTCCTCGACGAGATGTTGCGGATTGGCAATGAATGCATTGTAACTTTTCCAAATTTTGGTCATTGGCGTGCTCGCCTTCATCTAATGTTATATGGTGAAATGCCGGTCTCAGACCTACTACCTTATCAATGGTACGATACGCCCAACATTCACTTTTGTACTGTTAAAGATTTTGAGAACTTATGTGCGACTAAAAATATTTCTGTCATCCATAAAGAGATGGTTTACGAAAATACAATGACATCTTTTTTATGCAAAATGTTACCTAATTTATTTAGTGAAACTGCAATTTATCATTTAACGCGAAATTAATATGACATTATTCTTTACAAAAATTAATATTTTCACGAAAACGATCTCTTTTTCTTGGGTTGTTTTTTTATCTATAGTTTTTAGTTTGTTATCTGTAAATAGCTATGCACAAAAAAATACATCTTATGAGTTAGACGATCATATTATTTATTATAATGTTTTTAGCAGTACACTGATTCCATCTGATATTGCTAAAATATATAATCTCGTACGCGCAAAAGATCAAGCCTATGTCAATGTGGCGCTTGTTAAAAAAACAGGTGGCAATGGTATTGCAGCAACTGTATCGGGCTATCATCGTAATTTGATGCAACAAAAATTTGAATTAGATTTTATGGAAATTAAAGAGCAAACGGCCACTTATTATTTAGCACCCATTCGTTTTATTAACGAAGAGATTCTCCACATTGACATTACTGTTGAAAACTTAGATAAGACTGACTCTGGAACGCTGACAATTACAAAAAAATTATATAAAGATTAGACTCCTCATTTAACGGATTATATTGGCTTCATGTTAGATAAATTATTACCCTCAAAAATCATACTGGCCAGTAATAATGCGGGAAAACTTCGTGAGTTTAAAAATTTATTCTCAAGTATTGATATAAATATTGTTCCACAATCTGAATTTGGCGTCGAAGATGCTATCGAAGACGGACTTAGCTTTGTCGAAAATGCAATCATAAAATCTAGGCATGCCTGTAAGATTACTAAGCATGCTGCCATTGCAGATGATTCAGGGATAGAGATAGATGCATTAAATGGCGAGCCCGGTATTTTTTCCGCGCGTTTTTGTGGCGAGCATGGCAATGATAAAGGCCACAATGAATTAGTTTTAAAAAAAATGGCCGGCATACCTCATCAACAACGCACGGCTCGTTTTCAATGTGTTCTCGCTTATATGCGTCATCAATCCGATCCAACGCCGTTAGTTTGCCAGGCGAGCTGGGAAGGGTTTATTTTGGAAGAAGAGCGGGGTGACAATGGCTTTGGATATGATCCTATTTTTTTTGTTCCTGAAAATAATTGTTCCTCTGCACAGCTTCCTAAAGACTTAAAAAATAGCATTAGCCATAGAGCTAAAGCTTTACAGGTTTTACTTGCGGCTTTAAAAGAAAAATATTTTGCCTCTTTTGATTAAAATAAGATGAATAATCAGTCGCTACTTTCGCTGCCGCCATTATCACTTTACGTGCATATTCCTTGGTGCATAAAAAAATGCCCCTATTGTGACTTCAACTCTCATACTAGTAGTAATATTCCTGAAGAAGAATATACCAATATTATTATTCAAGATATGCAACAAGAAATTGATTGGCTAGCAGGGCGAAAGTTACAGAGCATTTTTTTTGGTGGCGGCACGCCTAGTTTATTTGCTGCAAAATCAATAGGCAAAATTATTCATTCGGCTGAAAAACTTTTTGGTTTTACGTCAGACATAGAGATAACACTTGAAGCAAACCCTGGCACCTTTGAGCAAAATAAATTTAATGACTTTTTTTATGCCGGCGCTAATCGACTTTCTATTGGCATTCAAAGTTTTAACCCTTCACATCTAAAAATTCTTGGCCGTATTCACTCAAGTGATGAGGCTATACGCTCTCTCGAAATTGCTAAAAAAGCAGGCTTTGACAATATTAATATTGATTTAATGCACGGTCTACCACAACAGACTGTAGCGCAAGCGAGTAATGATATTCGTCAAGCGATAAATCTTGCTCCACAACATATCTCTTGGTATCAATTAACTATTGAGCCTAATACTGTTTTTTATAAACAGCCACCCCCATTGCCTGCAGATGAGGAATTAGCGGATATACAAGATGAAGGTATGCATTTGTTAGCCGAGGGGAATTTTCATCAATATGAAGTTTCTGCTTTTTCTAAACCAAGCTATCAATCAAAACATAATATAAATTATTGGTCATTTGGTGATTACATTGGCATTGGCGCTGGTGCTCATGGAAAATTTACTGATATAACTAATCAACGCATAATTCGTCGGCAAAAAACACGCAAGCCCGAAGATTACCTCAATAAAAATTCTAGTGCGAACCAACAAAATATTGCCTCTTTCAAAGAGATAATTGTCCCTCAAGATGAATTAATTTTAGAGTTTTTGATGAACACTTTACGTTTAAATAATGGCGTACCAAAATATATTTTTGAGGCTTATACTGGCTTATCGCTAAATTTACTGGAGGATGCATTAAGGCCTTTAATTCAACAGGGTTTAGTAGAGCCTATCGATCATCAAATAAAAACCACGGCTTTAGGCCAACGTTTTTTAAACACTATACTCACAAGTTTATAAGTCTAATTCTTATTAAACATATGATTATTACCCAGCGCACATATTATTTTAAGATTATTAATAGGAATCTCAATGCCAAAGTATCTTATATTTGTGTGTTTGGCATTGGTAGCCTTTGCTGCTAATTCAATTCTGTGTCGTTACGGCCTTAATTTGGGCTGGATAGACCCAGCAAGTTTTAATTTTATACGCTTACTTTCAGGCGCTATAACATTAATATTCTTATGCTTATTAAGTCATAAAAAAATCAGCAAGCCTAAAAAACGACACTACTTAGGTGCAACTTTTTTAAGTATTTACGCAATTACATTTTCCTTTGCCTACATCTCGCTCGATACTGCAACAGGAGCGCTGATTTTATTTAGTGCCGTACAATTATTGATGATTAGCGTCTCGCTTATAAAAGGACAACGTTTAAACAAGATAGAGTGGTGTGGCTTTACTCTCGCCTGTATTGGCTTTTTAATTTTAACGCTGCCACATGCTACACAGCCATCTTGGTCTGGCTTAATTTTAATGATCATCGCCGGTTTTAGCTGGGGTTTTTACACCCTAAATGGCAAAGGTAGTAAGCAACCATTATTAGATACCGCACTTAACTTTACAATCGCCACCTTACCCGCCGCTTTTTTATTTGTTTTTATAAACGAGTTCCATATCACCACTTTAGGTGTACTTATTGCAATTGCCTCGGGTTCTTTAGCATCGGGTATTGGTTATGCCATTTGGTATTCGGCACTACCTTATTTAACCAATACGCAAGCAGCTACTTCACAATTATTAGTGCCTGTGATTGCAGGTGCTGGCGGAGTATTGTTATTAAACGAAGCGATTAGCCTGTCGCTTATTATTGCTGCTTGCTTTGTATTAGGGGGAGTTTATTTAGTCATTAGTATAAAGACAAAGACTTAAATCTATTATTTATTAACACCCAAATAAATGTACTCGTCGCCGTAAATGAGCGCCCGAACAGGTATTTTAAAGGCATCTTGCAGCCTACTTTTATTGCTCTTACCAATATCTTGGCTATTCCTCAAGCCAACCGTTATACTGCGCGCTTAACAGGTTGAATTCATTATGAAAAACTTCTTTGTTGTCATTTTTATCGGTCTTTTACTAATTTCTGGCTGTGGCCAGACAGGGCCACTTGTATTACCTGAAAAGCTGCCTGAAGCAAAAAATTCAGTGCAACAGGAAGCTAAACCCGACGTCAAACAGACAACCGTTAAACCCATTAAATCTAGCTAATAACCGTTACCGCTTAAATTTTCTATGACTGATTTTCACTACCAACAAAACCAAATGTTTTGCGAGCAAGTCTCTCTTAACCAAATTGCCGATCAATTTGGCACCCCTAGCTATATTTATAGCCGAGCTGCCTTTACGCGCCATTTTTTAGAGTATCAACAGGCGCTTGGCGACCATGCCGGCATGATTTGTTATGCCGTAAAAGCTAACTCTAATATCGCTATTCTTAATATTCTAGCTAAATTAGGCGCTGGTTTCGACATCGTCTCTTTAGGCGAGCTTGAGCGCGTTTTAAAAGCCGGCGGCAATCCTAGACGTATCGTCTTTTCGGGCGTTGCTAAAAGCTCAAGCGAAATGCGGCGCGCCTTAGAAGTAGGGGTATACTGCTTTAATGTTGAATCTAGCCCCGAGCTTATCAGACTCAATGATGTTGCAAAATCTATGGGTGTCACGGCGCCAGTATCCTTACGTGTTAATCCAGATGTTGATGCGCAAACTCACCCCTATATTTCAACAGGCTTAAAAGAGAATAAATTTGGCGTCGATATTGAAGAGGCTATCAATGTCTATCAGCAAGCAGCCAACCTCTCGAACCTACACATCAAAGGTATTGATTGCCATATTGGCTCACAGCTGACCACAATTGATCCATTCTTAGATGCTCTTGATCGAGTTTTGCGCTTGATTGATCGCCTAGCTGATTTAGGCATTAATATCGAGCATCTCGATTTAGGCGGTGGCTTAGGTGTAACCTACGACGATGAAAAACCACCGGCGATTAAAGATTATCTTAATGAAATTATCGTGCGTCTTGGCGGTCGAGCATTATCGTTAGCCTTAGAGCCCGGTCGCTCGATTGCTGCAAACGCCGGCGTGCTGTTGACAACCGTTGAATATTTAAAGCCCACACGCTATAAAAACTTTGCCCTTATTGATGCTGGAATGAATGACAATATTCGCCCATCGTTATATCAGGCTTGGCAACGCGCGCTGCCATTAAATGAGTTGGCGAATGTAGAGCCACTATTGTGGGATCTAGTCGGCCCGGTTTGCGAGACGGGTGATTTCTTGGCTAAAGACCGGAGTTTAGCCCTTGAAGCTGGAGATAGAATTGCGATTATGTCAGCCGGTGCGTATGGTTTTAGCATGAGCTCTAATTACAATAGCCGTCCTCGACCCATCGAGATAATGGTTGATGGTGATCAAATACATGTTATTCGACAGCGAGAGTCTATTGATGATTTGTCACGCGGTGAAGTGATCATTGATTAATACTATTTTATAGATAGAACCAATATGCGACTTCGGTTTACTAAAATGCACGGACTTGGCAATGACTTTATTGTTATTGATGCCATTAATCAGCGTGTTAATTTAACATCTGAACAAATACAGCGTCTCTCTGATCGTCGCTTTGGTATTGGCTGTGATCAATTATTAATTGTTGAAGCCCCTAAAAATTCCGACGCTGATTTTTATTATCGTATTTTTAATTACGATGGCTCAGAAGTCGAGAATTGCGGCAATGGAGCGCGCTGTTTCGCTAAATTTGTACGCGATCGACAATTAACAGGTAAATCAACGATTATTGTCGATACTCTCTCTGGTCGCATGAGCTTACAGGTCCAAACAGATAACTCGGTAACAGTTGATATGGGCGTACCTATTTTAGAACCTACAGCAATACCCTTTCGAGCTAATCAACGGCAAACGACTTATCCTTTGCAGCTAGCTGATGGCATCATCCATATCAGTGCTATCTCTATGGGTAACCCACACGCAGTCACAGTTGTCGACGATGTATCAACGGCATCAGTTGCGACTATTGGGCCTCAAATTGAGGCGCACAATGACTTTCCTAAAAAAGTTAATGCTTGTTTTATGGCCATCAAATCAAGGCACGAAATAGATTTACGTGTTTATGAACGTGGCGCTGGCGAAACGCTTGCTTGCGGTACTGGCGCATGTGCTGCTGTTGTTGCTGGGTGCCTACAAAAACAATTAGACAGTAAAGTGCGAGTTAATTTGCCGGGAGGCATTTTAACCATAGAGTGGGCAGGCGAAGGCCATTCGGTTATGATGAATGGACCTGCCGCATCAGTTTTTCATGGGCAAGTGAGTGTATAAGCAGACCTCATTAAAGACGAATAAAAACTATAAGTAATTTATTTATTATGAAGCAACCAAAAGTACCATCAAATATACCCGTGCTAACGGCTTTAACGAATAGCCAAGTCAGCGAATATTTAAAGGAGAATCCCGATTTTTGGGAGGACAAACTCGATCTCTTAGCCGAGATGAATTTGCCCCATAACCCAAGTAGAAAAACAGTGTCGCTGGTTGAGCGTCAAGTTTCTGTTTTGCGTGAGCGCAATGTTGAAGTACGTCATCGACTTAATAAATTAATAGAGAATGCACGCAAAAATGATCTGCTTTTTGATAAAACGAAGCGTCTAACTCTTACTTTGCTTAATACTCAACAATTAGACGACTGCTTTGATGCACTATTTTTTGGTCTACAACATGAGTTTGATATTCATTTTTCTCAATTATTATTGATTGCAGATCCCGATATAAATATCCCTGTCCCAGTTAATAAACAGGCGCGGATTGTCGATGCAAAAGAAATTGACAAGCATCTTCCTAAAATCATTAATAATCGACGCGCTATTTGCGGACAACTTGATAACAGTGAACAAGAATTTATTTTTGAATCTAAATCTAGTGAAATAGGCTCAACGGCAATTGCACCTCTTTACTTCGAAAATCGATCGATCGGTATTATCGCTATTGCAAATCGGGATCCTGAATTTTATCGCTCTAGTATGAACACATTATTTTTAAATTTTATTGCCGATGTGTTAAGTCGATTATTAATCAACTATTTACCAAAATAGTTATTGCACTAATTTGATAAATTATTAGAGACGGTTAATGCTGGCTTATCAGAATAAAAAGTTATGTAAAATAAGAACCATCACTACATTCTTGTCTTTAACGCCCGATAAAACACTATGGCAGCAAGAAATTCTTCAAGCGTCGACATTTTGCATTAACCTTTCCAAAGAATTTCAAAAAAATAATTATATTGTTCAATCTATTCGGATAGTGACTAACCCATTTGGCGAATATCTCAATACTAAAAATATTGATACCGCACGCCAAGATTTTATCCATTTGAGTGAGTTGTTAAGTTCGGCACAAACTTCGGGCTTACGTGTAAGATTTGCTATTGGAGAGGCAAAAACAAAAAAAGAAATAGAATTACTGCCAGATTTAGTCAAAGAATTTGGCGATTTATGTAATGTCTGCGTAAATGTTGATGTCGATGAATTTGGCATTTTAAATAATGAGCTGATTCAGCTTTCGGCGTTAGCTGTTAAAAAAATTAGCCAAATAACCCCGCGTGGTGAAGGCAATTTTAATTTTACCGTTAACTTTAATTGTAAACCGCTTATTCCTTACTTTCCTGCCAGTTATCATCAAAGTGGGCTAGGAAATAAATTTGTTATAGGTCTAGAGACTCCAGATTTATTATTAGCAGCGCTTCAAGAATCTAATCAATCGATAACTAACGAAACTCATAATGGACGTTACAAAGGTTATTATGACGCGATGAGCGTTGCCCTTAATTATCATATTTCAGAAATAAATAATCTAATCAAGCAAACATCAATTGAGATGCCTTTTGATTTTGCGGGCTTCGATAGCTCGGCCGCACCTTCTAAGGGTTGCACCAGTATGTGCGCAATTTATGCTGCAATGGGTGTCGAGTATTTTGGTGCATCAGGCACAGTTGAGGCATCTTCATTACTAACGCGTGTCTTCAAATCTATTGAAAACGTCAATCTAGTGGGATTTTCTGGACTTATGTTGGCACTTACAGAAGATACTGGCCTTGCTCAAGGAACGCTAGACTCGCACTTTGATATCCGCTCGCTACTAACTTACAGTGCTGTATGCGGAATTGGTTTAGATACAGTGCCTATTCCGGGGAATACCTCAATTGATAAGATATCCGCGTTGATGCGTGATACTGGCACAATGGCCTTTCGTTTAAATAAACCATTAACTGTGCGCGTTTTTCCAGTTCCTGGATTAAAAGCAGGGGATCAAACTAGCTTTGAGAGCGATGATCTGTGTAATTGTGCCGTATTGGCCGTACCCTAAGTATTCCTTGCCACTTTAACCACTTTAGCAACTAGCAATCCACCAAAAAATATAGCCCTGCTAATCGCCTTATTCGAAATATTATTTATACAAACATAAAGTAATATTGCTTGTTGAAAGTCTGTAAAACAATGCCTTTAAAACAATGTTAGCCAAACATGATGATTAGATAACTTTATTAAATTGGCTGACTACCATAATTACTGGTTGGTTTTTGGGGAGGGTCTGATAGAACATTCGGTTCAATCAGATTAATACGTCCCCCAGAATTTAAAAAGGCCTCTATTTGCGCATTAATTGCCTCGCGTTCTGCTTTTTTATGGGCAGCAGCTGATTCTACTGCATCCATATCAACAGCCGTATCGGCAATCATATCATCGGAATTCGTTTCTTCGTCCATCATCGTCTACTCCACTAATAAACAATCAGATATAAGCTCACAATTAGATATAAGTTCACAATTAGATATAAGCCCAGTAGTTATAGTCTATATAACGGCGAAAGGAGATATTTTTAAAGGATCTTTTTAGTTTTTTTTGTTATTTAGAGTATTAAGTTATAAATAATAAGCAATAAGGCAATGAAAAATGAGATGAGGGGTGCTGTAGCGGTTAATAATATTAGTTAAAGAAATAGATTAAAGGATAAGTTTAATTAACTAAACTGATCAACTTAAAACGTTCAGTTCTTATTTCAGCTCTATTTAAAGTCAACTTAAGCTCTACTGAAGAAAGCTCTGCTAAAGAAAGCTCTAAGAAAATTAGTGGGATAATATTCATAGAGTTATCTTAGCGTTAAAATCGCCTATAAATTAAATAGCGTCAGCACCTGTTTCACCCGTGCGAATACGGATCATGTCACTCACTTCAGTGACAAAAATTTTGCCGTCGCCAATTTTACCGGTATGTGCGGCTTTGGTAATAGCCTCTACCGCTTGGTCAACCATTGTGTCTTCAATAACTAATTCTAATTTAACTTTAGGTAGAAAATCGACTACATATTCAGCGCCACGGTAAAGCTCGGTATGTCCTTTTTGACGGCCAAATCCTTTTACTTCTGTCACAGTCATACCTTGTACACCTACGTCCGATAATCCTGTGCGAACATCATCTAGCTTAAAGGGTTTAATAACGGCTGTAATAAGCTTCATAAGGGGTTCCTTTGTTTATTATATTGTTTTAATTACCAATGATATGAGCATAACAGTAATCGCAATTAATGCCCATAGTTGGTAACAATGTTAAGACTATGACTTGGACTATAAAAAATCACATACAAAAAAAGGCCCAGATATTTGAGCCTTTCAGTATTTAAAGTGTATTTAATTTTACGATATTACAATAATCACAAAACAATCTAATCATAACCTAACCGTAAAAAGTAGCACTAATAAGCTAGCTTATTAGTGCTTATATTATTACTTGCTAGCGAATTCTGGATAAGCTTCCATACCACATTCAGAGATATCAACGCCCTCGTACTCTTCTTCTTCGCTAACACGAATTCCCATGATCGCTTTGAGCGCTAACCAAACAATCAGGCTAGTTACAAATACCCAGACAAATATAGTTAATAGACCAACTATTTGACCAGAGAAGCTAGCACCGCCAAAGATTGCTACCGCTAGTACACCAAATATACCCACTGTACCGTGAACAGAGATAGCACCTACTGGATCATCTATCTTCATTTTATCAAGGGCAAGGATACTAAATACTACTAAGATACCACCAATACCACCAATGATAGTTGATACTAAGGCACTTTGAGATGCAGGGTCAGCAGTGATCGCAACTAGACCTGCTAGTGCGCCGTTAAGTGCCATCGTTAGATCCGCCTTACCGAAGATAAGACGAGCAACGATAAGCGCCGCAATTAAACCACCAGATGCCGCGGCATTAGTGTTCATAAATACGTTAGCTACTTCGTTAGCAACCTCAATACCACCTAACTTAAGTGTTGAACCACCGTTAAATCCAAACCAGCCCATCCATAAGATGAATGTACCTAAGGTTGCTAACGGTAGATTTGCGCCAGGTATTGCATTGATCTGACCATTGGCACCATATTTACCTTTACGAGCGCCAAGGACTAGTACGCCTGCTAGAGCAGCTGCGGCACCAGCCATATGCACAATGCCAGAGCCAGCATAGTCACTGTAATCAAGCTCGTACAAACCAAATACAAAATCGCCATTCCAAGTCCAGCTACCTTCCATTGGATAGATAACACCTGTCATCACAACAGCAAATACCAAAAATGCCCAAAGCTTCATGCGCTCAGCAACGGCACCTGATACGATAGACATAGCTGTTGCAACGAAGACAACCTGAAAGAAGAAGTCAGATGCGCCAGCGTATTCGCTCATGTCATCAAAACCTGCCTCGGCAGATGCTGCAAGTATCGCTGCAACAGCCGCTTCGTCCATTCCTCCGGTGGTAGTAACTCCAGACAAGAAGAAGCCGCCGTCATACATAATTTGATAACCGCAAATCATATACATAGTACAAGCAATCGCGAAAAGCGCGACATTTTTTGTCAAGATTTCTGTAGTATTCTTAGCCCGAACTAAGCCGGCCTCTAACATGGCAAATCCAGCTGCCATCCACATAACCAGTGCGCCACAAATTAGAAAATAAAAGGTATCTAAGGCGTACTGTAACTCAAAAATTTGGTTTTCCATTGTTACTCTCCAAATGGTTACATTTATTAATTAAACGATTAAAAATATTTATAAGGTTTTACTAGAATTTTAGTATCGCCATGTCTTATCGAGGCTATTTTATAACGCATCGTCACCAGTTTCGCCGGTACGAATACGAATCACTTGTTCTAAGCTCTCAATAAAGATTTTACCGTCACCGATTTTGCCGCTGTGCGCCGCTTTAGAAATGGCTTCTATGACCCCATCAACTTGGTCGTCGCTAATTGCAACTTCCAATTTTGTTTTAGGTAAAAAATCCACTACATACTCGGCTCCACGATATAGCTCAGTGTGGCCCTTTTGTCGTCCAAAACCTTTTACTTCTGTTACGGTCACACCCTGAACACCGATATCAGATAATGCTTCGCGCACTGTATCCAATTTAAAGGGCTTTATAATTGCAGTTACTAGCTTCATTTATTTATCTCCCGAAAATGTTAAGCAAACATTTTCCCATTTATAGGTATTGTCTTGTTGTTGTCAAATTTACGTAGATCAACGCAACCCTGAAATCCATATCCCTTTATAAATTCCTTCTCGTTAGCTGTCTTACAACCCAACGATCCGCAACTTACAAAGCAAAGCCTATACCAAAGATAAAAAAACTAATAAAAACATGGCCTTAGGTAATTTTTATAAAAATATCGTTAATTCAAAATCTAGAGAAGAGAGTGTGCGCACTATTTTTGTGCGTGCTCAGGTGGGCATACAAATAGTGCGCCCCGTTTTGGGGCAAGATGTATTTGAAAGGAGTAAATAAATAAAAAGAAGGAATTCTGCTCACAAACCTAAAAATTCTAAGTAAAACAATTGTTTCGAATGAAAATGATAATTTATTTTTCTGGCTGGCCGCGTTGCTTTATTTCAGCTTCTAATGCTTCAAAGCGCCGCTCTAAGTCCTGTAATAATTGACGCGTTCTTAATAATACAGCGGCTTGCGCATCAAACTCATCTCTTGGCACTAAATCAACATGGCGAAGAGAAGCTGCAATCATTGCTTTTAACTGCGACCGACTTGACTCTCTAGAAGAATTTGTTGATTCGCTATCAAAGCGCGACATCACTTCATCTAAAACACGATTAAACATACTATCTTCCTGTAAAATTTTGGTTAGGTAGTATTTATGATACTTTCTACGCGTCACAAATAATGTGTAGACTGCAATATATTATCATCAATTTATCAAAAGGTTCGATGTCTAATTTTGAAAGTGAGACTTAAATAATGAATGCAAAAGATTTTTTTGGTATTGAACGGCCAATTATTCAATCCCCCATGGCCGGCGTTCAAGATAGCAGCCTAACTATTGCGGTCTCTAATGCAGGTGGCTTGGGCTCTCTTCCTTGTGCCACGCTAAGCAAAATGCAAATAATTGATGAACTCAAGACAATTACCCAAGCAACGAGTAAACCCTTTAATCTTAATTTTTTTTGCCATGCACTACCAACTCCCGATGCAGAAAGGGAAGCTCAATGGCTACAAACATTGAGGCCATTTTTCTTAGAGTATGATCTAGATATCAATGAAAAAGGGACCAGCTTTTCTCGCCAACCCTTTAATAAAGATATTATTGATATTATCGAACCTTTTAAGCCACCTGTTTTAAGCTTTCATTTTGGCCTACCAGCACGCAACCTTGTTGATCGAGCAAAGTCATGGGGGGCCCTCATTATTGCCTCGGCAACGACGGTAAAAGAAGCTCTTTGGTTGCAAGAAAATGGCGCTGATGCTGTCATTGCACAAGGTCTTGAGGCAGGTGGACACCGTGGACTATTCTTGTCGCCAGACATAACAACTCAAGTGGGTAGCCTGTCGTTAATTCCTAAAATTGTCAGCGCTGTCAATATACCTGTTATCGCAGCGGGTGGTTTTAGTGATGCGAGATCGGTTGCTGTTGGCCTCTCTTTGGGGGCCATTGCAGTTCAGTTAGGAACTTCTTTTTTACTTTGCCATGAGGCAAAAACTTCTAAATTACATAGAGCCGCTATTCAAAGTGATGCGTCCCAGCATACCGCTATTACCAATGTTTTTTCTGGCAGGCCCGCACGTAGTATTGTCAATAGATTAGTCCGTGAAGTAGGACCAATATGTGCAAATGTGCCAGATTTTCCTCTAGCTGCTAGCTCAGTTGGTGCGCTTAAACAGGCAGCAGAGGCGAAAAACTCTAGTGATTTTTCTTCGCTATGGTGCGGCCAAAATGCAAGCGGATGTAAAGCAATTTCGGCTGCGCAATTAACAATTGAGCTTACACCTGAAAATCATTAAAAGTATTTTACAAACCATCGTCTTGAGCCACAGTCTTGAGCCATAGTTAAAGCTAATAGTTACAGCTAGTAGCTGCAGCTAACAGGTTTAGTTAATGTTTTAATCTATAACTTTTACTTTAAAGAGGCTCTAAAATCTTTTCTTCTGCTTAACAGCAAAAGCTTACTTCTTCACTTTTCTATTAACCGCGCATACTTTTAAGCACGTATCCTATTAGCTACGCATCCAATTATGGAATTTGCCTAGCCATATTAACGTTTTCTCAGAAACATTCTTACGCTTCCACTCGCCCGCTACAAACTTATTAGCTTCGCTCATCGTTGGATAGATATGAATCGTGTCTAAGATTTTATTTAAACCAATATTGTGTTTCATTGCAGAGACATATTCAGTGATTAATTCACCCCCATGAGCCCCTACTATCGTGCAGCCAATAATCTTATCACGACCTTTTTGTGTTAACACTTTTACAAATCCCTTAGCTTCGTTATCAGTGATGGCGCGGTCAAGGTCATCAATACCATACTTAGTTACATCGTATGCCAAGCCTTTTTCTGCTGCCTCGAGTTCACTTAAGCCAACTCTAGCAACTTCTGGGTCGCTAAAGGTTGCCCAAGGAATCACCCTGTAATCAACTTTGAATTTTTTAAACTTACCAAACAAAGCATTAACGCTGGCGAACCACGCTTGGTGTGCAGCTGTATGAGTAAATTGATAAGGGCCCGCAACATCGCCACAAGCATAAATATTTGGATATTTTGTGCGTAAATATTCATCGACGATAATCGTGCCGGTTCGAGAAATATCGATACCGAGCTCTTGCAAGCCCAAACCATCGGTATTGGCTTTGCGACCTACTGCAACCATTACGCGATCAAAATTCACTTCTATCTCATTATCATCTTTCTTAAGCTGCGCAATATAGCCTTTGTCAGATTTTTTAAAGCCAACTATTTGTTGGCCTAACATTATGCTAATACCTTCTTGCTTGAAAATATCCAACATATATTCTGAAACGTCTTTATCTTCACGAGGCATAAGGCGATCAGCCATATCAACAAGTGTTACTTCTGACCCTAAACGTTGAAATGATTGAGCTAACTCACAACCAATCGGTCCGGCACCCATTACTAAAAGTTTTTTCGGTTGATCTTGTAGCGACCATAAACTATCAGAAGTCAGTGGCTCAACTTCATTTAGTCCAGGGATTGGCGGCATAAAGGGGCGTGCGCCACTAGCAATAATAATATTTTTCGTGGTGATTGTTTTTCCATCGACCTCAACTTCATAGGGGGTTCGAATCGTCGCATTGCCTTGTATGCACTCTACGCCTAATTTTGTATAGCGTTCTATAGAATCATGTGGCTCGATAGTATCGATGACAGTATGAATACGCTGCATGACTTTTGAAAAATTAACAACCCCGTGGGCTTTTTCAATGCCGAGCTGATCTGCTTTATGAATATAATGATTCGTTTTAGCAGCACGAATCAATGCTTTACTCGGTACGCAACCTGTATTGAGACAATCACCTCCCATTTTATGTTTTTCTACAAGCACAACTTTTGCCTTAACCGCAGCTGCAATATATGCGCTGACGAGACCTGCGCTACCAGCACCGATGACGACCAAATTTGCATCGAATTTTTTTGGCTTAGCATATGCCTTGTAAACTTGTCTCGCCTTCCACCAACTAATAACGCCACGGACGACATAAGGAAAAACAGCTAACAAAACAAATGCGCCCAAAATAGATGGCGTTAATACACCAGAGACACTAAGCTCTTCTACCGCACCTAGTTGTGCCCCGGCGTTTACAAAAACTATCGTGCCTGCAAACATACCCAACTGACTAACCCAGTAAAAAGTCCAAGCTTTAATTTTAGTTAATCCAAAAACAAGATTAATTACAAAAAAGGGAACCGCTGGAATTAGACGAAGGGTAAATAAATAAAATACCCCTTCTTTGTCGATTCCTGCATTAATCTTAGTCAAATAATTGCCAAACTTAGCATTGACGATATCAGCAAATAACGTCCTCGATAATAAAAAGGCTAAAGTAGCTCCAATACTGCTTGCAAAAGATACAAGTAAAACCCCCAGCCATAATCCAAACACAGCACCGCCTAATAAAGTAATAGCTGCTGCACCCGGAAGCGACAGTGCCGCGACTAAAATATATAAACCAAGGTAGGTTAGAGATGCTGTTAGTGCATTTTGATCAACCCAGCCTCTAAACTTTAGGATAGAAATATATTGCTGGCCATCAAAGTAAAAGAAAGCACCAATAAGTGCAATTACGACAAAAAGGACAATAAGCTTCGTATGCTTCATATATAATTCCTGTAAAAAATTTAAGCGAACTACAGATTAAAATAAGAATCGGTCAATAGACCCCATCTCTAGATGTTGGTCGCCATATAATTCAAACAAAAAACTATGGCCACAAAGATAACATAACTGTTCTAGACTCTTATCGTGTCAATTAAGTTGCAATTAATAATCTTAACTCTTAGAGTGATTTGATCTTATTTTAATCAACTTTGTTATAACGGATGTAAAATCTCTTAGCTTTTATCCGCTTTGTGCCTAAACTTATAAAATTATTGTTATCAATTTTAGTTAATATGCTCGATAGTTCTTGTAAACTATTCAGCAGAAAGTGATTTATGTTATTCTTGTGTTTGTAGTACTTTTTAAGTAAATTGAGGATTTTTTATGAGTGGCGCGATCACACATGTAACAGATGATAGCTTTAATGACGACGTATTAACTGCTAATGGACCAGTTTTAGTAGATTTTTGGGCAGCTTGGTGTGGCCCTTGTAAAATGATTGCTCCAGTTTTGGATCAATTATCGGGTGAATATGAAGGTAAGCTAAAGATTTGTAAAATGGATGTTGATGGCAATAAAGAAACACCCGCTAAATTTGGTATTCGTGGGATTCCTACGTTGATGATATTCAAAAATGGTAATATGGAAGCACAGACAGTTGGTGCATTATCTAAGCCGGATCTTGAAAACTTTATTAAAGAAAATTTATAGGCCTAACACTATTTTGTAAAGCATCGTTTTTGTCGATAACAACGCTTCATTTACCAAAAGGTTACTCGTTGTTATCGATTTTTCTTTATGATTATTTCTTTCGTTATTAGTTAACGGTCTTTTAGTGGAAGCTAACCTAGTTCATTAAATAGGCTTATTTTTATCGTAACAACCAATAATTTAGAAACAATTATCAAAAAAAGCGGTATTCACTAAACTTTAAGCTTGAAATAACCATAAAAATAAACGGATAACTTGCGCTTGCCCAAATAATAGTTATAATCCAATCTTGATTTGATCAAAATGACCCTAAACTAAAAATATATAAGGGTTAAGCCTTCTAGCAAAAATATCTCATTTTTATACTCTCCTCTGGAGCTATCCCCAAATAAGATGCGTTATTCTTTACTGCTTAGTGCAATTTCAAATTAATTTCTGGCTCAAGACAAATTCCAAATAACTGAATCTTACTAATATCAAAAATCATTTGACCTTCGATCTCTCCTAACCTCGCACTCAATATACCTATGAATCTTACTGATCTAAAAACAAAACCCATTGATGAACTTATTAAAATTGCCAACGAGATGAATCTCGATAATATGGCACGCTCGCGCAAGCAAGATGTCATTTTTAACATCTTAAAACGCCACGCTAAAAGTGGTGAGGATATCTACGGTGATGGTGTCCTTGAAATACTTCAAGATGGTTTTGGATTTTTGCGTTCAGCCGACTGCTCATATCTTGCCGGTCCAGACGATATTTATGTGTCACCGAGTCAGATACGTCGGTTTAATTTACGTACTGGCGATACTATTGCAGGAAAAATTCGCCCGCCTAAAGAAGGCGAGCGTTATTTTGCACTGCTCAAAGTAAATGAAATTAATTTTGATAAGCCCGAGAGTTCACGCAATAAGATTCTGTTTGAAAACTTAACCCCTTTATTTCCGAACAAGCGCCTAAAACTGGAAGCGGGTAATGGCTCTACCGAGGACTTAACGGGCAGAATTATTGATATGATTTCACCTATCGGTAAAGGTCAGCGTGGCTTGATTGTTGCGCCACCTAAAGCCGGTAAAACAATCATGATGCAACATATTGCACAAGCCATTACGCGCAACAGTCCTGAGACTCACCTTATTGTTCTTCTTATTGACGAGCGCCCAGAAGAAGTGACTGAAATGCAACGCTCTGTGCGTGGCGAAGTCGTTGCATCAACCTTTGATGAACCACCATCTCGTCATGTTCAGGTTGCTGAAATGGTTATCGAAAAAGCCAAACGCTTAGTTGAACATAAAAAAGATGTAATGATTTTACTCGATTCCGTAACTCGACTAGCACGTGCGTATAACACTGTTATTCCTTCTTCAGGTAAGGTATTAACGGGTGGTGTTGATGCCCATGCACTTGAGCGGCCCAAGCGCTTCTTTGGTGCGGCACGAAATATAGAAGAGGGCGGTAGCTTATCGATTATAGCGACAGCATTAATTGATACAGGCTCAAAAATGGACGAGGTCATCTACGAAGAATTTAAAGGTACAGGTAACCTTGAATTACATCTTGATCGCAAGATGGCAGAGAAGCGTATTTATCCTGCTATCAATATTCGTCGCTCAGGTACGCGTCGTGAAGATTTACTGCTGGCTGAAGAGGAACTTCAACGCGTGTGGATTATGCGTAAATTACTTAACGATATGGAAGACGTTTCAGCAACAGAATTTTTAGTCGATAAACTTAAAGCTTTCAATACTAATGATGAGTTCTTCTTATCGATGAAGCGCAAGTAAGGCTTAATAAACTATTAAAATATTGGCGACGTTTACATTTAACCTCGCCATTTTTTTTGCCTCTAATTTAACGATCTTGTAACTAGTGCAAACATAATTATTATAATTTTCTTTATCGAAAGATATCTAACAAACTTTCTATCCTCTACTTACGTAACATTCATCATTAATAATATTTAGCATCAACACTTTTTATATCATTAACTATTTAATATCCCTCAATGTTATGATCTTGTAATAACACTCAATTAAAAAGCACAGACAATAAAATGAAATATAAAAACCTCCGTGATTTTATTGATCAGCTCGAAGCACAAGGCGAGTTAAAACGTATCAAAACGCCAGTTGATCCAAATCTTGAAATGACTGAAATTTGTGATCGTACGTTACGAGCTCAAGGCCCTGCTTTACTTTTTGAAAACCCAACCGGGCACAGCATGCCGGTGCTAGCTAACTTGTTTGGTACTCCTAAGCGCGTTGCTATGGGCATGGGTAGGGATTCTGTCGAAGCTCTTCGCGAGGTTGGTAAGATACTCGCCATGTTAAAAGAACCCGAGCCACCTAAGGGCATGAAAGACGCATGGAGTAAAATTCCGCTGTTTAAACAAGTGTTTAACATGTCTCCAAAAGTGGTCAAAAAAGCCGACTGTCAACAACAGCAGTTCATCGGTGATGATATTGACCTTGCTAACTACCCGATACAAACTTGCTGGCCAGGTGACGCGGGGCCATTAGTGACATGGCCGTTAGTCATTACCAAAGGCCCGAATAAAGAGCGGCAAAACTTAGGTATTTATCGGATGCAAGTCATTGGCAAAAACCGTCTTATTATGCGCTGGTTAAGCCACCGCGGCGGGGCGCTAGATTTTCGTGAATGGCAGCAAAAAAATCCTGGCAAACCCTACCCAGTCGCGGTTGCATTGGGTGCAGATCCCGCCACTATATTAGGTGCCGTTACACCTGTCCCCGATACCTTAAGTGAATATGCCTTTGCAGGTTTATTGCGTGGCAGTAAAACTGAAGTGGTCAAATGTATTGATAATGACTTACAAGTGCCGGCTAATGCAGAAATCATTTTAGAAGGATTTTTATACCCAGATGATATGGCTGACGAAGGTCCTTTCGGTGACCACACGGGTTATTACAACGAGGTTGATAGTTTTCCGGTATTTACCATTGAACGTATTACACAACGTGAAAATCCTATTTATCACTCAACTTATACAGGGCGTCCACCTGATGAGCCGGCTATTTTAGGGATGGCATTAAATGAGGTATTTGTGCCCATACTACAAAAACAATTTCCCGAGATTGTCGATTTTTATTTACCACCCGAAGGCTGCTCATATCGAATGGCCATTGTGACCATGAAAAAACAATATCCAGGTCATGCTAAACGCGTGATGATGGGCGTTTGGTCTTTTTTAAGACAATTCATGTACACTAAATTTGTCATTGTGACTGACGATGATGTGAATGCACGTAACTGGGAGGATGTTATTTGGGCAATTACAACCCGCACCGATCCAGCGCGTGATATAACCCTGATTGAAAACACGCCCATCGATTATTTAGATTTTGCCTCTCCAATCTCAGGGCTTGGATCAAAGATGGGCTTAGATGCCACCAATAAATGGGAAGGTGAAACCAACCGAGAGTGGGGCACACCTATTGTGATGAGCGCTGAAGTGAAAGAAAAAGTAGATAGTATTTGGCAACAGCTAGGCATTGATACCAAACAATAATTTAATATATTGATTAACAAATAATTTTTAAGATGGTGTGATAGTTATTTTAGTAGGTCTAAAAAAATTACGGCTAGTCACTCTTTGAGTGACTTATTTGCTCATGTTTTTAGTTGAACTACAGATAGTGTTAATTAAAAAATTTTAGCAATACTGCCAAACTTTCATTTTCTCAAAATTTAGTTTATTGAAAATAATAATTAATTTTTAATTGTTAAACCCAAAAAACTTCTGCTTGATAATCTCGTCTGCTACACCTTCGGGTAAATACTTCTCCCAATCGCCTCGACCTTTGCTTAATTGTTTAAGAATTTCGCGTGAGTAGATTATCAAAAGATCTTTATGGCCACAATTAATTCCCGAGATAAATTTATTTTCTACTAAGTGACGATACAAATAGCGCAAATGATCAGGCACTTTAATATCTTCGAAGGCGCTGATTTCTCCATCGATATCGAGCTCGGGATAAACAAATAAACAAGTATTATCTGGAAATAATTTTCCAAAGCCCTCTAAGATTCCACCCTCTACACCACGATAAGAATCTTCATCGAAAATTTGTTTCATATTGATCATGCCAACAACAATACCAATTTGTAATTTAGTATATTGGCGAAAGTAGGCTCTCAATGAAAAGTAACGCGTGTAATCTGAAACCATTACGGTGTAACCCAACAGATTCAATAATTGAATCCGTTGCACCATGTCTGCCTCGGGGACATTATTGTCATTACCCTTTGTATCATTCAGGGTAATTTCTGCTATTGCAACGGTATTTTTTATATCAACATTATTTAAACTTGAAAATGATTTTTTCGCTTGCTCGATCATATCGATATTAAGATTAGTAACCGGCCTAAATGATCCTCGTATGGTTAATATATTTTTTTTGTAGAGAACATCAGCAGGAACGGCGACGCCGCCATCTGGCGTAAACATAATGCCACGAGTTTTCCAGCTGCGAATGAGGTGCAAATTTATCGCGCGATTATCTATATCTTCGAAGTAAGGTCCATTGAAATCGATTGCGTCAATTTCGATACGACCTTCTTTTAAATTATCGGTCAGCGAGTCGATCATTAATTTAGGATTTTCGAAATAATAATAAGCGGCGTAAATAAGATTAACGCCTAATATACCTAGCGCATGTTGTTGCGCCTCAGCATTGTCGTCTCGCATACGCACGTGAACAACAATATTTGATGGCTCAGCACCCGGATACATTTGCACACGAATACCACACCAAGCATGACATTCGTTACCTCCCTTAAAGCTTTTAGCGGCCACTGTTGCAGCATAAGCAAAATAACGAGAGGACTTTGAACGAATATCACCCACTCGCTCAACAACCAAATCAAACTCTTGCTTCATCATAGCGTCTACACGCTGCTTGCTAACATAGCGTTTATTTTCTTGTACACCATAAATAGCGTCAGAAAATTTCATGTCGTAAGCAGACATCGTTTTAGCAATAGTTCCTGCCGCAGCACCCGCTAAAAAAAATTGCCGTGCAACTTCTTGACCAGCTCCTATCTCAACAATAGTTCCGTATTTTTTTTCATCTAGATTGATACGCAACGCTTTTTCACTGGCACTACGAGAGCTAGTATTACTATGTTTATGGGAGCTGTTTTTTTTATCCATTATTCTTCCAAAAAGAGCAAGTCGCATTAAAAATTAAATATAATATTTATTATAGTTACTAATTTACTAAAAATTGTTATTAAGTAAATGCTTGGTAGCTAAGTTACTTTTTAGCTTAGTAGTGACACTATTATATTTCTAGCTAACTGATCTCCTAAATTACAATACCATAATCGCATCGGCTTCGATTAATGCGCCTTTCGGTAACTCACTAATACCGAGCGCTGCACGTGCTGGATACGGCGCTTCAAAATACTGAGCCATGACTGTGTTTACGGTTGCGAAATTGCTTAAATCAGTTAAGAAAAGATTTAACTTAACGATATCACCCAAACCGCCATTTGCTGCTTCACAAACTGCTTTTAAATTTTTAAACACTTGGTGAGTTTGTGCCTCAAAACCACCTTCGACTATTGTCATTGATGTGGGATCTAGAGGAATTTGACCAGAAACGTAAACGGTATTGCCTGTTTTAACGGCTTGTGAGTATGTCCCGATTGCTTCGGGTGCTTTGTCGGTAGAAATAATTGCTTTGTTTGTCATAATGATTACGCCATATTTAAATAATTTGATTAGAAGTTACGAGTATAAGTGCCGATAGCATGAATTACAAAACGAGATAGTAACTCTCTGCTTAGCTAATGCTAAAGTTCTACTTAAGTGCTAAGCGTTTCGCTGCATCTACTGCAAAATAAGTCAAAATTGCATCTGCCCCAGCGCGTTTTATTGCGATCAACGACTCTAAAATAACTGCGTCGCTTAATATCCCCGCTGCAATTGCGCTTTTATGCATACTATATTCGCCACTGACTTGATAGGCAAAAGTAGGAACTTGAAATTCATCTTTTACCCTACGCACAATATCTAAGTAGGGCATCGCTGGTTTAATCATCACCATATCGGCCCCCTCACTTATGTCCATTGCAACTTCATGCAGTGATTCGTTGGTATTTGCGGGGTCCATTTGATAGGTCATTTTATTACTTTTCCCCAGCATACCCGTCGATCCTACTGCATCTCGAAATGGCCCATAATAACTTGAGGCAAATTTAGCAGAATACGCCAAAATTTGTACATTAATAAAACCCGCCTCATCAAGTGCTGCACGAATAGCTCCTATACGCCCATCCATCATATCAGAAGGGGCAATTACATCTGCACCAGCAGCTGCACAGCAAACCGCTTGCTTAGTTAAAGCCTCGACAGTTATATCATTTAGTACGTAACCGCTGTCATCAATAATGCCGTCTTGCCCATGTGTGGTGTAAGGATCGAGCGCAGCATCGGTAATCACTCCTAACTCTGGATACTCTAGTTTGATAGCACTAACAGCTCGACAAACTAGGCTGTTTGGGTTGTAAGCTTCACTACCATCAAGCGATCGCACAGAATTATCAACATTAGGAAACAACGCAATAGCGGGTATTCCTAGCGCAACAACTTCTTTTAATGCCTCTAATAGCTCATCAATAGAATAGCGCTCTATACCGGGCATGGTTTCAATGGGAATTCTTTGGTTGTTGCCCTCAACAATAAACATCGGATAGATAAAATCATTAGCACTTAATTCTGTTTCGCGGACTAAGCGACGAGAAAAATCATGAAAACGGTTGCGACGAAGACGCGAGGCAGGAAACTGTCGAGACATACAAAACCTTGATAAATGACATTGAATTAATGTGAACAATACTAGAGTATAACAAACCAGTCGCTACAGCACCTACATGACTTTTGACTTGCTAACATTACTATGGACTTGCGTACGTCGGTGTTAATATTCGCACCTTTCAGAAACATGTTGAGCTTTATTAACACTATTATTAGCATTATCTTAGATTCCCAGTTGCATTATTTACCTAAACCAATTAATCCCGCTGCATTAACGCGATTTATAAAACAGGTCGTACGTTAGCCTCGACTTGTAGACTTTAAGCATCATTAAATTAGAAGTTTTTAGGTGTGATTCACATATGTATAGGAACCAAAGCAATGAGTATGATTACACTACTTGATGGAGGCATGGGGCAAGAATTATTGCGCCGAAGTGCACGTGCTATAACACCAATGTGGTCTGCTGATATCATGTTGAATGAGCCGCTACTGGTGAGAGATTTACATCGGGAGTTTATCGATAGCGGTGCGCGCGTCATAACGCTCAATACCTATACTGCAACACCACAACGCCTAAAACGCGAAAATGAACTTGGTCAATTAGAAACCCTTCATCAGCTCGCCATGAGTGCAGCCCAAGAGGCCATTCAACTGGCCGAGCACAATGATGTTGCCATAGCAGGCTGCCTTCCACCATTGGTTGCTAGCTATCGCCCAGATGTATCCCTGTCATTCGAAGACTCGCTTGCTACCTACCGTCATCTTGTTGAACTGCAATCGCCCGCTAGCGATTTGTTTATATGCGAAACGATGTCGTCAATTACCGAAGCACGTGCAGCCTGCACTGCTGCGCTTGAAAGTGGTAAACCAGTATGGGTGGCATTAACGGTCAGTGATAAACAACCGGAACAATTACGCAGTGGTGAATCCTTAGAAGATGCTTTGCAAGCACTTGCATCTTTTAATACCCAGGCAACACTATTAAACTGCAGCCAACCTGAAGCCATCACGGGGTGTTGGTCGCTCTTAAAAATGCAACATCGCAAGGTGGGTGCTTATGCCAATGGTTTCTTATCGGTAGATTCCTTGTACCCTGGGGATACAGTCGAGGAGCTAGAAACTCGTCAAGACATGAGCCCACAACAGTATGCGGAACACGCAATGAGTTGGGCAAGAAACGGCGCGTCAATTATTGGAGGCTGTTGCGAAATTGGACCGGCACATATCAAAGCGTTGCATAGCAGATTATGCCAAGAAGGATTTATCTAACCTGAACTCGGGTTCAGCCGTGCCGCTTCCTCTAAAGTAATCTTTATAAAAGCAATAGGTTAGAATGTTACTATTTGTTTACCAGCTTATTTAATGCATCCAGTGCTGATATTATATAGGCGTTAATTATTAATACCCTGAAGTCTTGCTTGTTTTTATATTAGCCCAATTTTTTATCTACTGCAGAGGAAACAGATCATGAAAGTAACAGTGTTTGGTATTGGCTACGTTGGTCTTGTTCAAGCCGCCGTTCTTGCCGATGTCGGTCATGACGTATTCTGTGTCGATATTGATCAACATAAAATTGACCGCCTCAAAGAGGGCCATATTCCTATTTATGAGCCCGGCCTTGAACCTCTTATAAATGAAAATTATGCTGCCGGCCGTATTCATTTTACTACCGATGCAAAGGCGGGGGTCGAATTTGGTGATGTATACATTATTGCCGTTGGCACTCCACCCGATGAAGACGGCTCAGCAGACTTAAAATATGTGCTTACGGTTGCAGAAACTATCGCAACATATATGAATAAAGAAGTTATTGTGATTGATAAATCGACTGTACCCGTTGGTACAGCTGAGAAAGTAGCCGCTAAAATGAGCCAAACATTAACAAGCCGAAGCTCTACTCTTAAGTTTCATGTTGTCTCTAACCCTGAGTTTTTAAAAGAGGGCTCGGCCGTTAGCGATTGCCTAAAACCCGATCGTATTGTGATTGGTACCGATGGCGATGAATATGCACAAAATGTAATGCGCGAGCTTTATGAGCCATTTAATCGCAACCATGAACGTTTGATTTTTATGGACACCCGCAGTGCCGAACTCACTAAGTATGCAGCCAATTGTATGCTTGCGACTAAAATTAGTTTTATGAATGAAATGGCAAACCTCGCTGAAAAATTAGGCGCCGACATAGAAATGGTTCGGCAAGGCATTGGCTCTGATGAACGTATTGGCTATCACTTTATTTATCCTGGGTGTGGTTATGGAGGCTCTTGCTTTCCAAAAGATGTGCAGGCACTCATTAAAACTGCCGATCAAATTGGCTATGACTCTAAAATTCTTAAGGCTGTTGAAGCAACCAATATTCAGCAAAAGCAAAAGCTCTTTGAATATATTCAACGCCACTTTTGTATTAATAACCGCGATAATCTAAAAGGCAAAATTTTTGCGCTTTGGGGCTTATCGTTTAAGCCAAAAACCGATGATATGCGCGAGGCATCAAGTAGAGACTTAATGGAAGCTCTCTGGGCACAAGGTGCTAAGGTTCAAGCCTATGATCCCGAAGCAATGGAAGAGTGCCAGCGCATTTATGGCTCACGTGATGACCTACAATTAGTGGGTACAAAAGAAGCCGCACTTAAAAATGCAGATGCATTGGTCATTTGCACTGAATGGCAAAACTTTAAAGCCCCAGATTTTGACGTTATTAGTGGTGCGCTAAACCAAGCTGTTATTTTTGATGGACGCAACCTTTATAATCCAGAACGCATGGAAGAAAAAGGTTTTATCTATTATGCAATCGGTCGCGGTCAATCAATCAAATAATTACTAATTGACTTGAGCCAATTAAAAATTTCAACTTATATAAAATAAATTATCCTATCCCATTAATGAGATTAAACCATTGTCTGCGCCTTTAGATAAAAATAAAGCTCTATTAAATACCGAGCATTATGACGTTATTATTATTGGCGCTGGAGCGGCAGGCTTAATGTGTGCGCATACAGCAGCACAGCGAGATAAAAAAGTTTTAGTCATTGAAAAGAGCAATAAGGTTGGCAAAAAAATATTAATGTCTGGCGGTGGCCGCTGTAATTTTACTAACTATACCATTGAAGCTAAACATTTTATCTCAGCCAATCCACATTTTTGTAAAGCTGCGCTCAAGCGTTATAACCAGTGGGATTTTATTGCTCTTGTCGATAAACACCAAATTGAATATGAAGAGCGCAAGCATACGCAACTATTTTGTAAAAACTCTGCCAAAGATATTTTGGCAATGTTGCTTAAGGAGTGCGAAGATTCAAAGGTTGAAATAAAAACTCATTGCGATATCACCTCAATTAATCCTATTAAAACAGATGACGGTTTTCATTATAAATTAAATTTTTTACATAATAAGCAAGAGCAAAATTATTCTTGTGACTCTGTTGTTGTTGCCTCAGGCGCATTATCTATTCCTACGCTTGGAGGTAGTGACTTAGGTTATAATCTTGCCAAACAGTTTGGGCTTGCAGTGACCGAGCGTCAAGCTGGTCTTGTGCCGTTTATGTTTAGTGACGCGCTTAAACCATTTTGTGAAAGCCTTGCTGGATTATCCTTAGATATCAAGATATCTTGTCAACAAAATGAAAAGAATAAACACCTGCACTTTTTTAAGCCCAACCAACACCAAACTTTACCAAGTTTTAGTGAGAGCATGCTGTTTACTCACCGAGGTATCAGCGGACCCGCAATATTACAAATATCTAATTATTGGTATGCTGGCGACCATATTATTATTGATCTATTACCTGAGAATGATGCCATTGAATGGTTGACTGACAATAAAAATAGCCAAGGGCGCATGCGACTGACGACATTATTGCAACAAAAGCTGCCCAAAGCTTTTGTAAATGAAATTATTAAATTATGGTGGCCGTCTTTTAATGACAAACCGCTTGCAGAATTAAACGATAAAACACTCGAAGATATTGGTCGACAACTAAATTTTTGGATATTAAAACCGTCAGCAACTGAAGGCTATCGTACAGCAGAAGTAACATTAGGTGGCGTCACTACCGATAACATTAGCTCTAAAACAATGGAGACTAAAAACCAAAAAGGTTTATTTTTTATTGGCGAAGTGCTCGATGTAACAGGTCACTTAGGTGGCTATAATTTTCAATGGGCGTGGTCATCCGGCTATAGTGCTGGCATCGCTGTTTAATTTTTGAAGAGTCACTCAACAACCATCAGCTAAAAGCTGATAGGTTAGTATCTCGGACTGAAAGTTCGGACACTGGTTAGAAACCCATTTAGTCCTCCGTTTAAAATATTTGCTAACCTTAGGTTCAAAGTGATATCCAAGATAATTTTTAATCATTTTTTCTGTTAACTCTTATAGTTCTTCCGCTCCATTAATTAACGCCTTTTACTCTCAGGCCAAAAAGATGGAACATGCTTCTGTTAGTTACGAATATGCTTGCGACCAACACTAGATGTTCTTAACAAGACGTTCGAACTAACAGAAGTCACTCTGTTTCAAAACGCATA
>JAWUWW010000042.1:0-153219 GCA_034111645.1 Cellvibrionaceae bacterium
CGTTTGCAGTGCGTCAACGATCTTATAAAGAGCAACGCATAGAAGGAGTGCCTAAACATACTGTCGATGTGCCAGAGTCGGCTTTAAAGCGAATTCGTCAAGAGGTTAAGTTGACTAAAGAGGCGCGAGAGGCAGATTCTACACGACAAGATTTTTTGCAAAAGTTTGAGTGGCCGGCTAAAGGTATCATCTCTGGTGTTTACGGTAGTCGACGCGTCTACAATGGTCAGCCGCGTCGACCTCATTTTGGTGTCGATATTGCGGCTCCTCAGGGTTCTTTGGTGTCGGCACCCGCTTCGGGCAAGGTGTTGGTAACTCATGATAATATGTATTTTTCGGGTGGTACCTTAATTGTTGATCACGGTCACGGCGTTACATCGACGTTTATTCATCTCCATAAAATTTTGGTTAAAGAGGGCGATAACATAGTGCAGGGCCAGCCAATTGCCGAGATCGGTTCTACCGGACGTGCAACAGGGCCGCATTTAGATTGGCGCATGAACTGGTTTACACAAAGATTAGATCCTCAATTATTGATGGATGGCTTGCCAGAAAAATAAATCAATACTGAGTGATCATAATTTGATAATCGTGCTAGTGTAATATCACGTATTTATAATAAATAGTTAATATTAACTAATAAAAAGCATTTGCTGGCAGTGCTTAAAGGTAAAACCTGTTTATATAAAAGCACTCAAAATAATTAACAGAGTAAGACAAAGCGATGGATAAAAAATTATTAAACTTATTGGTGTGCCCTGTTACAAAAGGGTCGCTCAAATACGATAAAGAGAATCAAGAATTAATCGCTACCTCTAGTGGTTTAGCTTATCCTATTAGGGATGATATACCCGTCATGCTCGAGTCCGAGGCGCGTGAATTAAGCTCTGAAGAAAGAGAGGCTTGGGCAAAAATATAATTGTTAGCGCTACCTAAATTCTCCCTTAAATAATAGCGAGCTAGTTATGTCTGAAGAGACTATTTTTACCAAAATTATTAATGGCGACATTCCGTCTAAAAAAGTCTATGAAGACGACGATTGCATTTGTATTCACGATGTATCGCCACAAGCTCCTGTGCATTTGTTGATGATTCCTCGCAAGCCTATTGCGCGTATAGTCGATGCGAGCTCAGAAGATAAAGCCCTATTGGGTCATATGATGTTAAAAATTGGTGATATTGCGCGCGATTTAGGCATCGATGATGCCTTCAGAGTGATCGTTAATAATGGGGCTAATGCCGGTCAGACCGTTTTCCATTTACATTTTCATATCCTAGCGGGCAAAAGCTTTGCAGAGCAAAAAATGGTTCTTTAGTATTTGTTGCCGATGCTTATCAAAAAATTGAGTAACGCTTTTTTAGATATTTAAGATTAAGAAAACATTTTATCGGCTTGCATTAGGGCAACTTACTGCCTAAATTTTAGTGGCAGAAAATGATTTGGGTATGAACTTAGTTTGAAATGACTTTTCGGTTTACTTTTTTTAACTACCTTTATATTTTCTGCGTTAAAGTCTGTATTTTTTACTGTTTAATCTATTCTAATGTCACCACGTTTGTTACCAAGTTTGATAATCACCTCATTTATAGCCTTATATAGCCACTCAAAGCAATTGTTGCTTGATTCTACATAGATTGTCACTGCATGCTTGGTTTATAATCGTTGCCTTATTTTACTAACAGCTAATGAAAAATTGATATGACTAACCCCTATTCTAATAGTGCTGATCTACGCGAAGCATTTTTAAGCTTTTTTGAATCTAAGCAACATACTCGTCTACCCAGTAGTTCTCTTGTGCCTGGTAATGATCCTACGTTGTTATTTACCAATGCGGGTATGGTTCAGTTTAAAGATGTGTTTTTGGGCGATGATCAGCGCGATTATTGTCGAGCGGTAACGTCGCAACGCTGTGTGCGTGCTGGGGGTAAACATAACGATTTAGAAAATGTTGGCTATACCGCTCGTCACCATACATTTTTTGAGATGCTGGGTAACTTTAGTTTTGGCGATTACTTCAAAAAAGAGGCCATTCATTTTGCGTGGGAGTTTTTAACGGGTAAACAATGGTTGGCAATTCCCGCAGATAAATTAACGGTTACTGTCTATGCCGATGACGACGAAGCCTTTGCTATATGGGAAAAAGAAATAGGCGTACCTGCAGAGCGCATCATTCGTATTGGTGATAATAAAGGCGCTAAGTATCAGTCGGATAATTTTTGGGCAATGGGCGATACCGGTCCTTGTGGCCCTTGCTCTGAAGTGTTTTATGATCATGGTGCCGATATTTGGGGTGGTTTGCCCGGCACACCCGAAGAAGATGGCGATCGCTATATCGAGATTTGGAATCTCGTCTTTATGCAGTTTAATCGCACTAGTGATGGTGTTATGCATTCATTACCTAAGCCATCTGTCGATACTGGCATGGGACTCGAGCGCATTGCAGCGGTATTACAAGATGTTCATAGCAACTATGAAATCGATATGTTTGTTAATCTTCTTAGCGCTGTCGCTGAAGTAACACACGCAACAGATAATGATGATAAATCATTGCGAGTCATCGCTGATCATATTCGTTCTTGTGCTTTTTTAATTGTCGATGGCGTTATACCGGCTAATGAAGGGCGTGGTTATGTGTTGCGTCGGATTATTCGTCGAGCGGTTCGTCATGGACATAAGCTTGGCCAGACAGATGTATTCTTTTATAAGTTGGTTGGCGCTCTTGTTAAAGAAATGGGTGATGCCTATCCAGAGCTAAAAACACAGCAGGCGCAAGTCGAAAAAGTATTATTAGCAGAAGAACAACAGTTTGCTAAAACCCTAGAAAAAGGCTTAGCCGTATTAGAGTCGGTGTTAGTTGATATTAAGGGCACAGAAATCCCCGGAGACATTGTCTTTGCTCTTCACGACACCTATGGCTTTCCGACAGATTTAACTAATGATATCGCACGCGAGCGCAATTTAACCCTAGATATAGAAGGTTACGAGGCGCTTATGGCAGAGCAACGCACTCGCGCACGTGCGGCCGGCAAGTTTAAAGTCGATTATAACGATCAAATTCAAATCGACGGCTCAACACGCTTTATGGGTTACGAAAGTCTGCTTGATGAGGGCAAAATAACGGCTTTATTTAAAGATGGCCAGGCGGTTGAGCGCCTAGTAGAGGGTGATAAAGGCATTGTTGTGTTGAGCCAAACACCGTTTTACGCCGAGTCTGGTGGACAGGTGGGAGATGCTGGTTATTTAACCGCAGGTGAAAATCGCTTTGAAGTGGGTGATTGCCAAAAAAATGGAGATAATCACTGTCATATCGGTCGCGTATTAAACGGTGCTTTATCTGTTGGAGATACTTTATTAGCGGACGTAGACAATAACTTACGTCAGGCTATTGTGCTAAATCACTCGGCAACCCACCTTATGCATGCAGCATTGCGTAAGGTATTAGGTGAGCATGTGACCCAAAAAGGCTCGCTGGTCGATTCAGAAAAATTACGTTTTGACTTTGCTCATTTTGAAGTCGTAACCCATAAAGAGTTGCAAGAGATTGAGCAGCAAGTGAATGATGAAATACGTCGCAATACAGCTACCGATACTGAAGTTTGCTCAATGGAAAGCGCTAAAGATAAAGGCGCGATGATGTTGTTTGGCGAAAAATACGGCAGCGAAGTTAGAGTGCTGAGCATGGGTGACGGCTACTCTGTCGAGCTTTGTGGTGGCACACACGTAAAACGAACCGGTGATATTGGGCTGTTTCGTATTGTCTCCGAATCAGGTGTTGCCGCAGGTATTCGTCGTATAGAGGCGGTTACCGGCAAAAATGCGCTACAGCTTATCGATAAGCTCGATCAGCAAATGCAAAAAGCAGTACAAGTTGTTAAAGCTAATCCATCAAATTTATTAGAGAAGTTAGAGCAATTGATGGCGCTGACTAAAGAGCAAGAAAAACAACTATCTGCACTGCAAGCAAAAATGGCCAGTGCGGCCAGTGGTGATTTGTTAAGCCAAGTAAAACAAGTAGCTGGCATCAACGTATTAGCTTGTGAAGTCGATGGCGCTAATGCAAAAAGTTTACGTGAGCTTGCCGATTCGATTAAATCTAAGTTGCATAGCGGCGTATTTTTACTAGCGGCCAAGGATGACGAAAAAGTCTCTCTTATTGCCGGTGTGACTAAAGATTTGATTCCGCGCTTTAAAGCAGGGGATTTAATGCGCGAAGTTGCGCCACTCGTTGATGGTAAAGGTGGCGGTCGACCCGATATGGCACAGGGCGCAGGCTCAAATACTGCGGGTATTAAAGATGCTCTGGCATTTGTAGAAAAGTGGGTTTCAGCAAACTAACAGTTGTTAACTATTAGCCTTATTAAGTAAAAACAATTAACTTTTAGGTGTTTTTAGTATTAAATACGCGCCTTTTGCGGCTATAGTCATTTGTAATTATGCTATTTGATTAGTACATCTTGATGGGTATTGTCTAATTAGTGACTTAAAATAAGCGCTAGTTATCTTTTCGGTTCATTAATCTAAAGGAATAAGTCATGAGCCTCTTGGTTCAAAAATATGGTGGTACCTCGGTAGGTACAGCCGAAAAAATCCAAGCAGTTGCCGACAAAGTAGCGAAAGTAAGACGCTTAGGTGATGATGTGGTTGTGGTTGTCTCTGCCATGAGCGGAGAAACCAACCGACTTGTCAGTTTGGCAAATGAAATGCAAGCAAGCCCTGAGCCGCGAGAAATGGATGTCCTGTTATCGACAGGCGAGCAAGTAACCATTGCGCTTTTATGTATGGCGCTAAAGGCTCGCGGCTGCGATGCGCGCTCTTATACGGGTAGTCAAGTCAAGATAATAACTGACGATGCTCATACCAAGGCAAGAATACAATCGATTGATGAAGATAATATAAATGCCGACTTAAAAGCGGGTCGCGTTGTTGTGGTTGCAGGTTTTCAGGGTGTTGATCAAAACGGTAATATTACTACCCTAGGCCGAGGTGGTTCAGATACGACAGCAGTTGCTTTGGCAGCAGCGCTTAAAGCTGATGAATGTCAGATTTATACCGATGTGGACGGTGTGTATACAACCGATCCGAGAGTCGAGCCTAATGCTCGCCGATTAGACAAAATTACTTTTGAAGAAATGTTAGAAATGGCAAGTCTAGGTTCAAAAGTATTACAAATTCGTGCGGTTGAGTTTGCCGGTAAATACAATGTCCCTCTTCGAGTTTTGCATAGTTTTCAAGAGGGCTCAGGTACATTAATTACACTTGATGAGGAGTTAGGTCTTATGGAACAACCGGTGGTTTCTGGTATTGCATTTAATCGAGATGAAGCCAAAGTAACCATAAGAGGTATTCCTGATATCCCAGGTGTTGCTGCCAAGATATTAGCGCCTATAGGTGAGGCTAATATAGAAGTTGACGTTATTGTGCAAAATATAGCTGCAGATAACACCACCGATTTAACGTTTACCGTTAATCGTGGTGATATGGAAAAAGCTAAATCTGTTTTAGATAAAATAGCAAAAGAGCTCGGCGCTAAAGAAATTATCACTGATGATAGTATTGTTAAGGTATCAATTGTCGGTGTTGGTATGCGTTCTCATGCAGGTGTAGCGGTCACTATGTTTAAAGCCTTAGCTGACGAGAATATTAACATCCAAATGATAACTACATCTGAAATTAAAATTTCAGTGATTGTTGAAGCTCGTTATCTAGAATTAGCAGTGCGAAGCTTGCACGCCGCTTTTGGTTTGGATGAAAAAAAGAACACACCTAAATGATCTAAAGTTAATAATGTTAGGTATGTAAAACCAATTATTTACGTATATGAATTTATTGTTGATTAACTTTAGCTACATCTTGCAAGCAAGTTACTTTATTGGGGTGATTTATAAGCTGTAGTTTTGACGTGAATAACAACGAGTATAAAAATACAGGCTAGAAATAGCTTGTATGCAATTGAACAAGTTAACTAACTTTAGAGTAGAGCGGAGAAAGGAATGCTGATATTAACCCGTCGTGTAGGTGAAACATTAATGGTTGGGGACGAAGTAACCGTTACCGTATTAGGTATTAAAGGTAACCAAGTGCGTATTGGTGTTAATGCACCAAAAGAGGTAGCTGTTCATCGTGAAGAAATTTACGCGCGCATCCAGCGTGAAAAAGACGAACCTGAAATCGGCAACGAATAGTTATTGTTTAAGTTATTTACGTAGAGTTCTTGTTTATAATTATTAATAAATTCCATCAATTATAATTGAATTTTGATTGATCATTTTTAGAACATTTATTAGTCATCCGCACTTCGTAATATGTCCTCTTTGAAAAACCATACTCTCAAATAGAATAAAAGCATTTATTCTATTTGAGACTTGTTGGTTTTTTATAAAACTATGGTACTATGCGCCGCTGTTTTAACGAACAGAAAATCCGGAGAAGTGGCCGAGTGGCCGAAGGCGCTCCCCTGCTAAGGGAGTATACCTTGATCGGTATCGAGGGTTCGAATCCCTCCTTCTCCGCCATACAAATACCGCCGCAAGGCGGTTTTTTTATGTGCTGAGAATGAGGAAAGATGAGAACCCTGGTTCGACAAAATACCGGGTAGATTTTTGCTCCTGCAAAATCGACATTCGCGCCGTCCTTGGCGCTCGAGTATTTTGAACCGCTACAGCGCCGCGAAGCGGGCAAATACAAGGATGTATTTGAGTTAATCCCTCCTTCTCCGTCATCCATAAAAACCCCATGCAAGTGGGTTTTTTATGGATGCCAAAAATATGATCTCAGTTATTATCTTCTTTTTTGCGATATCTTTGTATATACCCTTTCAAAATGATTGGGTTTTATTATTTGTTAGATTATTCAATCGTTAAATAATCACTATTTATATTTACTTAATAAATAGTATAGAATCGAAGTTGCCTAACGTTAAGTTAAGATCTTCAATTGTATTTATGAAATAGGTTGATCTGAGATTTGCGAAGGCGCTAACAATAAGGTGGTTTTGTTTTTGCCAGAGTTTTTAGATGCGTAAAGTGCTTTGTCGGCAATATCAATTATTTCATAGTCACTTAAAGGGTTATCGTAGGAAGCCACACAAACCCCAATGCTAACAGTGATTTTTTTGACTTTGCTATTAATGTACCGCATATTTTTATGAATTCTTTTGGCCGCTATCATAGCGCTATCCGCATCGACTTCTGGCAAAATTATAACAAATTCCTCGCCACCAAAACGCGCAATTACATCGTCAACTCGTGCATTGCCCATTAAAATTTTGGCAAATTCTCTGAGGACGTTGTCGCCCTCTATATGTCCATAAGTGTCGTTCACTTCTTTAAAATCATCTAAATCAAGCATTAAAACAGCAAAGCTAACTTTGCGGCGACTCATTTGTTGACGGGTTATTGACAGTCTTAGCTCCATCTCACGTCGATTGAAGCAGCCCGTCAATTCATCAGTTTTAGATAACTTCTTAAGTTGAGTATTACTTTCTTCTAATTGCTTTTTTGATTGATTAAGAGAATTCAGTAATTCATCTTTAGATTTTGCAGAGAAACAACAAAAAATTAGTTTGTCGTTATTGTTATCGTCTCTTCGCGCAAAAATTATCATTGGTATTTTTTGTTGGTCTGCGTTCAAAAAATTCAATTGCATTTCATCAATTTGGTTTTGATTGAGAAGAGAGGGCAAAACAATTTGTTGAAAAATAATCTTTGAACCATTACTTAATAAGTTGTTAATAGAGCGATCAACTATCGCATCAATATCAAGCCCCATTTTTGACGCGAATGGTTTGTTGCAATAACTAACGATACAAGAAGAGTCGATGATTAATACTCCACAGGGAAGTTGATCGAACTCATTCATTTGATAAATAACTCTTAATGGCTTGTGAGGTCAATTTAGGGTGCGTTATGTGAGGACAATGGCCCTCGGAGTTAATAATCGTCAGTTCACTATGTGGTGTTATTTTTTGTAGATAAGAGCCAACCTCGATAGAGGCTAAAGAATCACTATTACTTTGGATAATCAACGAGGGTAGTGTGCTCTTTTTATAAGTATCGCGATGATCTGACAAAAAGGTTGCCTTAGCAAAATTTTTAGCAATTACCGGATCTGTTGAACAAAAACTATTTGCTAATTCTCCTGTTAATATATCACTTGCTTGACCCCCTATCACTAGCGGTGCTAAATATGATGCCCAGCCAATATAATTTTTATCCATTAAATCGAGCAGTTCCTCAAGATCAACATATTCAAAACCGCCAAAATATTCTGGAGGATCATTTAAGAATGACGGTGAGGGTGCAAGGTGAATTAAGCGCGAAAAATATTTGGGCGATTTTAAGGAAGCAATGGTTGCAATAGTTGCACTAACGGAGTGCCCAACAATAATGGCATCTTTAAGTTGACAAGCTTCGCAAACATCTAGGATGTCTTCAGCATAGCCCTCAAGTTTTGAGTATTTTTGTTGATCGTATTCACTAATATCTGATTTACCCGAACCGGTATAATCAAACAAAATTACTTTAAAATCGTCTACAAAGTCTGGAGTTAGAAACCTCCACATATTCTGATCACAGTCAAAGCCGTGGGCAAAAACAATGACTTTTTCACCATTGCCTATTATATGAACATTATTTTTTTAATGGCTGGGTGCATATATTACTCTAAGGGATGCAAGTGTGACAATGTAGTTTTTAATACGTCTTAAATATGCAAGTATAGTTAATAATTGAAGAAAGCCTTAATATTTATACTGCTTAAAACGTCCAATGTTATTTTGGCTAGAATTAATAACTTAATCTTATATTTTATAAAGATAGATTCTAATTTTTACGATATTATTACGCATGAATTAGATTGTTTATAAAGACCGTTTAAGGAGTGGCTTATCCAAAACGCCAAGCCAAACTCTGACGATTATATTATCGGCATCAAGGCACAAAGCCTGTTTTGTTTTGAGTACGATGAGTGGCGGCTACGTCCTTTATCAAATTTTGCGGATATAAGTTCTGAGACGCACACATTTATCTATGTGGGTATCTACAATCAACGTGCTTGTTATGCGATAGATTTATCGCCAGAGTCGTTTGATCATATTAATCCTGATCACTTTTTGTCACTACGCTCACAAATGCCGTGTTTGTCCGACGTTGAATATCAATTAGCTAGTCGATCATTTCAGTTACTCACTTGGTATAAGCAGCATCAGTTTTGCGGGCAATGCGGTAGTCAAACTAGTGCCCATACTAGTGAATTAGCGCTTGCCTGCACCTCCTGCAATCTTATTTTTTATCCACGTATATCCCCTTGCATAATGGTATTGATTACTCGTGGTGATAAGTTTTTGCTAGCGCATCATTATCGTCAGCCAAATGATATGTACTCAACCTTGGCAGGTTTTGTTGAGGCAGGAGAGAATCTCGAGCATGCAATTCATCGAGAGGTATTTGAAGAAGTGGGTATAAAAGTTAAGAATATCCGCTATTCGTCGAGCCAGTCATGGCCTTTTCCGCACCAATTGATGATAGGTTACTTTGCAGAATATGACTCGGGTGATATTAAAATTGATGATGTAGAAATACAAGATGCACAATGGTTTTCGCATGATAATTTACCAACAATCCCTGCTCCGATGACCTTGTCGGGTCAATTGATTCGTGATTTTATTAGTACGATAAAAACATAACGGCTAGTATCAGTT
This sequence comes from Cellvibrionaceae bacterium, assembly GCA_034111645.1. GTDB lineage: Bacteria > Pseudomonadota > Gammaproteobacteria > Pseudomonadales > Cellvibrionaceae > CANLBN01. Next base: position 9,699 of record JAWUWW010000042.1, read on the forward strand.
TTGAAAAGCTCACTGATACTAAAAACATATTCTAGACTAGGTGATTTTTTGTTGCAGTAATGTGTGAGAATTTACCCGCGGTTATCCAATACATGCGCAAATCTTATCTGCATCTTATACAATAATACACATACATAAAATTGTTAATAGTTGCCGGAATAAACCAAAGATAGAGAATTATGACTGAAAGTTTCGACTATATAATTATTGGGGCGGGTACAGCAGGGTGTCTTTTAGCAAATCGCCTTAGCGCAGATCCATCTAAAAATGTCCTATTGTTAGAGGCCGGAGGCAAGGATAATTACCATTGGATTCACATCCCCGTGGGCTACTTATATTGTATCGATAACCCTCGTACAGATTGGCGCTTTCGCACTGAAAAAGAATCCGGTCTTAATGGTCGCGCTCTTATCTATCCTCGTGGCAAAACTCTCGGTGGTTGCTCTTCTATTAACGGTATGATCTATATGCGCGGGCAGGCTCGCGACTATGATAATTGGGCTCAGATGACAGGTGATGATGACTGGTCATGGTCTGCTTGCCTAGAAGATTTTAAAGCGCATGAAGATAATTATCGACTCGATAGATCGGGTGAAACTGCTGATAAAAAACACCGCGGTGGCGGCGAGTGGCGTGTCGAAAAACAACGTCTTAGCTGGGAAATTTTGGATTCATTTGCGAATGCAGCAGAACAAGCCGGTATTCCTCCAACTGATGATTTTAATACCGGTGATAATACTGGCTCGGGTTATTTTGAAGTCAATCAGCGCTCTGGTTGGCGCTGGAATACCTCAAAAGCGTTTCTGCGCTCTATCAAAAATAGACCTAATTTGACAATATGGACGCATGCCCATGTTGAAAAGTTAACACTTAAAAAAGATGCTCATGGTCAGCTTGCCTGTAAAGGTGTGAGTGTTTTGGTTCGAGGCGTAAAAAGAACCGTAGAGGCTAAGATCGAAACTATTCTCTCTGCTGGAGCGATTAACAGCCCGCATATTTTACAGCTTTCAGGAATTGGCGATCCGGCTGATCTCAACGCTGGCGGTATCGACGTTAAGCATAATCTTGTTGGTGTCGGCAAAAATTTGAAAGATCATCTTCAGTTACGCACAATATTTCGAGTTGAGAATGTAAAGACACTCAACGAGCAGGCATCAACTTTGTTAGGCAAGGCATTTATTGGCCTTGAATATCTTTTCAAACGCACGGGTCCCATGAGTATGGCTCCCTCCCAGTTGGGTGTGTTCACTAAATCAAGCCCCGAACAGCTGCACTCTAATATAGAGTTTCATGTTCAGCCACTAAGCCTAGAAGCATTTGGAGACCCCTTACACTCATGGCCCGGGATGACAGTGAGTGTATGTAATCTAAACCCTACGAGTCGAGGTACCGTAACATTAAAAAGTGCTGACCCTATGCAGGCGCCTGCTATTTGTCCCAATTATTTAACCACTGCTGAAGATAAGCAAGTTGCCGCTGATTCTATCCGTGTTGCGCGCAATATTATGAGCCAGCAAGCGATGATGCAATATAAGCCAATCGAGATAAAACCAGGGCCAGACCTCATCACCGATGAACAGCTAGCTAAAGCTGCTGGAGATGTTGGAACTACTATATTTCATCCCGCAGGAACTACACGTATGGGTAATCTCGATGATCCAGAAGCAGTTGTCGATAGCCATTTACGTGTACACGGTATTCGTGCACTTCGCGTGGTTGACGCTGGAGTTATGCCGACGATTACCAGTGGCAATACCAATTCACCGACGCTAATGATTGCCGAAAAAGCAGCTCGTTGGATAGTGGCTGAGGTTTAATAGCCTATAAAAACGCTTTATATTTAATAGATAATAAAAGCTATTGAGTCATAAACCCTTTTATTTGAAAGACTCCAGCATCCTCTATGTTTAAACCTAAGAAAGCTCTAGTTAGCAAAGCAATCTTAACTTTATAAAAAGCGAGTTTAAGAATTTGCAGATCAAGAAAAAACAAAAATGATTAGTCATTGGCGCGACTATAAGTATGAGAAATACATGTGGGAAATGATTTTAGAGTTGATTTGAGCGTTAACTTGACTAGATAAAAAAAAGCCCCGATAACATCATTAGCAATGAGATTTTTGGGGCAATTGATTTGTAACTTTTTTAGTATTAAGACCTAATAATTAGCTAGGAAACGAAAAAGAAACGCCTTCACGAACTCCAGCCGAAGGCCAACGTTGGGTGATGGTTTTACGTTTGGTATAAAATCTTACGCCATCCGGACCGTAGGCTGATAGATCACCAAATAGTGAGCGCTTCCAGCCACCAAAGCTGTGGTAGGCAACCGGCACAGGTAGAGGGATATTAATACCCACCATACCCACTTTGATATGGTCAGAAAAGTAACGTGCGGCTTCGCCATCGCGTGTAAATATGCAGGTACCATTACCATATTCGTGAGCATCAATCATATCCATTGCCGCTTGCATGCTTTCGCAACGAACAACTTGTAAGACGGGCCCAAAAATTTCTGCTTTATAGCTTGCCATGTCGGTAGTGACGTTATCAATTAATGTTCCACCAACAAAGTATCCGTTTTCGTAACCGTCTACTTTAATGGTGCGACCGTCAACAACTACTTTGGCGCCTTGCTCTTCAGCACTATTAATATGTGAAAAAACTTTTTCTTGGTGTTCTTTGGTAATGACTGGGCCAAAATCATTAGTTTTGTCGGTGTATACACCTGCTTTTAAAGATTTCATCGCTGCTTGCATCTTTTCAACAAGAAGATCAGCAGTTTTGTCACCAATGGCGACTACAACCGGCAGTGCCATACAGCGTTCGCCAGATGATCCAAAAGAAGCACCTAAAAGTTGATTAACGGCATTATCAATATCTGCATCAGGCATAACGATAGCGTGATTCTTAGCGCCGCCAAGTGCCTGACAGCGTTTGCCATTAGCGCTTGCAGTCGTATAAATATATTCGGCAATAGGGGTAGAGCCTACAAAACTTACCGCTTTTACTCTTTCGTCTTCTAACAAAACATCAACAGCTTCTTTGTCACCATTAACAACATTGAAAACTCCATCAGGCAAACCGGCTTCTTTTAGTAGCTCTGCAAGTAATATTGATGTGCTAGGATCTTTTTCAGAAGGCTTTAATATAAAGCAGTTTCCGCAGGCAATCGCAATAGGATACATCCATAGCGGCACCATAGCGGGGAAGTTAAAAGGGGTGATTCCGGCTACAACGCCAAGCGGTTGAAATTCGCTCCAAGAGTCGATACCTGGGCCGGCATTTTTACTATGCTCGCCTTTTAATAGTTGAGGTATACCACAGGCAAATTCAATGTTTTCGATGCCGCGTTGAAGCTCACCGGCGGCATCATGCGAGATTTTGCCATGTTCTTCACCAATAAGGGCACAAATTTTATCGGAATTCTCTATTAGCAGGCTTCTATACTTATACATAATATGAGCACGCTTAAGAGGCGGAGTGTTTCTCCAAGCTGGATAAGCGGCTTCTGCGGCTGCAATAGCTAGTTCTGTTGTTGCTTTAGAAGCAAGCGCTACTTGCTTGGTTACCTTGCCTGTGGCGGGGTTATATACATCTTGAGTGCGGGCGGTATCTGGGTAGATTTCGCCATTAATAAAGTGTCCAATTACAGTCATTGATATGCTCCTCTGCGACCTTATAAGTCAATTATTTATAGTAGAGTATAAGCTACCTGTACTTTACATGAGGGTTAAATAGCTGATTTAAATGTATGAGTAAGTAAGTAGGTAGTAGCCTTGGTGAGGCTTGAGTAAGGGTGTTTGTATGAATTCACAAACACCAAAATTAACGGAGTACCATGTTAGCGGTTTCACGGCTAAATGGCCAGCAAAAAAGTGCTTAGCGCTTAGTGCAATTAAAAGCATATTTGCTGATTTTAACCCATTATGTGAAGCTTTTAGATAAGCAAGAGATAATCTAAATCAGCATGTACGGTTTTTTTAAACAATAGCGCACAAGAAAGATCGCGCATTTTATGAGTCGCTATAAAAGGTCTTATTTGTCTCGGCCATGGCAACGAGTATGGGTGCTGGATGATATTTTTGTCCCTGAGTTAACTCCATTTCTTTAAGTTTATTAACAACACTAACTGCACCGATAGTGTCCATATATTGAAAAGGCCCGCCTAAGAATGGTGGAAATCCAATGCCAAATATCGCTCCGATATCGCCATCTCGAGCTGAGAAGATAACCTCTTCGTCTAAGCAAAGCGCAGCTTCATTGAGCATGCGATACACACATCGTTGAGCAATAATTTCAGGGCTCATTTCTGTTTTTTTGCTAATATCGAGATCAGTATAAACAGACTCATCTATAGTTTTTGCAAACTTAGGATTATCGTAGCGGTAAAAACCCTTGCCTACTTTTTTGCCTAAACGTTTATTATCAATAAGCTTTTGCTGAACGCCAATGTTCGCCATACGATCACCAAAAGCATCTTCTAGAATAGGTTGAATTTTACTGGCGACATCTATGCCTACTTCGTCGAGTAATTTTATAGGCCCAACGGGAAACCCAAAATGGGTTAAAGCCTTATCAATTTTATCGAGAGCAACGCCTTCCATCGCCAACTCAAGTGCTGCATTAATATAAGGAGCTAAAATACGATTAACATAAAAACCAGCACTATCGTTGACGACAATGACTGTTTTACCTTGCCTACGACCAAAATCTACGGCGGTAGATAAAGCCTGATCGGAGGTGCCTGAATGTTTAATAATCTCTAACAGCGGCATTTTTTCGACAGGTGAAAAGTAATGCATTCCTAAAACGTTTTGAGGGCGTTTTGCTGTTGCTGCTATATCGCTTATGGGGATGGACGATGTATTACTTGCGAAAATCATGTTCTCGTTACCAAGTGCCTCTATATCACTTAGCATCTGGTGCTTTAATTTTAAGTCTTCAAAAACAGCTTCTATGATAATGTCAGAGGTTTTAAAACCTGAATAGTCTAGCGAGCTTGTTAGGCGATTAATTTTTTTCTGTGCGTCCTCTTGGCTTAAAATTCGTTTTTTAACACGAGCTTTATAAAAATTGTTGACGGCCGCAGATGCGCTCATTAAACCTTCGTCGCGAATATCTTTTAAGCGCACACTGACGTCCGCTTTATCGATAGAGACAATGGCAATGCCAGCGCCCATTAAACCGCCGCCTAATACACCTATTTTTGATACTTGGTGAGGTTGAATTTTTTTAGCGGCTGCATCATCTATAAAACGTTCTTTTTTAAGTGCCGTTGTCGCAAAATATAACTTTCTTAATTGTTTTGCTTCTGGCGATACAGTGAGGTCGCCAAAATTTTTGGCTTCAATAGCAAGGGCTTCTTTTAATGGTAAATTAATACCTTGTTGAACAACATCTAAAATAGCGAGTGGTGCAGGGTAGAGCCCATTGGTTTTTTTAAGGACTTGTTGGCGTGCTCTTTTGATCACAAAATCTTTAATTAAAGGCAGTGTGAAAATTTTATCTTTAAAGGCAAGCTTGCGCTCGGGTATGCCAGTTTCAATCAGTTTTGCCGCTGCTTTATGAGCGGCCTGCAGAAGAATTTTATTAGATACCACTTCATCAATTAAGCCTAAGCGTTTAGCGCGCTTGCTGTCCAATTGCTTGCCCGTTAGCAACATATCTAGTGCAGCGGCTAAGTTTATAAGACGAGGTAATTTTGTAGTCCCCGTGCCGCCCGGTAAAACACCAATCATTACCTCAGGTAAACCAATTTTTGTAGCGCGGTTGTCGCTGGCAATACGATAGTGACAAGCAAGCGCTAATTCGTAACCTGCGCCCAAACAAACACCATCTATAGCAACAATATGTGGTTTATTGCTGTTAGCTATTTTATCGAGGAGTCGATGGGCATTGTTTGATATAGCGCATCCTTCGGAAGCATTGTCTACAGCGTCTAACATTTTAATATCTGCGCCGGCGATAAACCCGGATGCTTTGGCGCTAATAAATATAACTGCTTTAATGTCATTATTTTGAGCTATCTCTTGAGTAAGCTCTTCAACATCATCGGACACCTGTTGATTAAATACATTTAAGCTTTCGTTAGGCACATCTATCGATACTGTTAATATACCTTGAGCATTTAGATCGCTAGTATAGGATTTGCTCGTAGCAATTTTATTATCGCTTGCATCTTCACTCATATTATTAACCTTTTTCTTAATTTGTTGTTACTCATGTTATCAACTTTTTATGGCACAAGTTTTTCACTGTTTAATGGTTCACGTTATTAACTTTTAATTGTTAACCATAATTAATCAGTTTCTATAATCATTGCAGCACCAATGCCACCAGCAGCACAAGCGGTTGTTAATGCAGTGCCACCGCCACGACGCTTAAGTTCGTTTAATGTTTGTATGATAATTCTACCGCCGGTTGCTGCAAATGGGTGACCGTAAGCTAAAGAACCACCTAGAACATTAAACTTATCCATGTCGATTTCGCCTAATGCGCTTTTTCTATTCAAAAATTTCTCGGCATATTGCTTAGATGCAAAGGCTTGAACATTACATAAAGCTTGAGCGGCAAAAGCTTCGTGCATATCGATAAGGGTTAAATCTTTTAAGTTCATGCGCGCTTTTTTAAGCACTTTTGCAGATGCTTGAGTGGGCCCCATTAATAAATCGGTATCAACTGTATTTGCGGTAAAGGCATAGTGGTTAATATAACCCAAGGGTTCATAGCCATGTGCTCGAGCAACGTCTTCGCGCATCAATAAAATTGCCGAAGCTCCATCGGTTAATGGGGTGCTGTTTGCGGCAGTTACGCTGCCATTTTGGCGATCAAAAGCTGGGCGTAATGAGGATAATTTTTCAATAGTTGAATCGCCCCGAATATTTTCATCGCGAATAAAAGCTTTTTTATAGGGTTCGGGATAAGCGTGAATGACTTCTGCATCAAGCTTACCCTCGTCCCATGCATTGCTTGCCAGAAGGTGTGAACGCAGCGTTAACTCATCTTGATCTTGTCGAGAAATACCATGGTCTTTTGCCATCTGCTCCGCACTATCACCCATGCGTAAATTAGTCGTGTACTCGGCAATTGCGGGTGGGTTTGGTGCAAGGTCTTTAAGTTTTGTTCCCTTAAATGCTTTTATTTTGGCCATTAGTGATCTTGCTTTATTGGCTTGTACTAATTTGAGCGCAAAGTTTTCGCTAAAGGTAATAGGAATAACGCTCGATGAATCGGCTCCACCTGCAATACCAACTGTTATATCACCAGTTTTAATACTATCGTATATACATGCAACTGACTGAAAGCTTGTTGCACAGGCACGCGAGACACTAAAGGCATCACAAGTAACGGGTAGGTCAGTGCCCAGAACTACTTCTCGGGCAATGTTGGGAGCTTTAGGTAGAATCGCAACTTGACCGTAAACTAATCTCTCGATAAGTTTTACATCGATGTCAGTACGCGCCAATAATTCTTTGACTACCATCCGACCAAGATCAATTGCATTAACGCTGCGAAAAAATGTTCCCTGTCGAGCAAAAGGTGTTCTTAAACCGCTGACAACGGCAATACGATTTTTACTTGAAGATGCTGGCATAATAATAGTCCAAATGTTTAGGTTATTTAACAGCAACACTCATGGCTGTTGGTGGCTTTGTGAGTGTATGAGCTAGTCGTACGCCTTCATCAATGGCTCTTTTTGCATCTATTTCTGCAGCTAGTAAAGCGCCACCAATAATGTGTACATTTACATTCTGATTTTTAAGTAAGTTATATAATTCGTTATTAGAAATCTGACCCGAGCAAATTATAACGTTATCGACCTCTAGAGTTTTTTCTTTGCCGTTAATATTTATTAGCAAACCTTTATCGGTGATTTCTTTATATTCAACGCCGGTAAGCATTTCTATGCCTTTATCAAGCAATGATTTCCTGTGTATCCAGCCGGTAGTTTTACCAAGGCCCTTGCCCATTTTAGTGGTGCTTCGCTGTAGTAAATAAATTTTACGAGCACTTGTCGCTGGTTTTTTGGGCTTAATCGCGCCCCGATTTTTATAGCTAGTATCAATACCCCATTCTTCAAAAAAAGCTTTTTTATCTAAAGAAGTAGGTAGTGTATTGGGTTTGTGTGCTAAAAATTCTGCACAATCAAAACCAATGCCTCCAGCCCCAATAAGAGCCAACGTTTGACCCACCTTGTGCTTTTTCCAAATTAAATCTTGATAGGTAAGCACGTGAGGTAAATTTATTCCCGGAATCGATGGGATTCTTGGACGTATACCCGTAGAAATAATAACTTCGTCATAGACGTTAGCTAAATTATCGGGTGTTACCTCTGTATTAAGTTTTAAAGTGATGTTGAGTTTTTCAATGTGATACTTAAAATAACGCAGAGTTTCTTTAAATTCTTCTTTTCCTGGTATTTCTTTAGCGATATTAAACTGGCCGCCAATTTCATGGCTGCGTTCATAAACGGTCACTTTATTGCCTAATTGTGCAGCTTCTATTGCAAATGAAAGTCCAGCAGGCCCCGCACCAATGACGGCAAAATGTTTTTGTTGAACGTGGCTTGAGGCATCAGTCGCAATAAAGTCCAATTCATGACAGGCTTTAGGATTAACTAAGCAACTTGCAATTTTTTGCTTAAATACATGATCAAGGCAAGCTTGATTGCAAGCAATGCATGTGTTGATGGCATCTGCTTGGTCAGCAGCCGCTTTTGCTAAAAAGTAAGGGTCGGCTAAAAACGGGCGCGCCATACATACCATATCGGCTTGATGGCTAGATAAGATTTCTTCGATAACCTTGGGGGTGTTAATCCTGTTAGTGGTAATTAAGGGTGTCGATATTTCTTGCTTAAGTTTTTCTGTAATCCAAGTAAATGCAGCCTTTGGGACCATTGTCGCTATTGTCGGCACCCGTGCTTCATGCCAGCCAATACCCGTATTAATCAAATCAACACCTGCGGTCTCGAGAGCTTTTGCAAAGATGATTACTTCTTCCCATGTAGATCCTTGATCTACTAAGTCGAGCATAGAAAGTCTAAAGATGATAATAAACTCTTTGCCCACTTTATCGCGAATTGCACTAATTATATCGAGAGGAAATCGAATTCGATTACTAATGTCGCCACCATATTTATCACTTCTTTTATTAGTTCTTGGCGCCACAAACTGATTAATTAAGTATCCTTCTGAACCCATAATTTCGATGCCATCATAGCCGGCCTTTTTTGCAAGCTTGGCACAGTTAGCAAAATCACGAATTGTTTTTTTGACACCCCAAGTGCTTAGTGCGCGTGGCGTAAAAGGAGAAATGGGAGATTTAATACGGGACGGCGCGCAACATAAAGGATGATAGCCATAACGCCCTGAGTGAAGTATTTGTAGACAAATTTTTACACCATCTGTTTCGTGAACCGCATCAGTAATAATTTTATGCTTGCCAACTTGCCAAGAAAAACTCAGCTGAGATGAATGCGGAGCAACGCGACCTGAAAAGTTAGGTGAAATGCCACCGGTAATAATTAATCCTACCCCGCCCTTTGCACGCTCACGAAAGTACGCCGCCATTTTTTCAGAGCCATTGTCAGCTTCTTCAAGACCGGTATGCATAGATCCCATAACAACACGGTTTTTAAGTTCAGTAAAACCTAGGTTTAATGGCTTAAAAATATGAGGGTAGGGTTGCATATCAATAAATCTCGTAAAATTAAAACTAACAATTATTTGTTAAGAAGGTTTATGTGTTCATTGTTTATAACAGTCTGGCAAACAATAAAGCACTTTATGTTTGCCAGACTTGTATATTTAACCTTTATATTAGCGTAAATTTTTCCGTAAAATTTTGCCGACATTAGATTTTGGTAACTCATCTATAAATACAATTTCTTTAGGACATTTATAAGCCGTTAATTGTTCTCTACAATAAGTGCTTACTTCTTTTTCGGTTAAGTCTTCATTATTTTTTACGATAAAAACTTTGACTGCTTCGCCAGATGAGGGATAAGGTATTCCAATAGCAGCGGCCTCTAAAATGTCTTGATGCAGCATCAGTACCGCTTCAATCTCATTTGGAAATACATTAAACCCAGATACTAAAATCATATCTTTTTTACGATCAAGTATTTTAACGTAGCCTTGCGCATTTATAGTGGCGAAGTCACCGGTTCTGAAGTATCCATCTTTGGTGAAGGCTTTTTGAGTTTCGTCTGGTCGCTTCCAGTAACCTTGAGTAACTTGTGGACCTTTAATACATAGCTCACCTTCGGTATCAATACCTAGATCATTATCATCTTCATCTTTAACTTGGATAAAAGTAGATGGCAGTGGCAAACCAATAAAGCCATTGTACTCTTTCAAGTCTAAAGGGTTAATAGTTGCCGCCGGCGATGTCTCTGTTAAACCATAGGCCTCAATAATGGGTGTGCCAGTTATTTTTTTCCAGTCATCGGCAACATCCCGAGTAACAGACATTCCACCAGAAAGTGTTAGCTTCAGATGGCTAAAGTCAATATTTTTAAAGTCTTCTACATTCATTAACTTTCGGTAAAGAGTATTAACGCCGGTAATACAGTTAAATTTATTTTTCTTAAGTATTTTTACAAAACCCTGAAAATCTTTTGGATTAGTTATTAGTAAGTTAGTACAACCTAATGACATCATGGTTAATATATTCGCTGTCATCGAAAAAATATGGTAAATAGGTAGTGGTGCGACGATAACATCCTTGCCTGCTGTTAAAGTAGTACCTATCCATGCCCTTGCTTGTAACATATTGGCCACGAGGTTTCCGTGAGTAAGTATTGCACCTTTTGAAACACCCGTAGTGCCGCCTGTATATTGTAAAAACAGAATATCTTCATGGTTAAGTTTGGCCTCAATGACACTTGACGAATTGCCACTTTTAATAGCTTGCTTGAAATGCATTAAGTTAGGGATGTAAAATTGTGGGATAACCCTTTTAACATAACGTAACACAGAGTTAATGATAATACTGCTTGGAAACTTTAAGCAATCTCCAACTTTAGTTACAATAGCCCGCTTAAGTTGTGTTTTAGGAAAGGCTTCGGCCACAGTATCACCAAAATTTTCTAAGAACAGAATAGTCTCTACGCGTGCATCATTTAATTGATGGATCAATTCACGTGGCTTATAAAGTGGATCAACATTGACTATGATAATACCTAGACGCATCGCAGCGAATAATGCAATTGGGTACTGCAAAATGTTAGGTAGCATTATTGCTATTGTGTCGCCTTTTTTTAGGTTTAAGGTATTTTGTAAAAAATCAGAAAATTTTAGAGAGTGCTCATTAACTTCGGCAAAAGTCATCGTCGTGCCAAAATTAGAGTAAGCAATACAGTCAGGATAATTCTTACAGGCATATGCCAATACATCTGGCACTGATGCAAAATCATCAATGTTAATATCGTCGGGAGTATTTTTTGGGTATGAGTCTAACCAGAAACGTTTCATAATCTTAACCTGTCAGTTTTTATTTTGATATTATCAAAATTAAGTTGTGTTAAATTCTCAGTAGCTTTTTTGTCATTCTAAAAAGGTGCTCAGAGTATTGTTCGAGATCAATATTTTTAGCTTTATTCTTCCAGGGCTTTAAATACCAGTCTTGCAAAACAATTAGGATAGTTGAGCTTACAAAGTACGAGCTGTTGACATCAAAAATACCTTTATCAACACCAGACTGGATGATCTTTTCTAAAGTAGCTATCGTATTTAGTTCTATATTCTTTGATTTTATTTGGTTTTCTGTCGACAGTGATCGTGTTTCAAAGTACAGAAAAAAGAACCAAGGTTGTAATATAGTGCCACTATATAAGTAACTTCTTATCGCTATTTCAAGGCTACTGAGCTCGTCTGTTTCTTTGAGAGCAGCTTGATTGTTTTTTTCAGACACTAGCTCAACTATATCGAGCACCATCAGCGCTATATCTTCTTTTTTGGTTAAGCACGAATATAATCCTCCCATGCTCAAACCAGTATCTCTTGACAGATCTCGAAGAGACATTTCATGAAAACCTATCTTGGCAGATAGTTTAAAGGTTGACTCAAATACCTTTTTAAGATTTGCAGAGGCGACTGCAACCTTTTTTGATTTTATTAAATCTTGGTTTCGCTCAAACAATAAGTTGTATAAATTTTGGTCTTGATACTCAAATTGATCACTATATTTTTTGAAGTTATTAATGTTCTTTGTATTGCTTAAATCCAGCGTTAAATCCATGATTGGAGCATCCTTATTATAGAGTTACATTTGAAGCAGTTACTTTTTAAGTTTGAAAACATTATAAATACTGCTTGTATATATTTGGCAGTAATACTAACATGGAATAGTGAGCGAGCGCTCGTTTTTGAGTAAAATACTTATATCTATATTATCTATGTGTAGAGGTGAAAAATGACTTTGTTTTTTCTTTTGGCGATTGTGGGGGTGATTCTTTACAGTGCTTTTGTTAAGGCCTCTTTATTGAAGACAGGCATCTTCTTAGCAGTATTAACTGCTATCAAGATAGTTGTATCGGGCTTTGGTTTTTTGGCATTGCTTATGGTGATGCTAACGGTGGCTATAATAGTGCTTGGCCAAGCCCCACTTCGTAAAAAGTACCTGAGTAAATCAATTTTCGAATGGTTCCGCAGCGTATTACCTGAAATATCCCAAACCGAGCAAGAAGCAATTGACGCGGGTACGGTTTGGTGGGATGGAGAGCTATTTAGTGGACAGCCTCATTGGAAAAAATTATTAGATCTTCCAAAACCAGCTCTAACGGCTGACGAGCAAGCATTTATGGACGGCCCTGTTAAAGAGCTGTGTGGCATGGCTGATAAATGGGATATAAATCATAATATCGCCGTTATTCCTGAGAATATTGTTAAATTTATTAAAGATAAAGGTTTTTTAGGGATGATTATTCCTAAAGAATACGGTGGTCTCGATCTTTCTGGCATGGCACAAGCAGAAGTATTAAGCAGAACGTCTATATGTGGTGGCTGTATTGGTAATTTCATTGGTGTTCCTAACTCTTTAGGGCCTGGTGAGTTGCTCATAAAATATGGTACTGAAGACCAGAAGAATTATTATCTGCCTCGTCTTGCTAAAGGTGTCGAGGTTCCTTGTTTTGCACTAACTGGTCCTTTAGCGGGTTCAGATGCAACCTCGCTACCAGATAAAGGTGTTATTTGTAAGGGTGAATTTAACGGTAAAAATATCTTAGGCATTAAACTCACCTTCGAAAAACGTTACATCACTCTAGCGCCCATTGCCACACTCATAGGTTTAGCCTTCCAGCTAGAAGATCCAGACCATCTATTGGGCGAAAAGGATGAATATGGGATCACTTGTGCGTTAATTCCACGCGAGACAAAAGGTATTAGTATTGGTCGTCGCCATAAGCCAATTGGTGATGCCTTTATTAACGGGCCCATATTTGGTGAGGAAGTTTTTATTCCGCTAGATTATATTATTGGTGGAGCAGAAATGGCCGGTAAAGGTTGGACTATGCTAGTTAACTGTTTATCGGTAGGTCGCTGTGTGACATTACCCAGTATCTCCGACGGTTATGCTAAACAAATGTTGTCGGGTACCTCTGCATACGCGTCGCTGCGGCAACAGTTTGGTTTGCCTATCAGCTTGTTTGAAGGCGTTCAAAAGCCACTCGCTCGTATCGCAGGTTTTAGCTATATTATTCATGCTTCTGTTACACATACTGTTCAAGCACTTTCTTATGGCGAAAAGCCAAGCGTTCCATCAGCTATTTTAAAATATCATACTACTGAAATGGCACGTCAATGCTCTATCGATGCGATGGATATTCAAGGTGGTAAAGCTGTTATGACAGGCCCCAAAAACTATGTAGCCGATGCTTATAGTTCGGTCCCGATTTTGATTACAGTTGAGGGTGCAAATATTATGACCCGCAACTTAATGATATTTGGCCAAGGTGCGACTCGCAGCCATCCCTTTGTATTGCGTGAGATGGAATTAGCAGGCATGCCACTCAACGACGAGACCGTTAGTGAATTTGATAAAACTTTCTTTGGTCATGTGGGCTTCACCATTTCTAATGCAGCACGCTCATTAATTTTAGGATTAACAGGCGCTAAATTTGGTGTCGTTGAGGGAAGTAATAAGCTCGAGCAACACTACCGTGATCTTAACCGATTAAGTAGTGCTTTTGCTCTAGTTGCCGATGTTTCAATGCTAACGCTACAATCAAAACTTAAGTTTAAAGAAATGCTTTCTGCGCGTTTGGGTGATTTATTAAGTACTTTATATCTGGCCAGTATGGTTCTTAAGCATTATGAAAACGAAGGCTGTCCCGAAGAAGAATATCCATTGGTGCTCTGGAGTATGAACTACTTAACGAATCAGTATCAAGTGGCGATGCAAGAGATTATTCAAAACTACCCGAACAAGTTATTAGCAATGAAATTAAAGTTTTTGGTGTTTCCGTTAGGGGCAAGATTTAATGCACCAAGCGATGCGCTTGACACAAAAATATCCAACTTGTTTACCAAGGATACTGAAACCCGTCGACGTCATTTGCAAACTGTATATGTTGAAAATACGCCAACAAATCCATTGGGTCAATTAGATGCAGTTTTCAAACAGCGCGATGAAGTTAAGCCATTGTTTGATAAAATTAAAGAAGGCGTAAAAGCCGGTAAAGTTAAGCGCGGTTTAGGTCGCTTCCAAATCGAGATGGCACTGGCAGCCGATGTTATTTCTGAGACAGAAGCTAAAACACTGCTAAATTACAATAAGGCGTTAATGGAAGTTATTCATGTTGATCATTTTGATGAACGCGAGCTTGTCCGACAAGCAGTAGATTTAAGTGATTCAAATGATCATAAGAAATCTTCAGCAGCTTAATTATTTTTTAAAAAGTCAAGCAACTAGATGAGTTATATGATTTTTGAGTGATCGTAGCTTAAATAAATAATCATAAAAAAGGTCGCTATTGTATTAATCATAGCGACCTTTTTATTAGCTATATTTATCAGGCTCAATATTACTTGTACTTCAAGGACTAAATAATTTTGTTATTGAGCGTTGTAGCTATTAATAGCTTCAAATAAAGCGTCCATTTGTATAAAGTTGTTATTATCAATCGTTATATCTGCATGTTTTTTATAAAGTGGAACACGTTCATTATAAATATCCTCTAATGTCTGGCCTTTAGCCTTAGCAATACCACGGCTATTTTCGCTATTAGTAATTCGCTTTTTAATTTCAGCAAAACTAACGTCTAAATATATAACAATGCCCTGAGACTTAAGATTTTGCATGCCGCTATCGCTATAAACGGCGCTGCCACCGGTTGCTACTAGTGCTTTATGTATTTTTAGTTGCCTTAATTCTTCGGCTTCTATCTCTCGCAGAACTTCGTGACCATCGGTATCGACAATATCTTGTAACAAGCGACCTTGGTTGGTTTGAATCAACAGGTCTGTATCAATAAACTCTAAACCTAAATGTTTGGCGAGTTGAACGCCAACGGTGCTCTTTCCTGAACCCGGCATACCAATTAAAATGATATTATCTTTCATGTATTACTCTTTAAAGATGAAAACCTAACTATTTTCGGTCTTGTGAATCACACTAATGAATACAAATCTATCAGATGTAGACTTATCATTGTTGGACTTTTCGACAGCATTCTATGCTAAACCCAAGATACAGTCAGCATGTTTAATACTACAAGATCAATATGGAATGAATGTTCCACTGCTACTATGTTGCTGCTGGGCAGGGCTGCACAATGGGGCATTACCCGAGCAACTATTACAAAAAATGAAGCAATATACCGAGACTTATTCGCTTCAGACAATTGAGCCGCTTCGGGCTATTCGTAAAGCAATGAAAAATAACCATGATCGCGAATGGCCGATAACCTTAAATGATTGGCAAGATTTGCGCGAGGGTATAAAAAAAATCGAGTTAAGTGCTGAGTATTCATTGCTCGCAAGCCTAGAAAAACTAATTGTAAACAGTCAATTTAAGCCGTTAATCGCTCGGCAAAAAGCGAATATACAAGCAAATTGTAGCGCTAATATAGCGGTTTGTTTTGAATCGGTTGATTTCGATCATGGTAAAGCTAAAGATTCTTTAGTCTCTATATTTGATGTTATTTGTTCGTTAGAAGATCATTAGCGTTAAATTTATAGTGTCAAGTTCATCACTGATTTTTTGCTCAATCTCATTCATTTGCTGTTTATTAATATTTGCTTTTAAAGAATTTGCATGATCAAATTGATCGACTATTGATCTGATTGCAGTGCTTTTTATGTTTATAGACTTTAAATGGTTTGAAGATTTTTTGAGTTTAGCCAGAAATAATAACTTCTCACGTGCGGCTGAAGAGCGGCACGTTACTCAATCAGCGTTTTCTAGAAGAATCAAAGCCTTGGAGCTTTGGTTAGGCGTGCCTCTGGTTGATCGAAGTACTTATCCTACCGAATTGACGAAAGAGGGAAAGGTTTTTACTAAAAAAGCTCGAGAAGTTGTGTTAATGATGCATGGCATTAAAAACGAATTTCATGAAATGAGATTGAAGGGCGAACATACACTTCATTTTACTTCCTTACATACAACAGCTCTAACGTTTTTCCCTAAATGGATAATTAGCATCGAGCGTGATCTCGGTGTTATTAATACTCGCTTAGATGCAGATAGTCTGCACAACTGCGTACAAAATATGACAGAGGCTGAATATGACTTTTTAATTGCGTCAACGCATCCCGATGTTCCCGTTTTATTAGACCCCCAAGATTATCCGTCTCTGGTTATTGGTCACGACCGTCTTATTCCTGTTTCTGTGCCCAACAAGGATATGCAGCCAAAGCATAATTTGCCCGGTACTGCCAAAGTCCCCACATCTTTATTGGCTTACCCCGAAAGTGCTTATTTTGGACGCCTAGTCGATGCATTAATGAAGCGTCAAAACGTTGTTTGTTATCTAGAAGATCGTTATATGAACTCTTTTGCGGATGCTATTCGTTCTATGGCGCTAGAGGGAAGCGGACTTGCTTGGTTGCCAGAAAGTATGATTTTAGATGATTTGGCCATGGGTCGATTTGTTGTTGTGCCCGGAGATGACTGGATAATAGACCTAGATATTCGCATATATCGTAATTTGGCATCTACGCGTCCACAAGTGAATATGTTATGGGATTATTTTCTACAAAAATATCAGTAATTTATATAATTAATCCTTGATTTTATGAGGGGTTTGTTAAACTATGCATATTAGGAATAGTTTTAGGAGGTTTTAGCATTGGATTCAAATTGACTGCTCAAGTTAGTGTTTGGTCATTAAAAATTTATGATAAACAAATCAACTCCTCAATATAGGCACAATTATTTATGCATATGTCGCGTTTCCCTAGAGTAAAGCTGGCCCATCTACCAACTCCATTAGAGCCAATGAAAAACCTAAGTAAAACACTGGGTGGCCCTAATCTATGGATAAAGCGTGATGATTGTACAGGCTTGTCTTCAGGTGGTAATAAAACTAGAAAACTTGAGTTTTTAATGGGCGATGCGCTCGAGAAAGGAGCTGATACCATTGTGACTCAGGGTGCAACGCAAACGAATCATGGCCGCCAAACTGCAGCCGCCTGCCAAGTTTTGGGCTTAGAGTGTCATATTCTTTTAGAGCGTCGCGCTACCGTTGAAGATTTTGGCGAAGATTATGAAAAACAAGGCAATGTGTTAATAAATGAGTTGTACGGTGCGCACCTAAGCTTTTACAAAGGTGGCGAAAATATGAATGCCTTAGGGCAGCAGTATGCTGACGATTTGTGTAAGCAAGGCAAGAAAGCATATTTTATTCCCGGTGGTGGTTCTAATGCCATTGGTGCTTTAGGGTATGTCGATTGTGCATCTGAGCTAGTGCGTCAAGCCGATGCCATGCAATTAAGGATAGATCATGTTATCCATGGTACCGGTAGCTCGGGTACGCAAGCAGGCCTAGTTGCAGGTATGGTTTGTGGTGGTACAAATATCCCAGTAATGGGCATAAGTGTAAAAGCGCCTAAAGATGCGCAAATAGCAAATGTTTATAAAACAGCTTGTGTAACGGCTGATCATCTTGGTTTATCGGGTGCAGTTTCTGAAAAAGATATTCTTGTAGATGCTCGATTTACCGGTCCAGGTTATGGTTTTCCTGACGAAGGGACTTTAGAGGCAATTAAATTATGTGCACGCAACGAATCTATATTATTAGACCCCGTTTATTCGGGTAAAGGTATGGCTGGTTTGATTGGATTGATTCGCGAAGGCTATTATAAAAAGGATGAAAATGTTGTGTTTTTACACACAGGTGGTTCTTTTGCGCTTTTTGCATATCAAGATTTGATTGCGCATATAAAATAGCTATAAAGCAATATTAGAGCCGACTTTAATTTTACTGCTGCTAACTAATAATTAATATTTCATAGTATAGTAACAAACCAATTTCTATTAACTACAGCAAACGAGGGCAAGGAAACATGATTCATAAAAATCTTTTTAAAAAATTAGCCGTCACTACATCGGCCGTTATTTTATCTGCAAGTGCGTTTTTATCTGTTCAGGCTCAGGCTGAAGGTCAGTCTGTTGTTTTAGACAGAATTAAAGAGCGCGGACAAATTAATATGGGACACAGAGAATCATCTGTACCTTTCTCATATATTGGTGCATCGGGCGAGCCTATTGGCTACAGCATTGATATTTGCATGAAAATTGTTGACGCTATTAAAGAAGAAGTTGGAGCTCCAGATTTAAAAGTAAATTATGTACCAGTTACTTCTCAAACTCGTATTGCTTTGATTGCTAATGGCACTATCGATATCGAATGTGGTTCTACAACCAATAACTTAACGCGTCAAAAACAAGTAGCTTATTTGTCGACAACATTTATTACGGGTACACAGATAGCGAGTAAAAAAGGCTCAGGTATTACTGAGCTTGAAGATATGAACGGTAAAGTTTTGGCTGTTACTTTAGGCACAACCAATGAAAAATCGGTTAAGAAAATTATCGAAGAAAAAAATCTTGATATAAAAATATTGCCTGCTAAAGACCATTCTCAATCTTGGTTGCTAGTGAATAGCGGACGAGCTGATGCCTTTGCTAGCGATCATGTACTTCTATATGGTTTGATTAGTAAAGATAAAAATCCAGATGACTTTCAAGTAACTGGTCGTTTTCTTTCTTTTGACCCGTACGCAATTATGGTTCCACAGAATGACTCTACTTATCAGCGTTTAGGTAATGTTGTACTTGCCGACATGATGCGTAGTGGAGAACTTAAAGACATTTATAACAAGTGGTTTGAGCCTGGCCCTACCAACATTAATATGCCAATGTCTCCAAGATTAGAAGAAGCCTTTATTATACAAGCTTTACCTCATTAAATATTAATAGGTAATATGAATATAGCCACTCTACATTAGAGTGGCTATATTAAGAAAATAAAAATAAAAATAAAAATAAAAATAAAAAAATAATTATAAATTCGAAAATAAATTCCAAAGAGGTTATCGCTAATGGGGTTTGACTATAATTGGGATTGGGGTATTTTATTTCAAGAGCCTTATTTAGGCTGGATTTGGTCAGGTCTATTTTGGACTTGTGCAGTTGCAATTACGGCGTGGATATTTGCTTTTATAATTGGCTCAATAATAGGCACAATACGCACCGTTGATATTGCTTGGCTGCGTATGGTCGGTACAACCTATGTTGCTATATTTCGCAATATCCCATTGATAGTCCAGATGTTTCTTTGGTATTTTATTTTCCCTGAACTCGTGCCTGATTCAATGGGTCATTGGCTTAAACGTGAAATGCCATTGCCCGAATTTTGGACAGCGGTGTTTTGCCTTGCAACTTACACAGGTGCTCGTGTTGGTGAGCAATTGCGTGCAGGGATTAGTGCAATTCCAGCAGGTCAGCGAAATGCCGCAATGGCAATGGGACTTACCCAAATACAAACCTACCGCTACATATTATTACCTGTCAGCTTCCGTTTAATTGTACCGCCATTAACGAGCGACTTTTTAGGTATCTTTAAAAATTCATCTGTTGCGTTAACCATTGGGGTTGTCGAATTGACCGCACAAAGTCGTCAAATCGAAGAATATACGTTTCAGGGTTTTGAAGCATTTACCGCAGCAACCGTTCTGTATATTTTAATTACCGCAATTGTTATGGCACTTATGCAAGTGGTAGAAAAAAGAACCGCTATCCCCGGTATGATTACATTGGGGGCCAAATAAATGTTAGATAATTTAGATTTTAGTGTTATTTGGGGAAACATCCCCTTTTTGATGGAAGGCCTGGCGCTAAGCCTTTGGTTAACCTTCCTTGCTATTTGCGCAGGCCTTGTATTTGGTACTTTATTAGCTCTGTGTCGCTTGTCGAGCTTCAAAACTCTATCATTTATTGCAGCTACCTACGTTAATTTTTTACGCTCAATGCCGCTGATTTTGGTCATATTTTGGCTTTATTTTTTAGTGCCAGTAATGACCGGTAAACCAGTAGGAACGTTTTATTCAGTGCTGATTGCCTTTGCAATGTTCGAGTCGGCTTATTTTTGCGAAATTATTCGAGCTGGAATTCAAAGCGTTAAAAAAGGTCAGGTTTATGCGGGTGAAGCCTTGGGAATGACTTATAAGCAAAATATGCAATATATTATTTTGCCGCAAGCATTTCGCAATATGATTCCAATTCTAATGACGCAAGCAATTGTGTTGTTTCAAGATACTGCTCTTGTTTATGTTGTTGGTTTGGCAGATTTTTTTGTGGTCGCCAACAGAATTGCAACTATTGAAGGTCGGCTTATCGAGGTCTATCTTTTCGTGGCTTTGGTCTACTTTATCCTATGTATAATGGCTACAGTGGTCGTTAGAAACTTGCAGAGAAAATATTCATTATGATTGAAATTAAAGACGTTAGTAAATGGTATGGTGAGTTTCAGGTATTAACTGACTGCACAACATCGGTTGCAAAAGGTGAAGTGGTGGTTGTATGTGGGCCTTCTGGTTCTGGTAAAAGTACGCTCATTAAAACAGTGAACGGCTTAGAGCCTTTTCAAAAAGGAGCTATTACATTTAATGGTGTATCCGTGGGCGTTAAATCTACTAATATGTCTGAACTTCGCTCTCGTATCGGCATGGTTTTTCAAAATTTTGAGTTGTTTCCTCATATAAGTATTATTGAAAATATTAAATTAGCTCAGATGAAAGTGCTTAATCGATCTAGTGCGGAAGCAGAAAAAAGAGCCATGGAGTTACTTGAAAGAGTCGGTTTGTCAGCGCAAGCATTAAAGTATCCCGCCCAGCTTTCTGGTGGTCAACAACAGCGTGTTGCAATAGCACGTGGTCTTGCTATGGATCCAGAAGCCATGTTATTTGATGAGCCAACTTCTGCCTTAGATCCAGAGATGATTAATGAGGTTTTAGATGTTATGACGTCATTGGCTGAAGAGGGTATGACAATGATGGTGGTAACCCATGAAATGGGATTTGCTAAAAGAGTTGCCGATCGCGTTATTTTTATGGATGAAGGACGTATCGAAGAAGACTGTACAAAAACTGAATTCTTTGACGAAGAGCGCGGCGAGCGTGCAAAACTATTTTTATCGCGCATACTTAGTCATTAATTATTTGAGGTGCGGATAATAAAAACAATTTTAAAAAGAGGTTTTTGGTGTCCGTATTTTTTAAAATCACGCTAATAATTACTATTGAAAATATCATCGTACGATAGACTATCTTAATCTGCTGTCCCAATACTTCTGATGTATTAAATTAGCCTTTATTTTTTATAGTTTTTATTTTACTTAAAAAATCCCGTCCTTTTATTTCGTATAAATCAACCCTCTTAATCATGACCTAGGGTTTCCGCTATTTATGTATCTATAAAGCAATAAAACCCCTCCTTTTTCGTTAAACTAGCGATATTTCTTAAAGTTGGTGATCAGATTTTATTCTTCGACAAAAAACTACGGAAGTCTCAATAGGTTGGGCTGCCAATAACCATCGTGGTATGCGTTATCCAAAATCGAACATATTAAGCCAAATGCTATTTTTTATCGTTGCTTATATGACTGAGGTCATGAAAATAAAGAAATAGTATCATCCTCTCAGTCCTCTATATAAAACGTCGATGAAAAAGTCGTATTGCTTATTGATGCAATATTTTTTTTCATGCTAGTCTATTAGGGACAACAAAATAATTATAAATAAATTTATTACCAAGGATTTAGGCTCCAGCATCGTCTAATCGATATTAATATTTATTTCTACTCACTCGATAAGTATAAAACAACTAATATGCCCGATGATGAGCCATTAATTAAACAAGCGCAGGCGGGCGATGCTCAAGCTTTTGAGTGCTTGCTTGAGTCCCATTACGACACAATATTTCGGTTTGCTTTTAAGTGGTGCGGTAATCGCGATGATGCAGAGGATATTGCACAGCAAGCTTGTGTAAAATTGGCGCGCGGTTTGGGGCAGTATCGCTTTGAATCGAGCTTTACCAGTTGGCTTTATCGCTTAGTGATTAACTGTGCTAAGGATTGGCAAAAAGCGCAGCGAAAACATAGTCATAGCGGAGATGACAATGAGCAATGGCAGCATCTGCCTTATGAGGATCAGCCCGATAAAAGTATTCTTATGCGCCAATTATTAACCGCTCTAGAAAATTTTTCCGATGGCATGAAAGAAACTGTGCTACTCGTTCACGCTGAAGGTTTTACCCACGGTGAGGCCGCCGATATTTTAGGGATTGAAGAGAGCACAATCTCGTGGCGTATTCATCAGATACGTAAAAAATTCCAGTCTCGATTTGGGCAGGACAAATTATGACAGACGATAAAAATATCCCGTCGCTAGATGATTTAATAGCCGATATGGATTCGCCTCCTATTGATACGAATGCTAAAAAGCGGGCGATTAATTTAGCGATGGCTGAGTTTAATCAGCAGTATTCATCTCAAAGTGAGAAGCAAAAAGACAAAATTGAAAACAATCAAAATAAAACCCAAGGATTTTGGTCTTGGCCGCGTCCTATTAGTAACTTTTTAACTACTAATAGGAAAAATATCATGTCTATTCTCAATAACAAATTAATTTATTCTGGTGTGGCAACTCTATCTGTCGCAGTGATGGGTACATTATTGTTTCAGCAAACCTACCGCCCACCTTTTGATTCCAGTGTGACCATTGTGGGTGAGGAACTCGCATCAACCGGGCAACTTTTGGCAGGGCCAGATCCAATACAACAAATAGACTCAAAAAAATCAGAGCAACTCAACGCATACGATCAATCCTTAGCGCATGCTGCGCAGGCATCTTCAGAGTCAAGGCAAGATTCTGACAAAGTGCTTGGGCTAGCAAGAGTAGAAAATGAGCGCGCACTAGCGACTGCGCAAGGGCCATCGCAGCAGAGTTCATTAAGCGATATAGGCGAATCGGACAATGCTATTAGCCAGGCGCCAGGATTTGCCTCTAAACCTTTGCGTGAGTCTAATGAGAGCGCAGCCAGTATTAACCAAATAAACCCCTCTATAAAAAAAGATATGGCCTCGGCACCGCTTACGATAAGCAGCGCTAAAGCTAAAAGTATCCGGCCCGAGTCTCTGCTTCAAACTCCAGATATTATTGCCCCGCAAGGTTATCAAGAGCAGGGGCGCGATAAGTTTGAGGTGGTAGAAGTTAACGCAATTAAACTTGTTGCTGAAGAGCCAGTATCTACGTTTTCTATTGATGTCGACACTGCCTCGTATAGTTTTGCGCGCCGCCAACTCAATCAAGGTATATTGCCGCAAAAAAATGCAGTACGTATTGAAGAGATGGTTAATTATTTCGACTATGACTATCCATTAGCTGAGTCGAGGTCACAACCATTTAAACCTTCTATTGTTGTGCAGCCCTCACCTTGGAATACAGGCAAAAAACTTGTGCATATTGGTATCAAGGGTTACGATATTCCTCGTGATCAACAACCGCGAAGTAACTTGGTTTTATTGCTCGATGTCTCGGGCTCTATGAACAGCCAAGATAAATTACCCTTAGTGAAGCAATCGATGAGTTTACTGCTCGACACGCTTCATCCAGAGATACGATTGCCATTGCGGTTTATGCCGGAGCAGCAGGCCAGGTGTTAGCGCCAACACCCGCGAAAGATAAGCAAACAATATTAAATGCGTTAAATCGTTTGAATACAGGGGGTTCGACTGCTGGAGGGGAAGGCATCAAACTTGCCTATCAACTAGCAAAGGCAAACTTTAGTAAAGACGCAGTTAACCGCATTATTTTAGCGACCGACGGTGATTTTAATGTAGGTATTCACAATAGCGAAGAGCTCAAAGGTTTCGTTGAGCGCAAGCGTGATCAGGGTATCTTTCTCTCGGTGCTTGGTTTTGGACAAGGCAACTATAACGATCAATTAATGCAAGCGCTTGCTCAAAATGGCAATGGTATTGCAGCGTATATCGACTCTGTTCGCGAGGCGCAAAAAATCTTAATTGATGAGGCAACGTCAACGTTATTTCCTATCGCAAAGGATGTAAAAATTCAGGTTGAATTCAACCCTAATACAGTCTCTGAGTATCGATTAATCGGTTATGAGACACGTCATTTAAATCGCGAAGATTTTAATAACGATAAAGTCGATGCCGGTGATATTGGTGCAGGTCATACTGTCACCGCAATTTATGAGATAACACCCAAACAGGCAGGTATTAAAACGTCTATTGAGCCTTTGCGCTACGAAGATAATGCGCTTGCCAGTAGAGGGAAAAAGGTCAGTTCAGACGCAGTTAATAATGAGTATGGTTTTTTAAAAATACGTTATAAATTACCAACAGAAGATAACTCTAAATTGATTGCCCAGGCAATAAGTTCAAATGAAATCTCTATCGATGACATTAGCCCAGATAGAGATAGGGTAAAAGTGGAAGCCGAATTCGCCACCGCAGTGGCAGGCTTTGCTCAATTATTGAGAGGTGGTAAGTATCTTGATAATTACAATTACGATGATGTAATTAATGCTGCACAAAAGAGTAAAGGCGATGATGTCTTTGGGTACCGTGCTGAGTTTATTCAACTAGTTCGCAGCGCTAAGACAGCCGCCGCAATTAAATGATATTGATAAGCACCATTCATTGATTGCTACTGAACATATGACGTTTTGTTATGGTGCTTTTATTAGAGTTCATTTATACCTTTGACGCTCTTTAGCTCCTTACCTGCTTTCATCTCTTGTGCCAATCAGAGATATTGCCCCATAGATTATTTAGTAGCTTTGTCGCAGGCTGGCTTAATTTAATCGTAGTGAAAATATCATTCTTCATTATCTGATTGGTTGCAAATTTTTCCGACTCAAGCCCGCAGCGCTAAGGCAGTAGATGCTCTAAAATAATATTGATAAGCACCATTCATTGATTGCTACTGAACATATGACGTTTTGTTATGGTGCTTTTATTAGAGTTCATTTATACCTTTGACTCTCTTTAGCTCCTTACCTGCTTTCATCTCTTGTGCCAATCAGAGATATTTATACCTTTGACGCTCTTTAGTTGCTTACCTGCTTTCATCTCTTGTGCCAATCAGAGATATTGCCTCATAGATTATTTAGTAGCTTTGTCGCAGGCTGGCTTAATTTAATCGTAGTGAAAGTATCATTCTTCATTATCTGATTGGTTGCAAATTTTTCCGACTCAAGCCCGCAGCGCTAAGGCAGCAGATGATCTTAAATAATATTGATAAGCACCATTCATTGATTGCTACTGAACATATGACGTTTTGTTATGGTGCTTTTATTAGAGTTCATTTATACCTTTGACTCTCTTTAGCTCCTTACCTGCTTTCATCTCTTGTGCCAATCAGAGATAATGGCTCATAGATTATTTAGTAGCTTTGTCGCAGGCTGACTTAATTTAATCGTAGTGTAAATATCATTCTTAACTATCTGATTGGTGGCAACTCTTATGACTAGCTCAAATTCTTCCGACTCAAGCAACCTTCCAAAAGATAAGTTGGTCATTTTTGATACAACCTTGCGTGATGGTGAGCAAAGCCCTGGCGCATCGATGACAAAAGACGAAAAAGTGCGTATTGCTAAAATGCTCGAAAAAATGAATGTTGATGTTATTGAGGCTGGTTTTGCAATAGCAAGCCCTGGTGATTTTGAGGCGGTGAAGGCAGTAGCCGCGGCAGTAAAAGACTCGACTATTTGTAGTTTGGCGCGTGCAGTACCCGCAGATATAGACAGAGCGGGTGAGTCTATTAAACCAGCTAACCGTGGTCGTATTCATACCTTTATTGCTACATCACCTATTCATATGAAGTACAAGCTGCAAATGCAACCCGAGGCTGTGCTTGAGCAAGCGATCAAAGCCGTCAAGCATGCGCGTCAATATACAGATGATGTGGAGTTTTCTTTAGAGGATGGTAGTCGCTCCGAATTCGATTTTATGTGTCGCATTATTGAAGCAACAATCAATGCGGGTGCGGCTACGATTAATATCCCTGATACCGTGGGTTATGGCGAACCCGGCGAATACGGCGAGATGTTTCGTCGAGTCATCGAAAACGTGCCAAATTCTGATAAAGCGATTTTCTCAACCCATTGTCATAATGATTTGGGACTGGCTGTTTCTAATTCTTTGTCTGCGGTAATGAATGGCGCACGTCAAATCGAATGTACGATTAATGGCTTAGGTGAGCGAGCGGGAAACGCAGCGCTAGAGGAAGTGGTTATGGCCATACGAACTCGACACGATATTTACCCTGTCAATACGCAAATAAATATAGAGCATATTGTGCCGATGTCTCGCTTAGTCTCAAGTATTACCGGGTCTCCTGTGCAGCCTAACAAAGCTATTGTCGGTGTCAATGCTTTTGCACATGAATCGGGTATTCACCAGGATGGCATCTTAAAACACCGTGAAACTTACGAAATTATGCGTGCCGAAGATGTGGGCTGGAATGCCAATAAATTAGTTTTAGGTAAGCATTCGGGTCGTGCTGCTGTAAAAGCACGTTACGAGCAACTAGGGACTAAATTTGAATCCGATGAACAATTTAAAGCGGTATTTGCCCGCTTTAAAGATTTGGCCGATAAAAAACACGAAATTTTTGACGAAGACTTACAATCGTTGATTGGCCACGTTGAATCCGTGGCAGATACTTATCAGTTTGAAAATATGGAAGTGCTTTGTAAAACCGGCCAAAAATCCCATGGAAGCCTTAAATTAACAATTGAAGGCGAGCAAAAAACATCGGATGCAGAAGGCGCAGGCCCAGTTGATGCTATCTTTAAAGCTATCGAAAAGTTGGCTAAAAGCCAAGCTGTATTGAAGTTATATTCAGTGAATGCAATCACTGCAGGTACAGAGGCACAAGCTGATGTTACAGTTCGCCTTGAGTACAAAGGTAATATTGTTAACGGTGTTGGTGCTGATATTGATGTTGTAGCAGCCTCTGCCAAAGCCTATATTCATGCTTTAAATTTATTGGCGACTAATAAGCACAAAACTCATCCTCAGCGTGAAGGTATTTAATGTTAGAGCATCGTCGCCAACATTACTTATCGCTGCTGGGGATTGAAAACTATGTCCCCACGCGATTACTAACGGGTGCGGCTTCAAGTGTTTTATTACCCGATGAATTACTCATTGATCCTGCACTATTAAGTGCAAGCTTTATTCAGTCTCGGCCTGTAATAGACGATGATAATAAAAGCGCTGATGATAGCGCTAAGAGTGGAGCACATATTGCTGCGGCATCAACTGTTGACGAGATTCCTATCACAAATGCTGTTGCTATTGACCGCTCGGTTGCAAGCCCAGAAAGTCCACGAGCACTATTAGAAAAAGAATTTTTAGCTCAATCCACCCAACAACCCAAACAAAAAGCACTTGCTGATACTGACGATCAGACCACTGAAAACCATAAGCAGATAGATGATCGGGTTGGCGCTGATCAACCGGCAAACCATGCAGATCTAGCACCTATTAAATTTGTATTTAGTGTTTGGCGAGTAAAAGATATTTTAATCCTCGATACGCGTAAAGTTCGAGAAGCTCTGCCAACAGATCACTTGCTACAAAATATATTACGCTCGGTAGGCTATGCAGTTGCGCAACTGCCCGCGAGTGATAGCTGGCGCTGGCCATTTGATAACAAAAATTTTTATAACAAAAAGTTTAATAACAAGGTTCCCACGACAGAGCAAGTATCTTTAAGCGCTGAACAATATAAAAATGAGTTTGAGCAAGCATCAGCATCGGCACAGGCTTTTGTAACGGGGCACCATGAAAACTCACCTTTAAAATATTTATTTCTAATGGGTGAGGAGGCTAGCAAATTTACTTTGGGTGATTCTATTGATTTTGAAAGTAGTAATGGTTCAATATTACAAGCTAATCTTTGGCAAGATATTCAATGCCTAATTATGCCAAGCTTGTATTCTATGCTGCAAGAACCCTCGACTAAAGGCATTGCATGGAAGGCATTGCGCTTGATAAATACAAATGCTGATTAACAACTGTAAAAACATCATTAAATAAAAAGTTAAGTACAATTTATATTTTCTTCTTCATATTTCTCTTAAATCTCACGGCTATAAAGATTAATGGAATTTTTACATAATAATCTCTTATTTCTATTACGCGAAGCAACGCTTGATGACGTTGCGGCAATGACAGAGTTAGAGCATAGGATTAATCCGCAAGGTTGGAGTCGTGAGAATTTTGTGTCGAGTATTTCATCCTCACATGTTTGTCAGGTGCTAGAGTTAGATCATGCAATTGTTGCTTATGTAATTTCTTCAACTGCAGCCGATGAGGCAGAGCTACTTAATATTGTTGTCTCTCCTGATTATCATCGGCAAGGTATAGCAAGTCGCTTGCTCGAGCTGGTATGCGATTCTTTTAATGAAACTATTCATTCATTTTTTTTAGAGGTGCGCGCATCTAATAAGCCCGCTTTATGTCTTTACGATACTTTAGGTTTTAATGAAGTGGGTATTCGCCCCAATTATTATCCTGCGTTATTATCTCTAAATAAACAATCTGTTGGTTCGGCGTACAAAAAAAACAGCTCAAAAAATTTATCTGAAGATGCCATTATCATGGCTAAATCACTGAGATAGCCAATTGAAAAATATGAACAGTTTCTTAATGGCAGTGCCGCTCGGTGCGCGCTATATGCTATTTAGTGTTTTAGGCTTTGCCCTGATGGGAGCTTGCGTAAAAATAGTACATTTAGAAGGAATCCCAATATTAGAAATTATTGCTGCGCGTGCAATTGTTTCTGTATTTTTAAGTTATGCAGATATAAAACGCAAACGTATTCCAGTATGGGGGCAAAGAAGAGGTCTCTTATTCGCTCGTGGTTTGGCCGGAACATTTGCACTTATCTGTGTCTACTACGCGCTAGTGCACATCCCCTTTGCCGAAGCCACAATGTTGCAATATTTAAATCCAATGTTTACCGCTATATTAGCGATTCTTTTTTTGGGAGAACGCGTTCAGCGTTCAACACTTGCGTGTATTGCATTAAGTTTTACGGGTTTACTTATTATTGTTCGGCCTGAATTTTTATTTGGACAAATAAATAGTGGCTATTCTTTATTTGCAGTTGTTGCAGCAATCTTAGGCGCATTTGGAAGTGGTGTCGCTTATGTATTAGTACGTAAATTAAGTGCGAGTGAAGATCCATCGGTTATTATTATTTATTTTCCTTTAGTTGCGCTACCACTCTCAATTATATTATTGGGAAGTGATTTTGTTATGCCTGAGGGCATAACTTGGGTGTGGTTATTATTGGTGGGAGTATTTACTCAGGTTGGCCAATTTGGTTTAACTAAGGCAATGCAAACCGAAACTGCTAGTCAGGCAACTAGCTTTGCATATACGCAGGTTGTATTTGCCGCAATCTTAGGTTGGTTGGTTTTTTCTGAATTGCCGAGCATTTGGACATTTGTTGGGGGTGGGTTAATTATCTTAGGGGCTTTTGTAAATATCGTTTATAGGGATAAAATAAAATAAAAAATCAACAACACGTTATTATATTTATGGATTGTGCAACAAGAGGCATAGTATAACGATTAATTTTTTTACTCTTTCTATTCTATTTAAATAAGAATAAGTCCTTCAGGGCACTCATTAATAACTATTTAATCAGTAATTAATTCTAAATGTGTAGTACTGATATCCGCATCAATATAAGCCATGCCCAACATACTTAAGTATTCCAAACGATCTGCTTTTAATAAGTTTATTTCAGGTACATCTAAATTATTTGATTGATATATGCCTGCTAAATAAGCCATAAAGCTTTCACCCTCTTTAAGCAATAGCAAGCTCATAGCTCCTACATCGGGTTTTACTTGGGCGTTCAAAGCCTCTGGTAGTGTCACTGCAAATACGACGGGATCTGCATTATCTTCGAGCCGCACGCGTCGATCACGCACAGTTTGGGCGGCCCAGTAGTAAGCTAATTCTTTGCTAGGAGTTAAAAAAACGGGCTCGGTTGATTCTGTGTAGTGATTGCCAATTGTTGCCATGGTCTTTTTAGCGGCATTTTTTAGTGCGTTATCGCCAGAGCGCTTTAATCCCTGCTTTATAATTGAGTCAATTAATGTCGATGAAGTGCCGTGATACCAAATGTGACTTGTGGTGAAGCCTCGTGCGCTTAATACAATTTTAGCGTCTTTTAAAAAAATAGGTGTATTAGTCATATTTAAAATAGTGAACTGTGTGTATGGCTGAAGTCGCTTGTAATTTATGCAAAAAAAACCGTTAGATTAGTATGAGTTGAAAAAACCAAAAATAAGTTGCGAGTCATTTAATTCGTAAAATTAAAAAAGCAGCCTCTAATTTGAGACCGCTTTTTTCAAAGAAGCTTTATACACCTTAATTATTAGAGTGCACTTAGCCAGAGTTTACTTGAATAAATTAACCGAATTGATTAGAAGTATTTTTTTCGCCACCGGCTTTTAAAGCGTTTTCACCCGCGAAGTATTCTTTATGGTCGTCACCAATGTCGGAACCAGACATGTTCTGGTGCTTAACACAGGCGATACCCTGACGGATTTCTTTACGCTGAACACCCGCAACATAACCTAACATCCCCGCTTCACCAAAGTACT
Organism: Cellvibrionaceae bacterium; assembly: GCA_034111645.1. GTDB lineage: Bacteria > Pseudomonadota > Gammaproteobacteria > Pseudomonadales > Cellvibrionaceae > CANLBN01. The sequence continues at coordinate 40,856 of JAWUWW010000042.1, forward strand.
CTTTAGCTAAGTTATCAACAGACAATGCCGTGGTATGGTAAGTGGGTAGAGTAATCAAATGATGGAAAATATTTGCCTCGCGAGAAGAATCGGCCTGAAAAGTGCGAATGCGATCATCGGCGCGAGTACATAATTCAGTCTCGTCATATTTGGCGTTCATTAAGCCAGCACGATCATATTGCGATACGTCTTCACCGGCAGCAACCATAGAGTCAAATATTTGTTGACGGAAATTAAGCGTCCAGTTGAATGATGGACTGTTATTGTAGACTAGCTTCGCATCTGGAATCTCTTTGCGTACTTCATTCATCATATTTGCGATATCTTCAACGTTTGGCGTAGCAGTTTCGATCCATAGAAGGTCAGCTCCAGCTTTAAGAGCTTCAATCGAATCAAATATGCAACGCGCCTCGCCAGTTCCATGACGGAACTGATATAAACCAGAGGCCAGGCGCTTAGGACGAACTAGTTTGCCGCCACGATTGAAGCATACGTCGCCTTCAGCCATTTCACTAACGTCTATTTCTTCTACGTCTAAGAAAGAGTTGTAACGATCACCTTGATCGCCAGGCTCTTTAACAACAGCGATTTCTTTAGTGAGACCAGCACCTTCAGAGTCAGTGCGAGAAACGATAATACCGTTGTCAATGCCAAGCTCTAAAAATGCATAACGCAGTGCGCGAATCTTTGAATGAAAATCGGCGTGAGGCACGGTAACTTTACCGTCTTGGTGGCCACACTGTTTTTCATCGGCAACTTGGTTTTCTATTTGAAGGGCGCAAGCACCTGCCTCGATCATTTGCTTGGCCATCAAGTAAGTTGCTTCAGCATTACCAAAGCCTGCATCAATATCAGCAATAATTGGCACAACGTGAGTTTGGTGACCATCGATTTGGTTTTGAATATCTTTTGCAGCTACTTCGTCTCCCGCTTCTCGCGCTTTATCTAAAGCGCGAAACAAACCACCTAATTCGCGGGCATCGGCTTGACGAAGGAAGGTATATAACTCCTCTACAAGAGATGCAACAGAGGTTTTCTCGTGCATAGACTGATCGGGAAGTGGGCCAAAATCAGAACGAAGAGCAGCAACCATCCATCCTGAAAGATATAGATATTTGCGTTCGGTAGTTCCAAAGTGCTTTTTGATTGATATTAGTTTTTGCTGGCCTACAAAACCATGCCAGCAGCCTAAAGACTGAGTATATTTAGTCTTGTCGGCGTCAAATGCCACCATGTCGGCATGCATAATATCGGCAGTATACTGAGCTATCTCTAACCCTGTTTTGAATTTATTTTGAGTGCGCATACGGGCTGCGGATTCTGGATTAATTGTATCCCAGGGGCTGCCGTTAGTGTCGCGGAGTGCAGCAACAGCTGCGATATCTTGCTTGTAAGTGGACATTATTTATCTCTCTATTGGTTACTAAAGTTCTATAGCTAAAGGCACTAGCTATCATTTCAAATACAAAAGAGGGTTATGCATGGTTTCACTCTTACTCTACGTAAAGACTTGAAGTGCATATAAAATAGTTAGATTTTTTAATCTAAATAACTAACTTTAAAACCAGTTATAAATAAAGTTTTACAAACAATAAAAACATCGTTCTTGAGTGATTTATTAAATTTTTAGTGCTCGAAGAGCTAATAAAATTATAAATTACGCGCTTAACATTATTGCTTTGATGAGTGCTACTAATAACACCTCGTAATATTTTTTTTAAAATCATGCTCGAGAAAAATACCGAGCATGATTGCATTTTAATTATTGCAGCATTAACAAATTTGTTAATGCTGCTAGTTATGAACTATAACTTAAGCTTTCTTGGCTGCAGCTTTCACTTTAATGCGATAAGCGTGAAGCAAAGGCTCGGTATAACCAGAAGGCTGCTCTGCGCCTTTTAGCACAAGATCAAGTGAAGCTTGGAAAGCAACATTTGTATCTGCTGTCGGCGCCATTGGAACATAATCAGGATCGCCAGCATTTTGCTCATCAACCACAAGACTCATGCGCTTAAATATTTCAGTAATTTGCTCTTTAGTGGTAATGCCATGGAGTAACCAGTTAGCAAGTAGCTGAGCTGATATTCTCAATGTTGCGCGGTCTTCCATTAGTGCAACATTGTGAATGTCTGGCACTTTAGAACAGCCAACACCATGGTCTACCCAGCGAACAACGTAGCCAAGAATGCTCTGTGCATTATTTTCGATTTCTTGCACAATTTCTGCAGCCGTTAAGGTTTGACCTTTAGGCATAAGCGGTATTGTTAAAATATCGTTGATGTTTGCACGTGCACGTTTTGCTATTTCTTTCTGGCGCTCAAATACATTAACTTCATGGTAGTGAAGAGCATGTAACAATGCAGCTGTTGGTGATGGTACCCAAGCGGTGTTTGCGCCAGCTTCAGGATGTGCTTGTTTGCTTTCCATCATTGCTTTCATATCGTCAGGCTGTGCCCACATACCTTTACCAATTTGAGCCTTACCCGATAATCCACATGCTAGGCCAATGTCGACATTCCAGTCTTCATAAGCTTGCAGCCATGATTGAGTTTTAATATCTTTCTTAGGTAAAAACACACCCGCATGCATACTAGTATGAATCTCGTCACCAGTACGATCTAAAAAGCCTGTGTTAATAAATGCACAGCGCGATTTGGCGGCGCGGATACATTCTTTTAAGTTAACAGTAGTGCGGCGCTCTTCATCCATAATGCCGACTTTAATAGTGTTTTCAGGAATGTTTAATAATTTTTCTATACGACCAAATAGCTCACAAGTAAATGCAACTTCTTCAGGACCATGCATCTTAGGTTTAACAATATAAATACTACCGGTTTTACTGTTGGTGATATTTTTATCATTATTTTTCAAATCGATGGTGCTAATAAGCGACGTAAAAATACCATCTAGAATACCTTCAGGCACATCGTGACCTTGGCTATCTTGAATCGTATCGATTGTCATTAAATGACCCACGTTGCGAATAAACATCAGGCTACGGCGACGCACATAATAAGGTTCATCATCACGATTAGTAAAAATACGGTCACGCTCTAGTGCGCGCGTAACGGTTTTGCCACCTTTAAGAAAGTTAGTGCTTAGGTTACCCGTCATCAAGCCTAACCAATTGCGATAGACTTCGATTTTATCTTCAGTATCTACGGCAGTAACCGAATCTTCACAATCCATAATGGTCGTTAAAGCACCTTCTAAACGCAGATCTTCGACACCGGCATCATCTTGAGAGCCAACCATAGTGGCGTTATTGATGCGAATGTTGATATGCAGACCGTTGTCTTTAAGAATAATTTCGTTAGGTGCATTTTTTGAACCATTAAACGCAACAAATTGCTTAGAATTTTTAAGACCAATATAAGTACCATTTTTAAGAACAGCGGTAAATTGCTGATAATAAATTTGGTAAAGGGTAACGTCATGGTGAGAAGCACCTTCGTCTAATGGAAAATGCTTGTCGAGGAAATCACGACAATACTTCATCACTTCGCGACCGCGCAATTCGTTATAGCCTTTAGCTGGTTTTAACTTACCGGTTTTAGGAATAACGTCACTACCGTAAAGTGCATCGTATAAGCTACCCCAGCGAGCGTTGATGGCATTCAGTGCAAAACGAGCGTTTTTAACAGGAACAACTAGCTGAGGTCCAGCCATTGTTGCCACTTCATCATCAACATTAGTTGTCTCAATAGTGAAGTCTTCGCCTTCTTCTATTAAATAACCAATTTTTTTGAGGAAATCTTTATAGACTTCGATATCAGTTGTTTGATAATCGTTATTTTTATGCCAGTCATCTAGCTGCTGTTGAATCAAATCGCGTTTTGCGAGCAACTCGCGATTGCGAGGAGCAAGATCATCAATCAAAGTTTGAACATTTTGCCAAAACTGGTCCGGATTAACGTCTGTTAGCGGCATCACTTCATTATCAATAAAATGACGAAAAGACTCATTTACCTTGATAGAAAGTGATTGATTTGAACTATTTGTTGTCATGTTTACGCTCATTATATTTAGGTTATATCGGAGGATTATTAACTCGGATCCTTGTAATCAATTAACACACTGAGTTATCGGGCGATATTGTACCTTATCTATAAAATTTGTTTAATTCTTTGATTAATAACTTGTAAACATTGTATAGTAATATTTATGAAAATTTCACAATAAAAATTTGACACTGTAAATTTTACAAAATTCTAGCCATAATCTTACAAGTCATCCTGTTGGTAGATATGTAAAAAGGTTTGCCGGTTAAACATAAATAGAAGAATTTTCGAGCGAAATAGGTGGTTTATGAAAAAAACTAAAGGAATTATGCGTAATGCGCATTTTTTGGGGACAAAGATACGCAATTTACGGAAGCGCAATAATTTAACTATGGAGGATTTGTCCGCTCGTTGCATACAAAATCAAGGCGAAGTTGCGCCATCAATCTCCTATCTATCAATGATCGAGCGCGGTAAGCGTTTTCCTAGTGAAGAAATGCTCGCTGGAATTGCGGAAGTATTTCAGAAAGATGTTAGTTGGTTTTTAGATGATACCCCAGAAGAAGAGGCTATCAAGCCAGTAAAGGGCAAGCGTGGCGGTATCTCTGGGATATCTCTCGAACCTAAGTTCTTATTCTCTAATGATATTTTGGAAAGTGTGGTGCCTGAAATGCTCTCGCAGACTGGCGTTTCAGGACAACAGTTTGCGCACCTACTTATTCGTGCTCATCAAGAGCAACAGCAAAATCATTTTCCTGATTTAGAGCGTGCTGCCGAAGAGGTTGGCCATAAACAAATGCCCATGAGTCTTGAGGCTATCATTGATATTTGTAAGAATCTGGGCTTAGAAATTCATTGGTTCGATAGACTCCCCGATGAAATTCAAGAAGAGATGGGCGGCAACAGTAAAAATTTAGTGCGCTCATTTTTTGCACCACCTAATCGCATTTATATCAATAGAGTCCTGCAGCAACGTCCAATGCGACTCAAGTATGATCTGGCAGTACAAATCGGACATCGGGTATTGCATGGCAACGAGAAATTTAAAAGTGTCTTAGTGGCGGGTGGGGGTTCAGTACTCGATTACAAATCTGAATCTGAAGCTTCGTTAGATGCTCAAGATATTTTAAATGCGTGGCGAGACTTTGAATGTAGTTTTTTTGCAAGCGCACTGTTGTGCCCGAAGGTGCCATTTAGACAATTATTAGATCGATATAATTACGAAATTAATGTTCGTCATATGGTGCAGGTATCTGCTTCTGTGGTGATGAGACGAATGACGGCGGTATCTCCATATCCACATTGGCATTATTTTGATGCTTATCCCCCAGGTAAACTTAAGGCGGTATATCGCGGTAATGGTATTCCGCTACCTTGGGGTAATATGCGCATGGTGCAAGATCCTTGTCAGCACTGGGCTGTATTTAGAATGATCGATTCTCCCTCTAAAGAGAGCTCTTCTCAAATTTCGATTTTAGAGACAAATAACGAACCCAGGATCTACTCTTGCGAATCTGTCAAAGTACATGACCTTGCGGGTAACAGTCATGTGCTTTGTGCCGGAGTAGACCTAAACCCTGCCATCGAATCTCAAGGGGGGGATGCACAAGCCTTGGCATTTGAACTTAAAGAGGCTTGTCTTAAAGATGGCGGAACAGCTTGTTTGCCCAACAATATTAAAAAAGAATTAATGAGTGTCTCCAAAATTCTTAACATAGCATGGGTTGAGCGCGGCATTGATAACCCTGCACGCCTTATTTGCCCAAGAAGCAGCTCTTGTCCGCGCAACCCATGTTGTTATGTCGATAAATCGAAGCAAGAATCTATGCTGAATTTACAGAATATCCAAGAGCAAATTATTCGGGATACAAAAATTTAATAGTAATAAAAAATTAGTGCTAGAGTAATTATTTTATTATTTAATTATTGACTTTGAGTATATGGTGCAACTTTTTTATCGATTGTTGATCTATGTTTAAGGTACTGTTTAACATACTGTTTAACCTGCCATTTTAAATAGCATTAAAATATTTAATTGGCAGGGCGCATAAGGAAAATAAATGAAAAGAATCTTATATTTGTCTGCCATTATCTTGTGCATGTATGGCAGTAATGGTTATACCCAAAACTCTGCTAAAGAAGCCACATTAATCGTTGCTGGAGGTTGTTTTTGGTGTACAGAATCAGACTTCGAAAAGCGTAAGGGAGTGTTATATGCAGAATCTGGTTATATCAATGGAACCACTATAAACCCAACCTATAAAGAGGTGTCATCCAATAAAACTGGGCATTTTGAGGCTGTTAAAATCACCTTTAATAAAGACCTTGTGTCTTTAAAAGAGCTGGTCGATTTTTATTGGTATACCATAGACCCTACTGACCCTAACGGGCAATTTTGTGATAAGGGCTCATCATATAAAACAGCGTTATTTTATCAAGACGAAGCACAAAAAAAAGTGTTTGAAGATTCCTTGGCTCGTATAAATGTCGACAAGCCTTTTAAAGATGAAATTGTGACGGAAATTCTTCAGGCTAAGAAATTCTATGTTGCAGAAGAGTACCATCAAAACTTTTATAAAAAGAGTAGCCTTCGCTACCGTTATTATCGCAATTCCTGTGGCCGAGAGAAGCGTATTAAGCAGCTTTGGGGACGTGTTGTTACGGATAGGGATTAGTAAGGGTATCTTTTATATTATTTCTCTGCTTGTTGTGAGGCCTTAGTTAGTATGCTGTCGAGAGCGTTGGCAAACGCTTGGCGGTCTGCGTGATTAAGCGTTGCTTGTCCGCCAGATTGAATACCGCTTGCTCGCATTGTCTCCATAAAGTCACGCATTGTTAATCGTGCCTTTATATTGTCCTGTGTATAACGCTCACCACGTGAAGTAATGACAAGGGCTTTTTTGTCAAGTACCTCTGCGGCTAGTGGAATATCACTAGTAATAACAATATCTCCAGTATTCATTTTTTGTACTATGGTGTTATCCGCCACATCAAAGCCTGCACCAACTTGAAGCATTTGAGAATATTTTGACTTGGGTAGATTAATAGCTTGATTGGCAACAAATACGGCAAGCGTTTGAGTGCGCTCTGCGGCACGACAAATAATATCTTTAATCACAACAGGGCAGGCATCAGCATCAACCCAAATGGTTAGCATGCTCGAGAGTACTTATTCATTTTTGCAAGTTACTCATGTTATTAAAAAAATGATTATATAACGATTAGATACACACTAATAGATATCTATTAATAGACATCCTCTTAAAAATTGATAGATAAATTAATCTATATTGATTTCATATTTAAGTTATCATTATTTTTTATATTTTATTAAAAGGGTAGGTGTATTTGTGTCGATTTTTGTTGACTGCACTCGAGAAGAATTTTTAAAAAATTATTGGCAGCAGCAACCGTTGCTGATGCAAGCATTTATCACCGATCTAATAGGGATAGTTGATAGCGGTGATTTGGCAGGTATCGCCTGCGAAGCAGAAAGTGAATCCCGTATCATTTCGGGCTTTGGTTTAAATAAAAAATGGACATGCCAACAAGGGCCATTTACTAATGAACAATTACTAGAAATGCCAGATAAAAATTGGACGCTCCTTGTACAAAGAGTGGATCAATGGATTGAGGAAGTTCATGCAATTTTAGAGCGCTTCTCCTTTTTACCTAAATGGCGCCTAGAAGATATTATGGCAAGTTACGCACCTGTTGGTGGGGGTGTGGGCCCACATTTTGATTATTACGATGTTTTTTTGTTACAAGTGGCCGGCACACGTGAGTGGAAATTAGGGCAAAAATGTGATGATGAAACGCCCTTGCAAGACAATTCGCAGGTCAAATTATTACAAAAGTTTAGTCTAACCCAAACACTGACTGCAGCTCCTGGTGATATGCTTTATGTTCCAGCTGGTGTTGCTCATTGGGGTACGGCAAAATCTGAAGAATGTATTACCTTATCGGTGGGTTTTAGAGCGCCCTCGCAAAAGGAAATATTACTATCAACGCTTGAAAATTTGATTGATGAGTTCTCAGAAAAGGCTAAAGATAATTTGCGTTATCAAGATAGCATAGTGGATGTTGATAATGTCTCTATTGATGTAAATTCTTTTAGAATAAACGCAGAAGTTGAAAAAAACTTGTTAGACTTTGCTCGAGAAATTACGCCAGATAAAATTAAGCAGGCGATGAATAAATCCTTTGGCCAGTTAGTTACCGAGCCGCGTTATCTGCCATTTTTAGATGATGATAGATGCGATTCAAAGGAATTAAGCCTTGAGGATATAAACGCTTATATTGAGCGTAATAATGGTTTTGAGCTTTTGCATCCTGCTTATTGTCGGTTTGCGTTTTCGTCAGATGAACTATTTGTTAATGGCGTTGCTTTTGATGTGAGAGAAAGTTTCTCTGAAGAGCTCTGCAATGGTTTGCTAATAACAGCGATTAATGAACAAGAAAGAAATGTTTTAATAACACTGCTGGCATCGGGAGATATAGAGTTAACTGATTGAATCTAAATTAGATCTTAAACACATTGAGTGATTGTGATGAATAAAAAAAGTGAACAAGGTTGTATTAGAGTCAGAGATAATAGATTTTCTTAAAGCCGGCAAAGAAATTGAAGCGATCAAAAAGCTACAAGCGTTAAGAGGTATTGAGTTGGCAGAGGCTGAAGACATTATCGACGACTATTTAGAAACGGACGCTGATAATAACGTAAATATTAATATTGACGACAAGGTCGATAAAAAAAAGCCGTATGATTACTCTGTCTTTGGGTCAAAGGGAGAGTTTAAAAAAATATAATTATGGTTTTAGGCGTTTTAATAATTTTTATAGTTTATAAACAATTAACACAGTAGTCATTTATAACAGCTAAATATCATATTCAATAACAAGAGGTGCATGATCCGAAAAGCGCTCTTCTTTATAAATTAGATCTGATTTAGGAACGACTTTATCAATTAAACCAGGGGTTATAATTTGATAGTCGATACGCCAACCAGTATTATTTGCCCAAGCTTGCCCGCGGTTAGACCACCATGTGTATTCATGTTCTTGTTGATTAATTAATCTAAAAGCATCCGCAAAACCCAAGGGCTTGTCGCGATTATTGTCCTCATCCATTAGCAACCAATCCATCCATGCGCGCTCTTCGGGTAAAAAACCAGAATTTTTTTGATTGCCACGCCAATTTTTTATATCTACTTTTTTGTGGGCTATGTTCCAGTCACCACAAATAATAAACTCACGTCTTTTACGTAACATGCTTTCTAACACCGACTCGAAGCGTGCCATTAAATCATATTTAAAAACTTGCCGTTCTTCTTTTGCAGAGCCAGAAGGCATATATAAAGACGCGACACTAAAACCCTTAAAATCGGCTTGTATATAGCGACCTTCGCGATCTACGTCAGACCAATCTAGATTGCTAATAGCGCCTAGGCCTAAATGTACTTTTTCGGGTTTTTGTTTGCAGTAAATTCCAACACTGCTGTAGCCTTTTTTTTCGGCACAATGAATATAACGATAATATTTATCGAGATGAAATAAATCATCTTCTATTTGTTCTGGTTGGGCTTTTAACTCTTGCAGACAAATAATATCTGCATCAACCGTTTGCAGCCAGGCAAACATGCCTTTACGAGCTGCAGCTCGAATACCATTGACGTTGATTGAGATAACTTTCACGTATTAACCTTAGCGAAAAAAGAGAGGTGCAGCTTAATTATATTAACAAGTGCTAGTTAACTAATCGCACCCGTGGTTCTGACACGTTTTGCACCTTTAATAATTGATTTAGGTTGAGCGGCTAATCTTCTTTTCTCGATAGTGTCATCAATCACATTTTTAAAGGCAATTAAAAAGCCTGCAACAATGAAGGCACCTGGCGGTAAAATGGCGATTAAAAATCCTGGGTAGTTATCGCCAAATAATTCTATTTTCCATGCACGTGCACTCTCACCGAAAAGTAATTGCATATCTGCAAATAAAGTTCCCGAACCTAGCACTTCGCGTATTGCACCAATACATAGCAATACTGATAAGAAGCCTGTGCCCATCATAAATCCATCAACAGCTGAAGGTATGACTTTGTTTTTACAAGCGAAGGCATCAGCGCGCCCAAGTATCGCGCAATTAGTCACAATTAAAGGAATAAATATGCCAAGAATTTGATAAAGCTCAAAAGTGTAAGCGCGCATTAACAGTTCAGTACAGGTGGTGAACGCCGCGATAATCATGACGAATACCGGTAATTTAACGGCATCGCTAACAATATTACGAATCAACGATACCGCAATATTTGAGCCTACTAAGACTAATAGTGTGGCGAGGCCTAAGCCAATGGCATTAACAACAGAACCGCTCACCGCTAGTAAAGGGCAAAGACCAAGAAGCTGAACTAATGCTGGATTATTAGACCATAAGCCATTTTTACTAATCTCACTATAGTTAGTAATGTTAGAGCCAGTAGAAGCAACAGAGTTTGAATTTTCTGTCGCGCCCGCGCCTTCATTATTTGGTAATTCAGCACTATCACTAATTGTATTCATTAAATCAATCCCACTTGATTGGGTTTAGTTTTCATTTTTTGTTTCTGTTTTGGTTTCAGTTTCAGTTTGGAAAAGCAAAGTATGGTTACGCTCAACAAATTGCAATACTTTTTTGATCTGTTGAACAACAGCCCTTGGGGTAATAGTGGCACCTGTAAATTGGTCAAACTCACCACCATCTTTTTTAACTTTCCATTTCTCGAGCGCGGGGCTCGATAACGATTTATTTTCAAAGCTGGTAATCCAATTGCTTTTTTTAATATCAATTTTGTCGCCAAGACCTGGTGTTTCTATGTGTCTTAGCACACGCACGCCAGCAATACTGACATCACTATTAATACCTGCAATCATTTTTATATCACCACTGTAACCATCGGGTGCAACAGTAGGAATGATCACCGCAATTATCTTTTGATTATTGCGCGCAATATGTATATCGCCACCATTTTTCAAACCAAGTTCAGTCCATGCTGATTCGGGAATAGCAATTGTGTCTAGGAGTAAATCATTATCGAAGCGATCAGCTGGAATAATTTCGAATAGCGCTTTTTCGGCGGCTTTGCGCTCAGCTACAGCAATAATATCTTTTGTACCTTCATAAGTACTGGCCAGAATGCCTGCTGTGACTAATGCAAACAAAAAAAGTAAAATACTATTTTTACTGATTGATAATGGAATAGAGGTCGAGCTTGCATTATCAGGCTTCATGAGTCACGTCCTCGTGTTGCTCGACTTGGTTTTGTATGACCATAAGTCCGCGGTATGGTGTAGTAATCTATAAACGGTGCGGCAAAATTCATCAGTAATACAGCAAAAGCGATAGCATCGGGATAATTACCCCACACGCGAATAATATAAATTAAAATTCCTATGCCTGCGCCGTAAATAATTCGTCCCTTGTTGCTTACGGCTGAACTTACTGGATCGGTAATAATAAAAAACGCGCCTAGCATGGTGCCACCAGAAAATAAATGCAGCATTAATGAGCCGCCGCTTTCTGAATTGCCACCGCCATAAAATAAAAAAGCCATTATGCTTAATGCAAGCAACATACTTATGGGTGCGTGCCAAGTGAATGCACGTTTATAAAGTAGAAATATGCCACCCGCTAAAAAAGCAAAATTTACCCACTCCCAACCAGCGCCGGCAAAACTTGCTTTTGAGAATAAGGGCTGAGCTGCATTAATCTGTTCAACCAATAAGCCTTGTTGAGCTTTAAATAAGTCGAGAGGAGTGGCGCCCGTATAGCCATCGATACCTATCGAATTTCCTAAAAATACAGATTGTAGTGCAGACATTAATGACGGCAATGACTGCGCATCGGCCAGTAATGTTTGGGGCGTTGCCCAGCGCGTCATCTCTACAGGAAAAGAAATTAATAAGATAACATAGCCAACCATCGCGGGGTTAAACGGATTAAAACCAAGCCCACCGTAGAGTTGTTTAGCAAGGATAATAGCCGATGCACTCCCAATAACAACTAACCACCAAGGTGCATAGGGAGGAAGTGCAAGTCCTAATAAAACTGCTGTTACAAGTGCGCTGTAATCTTTGAGATAAAATAAAACGGGTCGCTTACGAAGTTTAAGAACAAGTGCTTCCGAGGCAACAGCCGTCAAACAACTAAGGGCAACATTAATCAAACTTCCCCAGCCAAAAAAATGTGTCAGTACAACCAGCCCAGGTAAAGTGGCTAGCATAACCCAGCGCATTATATCCCCCGTCGTACTTGCAGTATGGGCATGAGGTGAAGTGCGGCGTATAAATGCCATGGTTATTGATTCTCTTTTTGTAAGCTAGTTAATTCAGCTTGTGTTGTTGCTAACTTTGCTTGCATTTTTTCTAAGCCAGCTTTAAACACAGCAATATGTTCGCTATTTTCGGCTTGTGCATTTTGTAAATTAAGCTGGGCTTTGGCGATGCGTTTTTCTAGTGATTGTAGTTGTTCATGCAGTTTTTCTTCTTGGCTCATCAAGGCCATCGCCTCAGTTTTTGCTTTTGCACGTTCAATGGCAGCGGTTGCAGCATCTAATGTTTCTGGGGATGCCGGTTTTAAAACTTTAGAGTTTGAAATTGTAGTCGTTGCCGATTCTGCATCACTTTTTTCTAGCGTTGTTGGATCGCTGTTTAAGGTATTACTTTTAGTATTATTAAAAGCATCTAGTTGTTTTTGTGCATCTTGAACTCTAAGTTGTGCTTGCTTAACTTGTGATTCAAATTTTTCTAGCTGATCTGTTTCGGCGTTATCTAAACGTGTTTGTAATTTTTCTACGCGTCCTTGTGCGCTAGTTAGTGCGCGTTCTAATTTAGATTTTTGTACCGCAGGGTCTTGCTCTTTTGCTTTAACTCTTGCCATAGCAAGCGCAACTGGATCTAGTGCAGGGGCATCATTATTGCGGTTATTATTTTCTGGATTTTGTGCGGCCTCAGCTTTTCTCTTAGCGGCAAGTGCTTTGGCTTTTTCGGCGGCTTCTTTACGTACTGCACGTTTCACCTCTTTCTCAGCCTCTGCACGCTCGATGCGCGCCTGCCTAAACTCAAAGCGTTGACGAGCATGATCAGATCTAATTTTTTCTTGTTGCTGTTGAAGAATGTTACCCTTTGCTGCGCGATAATATTGTACTAATGGAATCGTCGATGGGCATACATAAGAGCAAGCTCCACATTCGATGCAATCAAAAAGATTATGATTTTGAAGGCGCTCGTATTCCTCAGACTTTGCATACCAATATAGTTGCTGCGGTAATAAGCTAACAGGGCAGGCCTCGGCACATAAGCCACAACGAATACAGGCTTGGGCATCTGGTTGGTCGGGCATTTCTTCATGACTTGGTGCGATAATACAGGCTGTCGTTTTAATGACCGGTACTTTAATATCAGGAAGCGCAACCCCCATCATGGGACCACCCATAATCAGACGTGATGCTTGATTCGATTGAAAACCTAACTCATTTAATAGATGTTCAACGGAAGTGCCCAATAACACTTTAAGATTGCGTTGAACGTCGAGAGCCTCACCAACTAACGTAGTTATGCGCCATGTCAGCGCCTCACCAAAACGCACTGCACGGTAAGCAGCCATTGCAGTAGCAACGTTTTGCATAACGATACCGAGCATTGCGGGTAATTTACCCGATGGAACTTCTTTATTGGTTAAAATTTGTATGAGCTGCTTTTCGCCGCCCGAGGGATATTTCGTTGGGAAACTGGCGATCTCTATACGAGTATTTTTAGCGGCCTGTTGCATCGCCTTAATAGCATCGGGTTTGTTGTCTTCAATGCCAATAATAATATTTGCAGGCTCTCCTAAAATATAGGCCAGCAACTCGGCACCCGCAACAATATCGTCGGCATAATCTTGCATTAGACGATCATCAGCAGTGATATAGGGCTCGCATTCGGTACCGTTAAGTATCAGCGTATCGATGCATGTATTGCGAGGGTCAAGTTTAATGGCGGTAGGAAAGCCCGCACCACCAAGCCCGATAATACCTGCTTGACGAATTTTTTCTATCAGCTCTGCACTACTTAACTGACGATAATCAGCGCAGGGTTGGTAGTCGATAAACTGATGGTGGCCATCAGTTTTAAGTACAATGCAGGGGCCTTTCATACCTGATGTGTGCGGCAAAATTCGGTCTTCAATCGCACTAATAGTGCCAGATGTAGATGCATGAACAGGTACGCTTAATGCACCTACTGCATCGGCAATTTTTTGACCTGCGAGTACCTTTTGGCCAACCTCAACAATAGCGATAGCCGGAGTGCCAATATGCTGGTTTAAAGGGTAGATAAGTTCACTAGGGATAGACACTTCACCTAGTGGCAGTTGCATTGACTGCGCTTTATTTTCTGGTGGATGAACGCCGCCAGGAATGTCGAAGGTTTTAATTATATTGTTAGCTGTCGAGTCACTCATGCTGCACGACCCTCATCATCATCTTTACGATCGCTATTGCTATTGTTTTGGCCGCTGCCAATATAAGTATCAGCGCTAACCGATTCATTTAAAGCGGATCTATCTGTTGCAATAAGTTGGGTTGATAACAACGCCGCACTGGGTTCGGGTTTTTTCCAGTGCCAGTCACTAACTGTCGGCTCAACCGCTAACATATCAATACAATCAACAGGGCAGGGTTCAACACATAGATCGCAACCCGTGCACTCATCAGCAATGACGGTATGCATTAGTTTTGCTGCACCTAGTATGGCATCAACAGGGCATGCCTGAATGCATTTAGTGCAGCCAATGCATTCGTCTTCGCGAATGTAAGCGACGGTTTTAAGTTCGGCTTCTTGTCCATGATCTTCATCGAGTGATGGTGCTTCGACATCTAAAAGGTTGGCAATCGCATTAATGGTTGCCTGTCCACCGGGAGGGCATTTGTTAATAGCTTCACCGTTGGCTATACCCTCGGCATAAGGACGACAACCAGGATGACCGCATTGTCCGCACTGTGTTTGAGGCAATAAAGCATCTAATTGCTCGACAATAGGATCGCCTTCAACTTTAAATTTAACAGCAGCAAAGCCCAAGATAGCGCCAAAAACTAATGCTAGGCCACCGAGGCCGATCAATGCAGCGATAATAGGGTTATTTAAAATCAATTCTAACATATCAACCATAATGTTGGCGTTGTGATTAAATATCACATCAAGTATTTATGCCTGCTAATTAGTAAGCTATAAATTTAGCAATAAATGTAACTAGAAAAGTATCAACAAAACAATGAATTTTATAATTGAATTAAACCCGCAAAGCCCATAAAGGCAAGCGACATTAATCCGGCAGTGATCATCCCAATTGCCGCACCTTTAAATGGTGTCGGTACGTCGGCTACGCCTAAGCGCTCGCGCATCGCAGAAAATAAAATTAATACTAGCGAGAAACCTAAAGCTGCTCCAAAGCCATAAATGGCAGATTGGAAAAAATTATGGGCTTTAGTAGTATTCAATAAAGCTACGCCAAGTACCGCGCAATTTGTAGTAATTAGCGGTAAAAAAACACCGAGTACACGGTAAAGAAGTGGGCTTGTTTTTTCAATAAACATTTTGGCAAATTGCACGACAACGGCAATCACTAAAATAAAAGAAATAGTTTTTAAATACGTTAGCGATAATGGCATTAGCACATAAGTGTGGACTAAGTAGCTGCAGATAGAGGCTAGTGTTAATACAAATGTAGTGGCACTAGCCATGCCGATTGCAGTTTCTAATTTATTAGACACGCCCATAAATGGACATAGTCCAAGAAATTGCACTAATACAAAATTATTGACTAAAATAGTACTCAGTAATATTAGTATAAATTCATTCATTACATGACTCGCATACCGGGTATCGCACCGTTATGAGGTTCTAGAAGATAAATTTCTTTATCCCCCGGCCCAGCAGCTAATACCATTCCCTCTGATAGACCAAATTTCATTTTACGTGGTGCTAAATTAGCAACCATAATAGTTAGCTTGCCTTCGAGTTCTTCCGGTTGATATGCGCTCTTGATACCCGAAAAAACGTTGCGCGTCTCGCCACCTATGTCGAGTGTGAGTTGTAATAATTTATCGGCACCTTCTACATGACTAGCTTTAATAATTTTAGCAACACGCAAATCTACTTTCGCAAATGCATTAAAATCGATCTCGTCTGCAAGAGGTTCTTTTGCAAGTTCAGAATCAGTATTTTTATTGCCCACAATTTTTTTGTCGGGGTTATTGCTGGGTTTGTTGTTGGACTTGTTGTTAAGTTGATTTAACAATACCAACTCTTCTTTGCTATCTTCAATAATTGCATCCACTTGATCTTTTTCGACACGATTTAAAAGTGGTTTAAATTTATTAATTGCATGATCGGTTTTAAATTCAATATTGTTATGCCAATTTAATTTCTCGTTTAAAAAGATTTCAATATCGGCAACGAGTGAAGGTAATACAGGTTTTAAGTATGTGGCAATAGCGCGGAACATATTGATACCTTGGGTACAAATGTCGAGTACGGCTGAATCATTACCTTCCACTTTAGCGAGTGCCCAAGGTTCTTTCATAGCTATATATTCGTTAGCAGCATCGGCGAGGTTCATAATTTCACGCATGGCTTTGGCAAACTCTCGCTGCTCATAAAGCTCTGCTATAACATCGCCTGCATCTACACATTGCTGCCAAAGTGCAGCGTTGTCGATGTTGCTTCCTAAACTGCCACCAGATTTTTGAATAAAGCGTGCAGTTCGGCTAGCGATATTCACAACCTTGCCGACAAGGTCAGAGTTTACGCGCTGAATAAAGTCATCGAGATTAAGATCTAAATCCTCGACACCACTCGATAACTTTGCAGCAAAATAATATCGAAGGTAATCGGGTTTTAAATGATTAAGATAAGTTCTAGCATTAATAAAAGTGCCGCGAGATTTGGACATTTTATTGCCATTAACCATCAAAAAACCATGCACATTTACTTTTGTTGGCGTACGAAATTTAGCCGAGTGCAGCATGGCAGGCCAAAATAAGGCATGAAAGTTAACGATGTCTTTGCCAATAAAATGATAGAGCTCAGTACCATTGTTGAACCGGGGATCGCCTTTGCCATCATCTAACCAATAATCTTGCCATTTCAGGCCAGCCGTATTTTTTTCACTATTTGCGCAAAAGTTTTTAAAACTCGCAATGTAGCCAATGGGGGCATCCAGCCACACATAAAAATATTTGCCTGTTTGGCCAGGAATCTCAAAACCAAAATACGGGGCATCGCGAGAAATATCCCACTCTTGTAGTCCTGCATCCAACCACTCGGCAAGTTTGTTGGCCATTTCATTTTGTAGATGACCTGCACGGGTCCAATTTTTTAGAAAGTCACTAAATTCTGGCAGTTTAAAAAAGAAGTGTTCAGAATCTTTTTGAATAGGAGTTGCACCAGAGATCACAGATCTAGGGTCAATTAATTCGCTAGGCGCATAAGTGGCACTACAAACTTCGCAGTTATCGCCGTACTGATCGGGACTATGACATTTAGGACAGCTGCCCTTTATATATCGATCGGCTAAAAACAATTCTTTTTCTGGATCGTAGCTTTGCGTAATTGTGCGTGTTGCAATATGGTCATTTGCCACTAGTGCATTATAAATAAACTCAGACATCTCTTTGTTTTCACTTGAGTGCGTCGAGTGAAAATTATCAAAGCCAATTTGAAAGTCAGCAAAATCTTTTTCGTGCTCTGCTTTGATGTTAGCGATTTGAGCCTCTGGTGTAATAGCGTTTTCTTCTGCCTTGAGCATAATAGCTGTGCCATGAGCATCGTCAGCACAAACATAGGTGCATTCGTTGCCGCGTAGCTTTTGAAAACGAACCCAAATGTCTGATTGAATATATTCAACCAAATGCCCTAAATGAATTGATCCATTTGCATAAGGAAGTGCGCTTGTGACTAAAATTTTACGGCTCATATAGTGTGTTTCATTATAGTTAATCGTCTGGTCTAATCGGTCTTCGAAAATTAGTGGATGATTTGTTTATTTGTTAGGGCCCAACATTATTTGTCGGTAAAAACTCACCCCTGTTATTAATAAAGTTCGAAATAGTTCTTGATAAAATATGCGGCAGAATTATAGCATTGATTATATTGATTTTGATGATGAATCTACGTTAATTAAGGACAACTTTTTTGATATAACCTTATAAACAATGTTTTGCTATTAGTGAGCCGTTTATGCTCTCAAACACATTACATAACCACTAATTTCTCTTTTTGACTCAATTCAAATTGAAGTAAGAGAAATTTCGAGGGTGGTTTATTACTGCATTGGTGGGTAACATGCATTCCTCAAATTATTTAACGTGTGAAATATTTATGTCGACATCTACTTCTCCCAAACTTGCTGAATGGATAGAGCAGCATGTCCTACCTTTATTGACTACTGTTAAAGAGCCTCTCACTGGCCAGCATTTACTTGCCTTAGAGGCTGTTAGCAATATTCAGTACCTCGACAAACGATTATCGTTAAATCTAACGCTTGGTTATCCGGGTGACGCTCTCCGTAAAGCCATCGTTAGCGAAATAGTCGAGAAATTATTAACCATTGCAGATGTAGATAAAGTTGTCGTTCACGATAGTTGGACGGCGCCCGTGAGCATGGGTATTGGAGGCAAAAAGCCTATTAATAATGTGCGTAATGTAATCGCTGTTGCCTCGGGTAAGGGCGGCGTTGGCAAATCAACGACAACGGTTAATCTTGCGTTAGCATTAGTAAAAATGGGTGCGAGAGTTGGTATTTTAGATGCGGATATCTATGGCCCTAGTCAGCCACAGATGCTTGGTGCTTCGAAGAAAAAGCCAGAAGTACGCGACGAGAAAGCGATGATCCCTATTCAAGCGCATGGTTTGCAATCGATGTCACTTGGCTATCTGCTCTCGGATAAGACCCCAGCTGTCTGGCGTGGACCAATGGCAACGGGTGCACTTCAGCAAATGATATTTCAAACCGACTGGGATGACCTCGATTATTTGTTTGTTGATATGCCTCCTGGTACTGGTGATATTCAATTGACGCTTTCGCAAGAAGTGCCCGTTTCTGGAGCTATTATTGTGACTACGCCTCAAGATATTGCTCTTCTCGATGCTAAAAAAGGCATTGAGATGTTTGTTAAGGTCAGTATTCCTGTGCTAGGTGTTGTCGAAAATATGGCCGTACATCACTGCACAAATTGTGGCCATGAAGAGCATATCTTCGGTGAGGGTGGTGGTGCACGTATTGCTGCAGAGTACGGGACCAAATTACTAGGAACTATGCCCTTAGCTATGTCGATCCGAGAAGAAGCCGATAGTGGCAGGCCAACAGTTGTCGCAAATCCTGATGGTGTATTCGCACAACATTATTGTAAAACAGCCCAAATAGCTGCGGCAGAGCTATGGCTACAGCGCCTTCAGTCTAGCGATATGCCAGAAATAGTTGTCAGTGAGGATTAGTCTTTTTATAGATAAACTTTATAAGTTAAGTAGCTAGACGCTCTCAAAAATGTGATTCAATGATGAAAACAGTATGAAATAATACTGCTATAGCAGAATCTACATACAGGGAATTTTAATAAAGTATTGTATGAACTTTTAATACAGCGTAACCATTTTTCATGTTAAAAAACGAGGAAGCATAATGAGTATTAAGTCAGATCACTGGATGCGCCGTATGGCCGAACAGCAAAAAATGATTGAGCCATTTGAGCCCAATCAAGTGCGCTATGGAGAAAATGGTGATCGCCTAATTTCTTATGGAACCTCAAGTTATGGTTACGATGTTCGATGTGCTGATGAGTTTAAAATTTTTACAAATGTATACTCAACAGTTGTTGATCCTAAAGCTTTTGATGAAAAAAGTTTTGTCGATGTTAAAAGTGATGTTTGTATTATTCCGCCAAACTCTTTTGCGCTAGCGAGAACAGTCGAGTACTTTAGAATTCCTCGTAGCGTGCTAACAGTGTGTTTGGGTAAATCTACATACGCGCGCTGTGGCATTATTGTCAATGTCACACCCCTAGAGCCAGAGTGGGAAGGGCACGTCACTCTAGAATTTTCTAACACAACGCCGCTACCTGCAAAAATATATGCTAACGAAGGCGTAGCGCAGATGCTTTTCTTTGAGTCCGATGAAGTTTGTGGCACTTCTTATAAAGATCGTGACGGAAAATATCAAGGTCAGAAGGGTGTTACGTTACCAAAGGCTTAACGCAAATTAAAAAAGGGGATGACTCATTGCGCAAAGGTTCATCCATTATCATTTGTAGTATTTTTGTTTTACAGCGTTTATTTTAAAAGTATTTTCTGCGCCAACGCTTTAAAGTCCGGTTGATTTACACTAAACAGGCGCTTTAACGGGCTCTTTACTGATTGTCAAAGCCTTTAAGTAAGAGTATCCATCTGTATCAAATGTGTAATGATAGCCTACGATAAGATTGTCACCATAAATCGCTTTTGACTCGATTATATCGATGCCTTTGCTTAATAAGAAATTTTTAATTGCTGTAGCCCCGCGTTTGAGTGCTGCAGTGTCGGGAGATAGTGTCGGTTTAGACATTACAAGTAACACTCGGCCATCGGCACTCCCCGCGATACGTAATTCAATTTCATCGATTTTTATATGCCTTGTCGCGCCAATAACTTTAGAACAATCTTGACTAAGCTGTAAGCTAGTGCAGCCTGCTGCAGGATTATAAGTGCCAACAGATTGATCGTTAAAAGTGATAATAGTTGGTGTATTTGTACAGGCCGATAAGAACATAAAGCAAGTAAGAACTGTTTTTTTCATTATAAAAACTCTTTTGTTTTGGGTTTTAAATCAAAAGCATGTAAGTCAATTTTTTTGACTAATTTTAAAGCCAATAATAATCCTATTACAGCAATAACAATAGAGCCCGCAAATAAGCCCCATAATACACCCTCAGTTCCCGCAATGTTGGCGCCGATAATAACAAATGGAATTGTGCCAACAGTGGCCTTTAGGATGTTAATAATAGTTGCGTAATATGCGACGCCAAGATTATTAAATAAAGCGTTGGTAAGGAAGGTGATGCCATTAAAAATAAATATTAAGCTAAAGCCACTGCAAAATAAATACACTAGTTGGTTGGCTTCCTCTGAGCCACCAAAAAGTGGTACGAACCACAATTGTGATGCCCATAATATTGCACTGGTAATAGCACAATAAATTAACGTGAAACGAATAGCTTCAAACAGTGTTTTTGAAACACGGTCAAATTTTTTAGCACCAAAATTTTGGCTTGCAATCGGGCCAATAACACTAGATAAGGCAAATAAACCCACAAATGCAACGGGTTGTATTTTATTAATAATCGCAATGCCAGCGACGGCGCTGTCCCCAAATTGAGCCATTGTGAAGGTAACATAGGCCATACTCACAGGCGTCGATAAATTGGTTAGAATGGCTGGAAATGCGATCTTGGCATAGTTTGATAGCTCATGTCGGTAGTGTTCTAGGTTAAAGGCACCTGCAAGCTGGTTTCTAGTTACAATAATATGATAAGCCATTGCCAACATAATTATTCGACTTATAACCGTTGCAAACGCAGCGCCTTCCACTCCTAGATCTAGACCAAAAATTAATATTGGATCCAAGACCATATTGCTTAGCCCCGCAACGATATAAATCAACATACTATTTTTAGCGTCGCCTTTTGCTCGCATGATACTTCCCATTGACATTGCAACGGCAAGTGCCGGCATTCCAAGAACCACGATAGAGGTGTAGGCATTGGCCAGTTCAAGCGTTTGACCGCTAGCACCGAGTAAACTCAGTAATGTCGGTAAGTAGAACCATAAAATTAATGCTAAAGGAAGCGATATAATAAAGGCGGACACTAAAGAGTGTGTGACTGTTTCTCGTGACCTTAAAGCTATAGAGACTAATGCGCTAGAGGCAATAGAGAGGCCTATATTCAGAGATAGGCTAAAAAATATGATTGGGCCTGCAAAGCCAAGAGCAGTTATTTCGGCTTCACCAATTAGGCCTAAAAAATAGATATCGACAAGCTCAGATAAAAAGATGACGAGCAAGCCCAATGCGGTTGAGCTCGTCATAATAACTAGGTGTTTAGCGATAGAGCCTTGCGTATATCTGGCAGGAAACATAAAGATTTTTTTCGCTAAAGTTGGGCTAAAACCTGAATTAGCTGCTATCTTTATCTAAGGGAATAATAACTTTGAATAAGATACTAATAATTTTATAACAAATAGTCTAATGTTAAGACATTGAGTCCTATTTATAATTGGTTAGGTTTTAATATGTTAGGTTAACAGTTATTGATCTAAACTGTATTTATTTAATGCTATTCACTTAATAGCAAGCCACTGAGAAACTTGAAATATTAGTTGCCAAGAGTGGTAACCAACAACAAGTGATAAAGCTTAGCGGTGAAGGTAAGATAAATCGATGAAGCGTAGACAGGTCATTCAAGGGTTGCTCGGCATTAGCGCAGCAGCAATGTCAGCTAGTAGCTGGCATTCGGGTCCTTTATTTTCAGCCCGAGAGGCAAAATTTGTTGATCGGGGTCGATCATCACTGGATTTAGATTTACAGCTTGAGTTATCAGATCTTGATCCATTAAGTGATAACGAAAGACCCGCTCAGCTCGACAATGTTAGTCACGCGGCTAAAAATCTTATTGATACATCTACTAACGATATAGATTCTCGCGATGCAGATACCATGTCACCATCAACTGAGACGGCTACCTACAAAGTTGTTAATAACAATTTAATTAAGTCTCATGATAGTAATACCATTACAGATAAGCCAAGCTTGGTTGATAAGACAGTCGATTTCGACCTTAATTACAATGATGACGTGCTGGTGTCCGAGGTAGATGCAAGTTTATTACTGTCTACTTTTAATCGATTTAAAAACTTACAAAAAACAATCGGGTACGGCCATTTTAATTTAGTGAGTTTTGATGAGTCGATTCGCTTTGCTAAACAGTTCTCTGCCGTTGGTGAATTTACCAAGGCTGAGCTCGAGTTCGTTGAGCGCTTATTTTTTACCAATGCTGCAGATTATGGATTTTATGGACAAAAAGTCACCGATAAGCTGACCAGTCAATTTAAAAAATCTGAAATCATCAAGGTGCCTAAGTCAGGACATTATATATTTAAGAATGAATCATTAGCCTATTATGAAAAGCTCAAGAAAGATGTTGGTAGCTCAATTATTTTAACATCAGGTATTCGGTCTAATGTTAAGCAATTTTATTTGTTTTTAGCTAAAACTCTTCGTGTTGAAGGTAATTTATCGCGAGCCTCTCGCTCACTTGCGCCTCCGGGTTATTCATATCATGGTATTGGTGATTTTGATGTTGGTCGCATAGGTTGGGGCGGTAAAAACTTTACCGATGATTTTGCTAATACGGATGAGTATAAAAAAATGCAAGACCTTGGTTATATTGCTATTCGCTATGACTACGGCAATAAACTAGGTGTGCGTTTTGAGCCTTGGCACATAAAGGTTGTATAAATCCTGATGATCAGCATGGCATACCATTACTTATCTAAACCGCATTAATTTTCTGGCATTTACTTGTACCAATAGTTAATGGTTATTAAAGCTATCCAACAACTATTGGTCTATAATCCTACCTCGTTCTTATTTACTTATACCCCTCATTGACCTTGTATCTCTAATTTATGTCTTTAATTCGCTTCGATAATATCTCGCTAGAATTTGGCGAGCAAAAAATTCTTACTAATGCTAGCTTTTCCCTAGAACCAGGGGAGCGTGTTTGTCTAATTGGTCGAAACGGCGCGGGCAAATCAACCATGCTCAAATTGATTATGGGTGAGCAGCAGCAAGATAGTGGTGAAATGCACTTTAAACGTCATTTGCGCATTAGCCAGTTATATCAACAACTTCCTAAAGATCTTCATCGTAAAGTAGAGGATGTGGTAGCAGAGGGTTTAGCTGAACAACAAGGCAAAATTGACAAATTCAATACGCTTGCTAAAACCGCTACTGATGAGAAAAGTATATTGGTACTACAAGATATTCAACAGGATATTGAATCTACTGGTGGTTGGAACTTAGAGCAAAAAATAGAGACAATTATGACCCAGCTGGGTTTGCCCGCAGATAAAAAACTGAGTGAATTATCTGGTGGTTGGCAGCGCAGAGTCGCACTAGGTAAAGCCTTGGTGTCTAAGCCCGATGTATTACTGCTTGATGAGCCCACCAACCATTTAGATATTAGTACTATTGAGTGGCTCGAGCATATGATAAAGAGCTTTCAAGGTAGTGTTGTTTTCATTACGCATGATCGCTCATTTTTACAAAAAGTTGCCACGCGTATTATTGAAATTGATAGAGGTCAAATGGTTAGTTGGCCAGGTAATTATCAAAACTATATAACACTCAAAGAAAAAGCCAACGAAGATGAAGATACACAAAATAAATTATTTGATAAACGTTTGTCTGAAGAAGAAGATTGGATTCGGCAAGGTATTAAAGCAAGACGCACTCGTAATGAAGGTCGTGTACGCGCATTAGAATCAATGCGAGAAGACTATGGTCAACGTCTTAGGCGACAGGGTAAGGCTAAATTCGAAATTGGCGAGTCGACTGAAAAATCGGGACGCAAAGTGATTGAGGCTCGTAGTGTTAGTCATCGCTTTGGTAAAGAAAAACTAATAGAAAATTTCAAATTGAAAATAATGCGCGGAGATCGCATTGGTTTAATAGGTAATAATGGTGTAGGAAAGAGCACGCTATTAAAAATATTATTAGGTGAGCTTGAGCCAGATGAAGGCAATATTAAAATTGGTACAGGTTTAAAAATCGGTTATTTTGATCAGATACATCGAGAATTAGATACCACAAAAAGTGTGGCTCACAATGTAGGTGATGGTAAAGAATATATAAAAATAAACGGTAAAGAGCGCCATATTGTTGGCTACATGAAGAACTTTTTATTTAGTCCAAAGCGAGCTATGACGCCAGTGGCTGCATTGTCGGGCGGTGAGCGTAATCGCGTATTGCTGGCCAAAATGTTTACCGAAGAGACAAATTTTTTAATCCTCGATGAGCCCACAAACGATCTTGATGTCGAAATGCTCGAGGTTTTAGAAGAGCAATTAGTTAATTATGCGGGGACCTTAATTGTTGTAAGTCACGATAGAGATTTTCTTGATAATGTTGTTACTAGTACTTTAGTTTTTGAAGATAACGGTAAAGTTGAGCATTATGTCGGTGGTTATAGCGACTGGGTCAAACAGAATAAAAGTTTACGAGACCAAGATGGTGCATTAAAAATAAAAAAATCTACGTCAAATAGTGCTGAGGGTCAAAACATCAAGGCGCCGGCAAAGAAAAAACTTAGTTATAAAATACAACGTGAATTGGACTTGTTGCCAAGTCAGATTGAAGCGTTAGAAAAGCAAATTAAAGTATTAGAAATGAAAATGGCCGATGCTAATTTTTATAAAAAATCAGCCACAGAAACACAAAAAGTGATTGATCAATTGGCGGCTAATACAGAAGAGCTTAATAAGTCCTTAGAACGCTGGACTGAACTAGAAAGTTGAAACAGATAACCAAATCATATAGCTTATGTATAAAGCAAAAAGGCGCTCATTGAGCGCCTTTTTGCTTTATAAAATAATCAACTAATTAATATATTCAAAGACACGCACGACTTCTTTGACACCACTTATATTGCTGGCCAAATTTGCAGCCAGATTAGCTTGTTCTTCAGTAATGACACCCATTAAATAAACAACGCCATTTTCGGTTACGACTTTGATTTGCAGGCCTTTGATTTGCAGGCCTTTGATTTGCTTGTCGGCTAATAAAGTAGCTTTAACCTTTGATGTTAACCAAGAATCTTTACTACGAGTCCAAAGGGACGTGTTAGCACCTACATCTATTTCATTATAAACCTTTCGGATGCCGCTTACCTGATTAGCAGTTTGTCCAGCTAATAAGCGTAGTTCGTTTGTAGGTACTTGCCCTACGAGTAATATTACCTCTTTAAAGCTAATGACGCTAAAATGTGTTTGTCTAAAAACAGGATCGGCCTTGCGAATATTAACACCCACTATAGTCTCTAACTTTTCATCATCTATTTGAGTGCCAAAAGATCGTGAGCGTGGATCCGGTTGAATGGATTGTTTTGTAGTTGCATCGACAATAGCGGTACAGCCATTAATAAATAATAAGATAAATAATAAACTAAATGTCTTTATAATAGTTCTTCCCTTGAATTACAAACCTCAATTAAAATCGTAAGGTTAATTTTGAAATAAAAGTGTTAGTATTTTAACATTGCTACATGTTGATTTAAATATTAAATATTAAACAATTAATCAATCAATAGGTCCAAAAAGCTGCTGATCTATATAATCACACAGACAAAAAATAATCAGTAAATGTACTTCATAAATGCGTCCGCGTGAATTTGAAGGTACTCGTAATTCTCTGTCATTAACATCAAGTAATGCTGAAATATTACCGCCATCGCGCCCATTAAGAGCAATTATGCGCATATTTCTCTCATGTGCTGCTTTGATTGCCTGCAATAAATTTGACGAATTACCACTAGAGCTAAATAATACTAATATATCTCTTTGGTTACCAAGCGCTTTTATTTCTTTAGCAAATATTTCATTAAAACTTTTTTCGTTGGCTATAGATGTAACATTAGTTAGATCGCAACCTAATGTAAAGCAGGGTAGGCTTGGGCGTTCACGTTCAAAACGATTGATTAAGTTATTAGTTAAAATTTGTGCTAATGCAGCTGAAGGACCATTGCCACAGAGTAAAAGCTTACCTTCATTTAGTAGACATTCAACCATCATATTGCCAGCTTCTATAATATCTGGAATTAACACTTCTCCAGCATCCATTTTAGCTTCTATGCTTTGTTGAAATAATTTATATAGACGTTCTTCGCTCATAGATTTAAATTCAATTTATAATATGGGTAAGCTTTAAGAAGCTTGAAAAGCATTTTTAATCCACTCTACACTATATTGCTTGCAATAATTGTCACTAATAGTAAAAAAGTCATTATGCGCTTTATCCGAACTGGTGTTTGACTTTTTTATATTAGGTGTGATACCAATCACATCAAAACGGCTGGCCACTGATTCGGTTAGTCGATGTTTATATAAGTAATACTCTGCAGTTTTAATAATTTTTTTTTGCTTTTTATGATCAATAGTCTCACAAGCGCTACCGAAATTTACTCTTTGCCTGAAGCGAACCTCAATAAAAACAATGCAGTCATTATCCTTAAAAATTAAATCTATTTCACCATGACGGCTATGATAATTTTTATCTATCAATAACAGGCCTTGGTTTAATAAATGCTTTTTGGCCAAACTTTCTGCTTCTCGACCACTGTTCTGTTTATCTGTTTTTTGCGGGTTAATTTTTTTAGTCGTTATTTTTTCATCGGTGTCTTTAGATGCGTTTTTCTTTAAAGTTATTTTTTTTAATAATTTCTTTTGTAACGCTGCTTTTTTCAACACAAGTCGCTTTAACATAAGATATCCTTTTCATTATGTTCTTGAAGAATGTAATGCGATCTATTGGTTCTTAACTATTCAAAAGTGTTGTCCTTTTGAGTTAGCTGCGGTAATGGTTTTGCCTCGCCACCTATTACCTCAGCCCAAGGTTGTTCTCTGATGATACGTTTGTCACTACTAAGGCGTAACTTTCCTGTTGTGCCAAAAACTGCGGTATTAGGTAACTTAGCCAATTGTCTTAAGCGATCATGCAGGTAATATGAGTCGATGCCCATTGCATAAAGACGAGAAAAATTTGCAGGAATATTAATATTCTTATTTATTAGGTTTTTATCGAACTCTTCAGGATATAAAGTCCAAGGTAGAGTAATAAAACGAATTCCATTTAAATCTTTATTTTGACCAATTGTTTGTGAATTATTATATATCTGACTCGTCGCATAAACGGGTAGATCCCCCGCGTAATGAAATGATAGTGTTGGCTTTATTTGTTGGCCTTCTTTTGCGCGGGTGACTAAAAAAATCATATCGATATCTTGTCGTCGTCTTGGTTCATATTCAAAATTTTTGCTAAATAAACGTTTTAGCTGAGTAGCTCTTGATTCACTCTTATCGATATCGAAAGCCGATTTAATAATTGTAGAATAGCTATCATCTGAATTTAATTCTCGTTTTACTACGATGCTTCCACCTAACTCTTGCCAACGACTAGTAAATGCTTCGACTGCACGTTGGCTCCAATCTGCGTTAGAGGCAATAATCATTGCATATCGATTACCTTCAAGCCATGCGCGATTCGCGGTTTGAAGGGCTTCGTCTTCGAGCGACAAACCAAATTGATAAAAGGGCAAATCAAGTTTAGTGGACGTTGAATTTGATATGTTATCCCGATTAGAATTAACATCTGATATTCTCGGGGCAAGTGCTTGGGCATCTAAAATTGGAACACTTGTATTTGCCACATCGGTTTTGTTATTAGTTTCTTGAGTTAAAGAGCCTTGAGGTAAAGAAACTGGAGTTAAATTTATAGGGGCTGATTTATCGTCAACAACTTGATCGTCAACGAGGTTGACAGTTTTTTGTTCGTTGGGCGAGCTAACATAATTGAGGGCCAAGGTAGTAACAATGCGTTGCTGGCGTTGTTGTAATTCTGTCACTTTTTCTTTTTCTAATGGTCCAATAACAAGCTCAACACCATCATTAATTGCTTTGTCGTAAACCGTATTAATGGGTTCGAAAGCTGTATCATAGATTAAAATTTCTGGGCGATAATCTGAACCTTGATTAAAATAAGCGGCTAAAAAACCATCTCTAATCGTTTTGCCAGCTAGTGCGAGTTTACCGCTAACAGGAAGCAATAAACCGATTTTTTTAGGCCGCTCAGCAATCAGTGTCTTCAGCAACTGAAGATCTAGAGGCAGATCTATAGCCGCGGGGTGATTTGGGTTCAAGCTAGCCCATAAATTTATTGAAACACGTTTAGCCTCTAAATTTGTTTCATTTTCTTTACTAATGCTTGCTAATTCATACCAACCACGCGTTATAGGGTCTTGGTTTTCGTCTACACTAATTAATGTTTGTAAGGATAATTGTACGATGACATGCCAAAGTTCTTCGTGGTTTTCGATTATATCTAATGGATCAACAAGAATCCTATCGAGAATAATTCTTTCATCGATACTGGCTTTAAGATCGCCAATTTGACTATAAGTTTCAGCTCTTTGACGATAAAATTGTTGTTGTTGTTCGATAGATAATTGAGCCCAAAGCCCCTCAAGTCGTTCATTACTCAGTAACTCACTTGACTGGAAAATAGATTTATCGTCGCTATAAATATTACTAGCAACAGTAACATAAAGGATATATTTATCATTGGGTAGATTATCGGGATTAATTCGACGAATCACCTCAAGCGCTCTTTCCGTATTGCCTAGAAGCCTTAATTGATCTGCAATTTCAATTAAACGGAAAGTGCCTGTGCTTGAATTTTGCTGTTCAATCTGACTTATTTCTTGCTCTAGTGATTCAATGGTAAAAACCGATGATTCAGATTTGGTGGGATTACTGCCACAAGCGGATAGCAAGAACATAAGGCCAAACAAATAGCAGTAGCTAGGCATTGCGTTAATAGCTTGTCTTAGGAGCTTTAAATAAATCATAAGTAGTCCATTGGCATGCAGTTGAAAGGTAATGATGGCTAATAAGTAGGCATTGTGTACGCATTATACGTCAAGCTAACGGAATATTGTGTAAAGCCTCGTTAAAACTGTAAGTCATTTGTATAAACGTTACAAATAAAAATCCAGTTTTCACTTTTACGATATAATTTATGAAATTAACTCTGGGCATGCCAAGATAGGGCGTAGCATGAATGGTTATTTATATTAATATCTCGATAATATATAGCGCTTCTATTAATAGACTAATATTTAATAGATATATATTGAATAGATATCAGTTTTCAGTGCTACAGGTTTTAGTATTTAGGAATAACGATAGGTGGCAAAATATGCAGCCATCTCGATAAAAGACGAATTCATATCAAGCGATTTGAGTCGATAACTAAGTTATATCCCCTTGGTTTCTTGTTGTTGACGCAGAGTTGATGAATGTCGATTCACCATTAGTTATGGCCCTTAATTCAACTTTATGGGCTTGATGAGATAAATGATTTTGAAGAAGGAAGTATGATGGACTCGCACGCAGGTGAACTTTACATAGTTGCCACTCCCATTGGCAATCTTGATGATATTACCCAAAGAGCAATATCTACCCTAAAAAAAGTTGATTTTATTGCTGCAGAAGATACTCGACATAGCACCCGGTTGTTGCAGCATTTTAGTATTGAAACACCGATGATAGCCTATCATGAGCATAGTGATATTAAACGCTTACAAAAAATTAGCCAATTATTAGCTAACGGCAAATCGATTGCTTTAATTTCTGATGCAGGTACACCGTTAATTTCTGATCCGGGGTATCAACTAGTTAAAGCGGTTCGTGCGCAAGGCATTAATGTTGTGCCTATCCCAGGTGTTTGTGCATTCGTAACAGCACTTTCTGTGGCTGGCTTGCCATCGGATCGTTTTGTCTTTGAAGGTTTTATGCCAACAAAAAAAACAGCGAGGTGCCAATATTTAACAGCTCTTGTTCGAGAGCAACGAACAATGATTTTTTATGAGTCTAGCCATCGTATTCTTGCCTCTATCACGGATATGCAAGACATCTTAGGCGGTGACAGAGTAGCCGTAGTTGCTAGAGAGCTAACTAAAACTTTTGAGACTATTCTAGATGGGTCATTAGAAACTCTTGTCGAAACTATTACAGCAGATGCTAATCAGCAACGCGGTGAGTTTGTAGTAATAGTTAGTGGTTATAAAAAATCCGATGAGTTTGTATCGATAGATGAATCTGTTATCAAAATGATGACGGCATTATTAGAAGAATTACCCATAAAAAAAGCCGCTGCCATTTGTGCTAAAATTACTGGTTTAAATAAGAGAGATCTTTATCAATGGGCGCTAGAGCAAAAATAAATGCTGCTCTTTTTTAAAGTGACCTATACTAGAAGTGACGTTTAAATAGCTTGAGAGTAAAGACAGCCCTAATAAAAATAGCGCCTGTAAACATAATATACTGTCGGTCTTGCCGGTTAGATAAATCGATCGGCTCATAAAGAACCATTCAACGCGAAATCTATGCATAGTATGTTGCCATAGTTGCCATAAAAGGAGATTAAAAATAAATCAAGATAATTTGTTAACTTGTTTTCTGTAAACAGACTCAACCGAGACTATAATATTCAGTAAAAAAGTATAAAAGATCATTTTGTGTAACCCTTGGCTTAACTAATAACTGTAATTAACGATGGTAATTTCAAGAAATCAAACTAGCTACCTAGACAAAGCTATATGTCTGAATAATACTATCTAGATACAAAACTAAAATATGTATCTAATGCTTAAGGATAATAATGAAAATTATTGATATATCGAAACTCACAGATGAAACAATAGAAAGGATACTTCGAGCTATACCATTTTATAAGTCGGTCAGAAAATATAGTGAGCCAGATTATCAGGCACTACTTTATTACTCACGTATTATACAATTTGATACGGGTGAAAACGTTTTACAAAAAGGCCAAAGGGATAGTTGGTCTTACTTTTTAGTCAAAGGCCAGCTACTTGTATCGGTGCTAGATCAAGAAGGAGTGACACAGCATATAAATTATGTAACTCCGGGCGAAGTATTTGGCGATTTATCTGTTTTGCTGTCGATTTCGCGCACTGCTGATGTCAGTGTTGATCAAACTTGTAGGGAAGCGATTATATTTGGGACTGACTTTAGTCTGTTTGGAGAAATACTCGATTTTAAGGTTGTGTCTTTAGAGACTAAGCTTCTTTATTATCGTCATACCGTAGATACGTTAAGGTGGAAGTTGGAAATGTATCGCTCAAAATATGCTGGACACCCTCTTGCTAATCGTCATCGAGAAATTAGTTTATTTCAGGGGCAGAAAAATGGAGAAGACGAATTAAAGGCATTGCACCGTCAATCAACGGATTATGCAAAAGTACTACTCGAGTGGACAAATACTTTTGGTAACTTGAACGTTGTTGCTGGGCAGGTTCCTGATCCAAGTATGACGCTATCAAAAAAACTAGTTAGTAGTAAAAATTAATAAAGGCGGGCAATAATGTTAAGGATTATGGATAGGGTCTACCCAGTTTTCGAAACCGCCAATTAGGCTATAAACATTTTCAAAGCCTCTATCTATTAATAATTGTGCAGCGGGTTGGCTTGAATGACCGTGAAAACAATAGACAATTAATGGGCAGTCAGGGTCAGATTCTTGAATATACTCTTGTAAGTTATCGTTAGTAAGATGGTGCGCCCCTTTTATATGGCTAGCATTGAAACTATCAGCGTCACGTATATCTGCAAAATTTACAGGGCCCTCGGCGATTAATTTTTTTGCATTTATAACGGTAATATTTTCAAATTTGTCCATTTTTTCAAATACCTAATATTTGTTTCTACTTTAGTCTATTTTAAACAACTCTGTTGCGAAGTCATAGTCGTAATTAGTTTTAGTAAGACTAAAAATAGTGTTATAGGAATTGGCGATTGTAGATGCTAGCTTCTACACTTAAGCTTAATGATTAATTGTTAAGAGTGTAGTGATGCATTATTTTAAAAAACAAATGTTAACTATTTTGCTAATAATGCCTCTGTTCATTGCTAATAGTCTGCAAGCAAATGTCTCTGAGTTTGATAATGCTAGTTTATGGTTGCCTAAAGCTTATGAAACTCATTCTGATAAGCTTAAAGACGCTGCTATTGCGATAAAAGCAACTGAAAAATGTCACCGGTTGTTAAGTGGAAAGTTATTAGAAGGGAAATCTTCCCCTGAGCATTTAATATTTACGTTTCGTTGTAGAACAATAGAGCGATTTTCATTTTCTGTTGAATTTGATGATAATACTAAAGAAATATATGATCCCTATGAGCCT
This sequence comes from Cellvibrionaceae bacterium, assembly GCA_034111645.1. GTDB lineage: Bacteria > Pseudomonadota > Gammaproteobacteria > Pseudomonadales > Cellvibrionaceae > CANLBN01. The sequence goes on from JAWUWW010000042.1 coordinate 73,937, forward strand.
ATTAGGCTTAAAGAAGAGCAGGATCGTCTGCTTAAAGAGAAGCAAGATCAAGAGCAAGAGCAAGAGTTAAAAGAGCAAGAAGAAGAGTTAAAAGAGCAGCAGGAACAGCAACGTCTACAAGAAGAACTCGAAAGAAAGCAGCAAGAGAAAGCGAATTGCCAAAAAGCGATGAATAATCGGATAAAAGAGTTTAAAGAGCCAATATTCATTAAAGATAGTTTTACTGGACCTATTTCCGAAGATAATATAATTTTTTATCAATGGTTGTTTGATTCAAAGAGCAGCAAGAACGAACCACTTTATTATCAGATAGTCTGCAAAGTGGTATCAGAAAATGATTATCGATTGAAGGTGACGCCAAGAGCAAAGGCATTTGAAGATTAATTAACATCAACTTAACTAACTTGTCTTTGCAGTTTTGAGCGTTTTAAAGTCAGTTGTGTTGTCAGATGCCCTTATGTGATTAATAGTGTCAAATATTTAGCATAAAATAGTAAATAAAAAGGCTCCAAGCAACGCTTGGAGCCTTTTATGTATTGCTACTTTGGAAGAGTTTTACTATTTCTTAGCAGGAGCTTTTGCTTTAGCAGGGGCTTTTTTCTTAGCAGGAGCTTTTGCTTTAGCAACAACTTTTTTAGCAGCAAGTTTTGCTTTGGCTGCTGCTTTTTTAGCAGCTAATTTTTCTTTAGCCGCTGCTTTTTTGGCAGCAAGTTTTGCTTTGGCCGCTTTCTTATTAGCAGATAGTTTTGCTTTAGCAGCTTTCCCAGCGGCTGCTAACTTAGCTTTCTTGGCTGCAGCACGAGCTGCTTCGCTGGCTTTTTTAGCAGCTTTTTTAGCTGCTGCTTTAGCGCGCACGGCGGCTTTCTTTTCAGCTACTTTAGCTCTAGCTGAAGCTTTCTTCTGAGCTATTTCTTGTTTTTTAGCTAGAGCTGCCTGCGCTTTAACAACAGAGTTGTTAATAGCAGTTTCTTTTTTATCGTCTGCAACTGCTTTTGCAAGCGAGGTTTTAGCTGCTGATAGGTCTGCCTTAACAGCGGCAACAGAATCTTTTGCTGCATTTGCTGTTGTGCTAGCTGCTGCTAGTTGCTTTGATGTCGCTGGGGTTTTTTTCTTTTTGCGGATAGCAACTACTTTAGCGCTTGCAGCTTTTGCTTTACTTGCAGAGACTGTTACTGCTTTAGATGTAGCAGTAATTTGTTTTTTAAGAGAGGCAATTTCTTGGGTACGTGCTTTTCCTAAGTCATTTTTGAGTTTAGCAATTTCTGCTTCTATTTTTTGTATCGGACTAACCGATGATTTCTTACTTGCGGCCATTTTAGGATCCTTTAAAGTAGTAAATAATTTAATTGCATTAAAAGTTTGGTAACCAAGTAATTATACAGCTAATCTTAAAATAATAAATAAAGTCCAACTTTTTTTTTGTAAAAATAGTGTTTTTTTGTAAAAAAATTGATTTTTTGTGTTCATAGTGGCCCAAAAGGTAAAAATTTATTTTTGTTGTTGTTTTTAATCCAAATTAATAATTCTTTATCAAGTGAGTGTTTACGTTTTCGCAATAGTTTTGCTATCCAAATAACAGGTGACTTTTCTTCTGCATTCCAATTAGTAAAGTGTACTTCTGCAAGTGTAAAGAAACGTATCAAAGCAACTAATTCGTCATCAGAAAAGTTTTTTAATGCTTCAAACCACACATCTTTCGGTAAGAACATAATGTTACGGTGTTTTTTTATCTCACTTTCAGACAATAAACTTTTAAAATGTCCTAAATCATCAACCTTAGATACACTAGTAATTTTTTTGAGAAAATCGTCTTCAAGTCGGTAGCTATTAGAATCTATATTGGATGATGTGTTCGAATTTGGATCCCACATTTCAGTATTCATTTTTTTCCTCGTTTTTTTAAGATAGATAAGTAATCGACAGCAAACCATTTTCCACTTTAAATATTTTACCCCTATTTTGTTATTAACTTGTTGTTATTTTTATTTGTATTTGTTTCTTTTTTATAGCAAAAAATAGTATACTGTTTTTATATACAGTATTCGTTGTTGTTGTTTCAGTAAGAAATCCTCAGTTGTCATTAACTTGGCAATTAAAGAAGTAAATATTGATGAGAAAAATTATTCACTGTGATGCAGATTGTTTTTTTGTCGCATTAGAAATAAGAGACGCTCCTGAACTAAAAGGCTTGCCGGTAGCTGTTGGAGGCGATCCCTCAAGACGCGGAGTTATCTCAACTTGTAGTTATGAAGCCCGTGCCTTTGGTGTGCATTCGGCTATGGCCTCTGCGCACGCTAAACGCTTATGCCCACAACTTATTATCCTGCCTCATTGTATGGAAAAATATCGTCAGGCAGCTAAACAGATGCGTCGTATATTTTTAGATTATTCTGATAATATTGAGCCAGTTTCTCTCGATGAGGCTTATATTGATGTTACGGCTACACATCATTGTTTGGGTAGTGCGACCCTAATCGCTAAGGATATTAGACGACGAATCAAAAAAGACGTCGGTATTACTGTTTCTGCAGGTGTTGCAGTTAATAAGTTTTTAGCAAAGGTGGCAAGTGATTGGCAAAAACCCAATGGTTTAACTATTGTTGAGCCAAGCAGAATGGCTTTTTTTCTTAAGCGCTTACCCGTAGATTGTCTTCCAGGTGTAGGTCCATGCTCACTGCGCAAATTACATAATAAAAATGTATTTAATTGTCATGATCTACAGCAGCTATCAGAAACTAATTTGCTTAATGATTTTGGTGTGTTTGGCAAACGCCTTTATCAATTAAGTCGTGGTGAAGATGATCGTCCGGTTAAAATGCGTGAATATAGAAAGTCATTAAGTGTTGAACATACCACAGATAACGATATATTGAGCCTAGATAAATGTTATCCGTTGTTAACAACATTATTCGATCGATTGCATCAACGTATAAACGTGCTTAATAATAAGCAATCAATAAATAAATGTTTTGTTAAGTTAAAGCTGGCTGATTTCTCAAAAACAACCATTGAAAGTAAACATACAGAGCTAAGTTTAGATTTATGTGAGCGCTTACTTAAAGATGCGTGGTTGCGATACCAAAAGCCTGTACGTCTGCTCGGTATAGGCGTTCGTTTTAATGACATTAAAGAGGATGCGATCGAACAATTAGACTTGTTTTAATAAAACTAGTGCTTATGCGCAAATTTTTGAATAATAACGTTGTCTTTAAAGTTTAAAATGAAACTAGATCTCAGCTAAGCATACTATTTTGAGAGGGATTATTTGTTAAAAGCAATAAGTAACTCGATAGTAGCGTTTTGATTGTGTTTTTAAATGGTTTTAAAATAACTATCGTTGACATAAACTATCAATATTGTGTTTTATGATAAAACAGTTAATTATTATTATATACTGTTTGAATAGTGATTTTATCAAATAAAATTATTTCAATTGGATTTTAGATGCTAGTTATAATAGATGCTAGTTATAATAGGTGCTAGCTACAACAGGTGTTAGTTACAATGATTAAATTAGATAAATTAGAGCAAAAGAAGAAATTAGACTTTTATATGTTGTGTAAGACGTTCCAAAATACAGGCATACACTCTGAGGAAGAAGCGCTTAAGTGTAAGGCAAAGTTGCTCTCGAATGCTAAGATACAGGTGCTTGTAGTGCTTATAATTGGTAGTAGTTTAGCGTTGATGTTCACTCAACCTGCCATTATTTTATTTACACTCATAGCGATGATTTACATTGTTGTTTTTACCTACAGAGGCCGAGTCTATATTCAGCGTTATATCGATGAAATTTTAAAACATCCCGATTATGACCCAAATGTTGCACTGGCAGAACAAATGAAGCACAACGGCGAAAACTCAATTATATGAAATTAATAACCACTCTAAGAAGAAATCTAACGTATAAAAATAAAATATTTAATAAAAATTAAGAGCCCTTAACTATGCAACCACTAGCTATTGATTCATCGGCTAGCATCATCGATCGCTATTTAAATATACGCGCGCAATCTTTACAACTGATTGCTCCGTTATCAGAAGCGGATGCCCAATTGCAGTCTATGCCCGATGCCAGTCCAGCGAAATGGCATTTAGCACATACAACATGGTTTTTTGAAACATTCATTTTATGTGCTTATTCAAAAGCCTATTCACGCTTTAGTGAAACTTATAATTATTTATACAATTCTTATTACAATGGTATTGGAGAGCAGTATCCTCGTGGTCAAAGAGGCTTAATTAGTCGACCTTCATTAGACGAGGTTTTGTCATATCGAATATTTGTCGATAAGTCGATACGAGAATTATTTGATAATCTAGATCAAAGCGATAAGGCTTTAATTGATCAGTTATCAGGATTGTTGATGTTAGGACTTAATCATGAGCAACAACATCAAGAGTTATTATTAACAGATATTAAACATGCTTTTTTCCATAATCCTCTCTATCCGTCCTATAAACCTTTGGCTGCTGACACTGTAAAAACCAAAGTCGCTGATGTAAAGTGGTTGCCAATAGCGGGTGGATTGGCATCGGTAGGAAATGACGATAAAGAGTTTAGTTTTGACAATGAAAGACCCGCTCACAACGTTTATATTCATGATTTTTCTATCGCTTCTCGTTTGGCAACCAATGGTGAATATGCTGAATTTGTTGAAAGTGGGGGTTATCAAAACCCAGAATTTTGGCTGGCTGATGGTTGGTCATGGCTGCAACAACAACTCGCTCAAAACAAAAAACCACAACCCCTTTATTGGCTAAAGAAAGAAGGTCAGTGGTTTGAGTTTACACTTTTTGGTCTGTTGCCATTAAATAGCCATCAAGTTCTTGCGCATGTCAATTATTATGAAGCCAGCGCGTATGCTAATTGGCTAGGTGTCCGTTTGCCGACTGAGTTTGAGTGGGAAGTTGCTGCGAAGCAAATGCATGCACAACCTTTTGCCTCAACTAATATGGGTGATATCAAATTTCATCCTTCGATAGCAATAGCTAATCAAACGCCAGTAAGTGAGAGATCATCTACTGAATTTTTACAAGCATTTGATAATGTATGGCAATGGACTACCAGTGGTTATGGCGCTTACCCTGGCTTTATGCCTTTTAGTGGTGTTGCCGGTGAATACAATGGAAAATTTATGTCAAATCAAAATATTTTGCGTGGAGGCTCGTGCGTTACACCAATTGGACATACTCGCCCAACATATAGAAACTTTTTTTATGCCCATCAACAATGGCAATTTACAGGTATTAGGCTGGCTAAATAGTCTTGATTTTAATACAATTAGGATATTTTTTCGTTATTAATAGCTACAGATATAAAACAGACATCAATAGGAGTTAGTATGCTGACATTAGAGCGAGACGAACTTGACAATATGTTTGAAGATAATTTGAGTGAGGATGAGAAACAACAAGAATTATTAAAACAAGAATTTTTAAAAGAAGTTGTTAGCGGCTTATCCAAGTCACAGAAAACATTACCCTGTAAATATTTTTATGATGAAAAAGGCTCAAAATTATTTGAAGCTATATGTGATACTCCAGAATATTATGTGACTCGCACAGAGTGTCATATTTATGAAAAATATGCCGAAGAGATGTCAGCATTGATGGGCGATAAAGTTTTATTGATAGAGCCTGGCGCGGGCTCGGTTAAAAAAGTTGGTTTATTACTCGAAAAATTAAAAGCTCCAGCAGGCTTTGTGCCAATGGATATATCACAAGAAATCCTCGAATATTCTAGTAAATTACTGTCAGCACGATTTCCATCAATTAGCATTAATCCTATAGTTATCGACTTTTTAAATAAACATCAGATTTATAAGATTTTTTCTAAACTCCAAGCACAAGCGTCTGTTAATAAACGCGTTATATTCTTTCCTGGCTCTACTATTGGTAATTTTGATCCTGAGGATGCTGTGACGTTTTTAAAACAATTTTGCGATAATTTACAATCGGGAGATGGCCTTTTGATTGGCGTAGATTTAGTCAAAGATACTGCAATTCTAGAGGCTGCTTACGATGATGCTGCCGGCATCACCGCTGAGTTTAATACTAACTTATTAGACCGAATAGATAGAGAGTTAGATGCTTCATTATACTCTGGATCATTTAATCATAAGGCTATTTTTAATCGTGATAAAAGTCGTATAGAAATGCATTTGGTCAGCGATAATGAGCAATCGTTTAACATTGGCAATAAAGAATTTTTATTTGAAGAGGGCGAGACAATTCATACAGAAAATTCATATAAATATACGGTTGAAAGCTTCTCGATGCTTGCTCAGAAAGCAGGATTTAGTTTGCAGAAAGTCTGGAAAGATGATGATGATTTGTTCAGTGTCAGCTATTTTTCTCTCATTTAGAAGGCTTTAAATGAGGCTTTAATTGGTTTAATAACTAATAATTTTTGACGTTATCTGTCCAAATATTTCAATAGAGTTTGCTTCTGCGCCCAAATTATCGTTATCTTGATTTATATCTATGGTAAAAAAACCACCATATTTAGAAGCCTGATAGCAACGCAACAGCCTAGCTTTTAATTGCTTTATCTCGCTAAAGCTTTGGGTTCTAACATCTTCGTTTGCAAAACCTTCGTGACTAAAGCAATGTGCCTTCAAAAAAGGCATTAGTATGCTTGCGGCAGATCCTGTTGCATTATCTTCTAGCTCTCCATAAAAAGGCGCAAAATATCTAAAAACCACGTCATATTGTTGGTTTGATGCTTTTGCTGAAATAATCAGAGCTCGTTTGTCAATAATATTGATGAGTTTTCTTGATAATTTGAATGCTTTTACTGCGATCTCATTTTCCAGCTCAAAAATTATATAGCCGTCATCATCTTTAGTTTTTGCTTCACGAATAATGCTCAGTTTGTCCTTAAACATTAACTTATAATGACTTTCTATTAATGCCTCTTGTTTCAATTGTAGCGAATAAAAGTATGTTTTTATGCCTAGATCACTTTCATATTTAAAAACCTTAACCCTCAATGATTCGCTGTCAGAATGAAATATTAAAGGAGAGCAATTATTTATAAAATCATTCTCATTTAAAATTTTTAGAGCGAAAGCTGCAGCTGCTAATGTGCCATGGCCGCAGCGTTTAATAACACTCGTTGATGAAAACCATCTGATGGAATACTCGTGGCTTTTCAGTTTATCGCTTAATCTAGAGCCTACATTACAATCTTTATTAAAATGACTGATATAGACAAATGTAATAAATTCGGGAATCGCATGTTTTTTGAAATCATCTTTTAGAGTGTTTAAAAAGGTAAGATGCTGTTTTAATGTAGGTAATTTATCAACTAAAAATACGCTTGCAGGATTACCTTTGCAACTTACGCTTTTAATCGTTTGGGAGTTAAATACATTAAAAATATATAAGCTTCGATTATTTTTAGTGATATTGTTTAATTGCATTTTCACCATCTTTTATAAGCTGAATATTATTTCTTTCTTTTAGTTAACTAGTCGTTATAGTAACTATCATAAGTCTAATCAACACATGCCTCAATCACCTCGATGCTAAAGTATCAAGTCTTTACTGTAGTTTACATAAAAAACTCCGCTTATAAAAAAGATGTAAAATAGGCGGCGTACAGGTAATTGAGCGTTTAGAACTTAATAAGAAACAGCTACTATGACAAGTAATAAAAGAACAATACAGAAAACTATTGTTGATAGCCAAAAATGGCAGCAACTCACAAGCGAAACAGTGTATGAAAATCCTTGGATACGCGTCAATCACGATACGGTGATAACGCCGGGTGGTAGCGAAGGTATTTATGGTTGTGTCCACTTTAAAAATCATGCTGTCGGTATATTGCCAAAAGATAAGAAAGGCTGGACATGGCTTGTGAGGCAGACCCGCTACCCTCATGGCTGTATGACTTGGGAAATTCCCGAAGGTGGTTCTCCCGCAGATGAAGATTGTCTCTATTCCGCTAAGCGAGAGCTTCTTGAAGAGGTTGGTTTAACGGCTACGCGGTGGAGCGAATGGCTCCAATTGCAGTTATCAAATTCTGTAACTGATGAGGTAGCAACAATTTATCTGGCTCAAGAGTTAACTCAGACGGATCTGAGTCATGAAGATACGGAGGATATTAGTGTTAAGTATTTACCGCTGAAGGCAGCCGTTCAAATGGTACACAATGGAGAAATTGTCGATGCGATGTCAGTTGCTAGTTTGTTAAAAGCTGCCAGTGATGTTCGTTTTTCAGTATTTATTAACCAGTAGTTTATTCTTTATTAAATATATCAAAAAGGGCTGATTTCTCATCTGCGTTCACTTGCTGCAGTTCGCTTTCTGGTTTCGCATAACAAACCTGATTACGACCATTTTGCTTTGCCGCATAGAGTTTAGTATCTGCTCGCTCTACCAGTTTGTGCCAATCATCATTGTCACGTTTACCAAGATAAGTACCAACGCCAATACTAACGGTTAATGTGTGTTTAATGGGGGTGCTTTGGTCGTCTAACTCAATCATTAATGGCGTATCTTCAATTGCAGTACGTATTCTTTCAGCTACATGAACCGACGTCGCTGTGTCTGTACTTGGGAAGATAACGACAAACTCCTCGCCACCGTATCGAAAAGCGGTATCTAATTGACGAATATTTTGTACAATACGGCCAGCAATAAGCTTTAAGGCTTGGTTGCCCACTTCATGCCCCCAGCTATCATTAACCTTCTTAAAGTGATCGGCATCGATAATAATTAATGTTGTTGGCTGTCCTGTACGCTTAGATCGCTCCATTTCTTGGCTGATGATATTTGTAAAATGACGATAGTTTGATAAGCCCGTCAAGGTGTCTGTGCTGACCAACTCAGATAATTGTTTGACCTCAGCCGCTAAAGCATCGAGTTTAGGCTCTAGTTGGCAGGGTTTTCCGTCATTACAAAATGTGGGTGAATCAGACATAGGCTAATAGTTTACAAATACAAATACACCTTTAAAGCATAGCGTAAATTTGTTGGCTACGGGATAAATTTTTAGCAAGAGTGTTTTTACGAGAAATATAACAAAAAGGCACCCTAGTGGGTGCCGATAGTGAAAGCATGTTAGCAGTGCAGCCTTAGGTTTAAACTTAGGCCGCAGTGTGTTTGATGAAAGGATTAACCATGCGCCCAAAGAAGCCAGTAAGCTTTACAGGGGCGCTTTCTACCGATAGGCATAGGCAATCTTCATTGCGTGCTGAAATAGGCTGATGAATATCACCAGGCTCTTTCAAGATAAAATCACCTTCTTGGTAAATGCCCTCTTTATCAGAGAAGCTGCCTTTAAGAACTACGGTCATTTCGATGCCAGAATGGTCGTGTTGAGGCGCAACTCCGCCAGCATTAATCTTCTGTAATGATACTTGGTGTATATTTTGTCCGGCAATTAATTGGCTAGTTTGCAATGATGAATTTACATGATGCCACTTAAGTGACTGATTGCTCATCATTTTTGCGACTACATTGGGTAACGGTCCAAATTCTCGACCTATTTTAACCATTTCTTTGCTTTTTCTTATGGGGCTGAGATTCGACGCTGTATTTACTGAATTAACAGATTCAGATGATACCTCATCAATTGCACTTAAAAGCTTATCAAAACTATCATCGGCTAAGTCCATGGGTTCAAGACTATTTAGCATTGCACCACCAGTTTGTTCAATTTTTTTAATGTTTTGTTGGCACTTGGTGCAGAAATACATATGCGCGTTGACTGCAATAGCTTGTGCTTTATCAAGTGTACCTGCCGCGAATTCGACAAGTAAATTATCATTAGGGTGGTGCTGAATCATAACGTTTGCCTGTAAAAATAGATTCTTATAAGGTTGTTTGTTGAACATTAATAACTATTTAATTAATGCCTGTAATTTGTTTTGTGCAAGTCGAACTCGCGATTTCACTGTGCCTAATGGAAGGCTAAGTTCTTCAGCAACTTCGCTATGAGATTTAGACTCCATGTAGACCTTACGTATTACTAATGCTTGCTCTTCAGGTAATTTTTCCAAAGACTCTTGTATCTCATCGGCTATACGAAGATTTTGCAATAAAAGATAAGGGCCGTTTTCAGTAGTGTCCTCCCAAATTTCTTCTGTCTCAATCGATGTTGTATTCGCATATTTGTTTTGGCGTCTGAACATGTCTATGCGCGTATTTCTAGCAAGCGTAAATATCCAGGTGCTTGCTGCTGCTTTTCCTTGATCATAGCTACCGGCTTTTTGCCAAACCTTTATCATTGTTTCTTGAACAAGCTCATCCATCATCTGAAGAGAATGTTGATTTGGAAACTTAGACATGAAATAACTCTTGAGTAATGGACCAAAATGCTCAAATAGAGCCTTAAAAGATATTCTATCCTGAGACTTACCTACTTTTATTAGGTGCTCATTCCAGAAGGAAGTTGGTTTTTTTGTCGCTATATCTAATTTCATAGAACTGTCTTCATTCGCTTTAACTGATTGTTTTAATTTTACGCTTTATTCACGACTTCTCGCCTCGGCTAAATGTATGTGCAGCGTAAAGATTTTGAGGTTGATACTCCTCATATATTTACAGTCTATTTAGATTAAATTACGGCGAGTTAGGGTTTTTGGATCTATTAGTTGAGTGTGATCTGTATAAATATGTATAGCGTAATTATAATTAAATTTCAGTTTACATAGTTGGACTAATAATAAATGCATAAATCAGTACTTAATCAATTAAATTACCCCAACAACTCACATAAGCTGAGATAACAATGATATCACCGTTAGCTAAATTAAAGCAGTATTACGAGACTTTTGACCAAGCTTGTTTTGAAAATCTCAAGGATATATATGCAGATGACGTCATTTTTGTTGATCCTTTGCACAAAATATGTGGTGTAGAGGCACTAAAAAAGTATTTCAATGAAACCTGTTCAAATCTGACATACTGTCAATTTGTGTTTGTTGATGAAGTTGCCGATGAAAATTCGGCTTGTCTCAAATGGCGTATGGATTATAGTCACGCCTCTCTGAAGAATAATTCACGATTAAGTCTTACTGGTGTGAGTATTGTCAAATTTAAAGATGAAAAAATAACATATCAAGAAGATTTCTACGATATGGGCGCCATGCTTTACGAACATATACCTCTATTAGGCTCAATAATAGGATTGATTAAAACACGCATGACTAAAACTAATTAGAAAATAAATAGTTATGACTCAGAACTCTCTAAGTAACTCATCTGACAACCCTGAAAATTGGCAGGGTAAATCTGTATGGATAACCGGCGCTAGTTCTGGGATTGGTCGTTGCCTAGCACTTAAGCTAGCAAAAATGGGCGCTGTAGTTATCGCTAGTGCCCGCAGTAAAGACAAACTCGAAGAGCTAGTCAAAATATATCCTCAAAATATAATAGCGCTCCCTGTAGATGTGACTAATGCAGCAAAAATTAGTGCTATGCAAAGTCAATTAGCAAGCAGGGTAGAGTCTATTGATGTCGCTGTATTTGCAGCAGGTGTTGTTGAGTATGAAGATAATCTAGAATTTAATGAAACAACGTACAAAAAAGTATTCGATGTTAACTTTTTTGGATTAGTCAATTCCGTTGCAATAGCAATGCCGTTATTAAAAAAATCTGCTTTCAAACCCTATATTGTTGGAGTAACAAGCTTAACAGTTGTTATTGGCTTTCCTCGTGCAGAAATTTATGGATCGGCAAAAGCAGCTGCTGACTACTTTTTAAAGTCATTACGCATGGATTTACTCCAACAAGAATTTGACCTCAGCATTGTTCGTCCAGGTTTTGTTAAAACACCAATGACAGACGTTAATGATTTTCCAATGCCCTTTATAATGTCGGCAGATAATGCCGCTCAAAGAATAATCGATGGTATGAATAAACGTAAAATGTTTATTAACTTTCCAAGAAGGTTTTATTGGATATTACATATAATGTCTGGCTTGCCTTTTATTTGGTACCGTTGGCTTGCTCCAAAAATAAGACGATAATCTTTTAAATGACAGCTTTAACTCAATAATTATCGAAATCTTGAAACTCTGGCATAAAAAAAGTAGTACTTAATTATATTCTCTTAATAATAATCAAACTATAGTTTAGGGTAACGATGAAAATAGCAGTTGTTGGTGCAGGCATTTCTGGTTTGACAGCGGCATATGTACTTAGCCAAAAGCATGATGTGAAAGTTTTCGAAGCTAATGATCGTCTAGGGGGTCATACAGCGACTAAAGATATTCATTATCAAGGCCGAGATTACGCGATAGATACAGGGTTTATTGTTTTCAATGACTGGACTTATCCAAATTTCCAAAAATTGTTAGCGCAGCTTAATGTCGGCTCAAAGCCAACTGATATGGGTTTTAGTGTCTGTTGTGAACAAACAGGATTAGAGTATAGCGGTACCAACTTAAACACAATGTTCGCTCAACGTAAAAATATATTTAGTCCAAAGCATTGGTCAATGATTCGGGATATTTTACGATTTAACAAAGAAGCATTAGCAGATGTTAATAGCGGTGGGCGCTATCTTGAAATAACCCTTGGCGAATATCTCCAGCAAAAAAAATATTCAGAAACATTCACTAATAAATATTTGATACCGATGGGAGCGGCTATTTGGTCGGCTTCAAAGCTTGTAATGAAAAATTTCTCACTACAATTCTTCGTTCATTTTTTTCGCAACCATGGTTTATTGAGTGTAAGTGACCGTCCGCAATGGCGTGTTATCGAAGGTGGCTCTCGCGCTTATATCGAGCCATTGATTCAACGTTTTAAAAACAACATATATCTTGATAGCGCTATAAAATCTATCAATAGAACTGCTGACGGAGTCGCGATTAAAACTATACATGGACATAGCGAACATTTTGACCAAGTGGTTATTGCTGCTCATAGTGATCAAGCACTTGCAATGCTCGAAGATGCAAGTACACAAGAAACTCAATTACTAAGTGCTATCCCCTACCAGAAAAATGAAGTGGTACTGCATACAGATATTAGTTTACTACCCAAAAAACGGTCAACTTGGTCTAGCTGGAATTACAGAATTATTAATGAAGATATGCACAGCCGAAGCAACGTTAGCGATGCAGCTTTAAGTATTAGCGGTAACGATGTTGCAAAAATATCCGAAGACGATAAGCCGCCTGTCTTGACCTATGATATGAATATTCTTCAATCGATAAAAAGCGAGACCACATTCTGTGTCACTCTAAACAAAACAGATGCGATTGATCCCGATAAAATATTAGGTGTGTACAGCTATGATCATCCCGTATTTTCGAGAGCAAGTTTGGCTGCACAAGAAAAATGGGAGACAATTAATGGTGTTAATAAAACTTGGTTTTGTGGTGCTTATTGGGCAAATGGATTTCATGAGGACGGCGTACTAAGCGCTCTTCGCGTTGCTGAAAAGTTAGGTTCAACACTTTGAGTCGAAAATATTTAGCTATAAATATCATTGCTCCATTGATGTACTGATATAGGTTTATTATATTATATAATAGATGGATGAACGATAATGTGAGTCTTTGATGAGATAAATGATATGGACTTAGCTGTGAATTCTGAAGGCCTGAACAGTGCAATTTATTCTGGACAGGTTAGGCATAGGCGTTTTAGCCCTAAAAAGCACAGTTTTATCTATAACGTATTTATGGTTTATCTAGATTTACAAGAACTTGATGATGTTTTTGTGCAAAGCCGTTGGTGGTCAAAAGAACGACTTAATATTGCCCAATTTAGGCGCTCTGATTTTTTCGATAAAGATGCGGATAGTTCTCTCTATGAAGCCATTGCTGATTGGCTAGAGTTAGAAAATGGTAGGCGACCGGAAGGGCCAATTCGTATGTTGGCAAACTTACGTTACTTTGGTTTTATTATAAATCCTATAACTTGTTATTATTGTTTTGATAAGTTGGGCAAAGAATTACAAACCGTTGTATTAGAAGTCACCAATACGCCTTGGGGAGATCGCTGCCACTATATTTTAAATATCGATGACTCGAGTAATGACATTAATACAGACACCGAGCTACAAAATAAGCAAGCACTAAGCTTTAGTAAAAAAATGCACGTTTCACCATTTCAACCAATGGGCTTAGAGTATCATTGGGTAGGTAAAGCACCGAATAAAAACTTACTTGTTCATCTTGATGTTCATCGTGAGCAAGAGTCAATATTCGATGCAACTTTGACTTTGAAAAGGGAAGTGATTAGTAAAAACAGTATGAATAGTATTTTGTGGCGCTATCCCTTGATGACAATAAAAGTTGTTATTAGTATTTATTGGGAAGCATTTAAGTTATTTTTAAAGCGTATACCATTTTTTTCTGCACCAAATAATTAATAAAATGGTGGCTGGTCTTCAGTAAACGCGATTAAAAGTATATTTTTTGTAAAATCAGATAAACTCATTTAAAGAAAATTTTTTAAGTGCTGCATATTAATAAATAAACACATTACCGTAGGAGCCTATTAATGAGAGCAGTTAGTATCGACAATAAAAAAATCAGCCAATCTTCTTTAAGTATGATTGATGGCTGGGCTAAGAAACTGATATTTAAATGGTTGGCTAAGATGAAAAATGGCCGCTTAACTGTTATTGATAACGGTGAGAAATACTCATTTGGTGAGTCTGAAAGTGATGCAAAAATTTACGGTATTATTAATGTTGAGCATCAATCAACTTACAGAGATATGTTATTTAATGGTGCGATAGGTACTGGTGAAGCTTACATGAAAGGCTCTTGGAGCTCACCTAATCTTGTGCATGTGATTCAAGTGATTTGTCAGAATATGGATTTAGTGATTGATTTAAATAGTGGTTGGTCAAAGTTCAGTAATATATTTATGGGATGGGCGCATCGTCTATATAGATCTAACAATAAGCACAATTCAAAATTAAATATTGCTGCTCATTATGATCTTGGTAATGACTTTTTTTCGCTTTTTCTCGATCCTAATATGATGTATTCATCAGCTATATATCCCGATGAGAAAATAAATTTTAATGATGCGGCAAGCTATAAGTTAGATCATATTTGTCAACAATTGAAGCTAACAGCAAGTGATCACCTTTTAGAAATAGGTACGGGGTGGGGTGGAATGGCTATTTACGCAGCAATAAATTATGGCTGCAAAGTAACCACAACGACCATTTCTCAAGAGCAACATAAATATGCTGTTGAGCAGGTAAAAGCCGAAGGTTTAGAGCATAAAATTACAGTTTTATTGGATGATTATCGCGACTTAACGGGACAGTTTGATAAATTAGTGTCGATAGAAATGATAGAGGCTGTAGGCCCACAATACTATAAAAGTTATTTTCACATGTGTAGTAATTTACTCAAAAAAGATGGTCTTATGTTAATTCAGGCGATTACTATGCCGGATCAACGCTATGCTGTTACTTCTGACGGTGTCGATTTTATACAGAAATATATTTTTCCGGGCGGTCACCTGCCATGCAACTCTGTGTTGCTAGAAAATGTTGCCAAATATACTGATATGCAAGTTGTGGGTATAGAAGACATTACTTTCGATTATGCAAAAACTCTACATGATTGGAGAGAACGTTTCTTTGATCAATTGTCTGCTGTTAAAAAGCAAGGTTATGATGATGTATTCATTCGTATGTGGGATTATTATCTGAGTTACTGTGAGGGTGGTTTTCGTGAGCGCGCAATTGGCACTATACAAATGCTAATAGCAAAACCCCGCTGCCTGCATTTGCCAGCAATTAAGAATTTCAAAACTGTTGCTTAAATTTAGGAATAACGCATCTGTCATTAACGCAAAAAATATTTATAAATAATTACCAAAGAGCTTGTTAATTATTTATAGATGTTCTGTCGAACTGACTTTTCAAAGTCTTTCGAGGCAGTAGTTGATTGATGATTGGATTATAAAATCCAAAACCAATAGGTTTTTTAAATGATTTTAGAGACACGTTTTTTTAACACATTATTTTTACCTTCTATATTTATTTTTGTATTTATTACGGGAACATCAGTCAGTGCGGATGTATTGAAGTCATGCCCCCAGTATCAATCTCCCAATAAAAAAGCAAATATTATTGGTATGGTGCGAGATATTGAAAGTAGTCAGGTTCTTTATTGTGAGTATCATATTTTTAATAATGAAGAAAATTTTGATAAAATTTATAAAAAAACTATTGTTGAATATAGAGCATATGACCAAATGCTCATTGCTACAAAAACAGTTGATTATTCGCCAGGTTTAATTCGTCCAAATGTTGTCCAATTAGACTTGCGTAACAACGAGTTGCGCAGTTCTATAAATAGCTCTGTCGATAAAGCTAATATAAATGCTAAAGGTGCAAACAAGGAAGAGAAGGATACCGTTATCAATGTTAGTTATCGGAAACCGAATTCTGAACTAGTGGAATCGGCTGCAATTGAGTTGGAAAATATGCTGGTAATTGATGCTGGTTTTGACGAAGCGGTGAAAGAGAATTGGTCAACGTTAACCGGTGGCGAAAAACTCATTATAGATTTTTTATCGCCAGTGCATTTAAGAACGATTAAATTAACTGTCAGGCAGTCTAATACTGATGAATGCTACCAAGACACTTACGATAAGAAAACACAGACCTGTTTTTTAATACGGCCTTCTAATATGTTGCTTAATTTGTTTGTAAAGCCATTGGCTCTGACTTATGACCTTGCGTCTAAACGCTTATTACGTTTCAAGGGCGATGTAAATATCACAGATGCCCAAGGTGACACTCAAAGTGCAGTTATTCAATATTATTATGATAGCTAATTATTAATGAAAACCCTGCGCTTAAAGCATAGAGCATAGTGTTTCATTTTTATTTGTTACTTGATGGGTAACTTAGTAAGCAGATTTTGAATTTTGATAGGCGATTTATTTTTTGATTTAAGATAAATTATTTCCAGCCATGAAGCCAATGATTTTCATCTTTTAAATCATTCCAGTTAATAGAGGCGCACCGCTTTGAAGTAACTGCTTCTAGTGAGCATGAAACGACAATATCCTCGTCATCAAATTCAATATCGCTTACCAAGAAATGCTTTTCTTTATTGATTGGGTTAACAGCTGTCCATTTGCTGTTGAGTAATTTTTTTGGATTAATTTTATTCACCAAAACTCCAAAATACATTGTATGGTTTTGCCAATTCATCGTTTAACTTTCATATCAACTGAAAAGCTAAAGATCTTATAGTATTTACTATTCTTTTTTTAAGGCCGCATCTCTTTCGGTGGTCGCATCACGCATAATTTTATTGACTTCTTTTGCTTTTTCGAGAGTTTTAAGTTGATACTGTGGAATTACGCCTTGTGGTTTTTCTTTTTCATTATCAGATTTAGCGCCGCAGCCAATTGATAAAGCAGCAAAAAGGATAACAATTACCATTTGTATTTTACGGTGAAAATCTATGGTGTAAGTTGAGTTATAAGTTATGAAATAATTTTTAATATAAGTGTCCTAATATATTGAATCGATAGGATAAAGCCGCAATAAATAAGTCATAGAAGATCAAAAAAGTTTACGTTGTCGTGTCAAACTCAGGTAAGTTTTTATTTGATCCTAGTATTGCGGTTTAATCATTGAAAGAATTAATTGTTTTTGCCTGTGCGGATATTTTCTCCGCGACGACGTAAATATTCAATAGTCATAAGCATCAGCACAGAAATTACAATAAGCAAGGTCGCCACTGCCAAAATTGTTGGATTTATTTGTTCTCTTAAACCGGAAAACATTTGACGAGGTATCGTTCGTTGCTCTGGGCCCGCTAAAAATAGAACAACTACAACTTCATCAAAAGAAGTAATAAAAGCAAACAATGCTCCAGAAATTACTCCGGGTCGAATCAAAGGCACAACTACCTTAAAGAAAGTCATTAGCGGAGGCGCACCCAAGCTCATCGAAGCTCGTACTAAAGAATGATCAAAGCCGGCGAGGGCAGCATTAACAGTGATGATAACAAAGGGAGTTCCTAGTGCAGCATGGGCTATAATAACACCAATGTAAGTGCCAGCTATATTGAGTTGCGAGTAGAAAAAAAACATACCTGCAGCGGTAATAATCAAAGGAACAATCATTGGTGATAATAATACTGCCATTATTAATCGTTGAAACGGCATACTGGAATTGCTAAGCCCAATAGCAGCAAATGTTCCTAGCGTCGTTGCAAGTATTGTTGCAAAAAAACCAATATAGAAGCTATTTTTTATAGCGAGAATCCACTTGTCATCACTTAGAATTTCTTGATACCACTTAAGTGAATATGCATCTGCTTCGAATGCCAGCATACCTTCTGTAAAAGTGAAATAAGGTTCAGCATTAAAAGACAGTGGAATAATAACTAAAATAGGTAACATTAAAAAAACTAACGCTAACCACGAAAATCCATGAAAACTGCGTAATCCTATACGTTGTGATAGCGTTAAGTATTTTGGAAGTGACATAACTTATCCTAGTTTAATATTGCTCACACCAACGATACGATCGTAGATAGCGTACATAATTAAGATGACGGCCAAGAGAAGAGACCCTAATGCTGCAGCCAGTTCCCAGTTGTTAGATGACTGCATATGGAAGGCAATAATATTACTAATCATTTGGCCATCGGTACCACCCACGAGTGCTGGTGTTATGTAATAGCCGATAGAAATAATAAATACTAATAAGCTACCGGCAGCTAAACCAGGAACAGTCATCGGCATATAAATTTTGATAAAAGCAGGAATTGGTTTGCCACCAAGTGATAAGGCGGCTCTTAAATAACTCGGATCTATACCTTTCATAACACTGTAGAGAGGTAATACCATAAAAGGTAATAAAATATGTGTCATTGCAATAATGGTGGCAAATTGCGTGTAAAGCATTTCGAGCGGTTCATCAATAACATGTAACGATTGTAAGATAGAATTAATAACACCGTTAGTTTGTAGTAAAGCGATCCAAGATGTGGTTCGCACTAGTAATGATGTCCAAAATGGTAATAGCACACAAATCATCAGCACATTGGCGACACGTGTAGGCAAAGTTACCAAATAGTAGGCTAAAGGATAACCTATCATTATTGTCAGCAATGTAATATAAAGCGCCAGCTTTAAGCTTTTCGCATAAAGTTGAATATAAATTTGGGTGTCGCGCGACTCTAAGTCGCCATCACGATCTCTGGTTAAATCTAATGCCGTTAAATAAAACGTGTCAGTGTAACGTGCACCCGCTTTTTTCATAGCTCGCCAAATGCCAGGATCATTCCAGTCGGATTCAATCTCTGCTAAGGCAGCGTAATCTTGGGGTAAGCCTTCTGTTTTGGCTCTTTTAAGCGCTCTAGCTGTTGATTTTACGGTACTTGAAGCTCCAGGAAAGTGACGGTTAACGTCACCTGCTAGTTTCCCAGAGTCTCGATTTTTTGATAACACTAGAAGCTCTGCTGTAAACACACCCACCACACTGTGATCGGGTAGATTACCCGTTGATTCGTCCCATGACTCTAACTCTGAGAGTGTGTTCGGAATCAACTCAGCGACGACGGGGTGATAAACACTCCGGCTAAGCATTGTGCCAATTGGTATCACAAAAGAAATAATAATAAATAGCAGTAATGGAACAGCGAAAAGAAACAGGATTCTTTTTTTTCGCCTTAACATAGCTCGGCTATGAACAACTTCTTCTGGACTTAATACATACTCGGTCACAATGCTTTACTCCAGTATTTGTATTACTTTAAAAGCCATTCGTTAAACTTTTCGCCTAATGATTCGCCATAGTCTGACCAAAAATCACCTGAAGCTCGCATACCTACATCTAAATTAGCAGAAGGTAGTTGGCTTTTAACTGCATCATCAACATAAACCATTGCTGATGCACGAGTTGGGCCATAAGCAACATCTTGCATACCTGATAAAGGCTTTGAGCCTGTAGAAAACTTGACAAATTCCATGGCATTCGCCTTGTTGGGAGCACCTTTAAGTACGGCCCAAGCATCAAGATCAAAAACGTGACCGTCCCACACCATTTTAAATGGTTTTTTGTCATCGTTAATCGCAGCATAAATACGACCGTTAGCCGATTGCACCATTACCGCACCGCCATCATTTAACAATTGGGGGGCTTGCGACCAGCTATCAAACCAAACAAGATCATCCTTGATGGTATCTAGCTTTTCAAACGCACGTTGTTGACCTGCATCTGACTCTAGCATGTCATAAACTTCATTGGCGGGTACTCCATCCGCTAGTAAAGCCCATTCTAAATTAATTTGTGGACGCTTACGCATTGCTCTTTTGCCAGGGAATTTTTTGGTATCAAAAAAGTCAGCAATCGTTGAGGGCGTGCCACCTTTTATTGTTTCGTCACTATAAGCATATAAAACTGTCCAATAGATGTTACCCACTCCACATTCATTGCTCAATGCATCGGCATAAAAATCATCTTTGGCAGCAACGCCATTTTCACCCGGTGGTAATTGGTCTTGAGGAAATACTTCTAATAAGCCTTCAGAGCATGCACGTTCTAAATCGATTGTTTCGATATCGACAACATCCCATAAAACATTACCGCTCTCTACTTGAGCTTTAATCTCGGCGATACCGCCTGAGTAATCTTCAAAAAGTACTTGAATGCCTGTCTTTTTAGTAAACGGGTCTATCATGTGTTTTTGCTGAGCCGCACCATAAGCCCCGCCAAAAGATACAGCGGTTAGTTTTTCTTCTGCAAGTGCACCGACACTTGCCGTACATAACAATGTAGCGGTAATAATCGAGTTGATTTTAATCATAATAAATCTCTTCGTTAGTGGTTAAGGTTAATGGTTAATATCTAAGTTAAAGACTCCTGAAAAGCAGTTGCCCTCTCTAAAGGCCAGCTCAGGTGGGTTGAATCGCCTTTTTTAATCACAGGCGCATCATGATCATTAAGCAACTTGACCCAAACTTCGGTCCCGCAACCCAATGAAAAATAGTAATGAATAGAGTCACCGACGTAGACATTCATTATAAATTTACTGTCTACATTATTTTTGCGTTGTTCTGCTGGCTTGTTGATAAAGAGATTTTCAGGCCTTATCGTCACCGTGCATTGCGCGCCGATGTCTTTACAGTTGCCGTTTCGTACATTTACCTCGCTGCCATCAGCGAGTGTTACCGTCACGATTTCTTCATTAATTGCTTTGATGACTCCGCTAATATTATTATTTTCACCAATAAAATTAGCCACAAAGAGATTGCTTGGTTTTTCATATAATGTCGCAGGCTCAGCACATTGCTGAACTATGCCATCATCAAATACAGCAATTCGATCGGACATAGTTAATGCCTCAGTTTGATCATGTGTTACATAAATGGCTGTAAAACCGATTCTTTCATGTAGACGTTTTATTTCAAGCTGCATCTGTTCGCGTAAATTCTTATCCAAAGCGCCCAAGGGTTCATCCATAAGGATAATGCTAGCCTCAAAAATTAACGCCCTAGCAACAGCAACACGTTGTTGTTGGCCCCCGGAGAGCTGACCTGGATAACGTTTGCCAAAATCAGTTAGCTCTACTAATTCGAGTGTGGCCTGTACTTTTTGTTTAATCTCATCAGCGGGTAATTTTCTAACTTTGAGAGGGTATGCTAAATTTTCTGAAATAGTCATATGTGGAAAAAGTGCATAGTGTTGAAACACAACACCAATATTTCGATAATAAGGCGCGATATTGTTGACAGGATTACCATCAATTAAAATGCTACCGCTAGAGACTTCTTCAAAGCCTGCTAGCATCATTAAACAGGTACTTTTGCCGGAGCCAGAGGGACCTAATAAGGTAACAAATTCACCTTCTCTAATGTCTAAGTTAAAATCTTTGACCACTAAGTTTTTTTGGTCATAACTTTTCTTGACATTGATAAACTGGACATATTTATTATTAAGCTTGGACTGCATTTAGGGTAGCCTTACTTTTAATGTATAAAATTTTTTAAATGCTGATGTTAATGGATTATTTAAAATTTTTAATTAACGTCAGTAGTTTGATTATTATTTATTATTAGAGCAGTTAAAACTTACAGCACAAAAGCTTAAACTCGCTGCATTAATCAGCATCGAATATAATAGAAGAATAAAGTATTAATCGTTAGACGATTACCGTTAAACCATTACCGTAAGCAATGATTGATAGTATTAAAGATATTTTTAATAAAAAATACGTTAGATGACGTAACTTAAATGTTACGAACACATATATTGATCAAGTTATAATCTATATGATTTTTCCCTATATTGCTAGTGGTAATGTTTGTGTGGGTACTTATGTGAGATAAAAGAGGGCATTTGAGCAGTGATTAACAATGACTAAACAAGTATGATCAATTAGTGAGACATCTAGTTTTGAGCTAAAAGATTCATATGTTTATACCATTAGTATCTACCGATAGATTTTTACACATTAAAAGAAATATAGTTTTTGATCTTATAAATATTAACAAAGCTTGCTATATATTTTACGCCTTAAAATTGTATTAATTGATGAATTAAAAGCAACGTTTTTAATATTTAAGTTTTGATGTTATCAGAAAATAATTATACTATTCTTGGAAAGAAGCTGCGATAAATAGCTGTTTATAACTACTGTTTGATTCCAAATATAATCTAGCCACAATTATTTGCAAATTTTATGACCGATGATAATTGAATATTTAAAAAATTTCACTATGTCTTTTTAGAAATAAAAAATTAAAACTTAAAATAAATTGATGATATGTAAAATTATTTTTTACTTGTTGAGAAGTGTAATTTTTAGATAAATTTTTTTTATCCAAATATAATAATTTTTCATCGTCATGATCGGGCCTATTTATAATTTATTACTTTGTTAGCTTTATTGGGATGGAACCGAGTAGGTGCCTACAGCATGTGCTACTGGTGCAGTTTCACCATCAGAATATAACGTTACTTCGCCAACGATAAGTTTTTTACCGACTTTTATTAATGAACACTTAGCAATTATGTCTTTATCGGATGAAGGCTTACGCAGAAAGTTGATTGATAGGTTTGTTGTGACTGCAAGAGCTACAAGTCCAATCTCGCCAAGAATAGCAACGTACAGAGCAACATCGGCAACACTCATCAATACTGGACCCGAGACGGTACCTCCAGGGCGCAGCTCCTCAAAGCCTACCTCATGCGATACGGTCGCTCCTTTGGGTACAATTTCCTTGATAGTGCATTTTGTTTGAGGGAATTCTGATTTTAAGAACGCTGTTATTTCTTCTTTAGAGGTCATGCTTCACCTTTTTTATGATTCGAAATTTATTTTATATAAAAGTTCGATTTTTTTAAACGGGTTTACTTCAGTATTTTAGCCTGTTTTTAATTTATCGGAGTGCTAGTAAGCAACCCCTAGGGATGCTGATAAGGCCATCAATCGAGGCAATCGTCACTCTGATTTCGTCGATTGAAATGATTTCGCCCGCCTTACTATTGTGCGGGCACACCACAGCTTCTGCAGCGGTAATCAAATAAGATTGCCCCTGAAGTTTACAATAAACACCTAAACTACCAAAAGCCCTAAGCTGCTTGAGCAATTGGTGCGTAGGATTATTCCAATTGATTGTTTGATCTTTTTGGGAGAGTTGATCCCAGTTTGAGCCATTTTCTTGTCTTATACTATTTATATAATAGTGATTTAAATTAGACAATAGTTGTTTTAGCAGCACCGGAGTACCAATATAGAGCTTGGCCGACAGCGTATCAAAAGATTCATGCTCATCAAGAATTATTTTTTGTTGTAGCAGTATATCTCCCTCATCAAGTGCAGACGTCATCTTATGCAGCGTGATTCCTGCATGCTCAGGATATGCTAATAATAATAGCGGCAGCGGGGTAGAGCCACGACCATATGGAAGAAAAGTGGGGTGGATGTTAATTGCAAATTTTAATTTATCTGGAATTGGAATCCTCCAAGGGTACTCTGCCGATAAAAAAAGTTCTACGCCAGCACTAACTAATGCGTCCATTTGGCTCTGCTCGGGTTTTTCGAGGCAAACAGATATTTGATTTTGTGTTGCACACTTAATCACTCGATCGGTATGTATGCTTTGTTGTCCCGTGTAAATACAAACAACTTCATGGCCTTGGTTAATGAGTAGTTCGAGGCATGATGAGAAAGGGTTGTAGCCAAAATAAGCAATTTTCATGGTTTTATGCGACCCAATTATAGTCGTTTATGATTTCAATATTGAATAGTTTAGTTTGTGTGTAAGTGTAAATAAACGAATTCAAAAATTTTTAATGAATTAAGTTTAAGAATGAAGATCAAAACTTGATTCTATTAGTTCAATAGACCCACAAAGGACTTTATTTCTGTATGTCTTTGTTTTTCTAATTAAGTATATTGAATAATAAACATAAACGAAATTAATGCTAGTATGTGCGTAACATATCTGGCCCGTAGTTGGCAAAATACCTTTAAAGCCATGGGATATCTAACACTTTAAATATCAGGCGTATAAAATATGAAAGAATACCCAACTCTTAATGAAATGGGCGTGAATCACCCAGAAGAAATTGAAAGATACTCTTTAGCCAGTACGAATAAAAGCGACAACTTACGCATTATTTATCGTCGCAAAAAAGGGTCACTTCTGCCCGCGAGTAAACGCTATGAGTTTGGTCGATCGAGTAAAACTGTACTTGCTGATGGTGGCACTCAAAAAACAGATATAGTTCATGAGATTTCGCCTTTCTTACAGCGCTCTATTGCTGAGTTAGAAGATATAATAGGCAATAAGAAAACAAAGTTAAAAAATGCAACTGTTATTAAAGAGGAGCTGCAAAGACTTCAACAAGAAGTGACGAGTCGAATAGCTTACATTGAATCTCTTATTGAAGGCAGATAAAATCTACTTGTCGAAATAGAGATGATGCCAACAAACTAACTTGATAAATGATAAATGATAAATGATAAATGATAAATGATAAATGATAAATGATAAATGATAAAATTGTCCTTGTTGCAGCTTGCATATTGCACGAATCTTACACGGCTTTAATGGGCGCCTTTTTATTGGTTGAAAAGTAAATCTAATTTAATGATTTAAATGGCTCATTAAAATTACGCTATTGATTTTGTCTGTACGTAGAGTGATATTTTATCAAGTTATTTGATAGTTTAGCTTTGTTAAGCTTTAGTTATATTTACTATGACTAGCCTGACTCTTATAAAAATAAATTTTAATAATTTTTTTAGTGATGAAGTAACTTTTATCAAGACGTAATCAAAGATGCTAATCAGCTAAAATAACGGTAATTTAATGCGTATCGAATAACATAACTGGCTATATGCAAACGTTAGCGTTAAATCAGAGTGAGTTAAATAAATTGAGGCATGACTTTCATATTCGATAGGTCCTATAGGCTAGGTTTAGCAGTATATTTTTGGAGTTAGTATGAAATTTCTTTATGGCTTAACATTGCTCCTTGTTTTTCAATTGATAGGTGAGGCTATCTCGTTGTATTTCTCTCTGAGTATTCCTGGGCCTGTTATTGGCATGCTATTGTTGTTTTTATCATTATTGTTGTTGTATAAAATCAAAAAAAATAACGTCAATAAACAACATCAAGATGATGCCCTAAGCACCAGCGCAAACGCTATTTTAAGTCATCTATCATTATTATTTATTCCAGCAGGTGTCGGGCTTATTGTTCACATTGATAGATTAGAAAATCAATGGTTGCCTATTATCGCTGCCATTGTTTTAGGTTCGATAATTACCATGACTATAACCGCAGGTACGATGATATTTCTTAATCGTCTTTTAAAGATAGACGCTAATAGTCAAAGCGAAAATAAGATATGAATAATGTTAATGAAGGCATTTGGGTTTATCTCTCGACTAGTCCGCTATTATGGCTAACCGTCACCCTTATAGTTTATTGCGTGGCCTTCCAACTTTATCAGTGGTCAAACTCTAACCCTTTGCTCAACCCTGTTGCTATTTCTATCATTGCATTAATCTCTTTTTTAGCGCTAACAAAGACAGATTATCAACTCTACTTCTCAGGCGCTCAATATATTCATTTTTTATTAGGGCCAGCTACAGTGGCATTAGCTTTGCCACTTTATCAACAAGTTTCCAAGCTCAAAAAGATTTGGTTTTCAGCAACAGTTGCTATTACGACAGGCGTAGTATTTGGCGCCGTAAGCTCTGTCTTTATCGCAAAATGGTTAGGCGCAGATATTCAAACTCAATTATCTATAGCACCTAAATCGGTGACTGCACCTGTCGCCATGGGTATTGCAGAAAAAATTGGTGCACTGCCATCGCTTACAGCGGCACTAGTGGTTATGACCGGTGTCACAGGCGCACTGATTTGCAGTAAACTCTTTAGTATTCTCAGAATTACAGACAATAGCGTCAAAGGTATTGCGGTAGGTGTAGCGGCGCATGGAATTGGTACGGCACGAGCATTTCAATTAAATGCTGAGATGGGTGCTTTTTCTGGTTTGGCAATGGCTTTATCTACACTGATTAGCGCCTTAGCGCTCCCATGGTTGGTTACATTTTTATTTTAAAACTTATTTTAAAGCAAACTACGACATCAAGGCATTATGACATCTGAATTTCATCCCCAACTGGTTAATCAACCTCTAGATACAGAAGCTCTTCCCGGTATACTAGAACGCATTTATAGTGAAGTTATCGAAGCTTATGGCAAAGGCCACGTTGCAGACTATATCCCAGATCTGAAAAGAGTAAACCCAAAACAATTTGGTATGGCACTGCGTACCATTGATGGAGAGGAATTTACGGTTGGTTGTGCAGACACTGGGTTTTCTATACAAAGTATCTCTAAATTATTCACCTTAATGTTATCGCTAGATACCATTGGCGATGAGCTTTGGAAGCGTGTTGGCAGAGAGCCTTCTGGTATGCGTTTTAATTCGCTACTTCTATTAGACTCGGAAGGCGGCATACCACGCAATCCCTTCATTAACGCAGGTGCTATTGTTGTTACAAATACGATTGCCGTACGCAGTTCAACACCAATTCGTCGAATAGAAGGTTTTATTGCATCGTTATCTGGTAATAAAGAAAATCGCATCGATCAAGAAGTAGCCATGGGCGAAAAAAGAACCGGCTTTCATAATATTGCCATTGCCAATTTATTAAAAGCTATGGGAAACCTAGATGGCGATGTCGATCAAACTCTCGATTGCTATTTTAAGCAGTGCGCAATGAACATGAGTTGCCGCGATTTAGTAAGAGCAATAGAGTGTTTAGCGAATCGTGGCCGTTCTAATTTCACTAACAAATTTCATGCAGAGTTAATGGATAAGCGTATCAACTCCATTATGTTAACCTGCGGTCTTTACGACGCAGTCGGTAATTTTGCTTATAATGTGGGTTTACCCGCAAAGAGTGGCGTTGGTGGTGGCATTGTAGCCGTTGCACCGGGACAATATACCGTATGCGTATGGTCACCCGAACTTGATGCTTCTGGAAATTCTGTACTAGGCCAATTAGCCTTAGAAAAATTAACCACCTACACGCGAACGTCAATCTTCTAAATTGAAACTAAAGTACAAATTCTGCTCACAAGTTATTTGTATAAATTTATATGATGAAGTTGTTGAATGAAGTTTGAGGACTTTATTTTTAGATAAAATAAGCCTAATACTGAAGCCCAAGAAGCCAACAATTAAAATATTATTTTAGCTTAAATAAAGTTTTTACCTTTATTAGACTATACCGCTTGTGAAACTAAGTTTTCGAGTAAAAAGTTGTGAATTTCGTTGGCTAGTAGTGGCTTGGCAATATAATACCCTTGTGCATAATCACACTCCATGTCTTCTAATAAATCAAGCAAGGCTTTTGTTTCTACACCCTCACCAACTACTTTGAGATCCAATGAGTGCGCAAGATCGATCATTGCCTTTATGACTTTGTCGCTGTTCTTGCCTCTATTTAGAAGAAAGCTTTTATCTATTTTCAATTCATTAACCGGCAACATCGTCAAATAAGAAAACGATGAAAAGCCGGTACCGAAGTCATCTATCGATACAGTAAAGCCTTTTTTTGTTAACCGATTCAAAATCTTGATAGCTTGTTCAGGTTTCGCCATCACCGTAGACTCAGTAATCTCCAAGTTTATATTGCTAGGGTGCATTTTTGATATTTTGCATATATTTTCTAGGACGTCATATATTTCGGGTTGACTAAACACGCGGCCGGATATGTTGATTGAAATCGAAAATGATTCATCAGTTTGGCAAAAGGTTTTGCAATGCCTACAGACTTGATGAAAAACCCATTGAGTCAACTCGTGAATACTGCCGTTGCGTTCACAAATAGGAATGAATTCGACGGGAGAAATTAATCCTAGGGTAGGATGTTGCCACCTAACTAATGCTTCTATCTTATTGACGCGCTTAGATTTGAAGTTAAATATTGGTTGATAAACTAAAAAGAGTTGGTCGTTTTTTATGGCCTTATGGAAGTCTTGGCTTAACTTCAATTTTCGTCTCAGTTTTGAGTCTTCCTCGGAGCTATAAAGCACATAGTTGATGCCAGCTTTTTTTGCTTGATACATAGCCATATCAGCATTCTTAACTAGTGACTCGGCGTCTTTCCCATGCACTGGATAAATAGCAGTGCCAACATTTGCAGACACTGCAACGCTCACTATCTCAGTGTCATTGACGAGAACCGGTGCCTGGAGAGCCGTGAAAAACTTTTGCACTATTAACTCGCCATCATTATCTTTATCCAGATCAAGTAATGCATAAAACTCATCTCCGCCCATGCGAGCGAGTGTATCGGTGCCACGTAAAACACTAGATAGCCGTTTAGCAACTTCGATAAGAATTAAATCCCCTATTTGGTGACCATAATCATCATTAATTGCCTTAAATTTTGTCAGATCGATACTAGCAACAAGAAATCGATTATTATTCCGCTGACCGGTTTTTAGAGACTGCTGCAGGCGATCTTGAAATAAAGTCCGATTAGGCAGAGATGTTAATGTATCGTGTAAGGCTAAGTGCTTAAGTTCTTTGTTTGCTTTCGACAGTGATTTTGTGCGATCTAGAACTCGCTCTTCTAACTCGATTTTTTGTGATTCAATAACCTCTATTTTATCTGCAATAGCAATACGCATTTGGTCAAAATTTGTCGCCAATAAAAAGAGTTCATCGTCATGTTTAGCAGCAATTACCTTGTCGAGGACTTTAGAATGACTGAGCGTTTCAGGTTTGTTTGGATTAATCGCGCTTGCGGCATTGGCTAATGCGGCCAGTGGTTTTGCAACCAGCCTATTAACAAAATATAAAAAGAACAACCACAAAGCTGCAGTTTTTATTAGCGAGTTAATGATGATTAAAATAAAACTATATTTGACGCGATCGATAATTGTATTTACATCTGTATATAAGTGACCGTAACCAATTAGTTTGATAACACCATTGGTATCCTCTTGGTATTCGATAGGGAATGTATATTCATATAAAGTTTGACGAGTGACGGCTCCAGCTTGCATTAGCTCGATTTGTTTCATCCCAATTTTTTCAAGATCTTTACTTGAAATGATTTGGCTATCTTTGGCTACCACGTCACCTATCGACGCTATCAGCTCGTTGCTCTCATTCTCGATCTTAATACCTGAAACGGTATCAATCTTGGTCATTCCAAAAAGTGTTATCTCGAGTTGAGTGGTATCAAAAGACCATATCGAATTTACAAAGCTCTCTTTGAAGGTATTTTCAAGGTCATATATTTGTGTAAATACTTGATTTTTTACATGGCGGTATTCAGAAACAAGTTGAGTGCCAGTAACAACTATGGCGACAATAAGATAGCAACCAAACACATAGCGCAGTAAGCGAATACCAATGCCTTTTTTAAATTTAATCATTAGCTACTTTCAAGCCATATTTTGCTTGTATCTCAGTGATAGTGCCATCAGCTTCTAGCTCTTTAAGAGCTTTTCTCATGGGCTCAAGAATATATTCATCGGTCGACTTGTGAAAGGTAAAACCCATACTAGATGATTTTAAAACAAGAATAATTTCATAGTCATTGCTATTTATGCCTGCCGTCTTAAACAAAAGTTGAGTGGTTGCATGAGCGTAACTTACGGCATCAACTCTTCCTGAGGCCAGCTTTTTTACCATGCTTAACCCAGAGTTAAGTCGATCAATAGATTCAGGTTTAACGCCTTGGGCGATTAATAATTCTTCACCAATATCGTCTCTGACGACGCCAATTTTAAGCTGATTCAGATCAGCGGCAGATTTTATAGATAATTTGCTAGACTTTGGAGCAATGACGGCTACAACATTAGGTGCTATTGGGCCAACAAATTTCATTTTTTTAAGTCGATCAGGAGTATATGTTGTCGAGAAAAGAACCGTTTCAGGCTCGTTTAAGACCATATGATAACCACGAGCCCAGGGATAAATTTTCAAATTTATGTTGTCAATGGAAATGCCAAGTTTCCGAAAAATTTGTGATAAAATTTCAACGGCCGCACCTGATATCTCACCTGTATTAGGGTCTTGATAATTAAATGGTGGATACTCTTCAGTAATCCAGTTTAGGTTTTCGAGTATACGAATAGCTTGCTCAGTATCATTCAATTCTTCTTTAGCGACTGCCAAATAACTAAGGATTGTCGAAAATAACAGGATTACAAAAACTCTGATTATTGAGGTTTTATAAGGAGGTTTCCATTTAGTGTTGATAAGTCACCTTCAGAGCTAAGGTATGCTCAGTTTTTTAAATAGATTTAAAAGCGTAAAAGTAAATAAATTATAGTTCAATTTTGTGAAATGTAAAAAATAATTGAATATACAAAGCTGTTCAAATATCGATCATTTTGGTGTTGAAAGATTACCCGCTATACGCTCAGATTTTATTGATGTTGTGGAAGTTATAAATGTTAAGAATGTTTAGTGCTGGCATTAACCTTCTAGCCTAAAATATAGGCCTTATTCAATGAATTAAAGGTTTGCTGGATAAGTGTTTATATTCTGCGCTTTTAACATAATAAAAACAACCGGAGCAGACCCTGAAATTTGATTGTAAAGTTAAATAATTAAGCCGTTAAAAATGCATGAGAAACATTAAAATGTTAGATATAGTCGAGATCTAAGGATCATTAAAATAGTGCTTTTTAAATAATAAGCTTCATATGTCTAGAAACATATGAATAAAGCCATTTTAAAAAGTTAAGCGTATGTTTTATGTGTTTTTGTAGGTCCGAGGACATTACTAATCAAAGTTTTTAATAGTGCATAAATCAACAAATAGTCTCAACATAAGTGGATAAAAATAAATGATAACTCGCAATTTTGTCTTAATTTTTATAATGATGATTTGTAGTGTGAAGACTACCGCTGCTACATCAAATATCGATTCAATTATAGATAACTTACGTGCAATCGATGCTAATGTGCTATTGATGCGCCATGCTATTGCCCCTGGTTTTGGAGACCCCGATAATTTTGTTATTGATCAATGCAATACGCAGCGTAATTTAGATGCTGTTGGTCGCAGTCAGGCAGTTTCACTGGGCAAAAAATTGAAGCAGTCGAATATAGTAGTTGATAAGATTTACTCAAGCTATTGGTGCCGTTGTCTCGAAACGGCCAAACTATTAAAGCTGGGGGATGTTGAAAGGTTTTCGGGGCTAAACTCATTTTTTGAAGAGCATGCTGATCGTAATGAAACACTCAAGTTACTCCAACAAAAATTTTCACAACTCGATCAAAATAAACTGACATTAATGGTCACGCATCAAGTAGTCGTTCAGGCGATAACAGGGATCGGAGTTTCATCTGGAGGTGTTGTTGCTTACAACACAAAAACCGGTAAGGCCGTAAGAATCTCGCTTGACTAACTTACTTAAGTGACTCGTTTTAGTAATAGACAAATAATTTTCTTGACGATTCAGTGCAGTTAAAGTTTATCAATAGAGCTTAAAAATTTAGTCATTAAATTAATAATCGAGCGCGCGAGTAATTACAGCACTAGATTCTCAATTCATAAATATAATTAGGCTGTTAATATTAAACAATCATAATTTTGTGCAAACTATAATCTAATCAGTCTTTAAGTCCAAATAAGCGGTCAACCAAAGTAGGCTAGCGTTCAACTAAGACAGAACATTGTGCATGTCGTACAACTTTGCCCGCTGTAGAGCCCAATAAATAATCTTGGAGCTCAGGTTTGCTAGAGTTTATTAA
Source organism: Cellvibrionaceae bacterium (assembly GCA_034111645.1). Classification (GTDB taxonomy): domain Bacteria; phylum Pseudomonadota; class Gammaproteobacteria; order Pseudomonadales; family Cellvibrionaceae; genus CANLBN01. The sequence continues at coordinate 106,150 of JAWUWW010000042.1, forward strand.
AATTAAGTTAGCGCCGTGCTCTTTAGCTGACTCAATAATATTATGATAAGAAGATCCATTATGGCGAACCTCTATCTCTGCTTCCACTCCAGATTTCTCTATCCATTGAGCCAGTGTTTCTTTTGTCGTTGATACAATATAAGGCACAGATTCAAGCACATGCAATAAGATAACGCGACCATTATCAGACAGTTGCGCGGCTTTTTTTAATGATCGAATAGTTGCAGCTTCATCCGAAAAGTCGGTAGGAACAATGATCGTATTATACATTTGATATCTCCCGTGAGAATAAAATCTTAAAATGTGACACTAATTATTTCAAACTTATCTTTATTAATCTGAAGCATACCCTTAATAATTTGATCAAGGATTGATATAAATCAACTATTTAAAGTTATTTTTAGATCTTGGCTATAAGATAATAATTTGAGCTTTTAAATATTCAATTAAAAGATTAAGCTCCCTAAGCTACTAGTTAATCTCCCTTTTGCATGAAAATAATTGCATTTTTACATAATTAATGCAACTAGCTTGCTCGCTTCTGTCTTGTCAGCAGTCTATTAATTTGCAGTGGCAGAGATCTTGTAGTAAATTGATTGTATATATTTAATGGGTGTCATTGTAAATCTAAAATAAACAGATAATAATTAAGCTTAAATTAGATTAATTTGATGCTATTAATACTTTTAATAATTGAAATCAAAACCTAAAGAGAATATAAAGATAGTTCTTAAGATGGGTTCTAACCGATGACTAAGTTACTGTGACTATCAGAAATTATAAAAATAAAAAATGGTTATGTTGCTAATTTACACCAAGTTTAAATAAGAGTGATCAGCCAAAGAATTTAAAATATCTCTGCAGAAGATAAATAATAATATAAAAATAGCGATAATTACGCTTAAAATATCAAAAAACAATTAATTCAGCTAAAACATAAAAAGCATGTAAGGAATTTAACGTATTATTATCAACAAAAAAAAATGTTAAATTTTATTTATATTTAAAGTTCTTGTTGGCAACGCTAAAGATTTTTTTAAAAAACATTGATTTCATATAACTATTAGAAATTATAGGTGCATCCACTTATAGCAAATGAATTCAGTATATCGAAAGCTAACAACTAGCTATGCTGTACGCATAGGGCGCTCTTTTTCCATAATGTTTAATATGAACTCTATATAAGGCATTTATATTCACTTGTTAGCCACTTAAATCTACAGTGATTATAGCTACATTCATTATTCAGTTATGATCATCCAAGTTCAATAATAAAATAAAACGATAAGGATGCTATTTATGAGTAAAATAAATCGATATCTGACAGGCATAGTTTTGATATCTATGTCCATCAGTGCTAACGCGCAAAATGCTGAGCCAGGCTCTTTTAATGCAATTATTTCAGGTATAAGTACCACCGTAGATACTTTCTTTAATGACTATTTAGGTTGGTTTGCAGGTTTAATTTTTACCAGTGTCCCTGTTAATGGAACAGGATTTCCTTTAATTGTGGGTTGGCTTTTTATTGCCGCCTTGATTTTTACATTTTATTTCGGTTTTGTGCAGTTTAAGCAATCTGGTTTAGCGTTAGCGATTGTTAGCGGTAAATTTACAGATCCAAATTCAAAACATGATGGTGAAGTTTCTCATTTCCAAGCATTAACAACAGCTTTATCGGGTACAGTAGGCCTAGGTAATATTGCTGGCGTGGGTGTGGCTGTTGCTATTGGTGGGCCAGGCGCTACGTTTTGGATGATAATGTGTGGTTTGTTTGGTATGGCCTCAAAATTTTTCGAATGTACTTTGGGTGTAAAATATAGAACAGTTTTACCATCAGGCGCTATATCTGGTGGACCCATGTACTACTTGCGTGATGCGATGGCTGAGCGAGGTTTTGGAGGTTTGGGTAAATTCTTGGCGGTTGGTTTTGCTTTGATGTGTATTTTAGGCGCAATTGGTGGCGGCAACATGTTCCAAGCCAATCAGGCTCATGCAATGCTAACTTATGCTTTTGAGGTTCCTGCTGAGTATGGAATTATTACCGGTATTGTTCTTGCGGCATTAGTATTCTCAGTTATCGTAGGTGGCATGCCTTCAATTGCATCGGTGACTGAAAAAATTGTTCCTTACATGGCCGCTTTATATGTGGGTATGGGCATTATCGTTATTTTGGTTAACTTTAATCAAATAGGCATGGCATTTTCTGCAATATTCGCAGGCGCATTTACCGGCGCAGGTGTAGCTGGTGGTGTTATCGGAGCCTTGATACAAGGTTTAAAGCGAGCAACATTCTCTAATGAAGCTGGTATTGGTTCGGCAGCTATTGCTCACTCTGCAGTTAAAACTGAAGAGCCCATTACCGAGGGTTTAGTAGCTACATTAGAGCCTTTCATCGATACAGTAGTTATTTGTACAATGACAGCATTGGTGATTACTATTGCGGGTCTAAACCTTGCTCCATTTGATGGCGCTGGTCTAACTGGTGTTCAGTTGACCGCTGCTTCGTTTGAATCATCGGTTGGCATATTTAAATACTTCTTGGCTTTAGCGGTGATCATGTTTGCATTTTCAACGATGATCTCATGGTCTTACTATGGTCTTAAAGCTTGGACATATTTGTTTGGTGAGGGTAAAAGTACAGAGATAGTATTTAAATTAATGTTTTGTTTCTTTGTTGTTGTAGGTGCAACTATTCAATTTGGCGCCGTTATCGATTTCTCTGATGCAGCAATATTTGCAATGTCTATCTTTAATATTATTGGTTTATATTTCTTAATGCCGGTTGTTAAAGCTGAATTAATATCTTTTGTTGCGCGTGTTAAATCAGGTGAAATTAAAAGATATGAAAAATAAATAATTATTTGCCAATGTTCTATCTAACTAAAAAGTCCGCTCCGGTGGGCTTTTTTTATGAGGATTCCATGACAAATATTGATGCCTATTTAACAAGTAATTTAAAGCTAATGCGAAAGGGAAATCTGTAATGAAGATAAAAGATACTCCGATAGATATCAGTAGAACGCTGATAGATAATGGGCCAAAGTTCAGATCACATAAAATTATTTTCGATGATAACGTCGCTTATCTCAAGCCCACTATAAGTTCGTTAGCATTTTGCCTGATATATATTATTGTAGGTTTGTTTTTATTAACACTTGCAGTGATTGTCTATATTAATAAGAATCAAGTTGATCTTACAATCTTTTTAGGCGCGCTTGGGGTAGCAATTACTACCTTTGGATTTACATTAACAAAGCCTTTTTTTAAGCATATTGTTTTCGATAAAAACAAAGGGTATTTTAAAAATAATATAGACCGTGCAGTTAAGATCAAAAATATTACTTCTTTACAAATAGTCAATAAAATAATCACTAGTAAACATGCTCTTGGTTACCCTTGTTATGAACTTAATTTGCTCACTAAGAATGGACGAAGAGTTAATGTTCTTAACCATAATGATCTTGATCAACTAAAAAGTGATGCAGAGAAACTTGCAGCTTTTTTATCTGTCGAGCTGATGGATTTACAGCGTGAGATAGTTTTATAAATTTAAAGAAATTAAAATGTAAATAATAAAATTCTAACCATATTTTCTGTTAACAATTATATAAAAAGCTGAATTTACCGTTTTTAAAGTTAAATTGAATACTAAAAATAAATCGTTACTAGAATGATATGCGGAGTAAAAATACAATTGCCTTATATATTGAATAGTTAAATTTTAATACTAGAGATTAAAAGGTATTAATAGATATAATATTCATAGGGGTTTTCGTAAATTCGGCTGAGTTCTCTGTAAGCTATTTAAAATAAAAACTAGGCCTTAAATGACAAATCGTCAATCAAACATAATTTTTTACAGCGTTATATCTATTATAATTTATGCATTAATATTAAACATATTTTACCCACAAATTTTTGAGAATTTATCAAAAAATAAAGAAGAGCTTGCCATACAGGAGGCTATGAATAGCGGAGAATATAATAAAGCGCTAGTTATTTATCAGCAATTAGCAAAAGAAAGAGTCAACGATGACAAAGAAGTTAATGACGAAACGACAGTAATGTATGAACAAATGGCAAACATATATTCTTTAATCGGTAACAAGGTAGAAGAAAAAAACTATTATTTGAAATCGTTATATATAAAGAAGAAATTGAATACAAAGGATATCTTTAGCTTTGCAAATACTTACTATAAGTTGGGATTGATTGCTGAAGAAGACGGGCAATATGATCAAGCGCAAATGTATTATGAAGAATCATTATTTAAAAGATTAGGTGGTGCAAAAAAAGAAAAAGAAGAGCAGGGTATAATTACAGGCATGCATCAATCTCGCCTTAACTATGTAAGATTAAATAATGAGGAAACTATTACTACCTTTAAAAAATTAGGCTCAATACATAATATTAAAAAAGACTACGCGACTGCAAAAAATTATTATGAGAGGGCTTTGGCTGCCAGCACAGTTACGTTTGGAGAAGACACTCCTGAAACTTTAGAAATAATCAGATTATTGAAAGAATCATCACTTTAGCCCTGGATATTAACTGCTTAGCCCAGTGAATTAACTGCGAATAATCCTAGGCACTCTACCTAAAAAGACCTTATAAAAATTAATAACCTATTAATTACCTTATAGCCATCTACGGCATCTATTCCCTTAAATAACTTCATTAAGTTTGCATATCTAATAGTTTTGTCGGTATCAAGATCTTTGGTTGTTAACGCTTGAATTTAGAGCAATTATGTTGATTATCGCGCTGCTTTCATTATTAGATAAAGCAATCGCAACTAAACGATTGGCAAGATTGAGTCTGCCAAATACAGTATAAATCTTATTGTTTGCAAAAACTTAAAAGTAGACGATACTAGTTTGAGAAAGGGAAAAGTTTATTTGTTCATTTGGATCAATGTAGATGCCGACAATATAAGGAGTTAAGGTGAAGATAAAAACAAAGCTTATAGTGGGTTCTTTAACGCTTGTCATTACCGGAATTGCCATCATTAGCTTTATGGCAAATTACATTGCACAAAAAACCTCGACAGAGGCGATGAGTGAACTGGCACAGGATAAGCTTTCTTCCGCTTTAGAGTTCAAAAAGGCTTATATCACCGGCTATCTCAATAGTCTTAGCAATCAAATAGAGTTACTTGCACGAGAACAAAATACTGATGCTGCTAACTACTTCTTCCTCAATGCGCTAGATACATATAATACTCAGAGTTCGCTGCCAAAAGGCGGAAAAGAAGAAATTATCGCTTACTATCAGCAAAACTTTGAAATACCCTATAACAAAAATAATATAGAGCCAGCCCCAACTCCAACGGAGTACTTTAAGGCTTTTGATGATAATCAATGGCTACAGCAATATCATTATATTGTTCAAAACCCCAATTCAATTGCTGAAAAATATAAGATGGATACACCCGTTAATGATTTCTCATCGGGTTATTCGAACGGTCATAGTGGCTACCATACAATATTTAAAAAATACGCAGAAAAATCTGGCTATGGTGATATTTATTTGATCGATGATCAAGGTAGAGTCACTTATTCTCTAAATAAAGGTTTTGAATTTGGAACATCAATCATTGATGGCCCTTTTGCTGATACAGGTCTAGGTCGTGCTTATCAAGCGGCTCTTAACGTGAAGCAAGGAGAAATTGTAGTCGAAGATTTTAGTGCTTATGCGCCATTATTTGGCGCCCCTGCAGCTTTTATCGCCTCACCATTGGTTAAGTTTAAACGTGTTCGAGGGGCCTTTATTGTTCAGTTACCTATTAAAGTGATTGATTCAATAATGACGAATAATAAACAATGGAAGAAGGTAGGCTTAGGAGATTCAGGTGAAACCTATCTAGTAGGGCCAGACAGTAGATTGAGAAATACTCAACGCTTAGAGCATGAAATTTTGACGTCTATATTGAAAAACTCAAAAAATTTAACAATGAATATCCTCAACCTATCGATAAAATAGTATCAAGTGGATCTGGTATTGGACTGCAAAAAGTCGATACAAGCTCAACGCGGGCGGCCCTTAATGGAGCAGCCGGTTTTGACATCATTACTCAGATCGGTGGACGAAAAGTGCTTTCTGCCTACTCTCCGATTAATGTAAAGTTTTTCGACTGGGCTATTATTAGTGAGATGGATTACGTTGAGGCCTTTGCCAGTACCGCTAAAATTTCAAATACCTTAAATCGTTATCTGATTTTTTTTGCGGTAGTGGTCATTGCCTTATCGATCATATTTATCCTTTTTTTAGCGAACCTTATTTTTAAACCCATTAATTCTGTTGCACTCAAAATGCACGAAATAGCCGACGGCAATGGCAGTCTATCAAGTCGGTTAGACGACAGTGGCAATAACGAGATTAGTGATTTCGCAAATGGTTTTAATTCATTTGCCTCCAAACTAGAGCATATTGTTAACCAAACAATTTCTGCCTCTGAATCGTTGATTAAGCAAAGCGACCAATTAATTAATCTGTCTCAAAAAGGCAAGCAACAATCTATTGTTCAAACCGATGAAATTGATGGCATCATTAACTCCGTCGAAAAAATTTCGGCTAGTATTGGGGTTAATGCAGAACATGCTAAAACTACCTCCAAAGTTGCTGCCAAAGCAAATGAAAAGGCTCAAGCGGGTAAGTCGGCGACATCAGCGGCGATTGTTGCTATTCGCTCAGTATCTAAGGAGGTAGAAAATACTGCACAGGCGTTAAAAATTCTGGAAGCAGAGTCAAATAATGTATCAAAAGTTCTCTCGGTTATTGACTCTATCTCCGATCAAACCAACCTGTTGGCGCTCAATGCTGCAATTGAAGCGGCTAGGGCAGGAGAGCATGGGAGGGGATTCGCCGTTGTTGCTGATGAAGTAAGAAGCCTTTCTCAAAAAATACAAAAAGAGACACACAGTATTTACGAAACAATTGGCAATTTACAAACAGGCACCTTGAAAGCAGTTGAAGTTATGCAGCAAAGTATCGATAAAACTATTATTGGCGTTACGTTATCAACCGAGGCCGGGCAAATACTAGATATGGTAGTAGAAAGCAGTCGAGAGATCACTGAGATGAATAAAGAAATCGCTACTACAACAAATAACCAAACTGATATTATTCACTCTATTGAGTCAAATATTGAATCTACTTCAAAAATCACCCATCAATCGACACAGCTTTCCATTGAGATCGACCAAATTGGCCAACAAATCTCACAGTTAGCGAACGAGCTTAAACAGCTTGTTATGCTATTTTCAACTAACAAAAAATAATTGTAGGACTAGGGTAGGTAATCAAACTCGAAATTATTTAGATTGCTGAGCTTTTCTTTTTTAATTTTTAAGTTGAATAGAGGAGTTAATTTTTGGGGTTATCATTTGATTATTGTAAGAATTGCCCTCGCAGATATGTTTGGGCAATTCCTCAATTCAAAAAACTGTAAGCTACTAAATATTTAGTAATGCTTTAGCTTCGTTTAATGCTTTAACAGATCCAGCATGATCTCCAGACTTGTGCATCATTTCGCCTTGAGCGCGTAGCTCTTTCACTTTTGCCATATCGTCCATGCTAAGACTTGCAGTTGCCATAGCAGCATCTACCTGTTTCATATCTAATGGGCAGCTGCCAGCAAAGGCCATGCTTGTGGATAAAATAGCAGTTAACGCAAACGCACTTATAATTGTTTTTTTCATGATTTAATCCCCAAAGTTATAATAACCAATAAATTTTTATTGGACTGGTTAGCCAAATTTAGTGTTCTTTTAATAACAATTTTATTTGTTACGGAGCATGTACGAAAAATTTACAATGTAGGTTCACAAAAGGCTTAAAAGTGACTAAAAATACTATTTCAGAACAGAGCCTGGAGTTCACCTTATCTAAACCTGACATTGATAATGTTAGACACAATTAGTTACTGGTTTTATCTGTCTCGGGACTAACACTTTTTTCAATTTTCGAGGCAGTATTTGCAATAGCTTCAGCACTATAAGATTTTGCTCTTTGCAATTGCTGACTAGAAGAATCAAGGGCATCAGCAGCAGCTTGCTGTACTTTATTAGCTGCATCTGAAGCAGCTTGCTGTGCATTTGCAGCAGCTTCTTTAGCCGCTTTTTTGGCATTCTCTGCTGCCTCTATAGCGTCTGCTTTTATTTTGTTGGCGGCATCTATTGCCGCCTGTTTGGTTTGCTCTGCTGCACTTTTTAGGTCTTCTCCAGCATTGTTTAACTCTGTGTTAATTTTTGCTGTTGTCGTTGACTCTTTTTCGCTACATGCTGTTAGGGTTGCGAGTACAATGATTAAAGGTAATGTTAGTTTTATAAAACTCATTTTAAAGCCTACGCTATTAGTTAAAAAGTTAATGTATTATAAATGTTTTATTGGTTTAAAGATTGTTGATTTTTGCGAGTCTACGCCTTTGAGGTACTGCACACCATAATAATTTATAGCTGTGCTTACTTATTCAAATTAAGGCGAAACACACTCAACTTAATGCCATTTTAACCGACTCTACTTATATCGTTACCAATCTGTAAAATAGACTCATGCTAAATTTTATCTGGATTTTCTTTTTTGTATCGGCCTTTATAGTGGCATTAGTCAAGCTATTGGTTTTTGGTTATACCCAGATATTTAGCCAGATGATGACGGCGATGTTTAGCTTATCTAAAACCGCATTTGAAATTTCATTAGGCTTGACCGGTGTTTTAGCATTATGGCTAGGCATTATGAAGATTGGTGAGCGTAGTGGCTTTATTCAAATACTGACAACTTGGCTTAGCCCACTGTTTACTCGCTTGATGCCCGAAGTCCCCAAAAATCACCCCGCTTTAGGGGCGATAGTAATGAATATGTCGGCCAATGTCTTAGGCTTAGATAACGCGGCAACCCCTTTGGGCATTAAGGCGATGCAAGAACTGCAAAAGCTCAACCCACACAAAGATACCGCCAGCAATGCCCAAATTTTATTTTTAGTGATTAACACCTCGGCGGTAACTTTGTTTCCTGTCACCATATTTACTTATCGTGCCCAAATGGGGGCTGCGAATCCTACCGATGTGTTTATTCCTATTTTAATCGCAACTTATGCATCGACGTTAATGGGTTTACTCACGGTGGCGGCGGTACAAAAAATCAATTTATTCGATAAAGTGATATTGGCTTATTTAGGCGGGTTTTCTGCGGTTGTATTTGGTTTGCTGGCTTATTTTTCAGGCTTGTCTCAGGCCGATATGCTAGAGCAATCTGCATTGATCAGTAATGTCACTTTGTTTTCGTTAGTAATGCTATTTATTGTCGGTGCGATCATTAAAAAGGTGGATGCCTATGATGCGTTTATTGATGGCGCTAAAGAAGGCTTTAATACGGCTATAATGATCATTCCTTATTTAGTGGCTATGTTGGTGGCCATTGGCGTGTTTCGCGCCAGTGGTGCATTAGATTTATTAGCAGATGGCCTTCGCAGTGTCGTTTTATCGCTAAACATGGATGACCGTTTTATTGATAGCTTGCCTACCGCTTTAATGAAGCCTTTTAGTGGGAGCGGGGCTAGGGCGATGATGATCGATACCATGCAAGTGCACGGTGCCGATTCGTTTGCAGGGCGCTTATCATCAATAGTGCAGGGGAGCACCGAGACGACCTTTTATGTCTTAGCCGTATACTTCGGCTCTGTCGGCATTAAAAAAATCCGTCACGCTGCAGCTTGTGGCTTGGCTGCCGATGCAGCGGGTATTATGGCTGCAATTGCTATTGCTTATTGGTTTTTTGGTTGAGGTGATTTGGGTTTAATTTTTTGCTTTGCCCTTATTGACTATCGCTCATTATAGTTATCAGGCTGACAACTACAATGGCAAACCGCAAGACTTGACCCTGTTAGTTCCTGAAGAGATTTTTCTCCGGCGCAAAACCCCACATTTTTTAAATATATCTATTTTCAAAAATTACTGCCTTTTAATTTTTAATAGCTTAGCCGCATACACATAAAAGTAATTTGCTTTTATGTACGCTTTAACAAAAAAGGCCGGCAGCCCCCTGAGCTACCGGCCTTTTTTATCTTACTTATTGATCATCCTGATCATGTAAAGCTGGCGCTGAATAAAAGATTAATCCCAGCTTAGCGCCCCACCTGTTTGATACTCGATGACGCGAGTTTCAAAAAAGTTTTTCTCTTTGCGTAAATCCATAATCTCGCTCATCCATGGGAACGGATTTTTAGCGCCTTTGTATTGCTCTTTAAGGCCAAGCTGCGCTAGGCGACGGTTGGCAATAAATTGTAAGTATTCTTCCATCATGGCAGCGTTCATGCCAAGTACACCACGTGGCATGGTGTCGCGTGCGTAGGCTATTTCTAGCTCGGTGCCTTCAAGTATCATTTGAGTCGCTTCTAGTTGAAACGCCTCAGACCACAAATGTGGGTTCTCTAATTTAATTTGGTTAATAACATCGATACCAAAATTTAGGTGCATTGATTCATCGCGCAAAATATATTGAAATTGCTCGGCGACACCGGTCATTTTGTTGCGACGACCCATCGATAAAATTTGAGTAAAACCACAGTAAAAGAAGATGCCTTCGGTGACCGCATAAAAACCAATCAAGTTACGTAATAATTCTTGGTCGGCTTCTGGCGTACCGGTTTTAAACGAAGGGTCAGTGATGCCTTGAGTATGACTAATGCTCCAAGAAGCTTTGTTAGCAACCGACGGTACTTCGCGATACATATTAAAAACTTCGCCCTCGTCCATGCCTAGCGACTCAATACAATACTGGTAAGCATGAGTATGAATGGCTTCTTCGAATGCTTGACGCAAAATATATTGACGGCATTCTGGATTAGTAATTAGGCGATAAAGCGCAAGCACTAAATTATTAGCAACCAGCGAGTCGGCAGTCGAGAAGTAACCTAGTGAGCGCATGATAATACGACGCTCGTCATCACTTAAACCTTCTGGGTTTTTCCAAAGCGCGATATCCGCTGTCATGTTTACTTCTTGTGGCATCCAATGGTTTGCACAACCATCAAGATATTTCTGCCATGCCCAATCGTATTTCATAGGCACTAATTGGTTTAGATCGGCGCGACAATTGATCATTGCTTTTTGATCGACTTCGATGCGTCTTGCGCCCATTTCTAATTCTTCGATACCTAACGCGACATCAATATTATTGATAGCTTCTTTGGCGGCAGCTACTGGGTCAGCAACAGTTTGTTGTGACTTTGTAGACTTAGGAGCAGCTTCTTGTTTCTCTGACTGTATCTCTTCATTTAATTGCTTGAGAGCGCTCTTAGCAACTGTTACGGGTGCAGGTGTTACTTTTTTCTCTGCGGCAGACGTCTTAACAGGTGCGTCTACTACGTCGTTGTATTCATCCCAATTTAACATAATTCTCTCTCGTGTTAATTTTACTAATAAAATTTTATATCTTTTTTAAACATTACTTTTACGACAGCCTACTTTTTAAAGTTTGCTACCGGCCTTATTTAATTAAAGTAAGGCCGTATCAAAAAACCTTTATTGACAAGCTTCGCAATCGGGTTCATCTATCGAGCAAGCCTTTGGCACAGCTGCAGGGCCAGCACTCATGCCACTAGATGTAGAGCCTGAAGAAACCGCGTTTAAGTTGCCGGTATCAACTGTAGATTTTTCGGTAGATGTAGCCGCTAATGCACGCAAATAATAAGTCGTTTTAAGGCCGCGATACCAGGCCATGCGGTAAGTGATATCGAGTTTCTTGCCATTTGCTCCGGCTATGTATAAATTCAAGCTTTGGGCCTGATCTAGCCATTTTTGACGACGGCTTGCGGCATCGACAATCCACTTAGGCTCGACTTCAAAAGCAGTCGAATAGAGTGCTTTAAGATCGTCGGGTATGCGATCAATTTTTTGCACAGAACCTTCGTAATATTTAAGGTCATTAACCATTACGTTATCCCATAAATTACGATCTTTAAGGTCGTGTACAAGGTATGGATTAACGACGGTAAATTCGCCCGAAAGGTTCGATTTAACATACAAGTTTTGGTAAGTTGGCTCGATAGATTGCGACACACCGGTAATGTTAGCAATGGTTGCCGTAGGCGCAATGGCCATTACATTTGAGTTACGCATGCCTTGAGTTTTTACCTTGGTGCGTAAGCTTGCCCAGTCTAAGGTTTCGCTACGGTCCATCTCGATGTATTTTGCGCCACGGTTTTTAACCAAAATATCAATAGAGTCTAGCGGTAAAACACCTTGGCTCCATAGTGAACCCGGGAAGGTCTCGTAGCTGCCACGTTCTTTAGCAAGCTCGCACGATGCATTAATAGCATAATAGCTGATGGCTTCCATCGAGCGGTCGGCAAATTCAACAGCTTCGTCTGAGCCATAGGCAAGACGTTGCATATAAAGCGCATCTTGGAAACCCATTAAACCTAAACCAACAGGGCGGTGACGCATATTTGATTTACGTGCAGTCTCGACCGAGTAATAGTTAATGTCGATAACGTTATCGAGCATTCGCACTGCGGTGTTCACAGTTGCGTGAAGTTTGGTTTGGTCTAACTGGCCATCGACAATGTGTTGTGCAAGGTTTATCGAGCCTAGGTTACAAACGGCAATTTCTTCATCGGCCTTGGTATTAAGAGTAATCTCAGTACATAGGTTAGACGAGTGAATCACACCCGCATGTTGTTGTGGGCTACGTAGGTTACAGCTATCTTTGAAGGTGATCCATGGATGACCTGTTTCGAACAACATACCTAGCATTTTGCGCCAAAGGCCCGCAGCAGAAACACGCTTAAAGGTTTTGACGTCGCCGGTATCAGCCATACGCTCATATTCTTCATAACGAGTGTCGAATGCTGCACCAATTAAATCGTGAAGATCTGGGGTTTCACAAGGAGTGAATAGGGTCCATTGTTGGTCTTCAAAGACGCGCTTCATAAAAAGATCGGGTACCCAGTTGGCGGTATTCATATCGTGTGTGCGACGACGATCATCACCGGTGTTTTTGCGCAGATCTAAAAATTCTTCGATATCTAAATGCCAAGTCTCTAAGTAGGCACACATTGCACCTTTACGCTTACCACCTTGATTGACGGCAACAGCAGTATCGTTAGCAACTTTTAAGAACGGTACAATGCCTTGCGAGCGACCATTGGTGCCCTTAATGTAAGATCCTAATGCGCGCACTGGGGTCCAGTCGTTACCTAATCCGCCAGCCCACTTAGAAAGCATCGCGTTATCTTGCATGGCACCATAGATACCATAAAGATTATCGGGCACGGTCGTTAAATAGCATGAAGACAATTGCGGACGCAGAGTGCCCGCGTTAAATAGAGTCGGTGTAGAGCTCATATAATCGAACGAGCTCAGCAGGCGATAAAATTCTATGGCACGTAGGTTGGGGTTATCTTCTTTAGCAGCGAGGCCCATTGCAACACGCATAAAAAATATTTGCGGCAATTCGATGCGCACATCGTTGCTGTGAATAAAATAACGGTCATACAAGGTTTGTAAGCCGAGGTAGGTAAATTGGCTGTCGCGCTCGTGATCTAATGCTGCCGCTAATTGCGGTATGTCAAAGTTGCGTAGCTCAGGTGATAAAAGATCAAGCTCAATGCCTTTTTCTATGTATACAGGTAGTGCCTGCGCATAGAGATGCTTCATCTCGTGATGAGTGGCTAATTCCGCTATACCTAAAAAGCCTAATGACTCTGCACGTAACTTATCGAGCAGTAATCTTGCGGTAGCATAAGTATAATTAGGTTCTTTCTCTACTAGGGTGCGAGCAGTAATAACTAATGATGTATTGATATCAACTAATGCTACGCCATCATAAAGGTTGCGCATGGCTTCATTTAATATAGCTTTTGGCTCAACATCTTTAAGGCCCTCGCAAGCTTCTGTAACAACAGTATGGAGTCTTTCCATATCAAGCGGTTGGATAGAGCCATCGGGCATAGTGACATTGATTTCAGGGTAGCTCGCAAGCTCTTCGGCAGAGAATTTAGGCTGGGCCGCTTCGGCACGACGACGGGCACGTTCTTCGCGGTAAATGACATAATCACGCGCAACTTTGTGCTCGCCGCCACGCATTAAGGCCAATTCAGCTTGGTCTTGAATATCTTCAATATGTACGGTGCCACCTGAGGGCATACGACGCTTAAAGGTCTCGCTGATCTGTTGCGCTAAACTTTTAACCGTTTGGTGAACACGACTAGAGGCAGCCGCAACGCCTCCCTCTACTGCCAAGAAAGCTTTGGTCAAAGCAACTTCTACTTTAGATTCGTCATAAGGTACTACGGTGCCATTGCGTTTAATAACGCGCAATGATCCGGGGGCTGTGGCTGATATAGTTGACGTGCTAGGTGCTGGCGTTGGCTTATTTTGCCTTTGGGGCGTACTGGTGTCTGTGTCGAGATGCATGTGGTGCTCCGTAAAATGCCTAAACGTTATTTAAACGTGATTATTAATAGTGGTGTTAAATTTTTTATTAGCGCTAGCTTGATTAATCTCTTATTGGCTTTGGTTTTTTGAGATCTGTTTATGTAAACATTGCTCATCGCGCCAGATTCAAGTTCCAGGTAATCTTTTTTGTTATATTTAAATAGAAAATTAAGAAGCTAGTCTAATTCAATGTTTTACAACGGCTTTTTATTTCCATTTGTTTTTAGACTGATTTTTTACTCGCTAATTAACGTCATCATTCGACCATTAGCTTTGATCGTCATATCTTTTCTTTGTGCTCATTTTCAAATAATAACCCCATATATAGGGTTATATCAATAGCAAGACACAAGATAATGGGTTTTTGGGTAAAGTGCAAGCCAATCAAACAGGGGTTTAGCTGTGGATAAAGTGTTAATAAGGCTGAATGTAAGTGACTGCTAATCTAGCAGTCATTGCAGATGTTGTGCTGTACATTTAGCAAGTCTAATATGATAAGTCACAACTCTTTTTGTATTGGTTTTTTAATTTTGATAGCTTTTAGTTATTATTTATTTGCTGTCTTATTTAAGAGTGTTTTCACGTTTGAATAAGCTATTTTTAATAAGCTTTACTCATAAAAGAACACACTTAGAACTTTGATTTAGTGCAAGACTTCTTCGTTGTTGTTTTTTACGTCAGATATGATGATTTTACGAGGGCCGAGATGTAGAGTTGCCAACTTTACTATCGGTTTGATGAATTCGATATATAGCGGGCAGTGTTTTTTAAACGTAAAGCCTAAAAATGTAGCAAGAGCAAGTCTTAAGCGGAATATCGCATTGATGCTAGTGTCTTAATATGAGACCTTTGCACGAAAGCCATTTCACTTTCACTCGGGTTTACCCCTGAAGGGGGCACCGAGGAAAAACGTACTCAATCGATCATTTATCACACATAAACTCCCTCTTGACCTGCGTTTTTGCCTTGCTTGAAAGCAAAATCATCTTCCGTGCAACGGTCTCAATTTAAGATTAAAACTTACCCAGTAAAAATTCCATCAGTGCTTTTTGAGCATGAAGGCGGTTCTCGGCTTCATCCCATACAACAGAATATTTGGAGTCCATAACAGTATCGTTAATTTCCATGCCGCGATAAGCGGGTAGGCAATGCATAAAAACAGCGTCTTTGTGAGCAAGCGTCATCAGTTCTTCATTTACCTGAAAGCCTTTGAAAGCATCGATACGGGCTTGTTTTTCTTCCTCTTGGCCCATCGATGCCCAAGTATCAGTGACAACCCAATCGCTGTTTCTTACGGCATCTTCGACGTTATCAAATAATGTAATGCGGTCGCTATTGACTTCTAATAGTGCTTGGTTGGGTTTATAGCCCTCGGGGCAGACAATGTGTAAATTAAAATCACATTGCTTGGCGGCGTTAATATATGACTGGCACATATTGTTGCCATCGCCAATCCAAACTACTGTTTTACCTTGAGGATCTCCGCGATGTTCTGTGTAGGTTTGAATATCCGCTAGCAACTGGCAGGGATGATAACTGTCAGTTAATGCATTAATAACCGGCACACGAGAGTAGCTTGCAAACTTCTCGACGCTCTCGTGGCTAAAGGTACGAATCATAATAATATCGACCATGCTTGAAATAACGCGCGATGTATCTTCGATAGGTTCTCCGCGACCGAGTTGAGTATCGTTAGACGATAAAAATAAACCGCTGCCACCAAGTTGCGCGATACCCGATTCAAAAGAGACACGAGTACGCGTTGACGATTTTTCAAAAATCATCGCAAGCACTTTCCCGTCCAGCGTTTTTAACGCGTTATTATTGCGGTGTTGTTGCTTTATTAATATGGCGCGTTGAATAACCTGTTTCAATTCAGCTGGGGACAAATCCATTAAGGTTAAAAAATGTCTAGTCATAGGGTGAATCCCAAAATTTATGTGGCTATTTAAACGATAAAAATTTCAGTGAAAGAGTTTATTAAATAGCCTTAAATGGATGCTAAGCAATACATAGCGTAAGCGTTAATGGATTAAAGAGCTTATAATCTCGATAACTTGATCTGCTTGTGCTTCATTCATGATCAGGGGCGGTAATAATCGAATTACGCTGCCCGCAGTAACATTAATTAACAGACCTTTTTCGGCTGCAAGGGCAACTAATTCAGGGCACGGTTCCTTCAGCTCAATACCAATCATCATGCCTCTTTGGCGATACTCTTTGAGTTGGGTCTTGTTAGCCAGTGCCTTAGTAAAACCATCGGTAAAGTAGGCGTGCATTTTATTAACGTGAGCGCATAAGTCGGTTTTTTCGATGACCTCAATCACACTACTAACCGCTGCACAAGCAACTGGGTTACCACCATAGGTGGAGCCATGATTTCCAGGTTGTAAAATATCGTTTGCTTTTCCGTGGGTCAAGCAAGCGCCAATAGGAAGACCATTGCCTAAACCTTTTGCCGTAGTGAGTATGTCGGGCATTATATTGTTAGCCATAAATGCAAAATAATGCCCTGTTCTTGCGTTTCCCGTCTGAATCTCATCGACTATTAATAACCAATCATTTTTATCGCATAGCTCTCGCAATGCATTTAAATAATTAGCCGCTGGAATTTGTATACCACCTTCGCCTTGAATGGGTTCAACCATTACGGCAACGATGTTAGGATTGTCTGAATATGCGGCTATCGCCTCGACATCATTAAATGGCACATGCTCAAAGCCTTCGACTAGGGGCGCAAAACCTTGTTTAATCTTGCTGTTACCTGTCGCTGTCAATGTAGCCATAGTGCGGCCATGAAAACTATTATTTGCGGTGATAATAGTAGGTATAACAATACCTTTTCCGTTACCGTATTTACGTGCAATTTTAATCGCAGCTTCATTGGCTTCGGCACCAGAGTTTGAGAAAAACACTTTATCCATACCGCTTACGCGACAAATATCCTCACCCGCTTTTTGTTGTACCGGTAAATTGTAGAGGTTCGATGTATGAATCAGAGTTTCAGCCTGTAACTTAATGGCTTTAACAACTGCAGGGTGGCAATGTCCAAGACCGCAAACGGCGATACCCGCCAGAGCGTCTAGGTATTGTTTACCGTTAGTATCCCAGAGAAAGCAACCCGCACCTTTATCAATAGTTATTGCGCGTTGACCATAGGTATTCATTAATGCTGTTGTATTCATATCGATTAATAGTAGTGTCGTAAATATATTGTGAATTAAAAGTGCTCGCCTTAAATATCTAATAGCGATCAAACAAAAAAAGAAAAGGCAGCTGCTGCTGCCTTTATACGAGCTTATTATGATTTAAGCCGATGACTTTGGCAATCGTCCTCAATAAACTCCATTAAAAGAGTCAGATACAGGCAAATAATATGCAGTTGATGAATGAATCAGTTAGAATAGTGCCAATTTAAGCGCTGTGATGATCTCATTGCGACTATTTTTATTCATCATTTAACTAACAAATTAGAGGTTTTACAGACCATGGATATCATGGATACAATCAAGCAACAAATTGCCGACAACGCCGTTATTCTTTACATGAAAGGCTCGCCTAATGCACCACAATGTGGTTTCTCAATGCGTTCATCGCAAGCGATTATGGAATGCGGCAAGCGCTTTGCCTACGTGGATATTCTAACTAACCCTGAAATTCGAGCAAACTTACCAAAGTATGCCGAGTGGCCAACATTTCCTCAATTATGGGTTGATGGCGAATTAATTGGTGGTTGTGACATTATTACTGAAATGCACGCAGCCGGCGAACTCAAAACAGTTATTGATGCTGCAGTGCCAGACGAAGCCGCTAGTTAAGATTAGTGTCAATGTTTGCAAGTGTCTGTTTATGATCATTTACAGTTTAAAAAAACTTTTATGCCTTTATAACGTTGATTACAGTTTTTGATGATTGTCGCTATTGTTACTTATCATTGCATCATCGCTTATCGAATAAACTTATAAAGCAGGCAATCAAACTATCAGCGTTATAATTTAGATTTGTGGATTCATGAAAATAGCGAGCCAATTAAGAGTAACCATCGTGCAAACCGCATTATGTTGGTTAGATCCTGTTGCTAACAGAAAGATGCTTGAAGAAAAATTTCTTGCACTTAAAGGCAAGACCGACCTAATTGTATTGCCCGAAATGTTTACTTCGGGTTTTACCGTCGAGCCGGAGAAGATGGATAATGTCGACGGAACTGTTGCTTGGTTAAAGGCGCAAGCACAATTTTTAGGCGCAGCGATTACCGGGAGTGTTGCCTGTGATGTTGCGGATCTAGGTACTACATCTGGTCAGTCTACTCCTGAAAATAAAAGTGATGTTAATAAAAGCGGCACTAATATAAGCGGCACTAATATAAGCAATAACGACAAGCCACCTTTTGTTAATCGGATGCTATTTGTTCTTCCTCATGGTGATTTGTTGCATTACGATAAAGTCCACCTATTTAGAATGGCTGATGAGCACGAACGCTATCAGGCAGGTAAAGAACGCTGTGTGATTAACTACAAAGGTTGGCCTATATTATTAACGGTTTGTTATGATCTGCGCTTTCCGGTTTTTTGTCGAAATCGCAATGACTATGACTTGATGCTTTGTGTGGCCAATTGGCCGGTAGCAAGAGCGCATCATTGGCGCAGTTTATTGATAGCGCGTGCTATTGAAAATCAAGCCTACGTGGTTGGGGTTAATCGTGTTGGCAAAGATGGTAATGGCTTAGACTACTCAGGCGATTCGCTCGCTATTGATTATCTTGGTAAGTTACTAGTCGATAAACCCGATGAATGGATTGAAACTATAGTGTTTGATCAACAAGCATTGGCTGAGTATCGTCAACGCTTTAGGGCCTGGCAAGATGCTGATGATTTTGTCATGAACATTAAAATTTAAATCTAAATATTGAACTTTTAGAAGGTATTTTTTTATGCAACGGTATTTTTGTTTGTTATTAATTCTTTTAACGGCATCTGTATTTGCACAAACAGGCCCAGAGAATGATGGTATTGTGAAGCAATTATTGTTTATTGATAGCGATCGTGATGGCGTTGATGATGCTATTGATGAGTGCTACAAAACACCACCGAATACTAAAGTGAATGAGAAAGGCTGTTTTCTCGTCACTAAAGATCTCAAGAGAATTCGAGTAAATGTTAATTTCGCGGTTGATTCTAGTTTTATTGAAACTGAGTTTTACCCAGAAGTTGAAAAAGTAGCCATGTTTATGAAAGACAATCCATTAACGCGAGCTGTGATTGAGGGCCATACAGATAGCGATGGCAGCGACGCATATAACAGAGGTTTATCACAGCGCCGAGCGCAAGCGATTGCTCAACTATTGGTGTCGAAGTTTGGTATTGAACCAATTCGTTTAATCACTGTTGGTTTTGGTGAAAGCAAGCCATTGGTGTCAAATAATTCAGTAAGCAATAAGGCAAGAAATCGTCGTTCCATTGCTGTTATCAATTCATTGCAAGAAAAACGCCTGCAGTAAAAACATATAGTTAGATGCTCAGGCTCAGTCATTTAAAGCTAAGCGTTTATGTATGTGTCTACGATAAGCTAAGAAAAATAATTATAAAAATCGCACACAAATAAAATAATCATTAGTTACTATTTATGATTTTTTCCTTATGATTATTTTTTTAAACAGTATTAAAATTTATTTCTTTATCTTACTTTTATTATTAAATGTAAAGATAAATAACATCAATCACTATTTGCGAGGAGAATAATGGTCGTGAATATAGAATCATTTTTAAGTGTGGAAAATATAAATCAGATGGTGACATTTGTTGCTAGCTATGGCGTTAAACTTGTCATTGCGATCGCTATCTTTATTGTTGGTAAGTGGATCGCTAAAAAAGTGACAGGGTTTCTTGGCAAGCGCATGCTTGCTAGTAATGTCGACATTACTGTAAGTAAATTTGTACAAAATATTTTTTACTATATTTTGATGGTCGTCATTATCATTGCAGCTCTTGGCCAAATAGGTATTCAAACAGCGTCTTTTGTTGCCATCATTGCTGCCGCTGGTTTAGCGGTCGGATTAGCATTACAGGGCTCGCTTGCAAACTTCGCAGCTGGAGTTTTATTAATATTATTTCGTCCTATTAAAGTGGGTGACTTTGTAGAAGTTGCCGGCGTTGCTGGTAGCGTTGATGAGATATCTATTTTTTCCACTAGGCTAATAACGCCAGACAATAAGACTGTTATTGCTGCCAATGCTTCGGTTATGGGGTCTAACATTATTAATTATTCGACACAGCCAACACGCCGTGTCGATTTAGTGATTGGGGTTAGTTATGATTCAGATATTGAGCAAGTAAAGAATATACTGAAAGACATTGCCGATAGCGATGAACGTGTGCTTAAAGATAAAGATGTCACGATTGGCGTGCTTGCATTAGCAGATTCATCGATTAATTTAGTGTTTCGCCCATGGGTAAATACTGCCGATTATTGGGGCGTACATTATGATTTTCACGAAAGAGTGAAAAAACATTTTGATGAGGCAGGTGTCGGCATTCCTTATCCAACAATGGATATCAATGTAAGCAAAGATTAATACTTGATAAACAAAAAATAAATTTTTAGTAAAATAATTAGTATAAAAAAACCCGCAAGTTGCGGGTTTTTTTATAAAAGATGTCATGATTATTTATCGGAAGCATCCATTGTAGTTATTCGTTATCAGTCATATTATAAGCTAAAGGCCAGCCACCTAGGGCTTGCCATTTATTGACAATTCCACAAAATAGCTCAGCGGTTTTTTCTGCATCGTAAGCGGCAGAGTGGGCTTTACGATTGCTAAAGTCTATACCCGCCGTTTTACAAGCTTTCGCTAACACTGTCTGACCATAAGCTAGGCCTGCCAGGGTAGCTGTGTCCATGCATGAAAATGGGTGGAAAGGATTGCGTTTAATATTACAACGACTCGACGCAGCATTGATAAAACCTAAGTCAAAATGTGCATTATGTGCGACCATCACAGCCCTAGTGCAGTCGTTAGCTTTGACTGAACTACGAATATGTTGAAATAAATCTTTTAATGCACTACTTTCAGATTCGGTTTCTCGATTGCCGCTTTCGACATCAATGCCCGTAAATTCTATTGCTGAATCCTCGATGTTAGAATTAGGAAAAGGCTCAACTTGGTAGCTATATATCTCGTCTATCTCTAACATTCCAAGCCCATCCATCGTTAATGTGACGGCTGCAACCTCTAAGAGTGCATCGGTTTGTGCATTAAAGCCGCCGGTTTCTACGTCGATAACAACGGGTAAAAAACCTCTGAAGCGATCAGCAAGCATTGTCATTGGTCCAAAATCGGGCACATCTTCTCCTTAGTGGTTAGTTAATTAGCACTATATACGTCTGCACGATATAAAATAAGCAATTATGCTTGAAAACCATTAAATTCTTTAGATAATTACCAGTAAGCGCATCCTACAGAAAAAGCGTGAATAACGCAGGCATTTTAAAAATTTGCTTAGGTTTAGAAAAGCAGTTTACGTCATTGATAAAGAAAAAGCGGTAAAGAAAACGCTATAATGGTCGATAATGGTATTAATAGAATTTAAAATGAGCTTGCGATCTTTCGTGAAAATATTACCGACTACTCTAATTGTAGGATTCGCAGCCTTATTGTATGGAGGCCAGCTAATGGCGTCTATACAATATGCTACGCGAACGGATGCTGTTGTTTGGGAGGTCGAGAGCTCTAAGTTTATTTGCAGCCTTACCCAGCCAATAGATGGCTTTGGCGATGCAGTATTTCAGCGTGAAGCCGGAACCTCAACAAAATTTTATCTTAAATCCAGTATGGCACGAATGAAAACGGGTAAAGCCGCTCTGATCGCGCGACCACCGCCTTGGTCTTCACAAAAAACGACCTTGCAGTTAGGTACTGTTGACGTTCAAGAAAGTCGACAACCAATAACGGTTGGGCGCAAATTGTCGGAGCGGATGTTATCGGAGTTACAGCGAGGCCTATTATTAGATTTTCAACGACAAGCCCTTTATGGCGGTAATGAGCCAATTAGAGTGACTGTTTCAAGTATTGGTTTTCGTGATAGTTATGAAGAATATCTAAAATGCCAAGGAGGCCTGCTGAGCGTTAACTATAAGCAAATAGAACGCTCAACATTGAATTACAATAATTCAGAAGAAGACCTAAAAGATAGTGTTAAGCGTCGATTAGATGCCTTAGTGAGTTATGTCAAGGAAGATCCTAGTGTCAAAGCTATTTATATAGATAGTCATACCGACAGCGAGGGAATACGCGGAGAGAATTTATTAAAGTCAGAACTCCGTGCAGAGCGCGTGTTCAACTACCTTGTTGAGAGTGGTATAGACTCTAAGACTATTGCCATGCGCTGGCATGGAAAGCGCTATCCATTAGAATCTAATAGAACCGAAAAAGGTAAAGCTGAAAATAGACGAGTCACGGTGCGTTTAAGTAAAGAGCCACCGCAGTTTTTAGTCAATGAAAATAGTAATCAGGCAGCACTTATAAGAAAAGAAGAAGAGGCTGCGACAAATGAGCAAGAAATTCTAGAACAAGAAGCCCCAATAGAAGCCGTTATTGGAGTTGAAGAGCCCGCACCTGTAAAACCTGTTAATTAATTGTTTAAATAAAACCTTATATTTTAAACAAATATGGGGTGACAACAATATAAATAAACTTGACCCCCCATAAGGTTTTTAGTGACTTATCTCAAGTGAATGATCAACGCTAATGCGCATGGCTAATGCAATAATATAGAGATAAGTGCGCTGATATCTTACCTGTTAAATTTGTTTCGCATTAGGCATGTGAGCTGTAAATATCTGTTATTATTAAATTGGTGTTTAATAATGTCTTTGTTGTAGTTTATTATCTGCTAGGTTTTTGTGTGGATTCCTCGTGAAAACCTATCCTAGGATTTTGAACAGAGCTTTGAATCGAGCTTATAATCAGGGTTTTGAATAAGGCTTTAAATCCAAGGATCTTAAAAAACTATAATAGAAGACACATAATTTAGTAATAAAAGATGGGGCTGTTATGTCTGTAACCACGATTGTTGTGCTTGTTGTTTTAGTCGGTTTGTTTTTATACATTGTCAGTATTTATAATCGCTTAGTGAGTTTAAAAAATCGTTATCAAAACGGTTTTGCACAGATAGAAGTGCAGCTGAAACGACGCTATGATTTGATTCCTAATTTGGTCGAGACCGCAAAAGCTTATTTAGAGCATGAGCGCGGTACTCTAGAGGCTGTTATCTCGGCGCGAAATCAGGCATCAAAGGGATTAGAAAAAGCAGCGAGCAATCCATCGGATGCCAATGCAATGGATTTATTAGGCCAAGCCGAGGGCATGCTGAATTCGGCAATGGGTAAACTCAATATTGTCGTTGAAGCTTATCCCGAGTTAAAAGCCAATGAAAATATGATGCAAGTTTCGGAAGAGCTTACCTCTACCGAAAACAAAGTTGCTTTTGCTCGTCAAGCCTTTAACGATGGCGTTACGCTTTATAACGAATTCCGCCAAAGCTTTCCTCCGGTTGTTTTTGCTGGCATGTTTGGTCATCCGCAGGATGCTGCACTCTTAGAGTTTGCCGATAGCGCCGAAATACAAGCAGCGCCAAAAGTGAGCTTTTAATTTAATGGTTAAAGGCGAAACTTGTATAGCAGCAGTCAGTTAATAAGTGTCGTCATACAAGGCAATATACTTTTCCTGTTGTTTTAATCAATTGTTTTTGATGACGCGATAGCAGCTTAATTTTATGCTTCGCTTATTTTTTTAATAAATCCTTTTAGTAAGAGTTGGCAAAAAATTACGATGAGAGTATCTGATCATTTCTTAATTATACGCTTGCATCTGATCTACGCTCTCGCGTTATTAAGGGGTACGCAACGTCTCAAAGTAAAAGCTCTTTTTATGCCAAGGTCTCATTATGAACTTTTATGAGCATCAAGATTTAGCCCGCAAACAAACAAAGCGACTGCTTATTATCTTTGCGATAGCACTTATAGGCTTAATTATATTGACGGCTTATGTTGTTGCAGGTGTTGGATATATTTTAGGGCTCCATAATGCACGTTTTGAAACCTATCAAACAGGACAATCTATTTGGTCGATATCGTCTCAAGTTTTTGACTGGCAATATTTAGGGTTAATTGCCTTGGGTGTTTTATCGGTAGTTTTTATGGCATCGCTATTTCGTATGATGCAATTAAGTGCTGGCGGTAAGGTGATTGCCGAGCAGCTAGGAGGCCGATTAATTAATGCTAATCCGCGCGACGCTTTCGAAAGAAAGTTACTTAATGTTGTAGAAGAAATGGCGATAGCCTCGGGCACCTCTGTGCCTAGTGTTTATGTCATGGATGAAATGGGCATTAATGCTTTTGCGGCTGGGTTTCAATCGGCTGATGCGGTGATTGGTGTCACGCGTGGAGCGATCGAATGTTTGGATCGTGAAGAATTACAGGGCGTTATTGCGCACGAATTTAGCCATATTCTCAATGGCGATATGCGCCTAAATTTACGCCTAATAGGCATGATTTACGGCATTATTGTGATTGCGAATACTGGGCGTTATTTAATGTATGCGCGTGGTTCTAACCGTGATCGTGGCAAAACCGTGAGTATTGGTATTGCCTTAATGTTGTTGGGTTATCTAGGCATTTTCTTTGGCAATCTCATCAAAGCGGCTATATCGCGGCAACGTGAATTTTTAGCAGATGCATCGGCCGTACAATATACTCGTAGTAATGCCGGTATTGGTGGCGCACTTAAAAAAATTGGTGGTTTATCTAGCATCTCATCTAGCCGCCAAGATTGGAAAGCTGAAGACGTTAATGAATTCAGTCATATGCTGTTTTCTCAAGGTCTACACTTCAATTTTTTTAATAGCTGGATGGCAACTCATCCACCATTATCAGAGCGGATTAAAAGAATCGATCCTAGTTGGGATGGTGGTTTTATAGTTCCAAACGAAAACTCATCTGCCTCAAAGAATGCCGTCACAGACGAAGAAAGAGCATTTCAAGCCAATGCTAATGCTAGAGCACTTGCGGGAGTTGCAGGTCTTGCTGCAAGTGCCTCTGCAATATCATCATCCACTAGCTCTTTATCCACTAAGAATGCCGGCGCTCTCAATATCACAGACTTAAGTGTTGATGACTTAGTTAACGCGATTGATCACTCTGGCGACCCAAGCGATAAAACTATCGAGCAGGCATCAAATGAGTTAAAAAGTTTAAAAGCAGAGTTCGAGATATTGTGTGAAAAAATACACGAACCTTATAATGCACGCGGCTTAGTTTTTGCGATGTTACTCGATACGAATAGCTCAGTTCGTCAACAGCAATGGGCCAGTATTGAGGCGAATCAAAGCCCAGAATTATTAAAGCAAACGCGGTTTATTTATTTTCAGCTAGATTTATTGCAGCCAACGCAGCCGATGATGTTACTTAACTTGGCCTTACCTATTTTAAAAGCATTGAGTGAGGCTCAATTTAAAGCATTAAAAGTTCAACTGTTGGCCTTAATAAAAATAGATAAAAAAATAGAGTTAAGAGAATGGGCACTTTATCATTTAGTCGATCATCATTGTCGGCCTAAAAAACTTAATCAGTTTCGAAACGTTGATTTAAAAAGTTGTAAGCCAGCTGTTGCGCGACTGCTCTCCGCCTTAGCCAATATTGCTTTTGTTAGTAGATCTGATGACAACGATGATGTCGACAGTGTTGATGTTGAATCCGAGGCGGCAAAGAAAATTTTCGAGTCAGTAATTGCCAGCGAGTTTGATTTTTTATTACGTTGGTATCCTTCCAAAGAATTAACCACCGAATTGCTAAACCAATCGCTTGAGCAAGTGCGCCATTTAAAACCGCTACAAAAACCACAATTACTAAAAGCCTGTGTAAAAATCATTCAGCACGACGGTATTATCGAGGCAAGTGAATTGGAGCTTATTAGCTGTATAGCTCAAGCCATCGACTGCCCGCTGCCCTACATGGGCGTAGGGTAAGGTCAAAAAGCAGCAACAACAATTGTGTAAGCGTTTTTTTATCACTTCTTTAGCCGCTATAATATTGGGAATTCATCATTAGCTAAATTAACTAGTTAATAGTCACTAATGTGATAAAAAATCATGTCGCAAAAATTAAAAGGGCTAGAGTTATGGATCACACTAAAGCGATGATCAATAAAGGTATTGCTAAACTAGCACTGCTTATATTTTTTGTTGCTTTAACTTTTGCACAAGCCTGCGTGGCTCAAGTGTCTGCCGATAATCCCGAGCAAGATGTAACGCCTGAAAATAATCTTTCCGGTAAATTAGCTCAAGCCGTTAGCAAACGACGTGAAATGGTGGTGACAGCAAATCCCTTGGCAACCGCTGCGGGGGAGCGTATTTTACGTGCTGGCGGTACTGCTACCGATGCTATGATTGCCGTGCAGGCATTATTAGGCTTGGTTGAGCCGCAATCTGGCGGTCTTGGTGGGGGTGCGTTTGTTGTCTACTACGACGCGCAAAATAATAAAACAACCACTATTGATGCGCGCGAAACAGCACCTGCAGCAGCAAGAGAGGATCGCTTTTCTAAACTAAGTGATACCACCCCGACTAAGAGTAGATTTGTTAACGCTTGGCAAAGTGGATTGTCCGTAGGTGTCCCCGGGGTGCCGCGTATGCTCGAGTTTATGCATAAGCGCTATGGTTATCTGCCATGGCGAGAGCTTTATAAGCCTGCTATTCGTCTCGCACAGCGGGGGTTTCCACTAACAGAGCGAACCAGCAATCAAGTATCAAGCTTATTAAGTTTTTTTGATCAAGCATGCGATGCGCGCCTGACTTTTCGTGATGCTACTGCCTTTGAATATTTTGCTAACCCAGGCTGTAGTGCAAAACCTGCGGGGACCATGGTTAAAAACCCTGAGTATGCAAAGACATTAATAACATTAAGTCGTTTTGGTGCAGAGCCTTTTTATACGGGCAAAATAGCAGCTAATATCGTGGCGGCGGTTCAAGGCGATAAAAATATTGCCGGTGATATGACCCTGCAAGATCTAGCAAACTATGAGGTGGTCGAGCGTGAGCCATTATGTGTTAAATACCGTGGTCGCAATGTCTGTGGTATGGGGCCACCATCTTCTGGTGTTTTAGCAGTGGGTCAAATTTTAGGAATTCTGGAAAACTTTGATTTTAGTGGCAAAGATCCCCTCAATGCTGATGTTGTACATCTTTTTACGCAAGCGAATCGCCTAGCTTTTGCCGACCGTGCTCGTTATGTAGGTGACCCCGACTTCATTAAAATTCCCGTCGAGGGGCTGATAAATAAAGACTATTTAGCGACCCGCGCGGCATTAATTAACGATACCGATTTGGGCAAAGTACAGGCAGGTATTCCCGAGGGTGTATTTGATCCACTCACGCCAGATAATCGCACTAAAGAATCGGGCACCAGCCATGTCTCGATTATTGATCGTTACGGTAATGCCTTATCAATGACGACAACAATAGAAAGCTCTTTTGGTAATGGCGTTATGGTTAATGGATTTCTACTCAATAACCAATTAACAGATTTCTCTTTTGCGGCAACAGGTGATGATGGTCTGCCAACGGCAAATCGCGTTCAGCCCAATAAGCGCCCACGAAGCTCTATGTCGCCAACTATTGTGTTTGATAAGAACGGACGTGTAGAAATAGTCACAGGTTCGCCCGGCGGGTCGCGCATTATTGGCTACACGGCACAATCAATTTTTAATATAATTGAGTTCGGTCTTGACCCCCAAGAGGCGATTAACGTGCCTCACTATATGAACCAAAATGGTCGCACTGATTTAGAACAGCCGATTCCGGGTATTACTTTAGACTACGATGTAGATGGTTTAGCGGCGGAGTTACAGTTGCGTGGCCACAGCGATCCCGATGCAGATTTGAGCGAACGCTCAGTAGGGATTATTGCCCAAGCGAGTGGTCTCTCTATTATTCAAGTAGATGAACCTAGCGACAAAAGCGGTTTTGACTATTTTTTTAAACCAAAACCAGTATTAATAGGTGGCGCCGATAAGCGTCGCGACGGAGCTGTTGGTGGGCATTAAATTACCAACTGATCGTATTAATATTAAAAACTTAAGCATAAAAAGCTGAAACGTTATTGTAAGTACTTTTTTATGTTGGAGTAATTTCTTAGTTTCAATATGAGAACTTATTTAGCAATAAAAGTGATAATAATGGAGAGCAGTTAGTGTTGATGCACTATTTGAACATAGGTTTATTATCGTTGCTTCTTTTTAGTTGTAGCCAGAAAAATATTAATCAAAAGAGTCTTATGATGCATGATGCAAACAGTTCTTTCTTTGAGATTCCATTGAATTCCGATGAGAAAACGACATGTTCACCTGCTGAAAAAGAATCAAATTGGCTAGGTATTTTGATAAATGCTCCTCTCAGTATTGAAAAGAGCAGGTTGATCTTTCCTGTTTGTGGTTATTATCGATTAAACCTGACCAGTATAATTAACAGCGATCCTTTAACAATTAAGGTGCGCCATATTGAAACAAATACTGAATATAGCGGTGTTATGGTCGATATTGATGATAACCCTGAAGCACCCGCTCCAATTATTGAAGCCACTGAAGAAGATGTGGGTAATTATGATAATACGATATTGGGTAGCTACTTCAATCCAAATATTTTAGATTATGTCGACATGCCATTTATAGGGGGTAGGTACCAAGTTGTTATAGAATATGGTAATCAACAATCAAATACAGTCTATGTATCTATCCATGAATAAGTGTTCTAAGCGTAAAACATATTAATCACTACATACTAGGGTGCCAGAAAAATAAATGTATTTAGGATGTACGTGGCAAATGAAAAATAATGAATCAACATTTGTTAGATAAGCCCCTAACTATTCTTTATCAAGACGAGTTCTTAGTTGCGGTATATAAGCCCGAAGGCTTGCTAGTTCATAAAAGCAATATTGATAAAAATGAGACGCAGTTTTTATTGCAAATTCTGCGCGATCAAGTGGGCAAATATTTATTTCCTATTCACAGGCTCGATAAACCAAGCTCTGGGCTTATATTATTTGGCTTGAATGCGTCAGTTACTGCAGATATTCAACAGCAGATGCAGAGTAATGCAGCCATAAAACAATATCTTTTAATCTGTCGCGGTTATACCCCAGAGTCAGTAATTATTAATCACCCTTTAACGCCGATTGATGACTTTAAAAAGAGAGCCAGTAACGATTTTAAAAACAAGGCTAGTAATGATTTTAAAAAAGAGACTGGCAATATTAAAAATATCAAACCCGCTCAAGAAGCTATTACCGAAATTACCCGACTAGATACAGTCGAGTTAAATGTAGCCATAGATAAATACCCCTCTAGTCGATATTCATTAGTGCAGGCAAAGCTTTTAACGGGGCGTAAGCATCAAATTCGTCGCCACATGAAGCATATTAGTCATCCTATCATTGGTTGTCCTAAGTATGGAAAATCGACCCATAATCGATATTTTGCTAACACCTATAATGTGCCTCGTTTATTGTTACATTCCTATAAAATGACCTTCGAGCACCCAGTGTGCGGCCTGTCTGTGGTCATAACAGCAAAGCCTCAAGGTGGCTTTAAACACTTAATGCAATGTTTTGACTGGCAACTGCCATAAGCCTGTGTTGTCCCCAATAAAGGTGTAAAGCCATAGTAAAACTAGCTTTAAGGCTATCAATAATATGCTTCAAGGCTGTCAAATATCTTAAATCAAGTTAAATACAGTAATGCCAAGGTTAATGGGTCCCTATCGCTAAAGTGATAGCGATAAAAGTTAGGTTACGCTATTTTTAGCGCTATTTTTGAGCAAAATATTTATTAACGTAAAGGTCTTAGAGTATTTTAATACTTAGGGAAAAAGCCCGTTGCTGTTATCATTGCAGATTTAATCATTTTGAATATGACGATGTTGTAGTAATGTTCCAAAAAATGCTTTTATAAGCTTTTCAATGTATAAACTTTAAACAAGAAGACACAAAATTTCATGAGTTACCAAGTATTAGCCCGTAAATGGCGACCACGATCGTTTCGCGAGATGGTCGGCCAAGAGCATGTGTTAAAAGCTCTGATTAATGCGCTCGACCACGATCGACTGCATCACGCGTATTTGTTTACCGGCACCCGCGGTGTGGGGAAAACAACCATTGCCCGTATTTTAGCTAAATGCTTAAACTGTGATATTGGTGTGAGTTCAGAGCCCTGTAATCAGTGTGGCTCTTGCACCGAGATAAACGAAGGTCGTTTTGTCGATTTAATCGAGGTCGATGCTGCATCGCGGACAAAAGTAGAAGACACCCGAGATTTATTAGATAATGTGCAATATGCACCGACAAGAGGGCGTTACAAGGTCTATCTTATCGATGAAGTGCATATGCTATCTAATAGCAGTTTTAATGCTTTATTAAAAACATTAGAAGAGCCGCCGCCGCACGTTAAGTTTTTACTCGCCACCACCGATCCCCAAAAATTACCCGTTACGGTGCTTTCGCGCTGCTTGCAATTTAGCCTTAAAAATATGAGTGCCGAGCGTATTGTCGGACACCTAAAGTTTATTCTTGAAAAAGAAATGGTGCCCTTTGAAGAAGCGAGTCTTTGGCATTTAGGTCGTTCTGCCGATGGCAGTATGCGCGATGCACTGAGTTTAACCGATCAGGCTATCTCTTTTGGTGGCGGTAAAGTTACCGAAGTTGATGTTCGCACCATGCTTGGCGCTATTGATCAGACCCTAGTTTTTGATGTGCTAATGGGTTTAATCGCCGAGGACGGCGCCGCAATATTAGCCGGTGTTAATAAGCTTTCCGAGCACTCGCCAGATTATAGCGAGGTATTAGGTGAGCTGATTGCTGTGCTGCATCGGATTGCAATTGCACAAGTAGTGCCTGAAGCTATTGATAATAGCTTGGGTGACCGTAAGCAGATTTATGATTTCGCGCAAAAGATAGCAAGTGAGGATGTGCAGCTTTATTATCAAACCGCATTATTAGGTCGAAGAGATTTGCCTCTATCGCCCGATGCGCGCAGTGGTTTAGAAATGACCTTATTACGTATGTTAGCGTTTAAACCTCAAGGTGTTGCTGAGCTACCCAAAAAAGGACTTCCTGAAAAGATATTTTCGAAAAATGAGGCGTCTAAAGTTGGCTCGCCCGAAAATGAAATGTCAAATCAACAATGGCCAACAATCCAGCAGTCACCAAACCAGCCTCAAGAGGCAAATGAATCTTCTGTTGAGGATTTATCTTTAGAGGATGATGAATTAAATAATGAAAAGTTAGCTAGTCAGGAGGCACAGGAACCCGCAAAAAAGTCTGAAGTCGTCTCGGTGCCGGATATAAGCCAAGAGCCGATTCGGTTTCATAAAGATGTGGAAGTTAATGTCAGTGAAGGGTTTGCTGAAGATACCGATAGTCATACAGAGCAACAAATATCGGCTGACAATGAGCCGCCTTTTTCAATGGACGATAACAATCCTATAAATTCAGCGTATGACGAAAAAGAAAGTCTCGAAAATAGAGAGCTAGAAGCTACTGAGCTAGTTACTGAACTAGTTATGGAGACAGAAGGTAAGGCAGTAAAAAGCAAAGAGCTCGATGATAAAGCGTTTATAAATACGACGATTACTCATACAAAAAATGTTGGCCTACAGCAAGAAACACCAAAAATTGTTACTAAGCCTCTAAAAAAGTCTGTCGAGTCACTAGCACAGTTTAGCCCTGACAATTGGTTTGACGTTTATTGCCAGCTCGATACCGGTGGTTTATTACAGAGCACGGTTGCCAATTGTATTTATGTCGGTGCGCAAGATGGAGTCTTACAATTTACATTAGATGAGCTGCAAAGCACTTTATATGACGCGGCTCACCAGCAACGTCTTGCTGATTTACTCGAGGAGTATTTTGGTCAAAGTCTCGACGTTAATATTATCAATGGTCATCCTGGCCGCGAAACGCCAGCGCAAATTATCGTGCGACAGCAACAAGAGCGCCAAGCAAGTGCTAAATCTGCAATTCAGTCAGACCCGGTGGTTAAACAGTTGCAAGAAAACTTAGGCGCAACAATTATCGAGGGTTCCATAGAGCCAATTGATGGTTAGAAGAGTAAAATCAGTAAGCTGTAAAAAATAGCAGACGTTATTTGTTTAGCATCAGCAGACAGCTGAAGTTATCAAAAATTAGTATTGTTTTTATATAAAATCAAATGGGAGAGTCGACATGACAGGTATTGGCGATTTAATGAAGCAAGCCAAAGCAATGCAAGAAAATATGCAAAAAATGCAAGAGGATCTTGCAAAGCTAGAAGTTATTGGTGAATCTGGTGCAGGCATGGTTAAGATTACAATGACGGGCCGACACGATGTTAAAAATGTTGAGCTAGATGATTCACTTCTAACTGAAGAAAAATCAATATTAGAAGATTTGCTGGCAGCGGCTGTAAATGATGCCGTCAGAAAAGTAGAAGAAAGTAATAAAAATAAAATGGGTGATCTTGCGGCAGGAATGAATTTGCCTGCGGATTTTAAAATGCCATTTTAAAATGCTTATTATTAGACTTGTAAAATAAGTTTATAAATAAAATATATTGTTGAAAACATAAAATAACGTTTAAGAAAGAAGATAGAGCACCATAACTTATGTTTAGTCCTTTAATTGATGAATTGATTAATTCCTTGTGTTGTCTACCTGGCGTCGGTAGAAAATCTGCACAGCGTATGGCATTTCATTTATTGGAGCGCGACTCAGAGGGTGGCGATAGATTATCGTTGGCACTCAAATCAGCTATCGAAAAAGTAGCGCGTTGTCAGCAATGCCGTACCTTAACAGAAGAGGGTATTTGCGCTATTTGTGCTAGCCAAAAAAGAAAATCAGCATATTTATGCGTGGTAGAAACTCCAGCAGATATTGCTGCGATCGAGCAATCGGGGACTTATCAGGGTAAATATTTTGTATTGATGGGGCGTCTTTCTCCTATCGATGGGATTGGTCCGAATGAAATTGGTTTACCTCTACTCGATCAGCGCCTACAAGCAGAAGGTATCGAGGAACTAATTTTAGCGACTAACCCTACCGTTGAAGGTGAGGCAACCGCACATTACATAGCTGATCGAGCTCGTCAGTATAATGTGATCGTTTCACGGATTGCACACGGCGTGCCACTTGGGGGTGAGCTTGAATTTATTGATGGAGGCACCTTGGCACATGCCTTTAGTAGTCGACGAAATTTTTAAAACCATTATTTGTGCCAGCAGTTAAAAGTAAATGTTAACAAGAGCCAGTAACACGCTTTTTACATAATGTTTATTAAAAATGTCGCTGTAGGCTTTTATGAAATCGGCAATTAAACCGGAATTAAAACAAAAATTGAAACCAGAAATAAAGCCAGAACGAAAACCAGAATTAAAACCACAAATATTTGAATGGGTTAATACAAATGCACGCTTGCAAGAACTTTGTCAGCAATGGTCCGAACAAAAAGCGATTGCTTTAGATACGGAATTTATTCGAACTGATACGTTTTATCCGATTATGGGTTTGCTACAAATAGCGGATACACAGGGCATTTATTTAGTTGATCCATTAGCGATAGACGATAAAAAATCACTGCAAGAGTTATGGAAAAATACGAATGTTGTCAAGATTATTCACTCTTGTTCAGAAGATTTAGAAGTTTTTAGTCGCTATTTACAGGTCTTGCCCACGCCTTTATTTGATACTCAAGTAGCTGCTGCATTTGTAGGTATGGGTTCATCAATGGGTTATTCAAATTTGGTTGATTTTTTGTTTGGTGATCTTATTCCAAAAGATGAAACGCGTTCAGACTGGTTGCAGCGCCCACTGAGTGATGCGCAACTAAATTACGCGGCTTTAGATGTTGCACACTTGTTACCAATTTATCATGAGTTAATCGAGCGTTTGAAAAGCCAGCAACGTCTTCAGTGGGTAGCAATGGAATTTGAAACGATAATTGCAAAAGCTAATGCTAATGATAGCGTAGGCCAACATTATTTACGGATTAAGTCTGCATGGAAATTACAACCAAAACAATTAGCTGTATTAAAAGCGCTGACATCTTGGCGCGAGCTTGAGACGCGTAACGTCGATATTCCAAGAAACCGTTTAATCAAAGATAGTGCGCTATTTGATATTGCGCAGCGTTTGCCTAAAACTAAAGCGCATTTAATTGAAGTTAATGATGTTCATAACAGATTCATAAATAGTTATGGCGAACATTGTCTGCAATTAATAAATGATGTAATGCACGATGACGATAATTATCCTGAGCGTCTGGCGTCACCTCTCAATGCTGAACAAAGAAATTTATTTAAAACGTTAAAGGCCCACGTTGTTGAAGTTGCCGAGCAAATAGCATTGCCGGCTGAGTATTTGATCCGCAAAAAAGAGTTAGAAGAAATTGTACGTTATCCACAGCAAACATTGTTATCTATGCCAAAGGTTCTCAATGGTTGGCGTGAAGAAGTTATTGGCAAATCTTTACTCGGTCTTCTAGCTGAAATAATCAATAAAAAAGACCATGATTAAATATAAAGTGTGAAATAATTTAATAGGATCATTACAAGTAAGTATTGCTTGTTTTGAGAGCTAATGCAGAGAGGAAAATGTGTCATCTAATAATGAAGGTCGATTGTGTGAAATATACAGATGCTCTAGAAAAGAAGGCATGTATATTTATGTTGATAAAAAAGACGGTCTTGAAAAACTTCCTGATTCCCTCAATAAAAAAACAGGTAAAATGGTGTTTGCAATGGGATTAATGCTTACGCCAGATAAAAAACTCGCCCGTGCTAAAGCAAAAGATGTGTTAGATGCAATTGAGGCGCAAGGTTTTTATTTACAAATGCCTCCAAACTTATATGGCGAGGCTAAAGAAAGTAGTCATGCTATTACCGAAGCCAATAATTTTCTTGAAAGCCAAAAATAAAGATGTTGATTTCGTGGCCAGCGGTAATCAAGTATAGTGGTGATGATGAATTACTATTTATTAAAGATGAGTCTGTTTGGTTATCTGAAAGCCTATGCGCCTATGCTTATAATGAGGATGATCTATTGATCGATAGTAACGGTTTACTGTTTTCTATTGATTACGATGAAAAAAACAATAAAGTTGTTTTAAATACTCGGCAACAGTTAGTAGCAATCGAAAAATTTGAAGAGTGGATTAGAAATCATACGGCGGTACTCAATCAATGTTGTTCATCTAAACTGACTTTGCCGTCAATAAAACAGGGATTTTTACTTCTAGGACAACTAAGCCATTAGTTTACTATCTGTGAGAAGAACTCATTAAGTCAAAAATTATGAGTGAAAACTTTTGGGAATCAAAAACTTTATCTGAGATGACCACTGAGCAATGGGAATCGCTTTGTGATGGCTGTGGAAAATGTTGCCTGCATAAATTAGAAGATGAAGATGATGGCCAGCTTTACTATACGGATATCGCTTGTAAGCTATTAGATATAGAGTCCTGTCGTTGTAAAGATTATACAAATAGGCTCAAAAAGGTACCTGATTGTTTGACCTTAACGCCTGAGACACTAGGCGATGTTGATTTTTTGCCCGATACATGTGCTTATCGTTTGTTGTCAGAGAATAAACCATTAGATTCATGGCATCCATTAATCTCGGGCAGTGATGATAGCGTTCATGAGGCAGGTGTCTCTGTGTCGGGACGAGTGTTATCTGAAACCTATATTCATCCCGACGATTTTGAGACTCGCGTTATTCAATGGATAAAATAAGTTAACATAAAACGAAGACAGTCACTATCAAGATGATTTTGAGTGTCGAAGATAAATAATTTAAATCGTCTTACATATAGTTGGTTACATGCATGTTTAGTTTTGAAAAATATATGATGGGTTGGGGCATCTATCTATTTGCCACCATTGCGCTGCTTGCCGTGTTTTGGAAAATGACTCGCTTTATTAAGTGGGTCTATATTAAAGATTGTGTCAGGCTTTTGGCGGCGGTCTTCTTATTGTTACCAATAACCATAGAAAGTGGTTCTTACTATTGGGCTCCAGCGTGGATAAAAGCGTTATTGAATATTATTTTTTCGAACCTCGACGTCTTTTGGCCTATTGCACGTTTGTTTCTATTAGTACTTTGCAGTACTTATCTGGTTTATTTCCTTTTAAGTTTTTGCCTATCCCTTATTACTAAGCTGCGAACTAGTAATGTGTCTACTAAAGCGTCTAGCAAAGCAAGAAAAGAGCCACATATCGCCTCATAAGTTATAAGACGCGAGCTAGACTTCATCAATTAACAAAGGGATACGTTGAAGTAAGCACCCTAAAATAACAGCTTCGCCTACTCAGGCTTTTTGTTTTGGATTGTTGCGATATTTTGTATTTCTGCTATAACTAATGGATCAAGCCATTATTTTAATGGCTGTTTTTATATTACTTTTACCCCTAAGCTTTGCTCAATACAATGACTTCCAAAGCAATGGCTCAATAATCGCTAGTTAATCTTAAATAATAGACCTTCAGTAATAGGGAATCAATTACGGCATGCTTATATTTTCTCATCGCCTCGCTTACTTTGATCAACGTTATCATGCTGCCTTTAAATCGACGTGGTTAATTATATTAGTCGCCTTATTGTTGATTATAAATCCCGCTTTAGCTCAAGAACCTATTCTCGAAAAGCCCTCAGATATTCGGATTATTGTCGATATTTCTGGCAGTATGAAAAAAAATGACCCAAAAAACTTGCGTATGCCAGCCGTTGATATGCTCAGTAAATTATTACCCGATGGCAGCAAGGCCGGTATTTGGACCTTTGGCCAATTTGTTAATATGTTAGTTAAACACCGCGAGGTCGATCAAAGCTGGAAGCAAGACGCTAGTGCTAAATCATCGGGTATCAGCTCCGTTGGTCAATATACCAATATTGGTGAAGCTCTCGAAAAAACAGCTTACGATAAAACCTATTCTTCGATAGATCAATATCAAACGCATGTGATCTTAATGACCGATGGCATGGTTGATATCGATCGTGATCCAAAAGTAAATGAGCGTGAACGCAGCCGTATTATTAATGAAATTTTACCTAGTTACCAAAAAGCAGGTTTCATTATTCATACTATTTCACTCTCTGATAAAGCCGATAAAAAACTAATGGATAAACTCGCACTTGCAACGGGTGGACAGTCTGTAGTTGCAGAAACAGCCGATGAGTTAATGGAGATATTTTTACAAATTTTTAATCGCGCTGTACCCCAAGAAGAATTACC
The DNA here is from genome assembly GCA_034111645.1 of Cellvibrionaceae bacterium. Taxonomy (GTDB): domain Bacteria; phylum Pseudomonadota; class Gammaproteobacteria; order Pseudomonadales; family Cellvibrionaceae; genus CANLBN01. The sequence goes on from JAWUWW010000042.1 coordinate 143,896, forward strand.
CTTTGAAGGAAATTCTTTTTTAACAGATTCAAGTATTGAAGAATTTACCGCATTAATTTTTCGCGAACCTACCTCACCTGAGACCACTTTATTTGCACCCGATAAAAGTGCATATACAAAAGATATAGTAAGTGAAGATGTCAGCTGGTATCGGACAGATAAATACGACCTTATTACGCTCAAGCAACCATTAGAGGGTGAATGGCAAGTACTTGCCGATTTACAACCCAATAGCCGCATTACTGTGGTAAGCGATTTAAGTTTGAGTGTTAAATCGATACCATCTAATTTGATGGTCAATGATATCGTCGATTTTTCGCTAGTCTTTAGAGAAGGCAACGAGGTCGTTGATCGAGCCGAATTTTTAGAGCTGCTAGATATTAATTTAACGATAGAGCCGATAGCTTTAGCCGCAGGCTCAAAAGAGAAGTGGTCCAAAAAATTATCTAACGGACTGGTTCCTGGCAATGGAGTTTATAAGACGCTTTTAGATAATTTTACCGAAGTCGGCGAGTATGATGTTATTGTTGACGTTGATGGCAAAACATTTCAGCGCCGCTCGGTACAGCGCGTAAATGTGCGCACACCCTTTAAGATTGAGACACAAACAATAAATACCGGAGATGCCACTCAATTCAATATAGAAGTCATTCCTCAGAGTGCTAGCGTTAATTTTGCCAATACTGAAGTCGTGGCAAAAATAAAACCACCAACAGATAGCAGTCTAATTAAACCCTTTGAGCTGAATGATAACCAAGTATGGGCGCTATCTATTAAGCCAGAAGCTGAAGGCATCTATTCTGTTACGATTCGCGTAACAACTAAAGATAGTAACGGCGATACTAATGACATCATTCCTGAAACCTTAACGTTTTCATTTCCGGTTGTGGATAATATTTTTGAAGAACAAAAAAATGTGGTTGAAGATATAGTTGAAACACCAGTTATTGAAGACGCGCCAAAAGTAGAAGAAGTAAAGCCGGAAGAACCAAAAGAGTTAGAAGCTAATGCTGACGAGGAGGCTGCAGTTGAGCCACAACCGCCAGAAAAAAATGATAGCAATATGATGCAATGGATACTCTACGGTGTTATTGGTTTGGTAAATCTAATCATTCTTGGGGGGATATTTTTTCTGTATCGTAAGTTTGTTAACCCTAAAGAAGCTAAGCCAGAAAATTCTGAAGATGATGTCATTGAAAAAGAACAAGTAGCAACTTCGGCAATGGATGAATTGCCAATGGATGAAATGGTCATAGACGAATTAGATGCGTTTGAAAATGATATAGATCTTGCCGAAGAGGATAGCGTCGAAAAAGCCGTTAGTGCAAGTGATGCTTTAGCTGATCTGGCGCCAGAGATTTTAGATGATGACTTGTCTGACGATTTGATTGACGATGCGGAATCCGATGAATTTAAAACAGCGTTGATTGATGAAGAGCCTGAATTTAGTCTAGATGATTATGCGCCAGATCAATTGGATAAAGACGAAACCAAAAAGAAATAAGACGTTTTTATAATTGATCTCGTCATTTTTAGCTAGAAATAGCATTAATGCCATCAAAAAAATCATAAAGTAATAATTGCAAATCAATCAACATTGAAAGCGCCTTTCTTTTAAGTAGATAAAAAGTTTTATCTACTTACTAACTCTAAAATATAAATATTTAGTAAATATGAATTAGTGCATCTAATGAGTGACGACTCGTCGTAAAATTGATAGTCTGAATCTTAACCTGAAATTCTCCTCTATGTACCTATCTTATGAGCTCATCCTATAAACTGTTGGCATTATATGTTTCGTTTTTTTGAAAGTCTTATTGAACCTTTTCCAGCTGCTGAGCCTACTCGACCTCCGGCTGGTTTATTTGCATTTTGTCGTCATTATACGCGTGGCTCGGGAAAGCATTTGTTGCTAATGGCAATGCTTACCGGCCTGCTCGCTATCTTAGAAGTTATGTTATTTGATTTTTTAGGGCAGTTAGTCGACTGGCTATCCACTAAGAATCCAGAGACTTTTTTAGAAGAAGAAATCGGTCGATTATTATATATGTCGTTTATTATTTTAATTGCGATTCCGGTTACCGTTTTATTTCATTCAATTTTTATTCATCAGGTATTGTTGGGTAATTATCCGATGGCAATTCGATGGAATATGCATCGTTATCTGTTGGGACAAAGTTATTCGTTTTATCAAAACGAATTTGCAGGCCGTATTGCTACCAAGGTCTTGCAAACGGCACTTGCGGTGCGCGAGTCAGTAATGAAAGTGCTCGATGTTATTTTATTTGTCAGTGTATATTTTATAGGAATGTTGTTTTTAGTCGCTAGTGCAGATTTTCGACTCATAGTGCCATTGACTTTTTGGTTAATCGGTTATTTAGCAACACTTTGGTATTTTGTCCCTCGTCTCCGTGATGTTTCTGCACTCCAAGCCGATGCACGTTCTGAAATGATGGGGCGTATTGTTGATAGCTACACAAATATCACTACCGTAAAGCTATTTTCTCATGCCAATAGAGAGTCATCTTACACACGTGAGGGAATGGATAATTTTTTACAAACCGTCCACCCACAAATGCGTTTGGTGACTAAGTTACAGTTTACTATCTGGTTACTAAATTCCGTATTGATATTTTCGGTAGGGGCTCTGTCTATTTATTTATGGACACAAAACGCTGTCTCTATTGGTGCTATTGCTATTGCCGTTGGTCTTAATTTGCGCTTAAACGGAATGTCGCAATGGATTATGTGGGAGGTGTCGATGTTATTTGAGAATATTGGCACCGTTCAAGACGGCATTAACACTTTATCGATCGAGCGACATGTCCAAGATCAGGCCAATGCACAGCCACTAAAGGTATCATCAGGGCGTATTGAATTTGAGCGTGTGCGTTTTCACTACGGCAAGCAGCATGGTTTATTTGATGACCTGTCATTAACGATAAAAGCGGGAGAAAAAATTGGCCTGATTGGTCGCTCGGGTGCAGGAAAATCATCACTAGTTAATTTGCTATTGCGTTTTCATGATTTGGAATCTGGAAGAATACTCATTGATAATGCAGATATTAGTCAGGTACAACAAAATAGTTTGCGCGAATTTATAGGTGTAGTTACGCAAGACACCTCTCTTTTACATCGCTCCGTGCGCGACAATATTCTATATGGACGACCGGATGCAACAGAAGCAGAGATGATAAAGGCGGCTCAACAAGCTCATGCCGACAAATTTATCCACAATCTTTCAGACTCTAAAAATAGACTAAGTTACGATGCTCATGTGGGTGAACGCGGTGTCACTCTCTCAGGAGGGCAACGTCAGCGCATAGCGATTGCGCGAGTTTTACTTAAAAATGCACCTATTTTAGTGCTAGATGAGGCTACTTCTGCACTAGACTCCGAGGTTGAAGCGGCTATTCAAGAAAATCTATATCATTTGATGGAAGGTAAAACGGTGATTGCAATTGCACATCGTCTGTCGACAATTGCAGCGATGGATCGTCTGATTGTAATGGATAATGGTCGTATCGCAGAGGAGGGCAGTCATCAAGAATTAATTAAATCCAAAGGCATTTATGCACAACTTTGGTCGCATCAAACGGGTGGTTTTTTAGGTGATGCTTGAACCTAGATAACGCAGCTGGATCACGAAAGTCTACGCAACTGCTTTTTCTAGGTTAAACTTAACAAAAATGCCTTATAATCCTAGCTTTAATAATCTTATTCTAAAAGTTTCTGATGAGTTCTAGATCAAACCTTTTTTTAAACTTTTACACGAGAAGTTGCCAGTCTAAGGCTGCCAAACAATGTGGCAGTAAAACTACCTAACGGAATGTCACTTAAGCTGAAATTTGAATATCACTAGCCCTAAAACTAAACCTAGATGGCTTGTTACGATAGTCGAGTTACAGTTTGTATTATTAATAAAAATTAGCTAATACAGGAGATATTTCTTGTGGGTAAATTTCAGCAATTATTGTTAACAATAGTTTTTGCTTATAGTAGTTTAATCGCGCTCCGATAGCGGCTGGCAAGGCGGATGTTATCGATATAAAGGTTCGCTATACCGGTGCTAATAACTTTCAAGTCATCACCACGATTCTTCACGATGATAGAGGATGGGATCATTATGCCAATGGATGGGAGATTCTAGACGAAAAAGGCGCCATTATTGGCAAGCGCGTTTTGTATCACCCACATGTTAATGAGCAGCCATTTGCTCGCAGTCTTACTCTAGATATACCCAGCACTGTCAAAACTATTACTATTCGTGGCATAGATTCTGTTCACGGAATTGGGGGTAAGATAAGAAGTATTGAATTGTTAAGAGATGATAAATAAACTATTAAAAATTATCGTATGAATAAAAGTATTATTCATACGATTTAAAAAAGACTTACTGTGCTACTGCCGCTAATGGTGCTTCTAATTTAGTGCAATCCCAACCCCAGCCACGTTGTTTCTCTACAAAATCTTCAGCTTTATTTTCACAATAGCCTACTTCATTTTGAGAGCTCCAAAGTGTTTGGGTGCCAGAGTCTTTTTCATAAACGACTTGGCAAGGAATCTGGCTGTCGGCATTTTCATAAACAACTTTAATTGTGCGCTCTAAACCATTGTGCTGACATGCATAAACTTCATCTGCAGCCACAAATGATGATAAAAATAGGGCGGATACACTTAAACATAAAATAAATAATTGTCTCATAATGATTTCCATTAATAATGATTACAGCCACTATTTTTATAATAGAACTGTTTTGATAATTGATGAATGATTAGTAATTAAAAATCATTCTAGGCCAAGTGTAACATCATGACGTTTGATGTTTGTAAAAAATATAATATTAGTTAACTGTAAAGATGTTAAAGCATAATTTTCTCATATGATAAGATGCTAGACTTTAACATTCATAAGTATTGATTGGGCTAAGGCTTAGGATGATTATATCGCTCAGATTTAATAGTCTATTTTTTGTTTATTCTTTATTTTACAGGTATATATAGGCTTTTTTTAGGCTTACATCACGTATAATTCTATCAATGTAGTTTAATTTTTAACAAGCTGTTGTCATTCACATACTTTAGCGTAATGGGTAATATTTTTGGCTTTAACACCCCAACAAACTAGCGCACTCAACAATATAATTGTTGAGTGTAAAACAGTTGAACAATTTAAATTCACTCAAAGACTTAATCAATATAAAGATGATGATTCGAGTGCAGCAATAGAGCAATTAATTAATGATATTGAAGCCTCTTATGCTTGGGTAAATCAACGCAGAGCTAATAAGGTCGAACTTATATTTCCGCAATTGCCTGTTTGCGAACGTCGCGAAGAAATTGAAGAGGCAATTTTAAATAATCAGGTTGTTATTATTGCGGGTGAAACCGGCTCGGGTAAAACCACCCAGTTACCTAAAATTTGTCTCTCGCTAGGGCTTGGTGTTAAAGGCTTAATCGGGCATACACAACCAAGGCGAATCGCCGCCAGAAGCGTTGCCAATCGAATCGCTGAGGAGCTAAAGGTACCTCTAGGTGAATTAGTAGGTTATCAGGTACGTTTCACCGATGTAGCAACTGATGCCACCGCGATTAAATTAATGACAGATGGTATTTTACTTGCCGAGATTCAAAAAGATCGTTTTCTGAGTCGCTACGACACAATTATTATTGATGAAGCTCACGAGCGCAGCCTTAATATTGATTTTCTATTAGGTTATTTAAAGCAACTTCTACCCAAGCGTCCTGATTTAAAAGTAATCATTACGTCAGCGACAATCGATGTCGATAAGTTTTCACAACATTTTAATAATGCACCAATTATAGAAGTCTCAGGTCGAACATTTCCCGTCGAGACGCTTTATCGACCTTTACTTGAAACCGATAGCGATTCTTTAGAAGATGCGATTGTTAATGCAATTGATGAAATTACAAGCCTTGATACACAGGGCGATATTTTAGTTTTCTTAAGTGGTGAACGCGATATTCGCGAAACTGCACTGCGTCTGCGTCGCGAGCAAATACCTCATTTAACTATTGTGCCCTTATATGCACGTCTAAGTGTCAGCGAGCAAAATAAAATTTTTCAGCCGCATCGTGGTCGCCGTGTGGTACTCGCTACAAATGTAGCGGAGACATCATTAACCGTGCCCGGAATTCGCTATGTGATCGATCCAGGTTATGCACGTATAAGCCGCTATAGCTTCAGAACAAAAGTGCAGCGCCTACCCATTGAACCTATTTCGCAAGCTAGCGCAAATCAACGACAAGGTCGTTGTGGCCGTGTAAGCGAGGGTGTGTGTATTCGTCTATATAGCGAACAAGACTTTCTGTCGCGGCCTATGTTCACCGATCCAGAAATGCTGCGCACAAATTTAGCCGCTGTTATTTTACAAATGGCACAACTAAGGCTAGGTGATATCCGACACTTTCCCTTTCTTGAAATGCCAGACCACCGTTTGATTAATGATGGCTATAAATTACTGCAAGAATTACAGGCCATTAATTCACGCAATCATTTAACAACCTTGGGCCGGAATTTAGCCCAATTACCCGTTGATCCTCGTTTTTCTCGTATGCTAATTGCGGCACAAGATTGGGGTTGTTTGAGTGAAATGTTAATTATTATTAGCGCTCTATCGGTACAAGATCCGCGCGAACGACCGGCCGATAAACCTCAAGCAGCCGATCAATGCCATCGACAATATTGGGACGAAAAATCAGATTTTTTAGCTTATGTAAACCTATGGCAAAGCTACAAATTACAGCGTCAAACATTATCTAATAGTCAGTGTCAAAAATGGTGTAAGAAAAATTATCTAGTGTATATGCGTATGCGTGAATGGCGAGATATTCATACGCAACTACATGTTGCTACAAGAAAAATGTCGCTAAAAATTAATTCTGAGCCCGCTAGTTATGCAGCAATACATACGGCACTATTAACTGGCTTGTTAGCTAACGTAGGAAATTTTTCTAAAGAAAAAACCAATGATTATTTTGGTGCGCGCAATCGTCGCTTTCATATATTTCCTGGGTCATCTCAATTTAAGAAGAAACCACAATGGTTATTAGCCGCTGAATTATTAGAGACTAGTAAGCTCTATGGACATACTATAGCTAGTATAGATCCCGATTGGATATTATCAATTGCCCAACATTTGCTTAAACGTCAACATTTTGAGCCTCATTACGATGCTAACAGTGGACAGGTGATGGCTTATGAAAAAATTAGTTTATATGGCCTTGTTATTGTTGAAAAAGCACAAGTAAGTTATAGCAGCGTTAATCCGACTGAATGCCGTAAAGTATTTATTCGAGCAGCCTTAGTTGAAGGTAGATATAGTGAAAATAGGCGTACCAGCAATAAATTAAAAAATGCTAACGCAGATAAACATTTCTTTTGTTGGCAGCAACAATTATTAAAAGAGTTGCATGAGCTAGAGGCTAAGTCTCGACGTCGCGACATTATTGTCGACGATGAAATACTTTATGAATTTTACGATAAGCGCTTGCCCGACGAAATTATTAATTTAGAAGGTTTTGAAGCATGGCGTGAGAAAATAGAAAAATCTCAACCACGTTTATTATTTATTGAGCGCGATCAAATGATGCAGCGCAATGATGCGCATATTGAAGCAGCTCAGTTTCCCGATAGTTTGTTGATGGGCGGAATCAGAGTGCCAGTTATATATCACTTTGATCCTACGCATCTCGATGATGGTGTGACGATTAAAGTGCCTGTAAGTGCATTACATTTATTGTCAGAGAATTATTTGGAGTGGTTAGTCCCAGGTTTGCTAGCAGAAAAAGTCACGGCGATGATTAAGGCATTACCAAAACAATGGCGTAAACAATTTGCTCCTGTGCCCTCAACCGTTGAAAAAATATTATCAAAATTAGTTATGGCTACAGGCTCATCTGATCAAAAAAAATCACCAGATGTAGAATCATTAAGTCAAGTATTGGCAACACAATTATATCGCTATAAAGGTGTTGAAGTGCCAGCGGAGTGTTGGCAAGATCAAGCACTTGATGCTTATTATAAGTTTAATATCCATGTACTTGATGAGCGCGGTAAGTTGATGGATCAAGGTCGTAATTTAGAAATGCTACGGCATCGCTATCGCGATCATGTGCAAGATCAAATACAAATAGTCGGCAATAATTTTGAACAATCAAAGCTAACGGAATGGTCTTTTGGTGATTTACCCAAAACGCATCTTTTGGAACAAAATGGTTTAGAAATTCGAGTGTTTCCTGGTTTAGTTGATAAAGGCGATAGCGTTGACCTTAAACTTTACGATAATGATCAAGAAGCAGAAATAAATAGTGTTCGTGGTATGGTCCGCCTTGCAATACTGTCGCAAGCATCAAATATAAAATATCTACGCAAACAATTATTAAAGAATAAAGATCTAGGTCTGACTATTGTCGATATGGGCAGTCGCGACCAAGTGATTGACGATATAATCTGTGCAGCTGTTAGGCAAACTTGTTTTGACAATATGATTGACGGTAACGCTGAAAATAATTTAATTCGTAATCAGCATGATTTTATAGTTGCTGTAGATACGACCAAAAGCCAATGGATAGAACGTGCCGAACTTATTGCAGCGCTGTTAGTCGAGTCATTGACGCTTGTTGTCGCTATTAAAAAACAAGCAAAACAATCAAAAAATGCGTTAGCGATTGCTTACGCGATGTCTGATATTAATGACCAATTAAAGGGTCTTTTTTATCGTGATTGTCTGTACAGCACGCCCTATAAATGGTTGCAACAATATCCAAGATATTTAGCAGCGATTTCTTATAGGCTAGAAAAAGTACCCATGAATATTAATCAAGATAGAGCTTACATTGCTGAAATAGAACCTTTGTATGTGCGCCTTCAAGATGCACTTTCAAGTCAAAATTTAAGTAACATAAAGCGGGGTAATGCAAACTCAAACGCTAATAATTCTGACAAAAAAAATCGTTCGTCAGCCTATTGTGAATTGCCTGAACGCTATCAACAGTATCGTTGGATGCTAGAAGAGTTGCGAGTATCGTTTTTTGCGCAAACGTTGAAAACGCTTATGCCGGTATCGGTTAAGCGTTTAAATAAGCAGTGGCAGCTGTCAGCTTAGGATTTTCTAAACCTTTTGTTTTGGGTAAACGTAAAAATTCTGAATTAGCAAATATCACTGCTGTCCCGTTAACTTTAAGAAAAGCAGGGCTGTAAACACCCGATGATTTATAATGATTTCACCACAAAATACTATAAACATAAGGTGAAACAGACCATGGCACATTGTAATACGATTCTCTCACAAATACTAAAAC
>JAWUWW010000043.1:0-9932 GCA_034111645.1 Cellvibrionaceae bacterium
TGATCCGGTTATATATTTTTGCATCGGCATCTGCCACACGTACCGAGTCATCATAATTACCATCAATTCGGATGGTTTCTGCACCAAAGACTTCCATGGCCTTTTTTCTGCCTTCTGAGACGTCGCGGTGAATATAAATAACACAGCCACAGCCAAACATTTGTGCCCCCCAAGCGACAGAGCGTCCATGGTTACCATCGGTTGCACAGCTTACGACAAGCTCGGCAACTTCATTACTCCATCGACCTTCTAATAATTCCTTAATACTAGGAGAAGTCCCAATACTATCTTGCAAGGCTATTTGTAGTTGTCGAGCAACGGCATATGCGCCACCGAGTGCTTTAAAACTTTTCAAGCCAAAGCGTTGTGACTCATCTTTATACCAGATCTGCTCTACCTCGGCAGTGCTAGCTAATGATGCTAAGGCGTAAAAGGGTGTGACACTATAGCCAGGCCATGTTTGTATCGTCTCAATCGGCTCTATAGATTTGGCAACACTAATAATCTCTTTCAATTTCTCAGGATAAAGACAGTCAGTTTCTGCTTTTGGGTTAGCGAAATGAGTTAAGTTTCCGTTAATATTTAACATAGTTGTTTGAGTTCTCTCACTTTTATGGGTCGTTGAAGCAGCCTTATTTTTCTAGCTATGAGTCTATTTTGAAGCCTCAGTGGCCTTTGGCAGCTGTCAATCGTTCGTAGTTGATTTTCATACATTCTACGGATATTTAATGAGGAGATTCCTCCAATACATGAACAAGATTAAGGAATTAGACTCAAATTTTTATAGTTATTGATGGATGACCGCAAGTGCAATAGCGACTAGAATTGATGATTACTCTGTGCGCGTTCATGCTAATGGCACGCCAAAGACACTAAGCCTGTACCTGAACAACTTCATTGGATTAAAGGCTCGTTGATTCTTTGCAAAGTTCAAATGTCATCGATCGGTTTTGATGATCTTTGTGTGATTTTGACTGAAATGAGTTTATTTACAGGGCCAAGTTAGCATTTTAGCTATTCCCTAGATGCTGAACTATTCGAACTAGATCTGAGTTGTTATATGATGGATGGATGTGTCATTTGGGGTGAAACTGCGAAAAGCGCTTACTTAAATCAGTTGAAATTTTGGAATGGGCAATTCACTTGCAATTTTAAAACGAAAAATAGTCTGGCCTGAGCAAGTTTTAATGTAAATGAAATATCCAACAATCATTTCCCAATGATGAGTGGATACGCGACAAAGTAAAAGATTTGAAGGTGGGTGATCAAATTCGAATCAAAGGGTGGCTTTCTTCCTATGGAGTTGCTAAAAATGGAAAACTTATCGGAGGAAAAAGAGGCACGAGTACGGTGCCTAACGATACTGGCAATGGTGCTTGCGAGACAATTTATTTACAGACCATTCATATTTTGAAGTCTATGGATAATCCTAGATAAAGCAGTTGGCGTGCGGCGATGACTATCTCTTTAATAAATTTCATTTTCTTTTTGGCAATGTATTTTTTACTGCCAAATAAAGTCGTCAACTAAACATTTACTTGCATATCAAACGCGCACAAAACGAAATTGGATATACGACATCGAGCTCAAAAATTCATCCCTTAACGGTGTCTTTTTTGAAAAAGGTATTAACAGCTAATTTGAAATTGAAAAAATTAGCGCTTAGAACAAGCGCTATTAGAAATAACGAAAGTAAAAAATTAAATATATTTAACGCTATCTATTTCGTAAGTCACTTCACCAGACGGCGTTTTAATAGTAACTTCATCACCTTCTTCTTTAGAAATCAAACCACGGGCGATAGGTGAGCTATAAGAAATCTTACCTGCTTTAACACTAGCTTCATCATCACCAACAATTTTATACGTAACACTATCATCGGTATCAATATTAATGATGGTAACTGTAGAGCCAAAAATAACTTTACCACTGACCGGAATTGTTGTGATATCGATAACCTGAGCAAAAGACAACTTGCCTTCTATCTCTTGAATACGACCCTCGCAAAAACTTTGCTGATCGCGTGCGGCATGATATTCGGCATTTTCTTTTAAATCACCATGCTCACGAGCTGTAGCAATTGACTCGACAATCGCCGGTCGCTGTACTTTTTTTAAGTTTTCTAGCTCAGCCTCTAACGCCAGAGCACCGGCTTTTGTCATTGGAACTTTATTCATTGTATTCTCATTTAAATAAGTTTATTTGGTCATCAAACCAAACATTATTTTTTTTGCACTCGCAAATGCAAATCTTGCAAGCGTCTTACTTGCTGACCTTGTTTTTTACGCGCCTCTAAAGCCAAGCAAATTGCCTCGCCACCACTAAGCGTTGTCGTATAATAAACCGAGTGATTTTCTGCACTACGACGAATACTAGCAGAATCCTTAATCGCCTGTTTACCTTCAGTCGTGTTGAGGACTAACGTGACTTCGTCGTTTTTAATCATATCAACAATATGCGGTCGACCTTCGGCTACTTTATTAACCACCTCAACCTTCAAACCAGCTTGACTAATAATATCTGCCGTACCGCGGGTTGCAACCAACTCAAAACCAAGAGCCGTAAAACTTTTAGCAACTGCGATTCCATCTGCTTTATCAAAATCACGCAAGCTAATAAATACTCGCCCTGAACTAGGGATCGCCGAGTTCGCACCAAGCTGTGCTTTGTCGTAGGCCTCACCAAAGCTATCGCCTACACCCATTACCTCACCGGTCGACTTCATTTCTGGCCCTAAAATAGGGTCAACGGCTGGAAATTTATTAAACGGAAATACTGCCTCTTTAACACTAAAGTAATCGGGCACAATCTCGCTTGTAAATCCTTGTTGCTCTAGGCTTTGATTAGCCTGGCAACGCGCTGCAATTTTTGCCAAAGACACACCAATACATTTAGATACGAACGGCACTGTTCGAGATGCACGAGGATTTACCTCAATAACATAAATCTCTCCAGCTTGATACGCGAGCTGAACGTTCATCAAACCGATAACACCTAATTCAAGCGCCATTTGCTTAACTTGATCGCGCATATCATTTTGTACGGATTCAGGCAACGAGTAAGGGGGCAAAGAACACGCTGAGTCACCCGAATGTACACCACACTGCTCAATATGCTGCATAATTGCGCCAATAACTACTTGCTTACCATCGCTAACTGCATCTATATCTACTTCGACGGCGGCACTTAAAAAGTGATCGAGCAACACAGGCGCGTCATTAGAAGCTTGGACAGCTTCAGTCATATATGACTTAAGCTCTTTGAGATTATAAACAATCTCCATCGCTCGACCACCCAATACATAAGATGGACGCACAACTAGCGGATACCCTACTTGGTCAGCGACATTAATGGCCTCTTCTGTCGAGCGAACAATCGCATTAGATGGTTGCTTTAAGCCAAGGTCTTGAATCATTTTTTGAAAACGCTCACGATCTTCTGCACGATCGATTGCATCGGGACTAGTGCCAATAATGGGCACACCTTCGGCCTCGAGTGCGCGCGCTAACTTGAGTGGTGTTTGTCCACCAAATTGCACAATAACGCCTGTAGGTTTTTCTTTATAAACAATTTCTAGTACATCTTCTAAAGTGACTGGCTCAAAGAATAATCGATCCGATGTATCGTAATCGGTGGATACAGTCTCGGGGTTACAGTTGACCATAATGGTTTCATAACCATCTTCATGCATTGCAAGGGCTGCATGTACACAACAATAATCGAATTCAATGCCTTGACCAATCCGATTAGGGCCGCCACCTAAAACCATAATTTTATTATTAGTCGTAGGTTTTGCCTCACACTCTTCTTCATAGGTAGAGTACATATAAGCAGTTGGCGTTGCAAATTCACCTCCACAGGTATCCACACGTTTGTAGACTGGGCGTATGTTCAAATCGTGACGATAATCTCTCACTACTTTTTCAGATTCACCCAACAGTTCCGATAAGCGCTTGTCAGAAAAACCTTTACGCTTTAACAATAAAAGATTTTCCGGACTAACTTCGCCCAACTTATAAGTTTGAAGCTCTTGCTCAAGATCAATAATTTCTTTGATTTGTACCAAAAACCAAGGATCGATAGCAGAAAGCTCGTGCACCTGATCAACAGTCAAACCCGAGCGAAAAGCATCGCCTACATACCAAATACGCTCTGCACCGGGAGTCGATAACTCACGGCGAATTTTACTGCTGGCATCATCGGATTCAAAATCGACGATCGATTCAAAGCCCGATGAGCCAACCTCTAGACCGCGCAATGCTTTTTGTAACGACTCTTGAAAAGTGCGGCCAATTGCCATCACCTCACCAACAGACTTCATTTGTGTTGTTAGGCGAGCATCTGCATCGCCAAACTTTTCAAAGGTAAAACGCGGAATTTTAGTAACAACATAATCAATACTTGGTTCAAAGGAGACAGGCGTTGCGCCGCCAGTAATATCATTTTGAAGCTCGTCAAGCGTATAACCCACCGCTAATTTAGCGGCAACTTTGGCGATAGGAAAGCCCGTTGCTTTTGAAGCAAGCGCCGACGATCTCGATACACGCGGGTTCATCTCAATCACTACCATACGACCATCTTTAGGGTTAACCGCGAATTGGACGTTAGAACCACCTGTCTCAACACCGATCTCACGCAATACCGCCAATGAGGCGTTTCGCATAATTTGTAATTCTTTGTCTGTTAAAGTTTGCGCTGGCGCTACCGTAATTGAGTCGCCGGTATGCACGCCCATCGGATCAAAGTTTTCGATGGAACAAACAATAATACAGTTGTCGTTTTTATCACGAACAACTTCCATTTCGTATTCTTTCCAACCTAGCAACGATTCATCAATTAATAATTCTTTGGTGGGCGACAGATCAAAACCACGCAAACAAATTTCTTCGAACTCTTCCCAGTTATAGGCAATACCGCCACCAGAACCACCCATCGTAAATGAGGGACGGATAATGACGGGAAAGCCAAACTTTTTAGGCACTTCAACGGCCTCGCTCATTGTATGCACAATGTCTGCGCGAGCACATTCGAGTCCAATTCGCTTCATCGCCTTATCAAACAAATTACGATCTTCGGCCATATGAATAGAGTTGTAATTGGCGCCTATTAGCTCTACGTTATATTTTTTTAAAATGCCGTTTTCATGCAAGGCTAGTGCACAATTCAGTGCAGTTTGGCCACCCATCGTTGGCAAGATAGCGTCGGGACGTTCTTGCTCAACAATCTTAGCGACGGTCTCCCAATGTATAGGTTCGATATAAGTTGCATCGGCCATTGAGGGATCGGTCATAATAGTAGCAGGGTTCGAGTTAACTAAAATAACGCGGTAGCCTTCTTCGCGAAGCGCTTTACATGCTTGCGCACCGGAGTAGTCGAATTCACATGCTTGACCGATAACAATAGGTCCTGCACCAATGATTAGAATACTTTTTATATCTGTTCTTTTAGGCATATCATCTAGTCTGAATAATAAATCTTAGAGTGAATTAAATGTACTAACTTCTAGAAATTTGAACGCTTAATGACGGTTACTTGGCACGTTCCATAAGCTCAACAAAATGGTCAAATAATAGCGCAGCATCATGGGGCCCTGGACTTGCTTCAGGGTGCCCCTGAAAACTAAATGCCGGCTTATCGTTGAATTCAATACCCTGTAGTGAGCCATCAAATAAAGACTTATGAGTAACCCTAATAGTATCTGGCAAACTTGCTTCATCGACAGCAAATCCATGATTTTGGCTACTAATTAGTACTTGGCCAGTTTTAAGATTTTGAACTGGATGATTGCCACCGTGATGGCCAAACTTCATTTTTACGGTGCTGGCTCCTGCGGCTAATGCAAGCAACTGGTGACCAAGACAAATACCAAAAATGGGGATATCAGTTTGCAACAATGATTTAATCGCAGAGATTGCATAGTCGCATGGCTCTGGGTCGCCAGGACCATTGGATAAAAACACACCGTCGGGCTTCATAGCCAACACTTCTTCAGCCGGTGTTTGCGCAGGGACTACCGTTAAGTCGCAACCGCGATCAGCGAGCATGCGTAAAATGTTGCGTTTAACGCCGTAATCGTAAGCTACTACTTTGAATTTACTGACATCGGGATTTTTAAAGCCCAGCCCTAACGACCAACTGCCTTGTTGCCACTGGTAGCTTTCGGTAACAGAAACTTCTTTAGCTAAATCTAAGCCTTTAAGACCCGAAAAATGCTGTGCGGCTGCAAGTGCTTCTTCTTCATTAACCGTATCGCCAGTCATAATACAACCATTTTGCGCACCTTTGTCGCGCAAAATACGCGTCAATCTGCGCGTATCGATGTCGGCAATACCTAATATACCGCGGTCTTTTAAGTAGACATCAAGGGCTTGCTCACTTCGAAAATTACTCGCTAATGCAGATAGATCACGAATAACCAACCCCGCCGCCCATATTTTTGAGCACTCTTCATCTTCGCTATTAACACCGGTATTACCGATATGTGGGTAGGTTAGCGTTATGATTTGTTTTGCATAGGATGGATCCGTTAGGATCTCTTGGTAACCTGTCATCGCCGTATTAAAAACGACCTCACCAACGGTAATGCCATCAGCACCAATAGAGCTGCCTCTAAAGACACTACCATCAGCTAAGACCAATAATGCAGGCTTTCTATTATTTCCTCGCAACAAGAAGGTGGTCTGTTTTTCTGAAGTCAATGCGTGGCCTCTTTTATTCGAATGTAAAATGTATGGCTAAATATGCAAACTGAGATTTTACGCTAGCTGCAAGCAGCCGAAATTGCTTTATTGCTAACTTAAGTTGAGGCTCAAGCTCACCAACAAAACCGACCTAATAGTAAAATGATGCTTAATGTATATTTGCACATTTGCTCACCGTAAAAACAGATTTATTGAGCAAATAACAGTTATAAAAAAGCGAGATGAATAACAGGTATCAATTACCATACTCACCTCGCTTTGGGAGGAAATTCTTTACTCAAGAAGCCTCTCTGATTGGAGGAGCATTTTACGTTAAAAACGCCTTATCTGTCTATAAGGCTTGTTCGTCAATCGCTAATATAGCTGCAATAACCGCAATACAATTCAATAACTCGTTAAGACTTACCGTTGATTTAGAGGCCTAAGACATCTCTCATCGAATACAAGCCTTTATCTTTGCCAATAAGCCATGCCGCAGCACGAACCGCACCACGAGCAAAAGCCATTCGGCTTGAGGCTTTATGTGTTATCTCTAAGCGCTCGCCTTCCGCCATAAACATAACGGTATGATCACCAACGACATCACCCCCACGTACTGTCGCAAAACCAATGGTATTGCTATCGCGCGCTCCGGTTTGACCTTCTCGTCCATAAACGGCCACTTTCGATAAATCTCGATTCAATGTATTGGCAATGGCCTCACCCATAGCTAAGGCTGTCCCTGAAGGGGCATCAACTTTATGACGATGATGCGCCTCAACAATTTCTATATCGGCATCGCTGCCCATTATGCTAGCAGCCAACTCTAATAGTTTAAGCGACAAATTAACGCCGGTACTGTAGTTGGCCGCCTTAATCATAGGCAGCTGCGTTTGCAGAGACTCTAACTCAACGAGCTGCTCAGGCGAAAAACCCGTTGTACCAATGACAAGTCCTTTGCCATGAGCTGCACAAAATCGCGCATTTGACAGGGTTGCCTCTGGAGCCGTGAAATCTATTAAAGTATCAAATTGATCGCTAACCTCTGCAATATTGCCGACTATAACGACACCATTTTTACCCAACCCCGCCAACTCGCCAGAATCTGCACCTACAAGCGTTGACTCTGGTCTTTCAATAGCAGCGGTTAATTGCGCATTTGACGATGCCGCAACGGCTTCAATCAACATGCGGCCCATGCGGCCAGCAGCGCCAGTAATTGCAATTTTGGTGGTCATAGGAAACTCATCTTTTGTTTAACTTTGCACAAACGACTTTTCATTGAAGCTTTTAGATTTGATAATCTTTTATTAGGCAATATTGATTTTTTGCATTAATTAAAAAAATCTTTCATACCTTCAAACCAAGTATTTTGCCTTGGCGAGTGCTTCTTACCCTCTAAAGACGACTGAAAGTCTCGTAAAATATCTTTTTGCTTAGCTGACAAATTAACCGGCGTCTCTATAACAATTTTACACATAAGATCGCCTTTCGCATTGCCGCGAACCGGCATTACACCTTTGCCACGCAGACGGAACATTTTGCCCGTTTGGGTTTCAACAGGTACTTTTAATTTGACTCTGCCATCAAGTGTCGGAACTTCTATTTCACCACCTAACACAGCATCGACAAAACTAATTGGTACTTCACAGTAAAGGTTGGCTCCATCACGCTCGAAGATCTCATGACTTTTAACGGCAATTTGTACATATAAATCACCCGTCACACCACCCTGTGGAGCGGCTTCACCTTCACCCGTTAGACGAATGCGATCACCAGTATCAACACCAGCGGGAACTTTAACAGAGAGCGTTTTGGTCTCCTCGACTCGACCCTGTCCACGACAAGTATCGCAAGGGTCCTTAATCGTTGTTCCCTGACCCTTACAGGTGGGACAAGTCTGCTGAACAGAGAAAAACCCTTGCTGCATCCGCACCTGCCCAACACCACCGCAGGTGCTGCAGCCAACGGGCTTAGAGCCAGCTTTAGCGCCACTACCACTGCAGGTTTTACAACCTACTAATGTGGGCACTTTAATTTTTGCAGTGGCACCTTTTACAGCTTGCTCAAGAGTGACTTGCAATGTGTACTGTAAATCCGAGCCGCGTTGTTGACCACGACCACCGCCGCCAGCGCCGCCAAAAATATCACCGAAGACGTCACCGAAGATATCGCTAAAATTACCAAAACCGCCAGCGCCACCACCCATTTGCGGGTTAACGCCATCATGACCATATTGGTCATAAGCAGCACGCTTTTTAGGATTCGATAAAATTTCGTAGGCTTCACTCGCCTCTTTAAATTTTTCTTCTGCGCCCTTGTCGTCAGGGTTACGATCAGGATGAAACTTCATCGCCACGCGTCGATAAGCTTTTTTCAGATCTTTTTCAGAAATATTTTTTTCAACATCTAATATTTCGTAGTAGTCACGCTTTGCCATTAAAAATCACTCTATTCCCATACAACAAACGCGGGGTACAAACCCGCGTTATTTTAATTTAACTTTATTGGTAGATTTAACCCGAAAAATTGGACTAAACTCAGCAAGCTTCAGCTCAATGATTCAAAATTAAAGGCGAGCATGACTCGCCTTTAAAATTATTTTTTATCATCTTCTACTTCTTCAAACTCAGCTTCAACAACACCTTCATCGGCTGAGTTATCTGCTGCAGCAGCATCAGCTCCTTTAGCGCCCTTTTCAGCCGTTTGCTCGGAATAAAGTTTTTGTGCAAGCGAGCTAGACGCTTCAGTCAGCCTAGTCGTTGCTGCTTCCATTGCTTCTTTGTTATCACCTTTAACAGCGTCTTCGGCCTCAGAGATTGCAGTTTCAATAGCTGTTCGCTCTTCATCGCTGGCTTTGTCACCAGCTTCCGTTAGAGTTTTCTTAGTTGCACCAATTAAACCATCTAACATATTACGTGCAGCCGCTAGACTTTCGAACTGCTTATCTGCTTCGGCGTTTGCCTCGGCATCTGCAACCATTGACTCAATTTCGTCATCACTAAGGCCTGAAGAGGCTTTAATAATAATAGACTGCTCTTTCCCAGTACCTTTATCTTTGGCGCTAACATTTAAAATACCGTTAGCATCAATATCAAAAGTAACTTCGACCTGTGGCACACCACGCGGAGCAGATGGAATATCGGCTAAGTCAAAACGACCCAAAGATTTATTTCCTGATGCCTGCTTGCGCTCACCTTGAACGACGTGAATTGTTACCGCCGACTGATTATCTTCTGCGGTTGAGAAAAC
>JAWUWW010000044.1:0-39853 GCA_034111645.1 Cellvibrionaceae bacterium
ATGGTGGAGGCGGGGGGAATTGAACCCCCGTCCGTCAGCACTCTGCCCGCGGCTCTACATGCATAGATTCCGTTAATTAATTTAACCGCATACAGCCCAACGGGCAGGACGTAATTGGCGAACTCAGTTAAGTTTAGCAACAGTGCCCTAAGCATACACTGCAACGATCCTGTTCTATATGACAGTCTTTAACGCGATACAGGCATCTTGTTAAGGACCGCTAGGACCGAAGTCGCTAGAAATGGTTTTGTAAAAACTGCTTACGCAGCTAGTACTTCACCATTGTAGTTAGCATCATTTGCAACTATTAATTTGCAGCTTTGGATTAACGTGATTGGCTACCATCACGACATGCACCTTGGGTTTTGTCACCGGCGTCGAATCCAAATCGCCCCCTTTTCTTCGTATAATCGTCTTATGCTTCGTTACGCTTCAGCTTAAGAATGCTCACATACTGATTGTATGCTCCGCGTCTTTCACTTCGCGTGCCTTGCCTAAAACAATTCTACTCGAAACTTTTTCTCCCAACTGTCTTATGCTTCGTTACGCTTCAGCTTAAGAATGCTCACATACTGATTGTATGCTCCGCGTCTTTCACTTTGCGTGCCTTGCCTAAAACAATTCTACTCGAAACTTTTTTCTCTCAACTGCTTTATGCCTCGTTACGCTTCAGCTTAAGAATGCTCACATACTGATAGTATGCTCCGCGTCTTACACTTCGCGTGCCTTGCCTAAAACAATTCTACTCGAAACTTTTTTCTCTCAACTGCCTTATGCCTCGTTACGCTTCAGTTCAAGAATGCTCACATACTGATGGTATGCTCCGCGTCTTGCACTTCGCGTGTCTCGCCTAAAACAATTCTACTCGAAACTTTTTTTATCAACACCTTAAACTTCGTTGCACTTCAATATCGAAAATGCTCATAAAGGTGTATTCATTCCGCTCTCATAATTTTGTACGTCTTGCTTAAACAATTCTACTTAAAAATTTTTAAGTTTCTGCACTTAAATTACAGCTAGCCATTCTAACGCAGTTTACATATCGTCGTACGCTTATTTTTTTGTGTTACTAAAGCGCTAAAAATTGCTCACACAGGCTAATCAGATTTTTCGTTTGCTCAACGGTACCTATCGTTATACGTAGGCCAGTTTTACCGTTTAATTCTTTGGCTCTTACTAAGACGCCGTTTTGCCTTAAGTAATCATCCATCACTTTGGAGTTATCAAAAAAAGCCCACACGTAATTTGCCTGGCTTGGCCAGTAATCGATATTGTGTTTGCTAAGCCATGCTTCAAATTGCGGCTTGGCAGTTTGCATAACCTCACCTACATATTGCTCGGTATATTCTGGATTATCGAGTGCGGCATTAGCGGCAACGATTGCCAGCTGGTTAATATCGTAAGGGCCACGTACATTACACAGCGCATCAATATAGGCATTATTGGCTAAGATGTAGCCAAAACGTAATGATGGAATACCCCATGTTTTAGAAAATGTACGGGTAATAAATACATTGCTATGCTCAAGCTTAGCTAGCAGCGCCGCCGAGCTTTGACGGCTGTACTCGTAATAACATTCGTCAACCAATATGGCTGCATGTGGCGCAGCTTTCGAGAGCTGTTCGACTACATCATTGTTTACCAATGTACCGCAAGGGTTGTTGGGGTTAGAAACTACAATAATCGCTGTATTAGGTGTAATCGCCGCTAACACTTCGCGCAGAGGGTAGCCCTGATCTTTGGTATATTGGGGCTCGATAATTTGCATGGCTTCTACGTTAGCGCACTGCTTGTACATGGCGAAGGTTGGGCCGGGGATAATCGCCTCGGCATTGGCTTTAGCCACTGCTCTAAAGATAAGGTCAATACCTTGATCTGAGCCATTAGTAATCATGACTTGATTAGCGTTAACGCAGGCATAATTTGCCAGACGCTCTACAATATCGCCATAGGCGGGGTATTGTTGTAGGCGACCATCGCCGATATAAGCTTGCAGTGCATCTACAACGGGCTGACTTACGGGTATGGTGCGCTCGTTAAAGTCGAGCAGTGTATACGCTTTTGGGTTGCGACCTTCTAGCGGCGGCTTATAAGCAGTCATTGCTAAAATATGGGGTTTAATAATGCTCATAAAATTCACTGCTCACTAACTGTACTGATCAAACTTTTTGATAAAATTTTGCTGTTGGAACTCTGTTGATGAAAATGTGCTGACGCTAACGATAAAACCGTATTGATAAAAACCTGATGATATAAAATATTATTTATAAAAAATATACGCTCTAGTTTACAAGCACAAGGTTATCTCGATGGATCATTTCATCTTCGTTTTTATAGCCAAGTATTGACTCAATTTTATCGCTGGCTTGACGCAGAATTTTTTGCGCTTCTTGGGTATTGTAGTTGGCAAGACCACGAGCGACTTCTTGGCCTTTAGTATTTTTACAAATAACAAGGTCACCACGGGTAAAATTACCGCTAACAGCCTGAATACCTACGGGTAATAAACTGCGGCCAGATTGCTTTAATACCTTGACCGCACCATCATCTAAAATCAACTCGCCACGGCACTGTAACTGCCCTGCTAACCAACGCTTACGTGCTGCTTGCGGTTGTTGGTCGGCCAATAAAAGCGAGCCTATTACCTCGCCTTTGGCAAGCTTACCAATGACATTATCAATACTACCTCTAGCAATAACAGTTTGCGTACCAGAGCGCATTGCTAGGCGTGCTGCGCGTAATTTAGTAACCATACCACCGCGGCCAAGAGCACCGCCACCACTAACCATCGCATCGAGCGATACATCACTAGCGTTAACATTATCGATAAGTACAGCGTCTTTGTTCTGGCGAGGATCTGCGGTGAACAAGCCTTCTTGATCCGTTAATAATACTAATAAATCGGCTTCTACTAAGTTGGCCACTAGCGCTGCTAAAGTGTCGTTATCACCAAAGCGAATTTCATCAGTTACAACCGTATCGTTTTCATTGACGATAGGAATAACACCAAGCGATATTAATGTTTTTAAGGTAGCCCGAGCATTAAGATAACGCTCTCTATTAGAGAGATCGTCGTGGTCTACTAAGATTTGTGCGGCGAGCAAATCGAAGCGCCCAAAGGCCTCTTCATAAGCCTGCACTAAGCCCATTTGTCCAATTGCCGCCGCCGCCTGTAACTCATGCACTGATGATGGTCGCGTAGTCCAACCCAAACGTGTCATGCCCTCGGCAACGGCACCCGAAGAAACCAACACTACCTCAATGTTACGCGCGCGCAAATCAGCAATTTGAGCTGCCCACGCAGCAATAGCGGCTAAATCTAGGCCACGGCCATTGTTGGTGAGTGATGAGCTACCAATTTTAATCACCCAGCGTTGGGCATTTTTTATGTGCGTTCTATTTTGTTTTGGCATAGCTACTGGCTTTATATACTTTCGGGCTAACCCTATTTTGAGCTAACTTTTAGCTCGTGTTTATTTTAGCTCACGCTTATCTTTGTTCACGTTAAAAAATATAAAAACATATTTACTAAGACGATAGATTATTCTTCATAGACTATTTCGATATCATCATCGTCGTCATCAGTGCCTTTACCTTTAGCCGCCAAGCGTCCGGCTTTGTATCTATCGCGAAGTTCTTCAATACGTTCGCGAGCCTCTTGCTGCATTTGTCGCTGCTCGGCAATTTCTTGCTCGGCTAACTCTGGGGTTTCAGTTTCAGCAATTTTAATCTCTTCAATACGCTCCATCAGCCGCTGACATAACGTATCTGTACCTGTTTTTGCAATTGCGGCAATATTATAAGTAAAGCCTTGCCAATTTAGTTGTTTTACAACTTCTCGGCAACGCTCTTCAATGTCGTCGGCGACCATATCGATTTTGTTAAGCACTAACCAAATTTCTCGACCTGCTAAAGTTGGGCTAAATTTTTCAAGCTCTTTGGTAATACTGCGCATATTTTCAACGGGATCCGAGCCATCCATCGGCGCCATATCAATCATATGTAATAATATACGGCATCGTGTTAAATGTTTTAAAAAGCGAATACCAAGTCCTGCTCCCTCTGATGCACCACCAATTAATCCTGGAATATCAGCAATCACAAAACTGCGATGTTGCTGTACCTTTACCACCCCTAAATTAGGAATCAATGTTGTAAATGGATAGTCAGCTACTTTGGGTGTAGCAGAGGACACAGAGCGAATAAAAGTAGATTTACCCGCGTTGGGCAAGCCTAATAATCCAACATCGGCTAACACTTTAAGCTCTAATTTTAAATTGCGATGCTCACCCTCAGAACCTGGCGATGTTTGTCGTGGGGCACGGTTAACGCTCGACTTATAACGTATATTACCAAGTCCGTGGAATCCGCCTTGTGCCACCAACAATAAATGGCCATGTGTGGTGATATCACCTAAAAGTTCGCCAGTCTCGATATCGTGTACCGAAGTCCCCACGGGCACTTTCAAAATCAGATCATCACCTTTAGCGCCAGTGCAGCCCTTGCTTCTTCCTGTTTGCCCTATTTTTGCTCGGTATTTTGGCTGATAACGAAAATCTATAAGCGTGTTGAGGTCGTTATCGCCTTGCAGATAAACACTACCGCCATCACCGCCGTCACCGCCGTCTGGTCCACCCTGAGCAATATATTTTTCGCGACGG
This sequence comes from Cellvibrionaceae bacterium, assembly GCA_034111645.1. Classification (GTDB taxonomy): domain Bacteria; phylum Pseudomonadota; class Gammaproteobacteria; order Pseudomonadales; family Cellvibrionaceae; genus CANLBN01. Next base: position 4,662 of record JAWUWW010000044.1, read on the forward strand.
AAGCTCATACAACCATTGCCACCGTCACCAGCAAAAACGGAAATTTTTGCTTCATCTACAAATTTCATGATGCATAACTCGGTGCTTTCGCACAATTAATGATTTTAGCAGGCGATAAAACTTAACACGCGACTGCCTTGATAATATTTACACAAATAAAAAAGCCCCGTCTAAGACGAGGCTTTAAGAAGAAGATCAATCATCCAACGACCAACTATGCAGAAACCACACTGATAAATTGACGATTTTTAGAACCTTTAACTTCAAACTTAACCACGCCATCGGCTTTTGCAAATATAGTATGATCTTTACCTATACCAACGTTAACACCAGGATGTACCTTAGTGCCACGCTGACGTATTAAAATATTACCTGCAATTACTGCTTGGCCGCCAAAACGCTTAACGCCTAAGCGTTTACTATGTGAATCGCGACCGTTATTAGTACTACCACCAGCTTTCTTATGCGCCATGAGTTATTACTCCCCTTTCATAAATTCTGTAGCTTGAGCGATCCAATCATCACGCTCAATACGACCTTTAAAATTAAGCTTCTCATCAAACTCACTAACCTGCTCTGGAGTCCATGCTGCGATTTGAGAAAAAGATGTAATGCCGTTTACGTTTAATTTTTTCACAATTGCCGGACCAACACCAGAGATCTTAGTAAGATCGTCAGCGCCTGAAGTAGCGGCTGCTTTTGGTCCTGCTTTAGCTTCGGCCTTAGGCTTTGCAGCCGCTTTTTTAGCTGGCTCAGCTGCTTTGGCACCTGAGGCTAGTATTTCTGTAATTTTTATTTCTGTAAACCACTGACGATGGCCTTGACGCTTCATAGAATGCTTACGGCGACGGAACTTGATAATGCGAACTTTATCAGCACGTCCATGCGAAATAACTTCGGCTTTAACAGCAGCACCGGTTACAACAGGAGTACCAATAGCAACGTTGTCTCCTGAAGACACAAGTAATACTTCATCAAATTGGATGGTATCGCCTGTGGCAACTTCAATTTTTTCTACTTTAAGGGTTTCGCCCTCAACGACGCGGTGTTGTTTACCGCCTGTTTTAATTACTGCATACATATGCTGTGCTCCATAAATGGTATGGACGACCCTAAGTAGTTTAATTAACCTTATATCCACCCAAATGAGTACTTGATAAAGGCTAGCTAGACATTCATTGAACTCGAGCCGTTTTAAAAATTGTGGTCAAAAATAAGGTCGCGGATTATAAGATACTAATACAGGCAACACAACATTTTTTACATCAATGTTAACCCTATGTTGTATATATGTTGTATCAGTGCTTAGCCACACTTGACAGCTAACATTTGTCTCCCTAGCATCTGCATGCGAAATCTTAGCGATTGACGAAACATAGTAAGTGATTACTAACAGCTCAAACCTTTACAAAGCGCTAATGTCGAACAAACTAATAAAACATTTACATAATTAGCTAACTTATTCATAGTCGCACTAGCTCTAGCTTTGTTATTCTATCGATAAATAATAAACCAAATAAATAAAGAATTTCTCTATGCTATCTTTTCATCAAGCAGTTGCCGACGATTTTGAGGCTGTTAATCAACTTATTTTGAATCAAACTCACTCTGATGTTGATCTTATCGAAAATATTGGCAATTACCTTATTAATGCTGGCGGCAAAAGACTGCGCCCATTACTAGTGTTATTGGTTGCAAAAGCACTAAATTATCAAGGCACCGAACAACATCGGCTTGCGGCTATTATTGAATTTATTCACTCGGCCACATTATTACATGATGATGTTGTCGATACCTCAGATATGCGCCGTGGACGTGCCACTGCCAATGCAAAATGGGGCAATGCGCCTAGCGTATTAGTGGGCGACTTCTTGTACTCTCGAGCTTTTCAAATGATGGTTGCCATTGGCGATATGCAGATAATGAAGATTTTATCGAATACAACCAATACTATTGCCGAAGGTGAAGTTCAACAATTAATTAACGCGGGTGACCCTAAGCTTAGCGAAGACAATTATTTTTTAGTGATTCATAAAAAGACGGCCGTATTATTTGAAGCTGCCTGCGAGACGGCAGCAGTTATTGGTGGTTGCTCGGAGTCTTTGCAAGCACAATTAAAAGACTACGGATATCATTTAGGCCTAGCATTTCAATTAATTGACGATGCGCTTGATTATACAGGCTCTAGTGATGCACTCGGAAAAAACGTAGGCGATGATTTGGCTGAAGGCAAACCAACATTACCACTTATTTATGCCATGCAAAATGGTAGCAGTAGCGACAGCAAACTAATTGCCGACACTATTAAGGCAACTTCTGAAAGTGACCGTAATGCCCCTGTCGATCCAGATACCCTCAAACAAATCATAGCCATTATTCAAAAAACAGGTGCAATTGCATACACTCATAAAAAAGCAGAGGATCATGTCCGTCAAGCAAAAGCTGCTTTGTCTTTATTACCGGCATCAGCCTATAAGACTGAGTTAGAAAAACTTGCCGATTTTTCATTAGGTCGCGACCACTAATTTTTTAGTTATAAATAAACTCACTTTATATAAAAAAGATTTTTTATCTATGGATGCAACATTAAAAAACCTTGCGCAAAAAATGCAATCAAAGTCACTTTTGCAGTTATTTGAACAACAACCTAATCGCGCCGAAGAGTTTACTATTCATGGCGGTGGAGTACATTTTGATTTCTCGAAAAATCACATCACTCCAGCTATCCTAAAAGCACTTTGCGATAAAGCGCGCAGTCAAAATATAGGCGGCGCAATTGAAGCGCTTTTTGCTGGCAAGCTTGTTAATACAACCGAACAACGCGCTGCCTTACATACCACTTTACGCGATCCTAAAAATGTCTCTGAAAATAACGCGCTAGTTCAAGAGACTCTAGATAAAATGGATCGCTTTGTTGACGCCATACATCAAAAAAAATGGCTAGGTTTTAGTGGTAAGCCGATTACAACAATTGTCAACATTGGTATTGGTGGCTCTGACCTAGGGCCTCGGGTTGTTACGCAAGCTCTATTCGCTTTTCGTCAAGAAAATATAACCCTAGAATTTATTGCCAATATTGACGGTGCCGATTTAGCTGACTGCTTATTGCACTTAAATCCTCAAACCACTTTATTTATTGTTGCGTCAAAATCTTTTACAACAGCCGAGACACTTAGCAATGCCGTTAATGCGCGCCAGTGGATGCTAGATGCCGGCTGTGAAGAAACTCTTCTGCACCTTCACTTTGTAGCCATCAGCACAAACACAAAAGCAGCTAAAGAATTTGGTATTGCGGCCAAAAATATATTTCCGATGTGGGATTGGGTGGGTGGACGCTATTCACTTTGGTCGGCTATTGGTCTGCCTATTGCACTTGAAATAGGCATGAAACGCTTTAGAGAATTATTAGCCGGTGCTCACAGCATGGACATGCACTTTAGAGATGCGCCGCTTGAGCATAATATGCCGGTTATAGCGGCTCTTATTAGTTATTGGTATAGCGTTTATTGGGGTGCGAGCTCACATGCAATACTGCCTTATGCTCAGCGCTTAAAGGCATTGCCAGCGTACCTACAGCAACTCGATATGGAGAGCCTAGGCAAGCGTGTCACTCATTCAGGAGCACCCGTTACCACGCCAACAGGCTCTATTCTATGGGGAACAGAGGGCTCTAATGGACAACATAGTTTTCATCAATTACTGCATCAAGGCACACATTTAATTCCTTGTGATTTTATTGCCGTTAAAAAACCTATGAGCCAATATGACGCACAGCATTGGTATTTGTTGTCGTGCTGCTTGAGCCAATCACAAGCATTACTTCAAGGAAAAACGTTAGCGCAAGCAACTGCCGAGTTAAGCCAGCAAGGCTTAGATAAAAAAGAAGTGGAAAGACTTGCTGCCCACAAAGTAATACCCGGCAACAGACCCAGTAACATTATTATTATGGACGAGCTTACGCCCGCTAATTTAGGTGAACTGCTCGCCTTTTACGAGCATAAAGTTTATGCCACCAGCGTGCTCTTAGATATTAATGCCTTTGATCAATGGGGAGTTCAACTGGGCAAGGAGTTAAATGATGATATTTTAAGGGCGCTGGATACTGGAGAAATTAACCCTGAATGGGACAATTCAACTATTCGACTGATTAATTACTTGCGTTTCACTAAACAAATTGATGCACTAAAAGATTTAGAACATATCGTTCAAACCTAAGCAAGACTAATGCACAATTTTAAAAAATATTTAAAATAATTTTTTCTAATTGAATATTCTCATCATCTTTATTGCGAGCATTGTTGTCGTTTGCAACACAATTAATCCAACTTGAAATCTGACAAACCTGTACCGAGCTTTTAGATTGAGCAGCTAAAGATAACACGACATTATTTTGCTTATGGCTCTTGTGCTTGTAACTTTGTATTAAAAATTGTTGATCTTTACAGTCGGCATGGCTTTCACCAAATTCACCCGAGCATTCGATACTTTTAAAACCAATAGATATCCCAACGCCCAAAGCTTTACTTATAGCTTCTTTTTGCGTCCAATAAAGCATCATTTTTTCAACTGTATTTTCTGTCTCTTCGAGCGTTAAAATTTGCCGAGAATTCAACGCATACTCGATAGTTTTTTTACTAATAATTCTATCCGCTCGCTCTATATCAACGCCGATAACCCCAAGAGAAGAGACGCCAAATGCAACCCAACCATTACTATGAGAAATATTAAAATCAATTATTTTTTCATGCTCAAGAAAAGGCTTGCCTTTATCCGTGCATGAGAAAATTAAAGCGCTCGGATCAGCATTCATTAATCGGGCTAAACAATAGCGTTTAAATGCATGCGCATGAATAAAACAGGCTCTATCTATTTTTGACTTAAAACAATCTGCTCGTTTTTTTTCATCACTCGACAGCAGCAAAAAATTTTCATCGCTATCAATTGACTCGACAGAAAAAAGAACTACCCAATGACAAGGTAAAGAAAAAAGAGAATTTATATTGATGGATAAAGCCAGTTTATCATTCATACTTTTAAAACAACGACCTGATTATGGTTTATGCGGGCGAGATAAATATTCATGGCTCTGCATCTCTAACAATCGACTTTGCGTACGCTCAAATTCAAAACGTAATCGATGACCGCTATACAACTCATGAATCGGTTTTTCAGCAGTAACAATTAATTTGACAGAACGGTCATAAAATTCATCGACTAAATTAATAAATCTGCGTGCCTGATCTTCTCGACTTGCCGTCAATTCAGGCATATCAGAAATCAACACCTCATGATATTCCATCGCAATTATGATGTAATCATTTTGTGATCGAGGGCCATCACACAACGCCATAAAATCAAACCAGATGACGTCTTCACATAAGAAACGCACTTGCATGGCTCGCCCTTCTATTTCTATGTCTGTATCTCTAATAATTTTTTGAGTATCAGGCACTAAACTCTTAAAACTCTTCATTAAACTAATATCGGCAGATTTATCTAAAGGCCAGTGATAAAGCTCGGCTTGCTCTAAAAGACGCAATCGGTAATCGGTACCGCCATCGACATTAATTACTTCCGTATGTTTATTTAACAAGCTAATGGCCGGTAAAAATCGAGCCCGCTGTAAGCCATCTTTATAAAGGCCATCAGGCACAATATTAGATGTGGCAACAAGTGACACACCATTTTTAAATAACGCCTCTAACAACGTTGCTAAAATCATCGCATCGGTAATATCCGACACAAAGAATTCATCAAAGCAAATTATTTTAGCCTCATCAGCTAGACGCTTAGCGACAATATCTAATGGATTTTTCTGTTTATCGAGAGAGGTTAACTCTTGATGCACTCGTCGCATAAAACGATGAAAGTGAACGCGCATTTTTTTATCAATAGGTAAGCTCTCATAAAAAATATCCATCAAATAAGTTTTACCGCGACCAACACCGCCCCAAAAATATAAACCAAGCTCGGGGGTTTTAGATGATGAAAAGCTAAACAAGTTCGATAACTTAGTCAAAAACCATTGATCCCGCTGGTACGACTTAATTAAGCGATGATATAGATCGTCTAATTTATCGACCGCTAATTGTTGCGCTGCATCTTTGCTAAAGCCTGCCTGTGCTAAATCTTGCTGATAACGCTGCTGGGGCGTAGTTGCTAACACTGGGATATCAGCGTTTAATGATGAAACTTGATTCATTCTGAGCCTAATGTGTTTATTTTTTGTGTAAATTATTAATAACTTGCATTATGCGCTAATAAATTGATTATTCTCTCAATAGTCCAAAATAACGCTAGAAAACGTAACAATTACGTTAAGGCGTTATAATACAACAGAAAAATCATTAATAAGAGCCTATTTAACCTAGGATTAAATCATTGAGTATCGGTATAATCTTTAATGTTAATTTTCTAACACGACAAAGGAGTTTTTTGTGTACCCACTTATTATGTTAATCGGCGTGGCCGCGGCAGCTCTCGTTTTTGGATGTCTTGTCGGCATATTTCTAACTCGCACACTGTCTTCGCAAGAGCAAAAGGCCCGTGATCTCGAGTCTAAATTGAAATATAGTGAAGATAAATTGACTCAATATCAGCAAGAAGTTACCCAACATTTTGCACAAACTGCAAATCTCGTAAACAATCTCACACAAAGTTATAAAGATGTTCACGATCATCTTGCCAGTGATGCACTTAAATTTGCTAATGTTGACATTAGCCGTCAATTACTCAAGAGTTCTGAAGCTAACGATATTCTGAGTGCACCTGATATTGACGAAAATGAAGTGCATATCCCTAAAGATTGGGCTCCAAAATCTCCTGGGGTAAAAGGCACTTTAAGCGAAAACTTTGGCCTAGACGACAGTCAAGAAGATACGACCGCTAACAAAACTAAACCTTAATCACTACCAACAGTGAAGATATTTAGACGTTATATTTTACAGCCTATTATTTTTGGCTTACTTTTGGGCTTCGGTGCGATTATCGTTGTCCCGGAGTTACGCTATTCGTTTGGGCAACAACTCACACATTTTTTTAAACTAAACAACACTCAAATTTTATCTTATTCAAAAGCTGTCAACAGAGCAGCTCCAGCTGTTGTTAATATTTCTTCCCGCAAACAAATTGATGCGCCTCGTAACCCGCTGTTCGATGACCCTCTTTTTCGTCACTTTTTTAACAGCTCAGATGTTCCTAAGCAACAACGTATGTCGTCAGCCTTAGGGTCTGGCGTGATTATCAATAAAGAAGGTTATCTTCTTACTAATTATCATGTTATCGCAGATGCAGAAGATATTTATGTGACTCTTTACGATGGCAGATTATTAAAAGCAAAACTCGTTGGCTCCGATGAAGCAACAGACTTATCAGTCCTTAAAATTGATAACGACAAAATACAAACAATCATATTAGGTGACCCTAACTCTGCTTTTATTGGCGATATAGTGCTCGCGATCGGCAATCCATTTAATGTAGGACAAACCGTTACCCAGGGCATTATTTCTGCAACCGGCCGATATGGTTTGGGTCTTAATGTTTACGAAAACTTTATCCAAACCGATGCTGCTATTAATCCCGGCAATTCTGGCGGTGCGCTTATTGATATTAATGGCCGGCTATTAGGTATTAATACGGCCATATTAGATCGCAATAATGATGGCAGTTCGATTGGTATTGGTTTTGCAATTCCCGCAGACATTGCGGTAAATGTGATGAATGACATTATCACTTCGGGCGAGGCGATAAGGGGCTGGCTAGGTATAGAAGCACGCCCAATAAGCCAAAGCATCATTAACAACTTCAGTGCAGGTTCAATTAATGGCGTCTTAATTACCATTGCCTACATTGATGGGCCCGCCGACTTAGCCGGCATTAAAGCTGGCGATATTCTTACTCATATCAATGACAAACCCGTTGGCAATGGCCGCGATGCAATGAATTTAATTGCACAAGTGAGGCCAAATGATAAAGTGCAGCTTACGGCTATTCGCGACAATAAAATATTGAAACTCTCTGCTGTCGCCGCCAAGCGACCTAAAGAAATATAAAGTCTTAGCTACAGAACTTTTTAAAGCACTTCTTTGATAGTAAAATTCTTCTCACAATACCTTCGAATAATATTTATTCTTTGACTCGATATTCTGCCGAACGCGCATGCGCCTCTAAAGATTCACCTCGCGCTAATACTGAAGCAACTTTACCCAATTTATGAGCACCTGCCTCAGAGCAGTTGATAATAGAGCTGCGTTTTTGAAAGTCATAAACTCCAAGTGGAGATGAAAATCTTGCTGTCCCCGAAGTTGGCAGTACATGATTGGGGCCAGCACAATAATCTCCTAGTGCCTCTGAGGTAAAGCGACCCATAAAAATAGCGCCAGCATGGCGAATATCATCTACATAAGTTTCTGGATCGGCGACAGATAATTCTAAATGCTCGGGTGCTATACGATTAATTAAATTGAGTACGTCTTGTTTATCTTTTGCAAGAATTAAAGCACCACGGTTGTTTAATGACTGCTTAATAATCTTTTCCCGCGACATCGTCGGCAACAGTTTGTCGATACTTTCATTAACCGCATCAAGAAAGTCACTATCGGTACTAATTAATAATGCCTGTGCCTGCTCGTCGTGCTCGGCTTGCGAGAATAAATCCATTGCCACCCAGTCAGGGTTTGACTGACCATCGCTAACCACTAATATCTCAGAGGGGCCGGCGATCATATCAATAGCAACCTGACCGAAGACCGCGCGCTTTGCCGTAGCCACATAAATATTACCAGGCCCAACAATTTTATCGACTCTTGCGATGGTGTTTGTACCGTAAGCTAATGCAGCTACTGCCTGCGCCCCACCAATCGTATAAATTTCATCAACTCCTGCAATAGCCGCAGCTGCTAACACCATATCACTAAGCTGGTTATCGGGGGCTGGCACTACCATCACAACATGCTCAACGCCGGCAACCTTAGCCGGAATTGCATTCATCAGAACAGACGAAGGATAAGAGGCTTTGCCACCGGGAACATAAAGCCCAACGCGATCCATTGGCGTTATTTTTTGTCCAAGTACGGTGCCATCGCTTTCGCTAAACTGCCAAGACTCTTGGAGCTGGTGCTGATGATAATCTTCCACACGCCTTGCAGCAATATTCAATGCTTCGAGTTGCTCAGCACTAATACTTGCAAGTGCACGCGCTAGGTCAGCAGACGATATCTTTAATTCATCGATACTTTTTAAATCGCGCCGATCAAGCCGATTGGTATATTCAATAACGGCTGCATCACCTTTTGTGCGAACATCACTGATAATAGTGGCAACTATTTGTGCAACCTGAGGATCTGACACAGACTCCCAAGAGAGCAAATCATTTAAGTCGGCGCTAAAATTGGCAGAGACTGAATCAAGACGGCGAATAGACATAATAAAAATAACTTTTAGTGAAGTAACATTGTCAATATTTAGTTTTATTAATAATGGACATGAAGAAATGATATTTCAAGGTCAGTGTGATTTAATAAAACTAAGGCATAATTAGAGTAAGATTAAATCTAGATTGCTTTGCAGAGCAGAAACCTTTTTAGCTTTTTGCTAACTATCAAATCCTAAGAATTTATACCTTCATATTTACGTGTGCCGCAATCGCATCGACTAGCGGCTGCATTAATTGGTGCTTCATTTTCATTGAAGCTTTATTGGCAATCAAGCAAGAGCTTATCGTTGCTATTTCAATTCTTGCTTCTAAGCCATTCGCTTTTAGCGTATTGCCCGTATCGACAATATCAACTATTTCATCGGCAAGACCAACAATTGGTGCTAGCTCCATTGCTCCGTATAGTTTTATAAAGTCGGCTTGTCGGCCTTGTTGAGCATAAAAGCGCCGCGCCACATTTACATATTTAGTGGCAACTTTAATTCTGCCTTGCTTCACTGGCGTGCCTTTTATAGCAGCGGTCATTAACTTACAACGCGCAATACCTAAATCAACTAAAGAATATAAGCCGTCGCCACCATGTTCCATCAAGGTGTCTTTTCCTGACACGCCTAGATCTGCAGCGCCAAACTGAACATAAGTTGGTACGTCACTGCCTCTGAGTATGAGTAGACGGACGTTTTTGATACTGGTGTCAAAAGCCAATTTACGACTTTGGCTTATATCTTCAAGAGGCTTTATGCCTGCAGCCGCTAGCAAAGGTAATGTTTCTTCTAATATACGCCCTTTTGTAAGCGCAATGGTTAACTGTGACATTGATTTAATTATTATCTCTGTGGTGCGCAAATATCAAAAATAATACCAGCACATAAAAAATTAAAAGCTCAGATCTACGCTGGAATACGCTTAATGTTAGCGCCTAATTGTTGCATCTTTTCTTCAATACATTCATAACCACGATCGATATGATAAATACGATCAACGATAGTGTTGCCATCGGCCACTAAAGCGGCAATCACAAGGCTAGCTGATGCACGTAAATCAGTGGCCATTACCGGCGCAGCTTTAAGTCGCTCAACCCCTGTAATAATTGCTGTATTACCCTCTAATTTTATGTTTGCTCCCATGCGATTTAATTCATGTATCTGAATTAAGCGGTTTTCAAATATGGTCTCGACAACAGTGCCAACGCCATCAGCCACAGCATTCATTGCTGTAAACTGAGCTTGCATATCAGTGGGGAATGCGGGGTAAGGCGCTGTTTTTAAGCTAACCGCCTTGGGGCGCTTACCTTTCATATCTAACTCGATCCAATTATCACCTGATGTTATTTCTGCTCCGGCTTCTTCGAGTTTTAATAACACCGCTTCTAAGATATCTGCTCGCGTATCTTTTAATTTAATACGACCTCGCGTTGCCGCTGCCGCCACTAAATATGTACCTGTTTCAATTCGGTCGGGCATCACATCATATTTGCAACCCTGTAACGACTCGACACCTTCAATGGTTAATGTCGCTGTACCGATACCTTCTATTTTTGCACCCATCGCACATAAGCAATTAGCAAGATCAACAATTTCTGGCTCTCGTGCTGCGTTTTCAAGCACAGTTGTGCCTTCTGCAAGTACCGCTGCCATCAATAAATTCTCGGTACCACCCACTGTCACAATATCCATGATGAAACGTACGCCTTTGAGCCTACCGTTACAGCGCGCCCGAATATAGCCTTCATCAACTTCGATAATAGCGCCCATTGCCTCAAGACCACGCAAATGAATATCGACGGGACGGCTACCAATGGCACAACCACCAGGAAAAGAAACATTGGCTTCGCCAAAACGAGAAAGCATTGGACCCAATACTAAAATAGAAGCCCGCATAGTTTTTACTAGGTCATAGGGCGCCGTATATTCTGTAATCGTGCTTGCATCGACCTCAACGCGCATTTTATCGTTAAGAGTCACTGACAAACCCATGCATCTCAGTAATGTCAGCATAGTCGTAACATCATTAAGATGCGGAAGATTGCCAATACACATTGGCGTTTCGGTCAGTAAAGTCGCAGCCAAAATTGGCAGCGCTGAATTTTTAGATCCAGATATGCGTATCTCGCCGCTAATAGGCCCACCGCCACTGATGATTAATTTATCCATTGAGCTTTGTGTCCTTGAAATAATTGAGAAGGGTCAAGATCAAGCCTGCCATTGGTCAGGTGTTAATGTCTTCATATTAACTGCGTGAACTTCACCACTAGCGATTTTCTCATTAAGAACAGCTAATACTATTTGCTGTTTTTTAACACGAGATAAACCATCAAATACATCACTAACCACCACTAAATTTAAATGACTGCCTTCAGTTTCAGCTTCAATGTGTGCACCTGGAAAATTTTCTATCAAAAGTGCCTTGATTGCCTGTATATCCATCATTAACTCTATTTATGTAAACGAGCAAGTGTAATAAAAATTGCAGACAGTTGCACCTTTTTCCTGAAACACTCTACGCTAAAACAAAAACTATTAATTCACAAATTGCGGATTATTCGTGCAGATGATAAAAAACGACCGAAATCAACTTTTACGCTGACAAAACTCATAATCATATTTTAAGCAGATTTATTAGTTTGGACGCCTAAATTCAGAAGACTTTGGTATATAAAGCATAGAAGCTATAGATTTAGGAAGTTTTGATTTAGAAAGTGTAGAAGCCTGCTTTTAAATATAAGGGATCAAAAAGTTAACGTCTATAAACCCCATTAGTAACGAAAATAAAGAGCCGCTTATCAAATAAATTGGCTAAAAATTTGGCCAGGCTGAGTGGTACGAAATGATTCAGCGCTACTAACACGAAGGTTTAAGTCATTGGATAAACGCTGAAAACGACTTCCTATACCATCGGCAATGACATCTTGAGGGCTATTAGCTGTAATTTCGGAAGGAATATTTACATCATTGATTTCTGCTGCTGTATTGGATGTTGGTGCATCAGCTTGGCGACTTTCTCTTCTAGCCTCAGCGGCATCTGCGCTTGCGATACGCTGCTCAGTTTCTACATTACGCAACTCTACCCTAGCCTGCGACTCAACTTGCGTGGCCTGCGCTGCAATGCTTCTATCTTGTAATGATGGCTCTGTTGGCGCAAGTGCCGCGCGCCTCACAACTTGAGCTTTTTGAATCGTGGCCTCTGGATCACCAGCAACCGCGCCGGCACTAATAGAGACTTCACCACCTACGGCGTAGTTAATACCATCGGGGCCGCGCTCAAAAGAATATCTTGGGGCGCCAGCGTATGCACCACCAACAGCCGCGTGAGCTCTTTCATGATTACGCACTTCACGATCACGTGCCGCAAGCTCTTGAATCTGCCGTCGCTCTAGCTCTTCTACTCTTGCTTGCTGCTGTTTTTTATCTAGTGACTACTGACTAACTTCGCTGTCTGTATTGGCCGCTTGTTCATCTGATGTTTTAGAAGTGCTATTAAGTGCAGTGATTTGAGAACGATTGCTATTGGTACCAGCAATTGCTGCTGAATCGCTGACGGGCTGCATAACCGAGCCACGATTTTCAATTTGGGTTTGACCAACGCGAAGTTGAGCTGAAGAACCAGCGCTGCTGAGATTAGTAATACTTGTATAATTTAAGGGAGAAGGTGATGAAATATTCATCGTGGCGACCTAATTAGGCTCGAATATCAACTAGCATACCAATATTTTCGTCAGCTGACTTAACAACCTTAGCTGAAGCATCAAATAATTGCTGCTGACGAATAATCTCGATCATTGGCTCTACAATATCAGTGGTTGTGCTTGTCGTTCGCTCAACGGTACCTGCACTAACTAGTTCATTAGCAGCTTCAATAGTTGCGCGAGCGCTATTTTGAAGGCCATTAAGACCTTGCTGTAGAGCACTTCCTGTATTTGTGTTCGGATTTATATTAATCATCTATCACCTACCTGACCTATCTAAACTGACTTATCTAAACTGACTTATTAATACCTTTTAACCGATATTAATATTTTAATTAACGACATAGCGCTACCAACTGATTGGCTTTTAGCGTCGCCTAAGTTGATAATTTTTTACTATTTATTAATGCGCCAATTGCATTTGATGAATAAGCACGTCACTAAAAAATATTTACATGTCTTTTTTTAATTGGTTAATAATACAGCAATAATAAATAAATAACTGCGGCTAAGATGAATACTTTAAGATTATTTTTGTACAAAAAAACCATTAAACCATCAATTTTTTTATATCTAAATATTTAGAAGCATTAATAGCACTAGGATTATTCAAGAAAGGTATATGACCTAAAAAGGGACAAGGTAATCGCTGCGTTAATGTCGTAATATTCTCATCGACATTCGCCATATTTTTGTCGATTTGGTTAGCGACCCAGCCACTTACAACCAAACCGTCATTTTTTATTGCATCAAATGTTAGCAAGGCATGATTAATACAACCAAGTTTTAAACCAACGACTATAACAATAGGGATTTTTAACAGCGTCGCTAAATCAGCCAAAGTCTCGTTATCATTTAAAGGTACACGCCACCCACCTGCTCCCTCGACCAACGTAAAATCATATTTTTTTTGGAACACCTGATCACACTTGTCAGCTAAGAATTTAGCTGACATTTTATAGGCAATTTTATTTGCGGCAATATGCGGTGCAATAGCAGGCTCGAGTGCAACTGGATTTATTTCGTCATATAAAAGTGCGGAGGTGATAACAGACTGTAAGGCAAGGGCATCATCGTTGCGTAAACCATCAACTGTTTTTTTACAGCCAGCAGCAACAGGCTTTACGGCAGCCGTTGTTAAGCCGCTTTCACGCGCAAGTTGTAATAGTGCAACACTGACCAAGGTCTTACCAACATCAGTATCTGTGCCCGAGATAAAAATCTTCTTCATATTAAAATAACTTCATTTGGTAACTACATCTATGTTTACAATTATTAATCGAAAAATCTAATGATCTTTAGTTTTTTTGATAATAAAAAAATAAACTTCATAACTTGCTGGAAAATAACCATTCAACTTATAAACTTCATAAGCTGAATATAATTTACTTAAATATTTTTTACCCAGCAGGCCTTGTGGCTGACCTTTGTTGATATTATGCGCGCCGATTAACTTTAACTCTTTAAGCAATTGCCTGACAGAATCAAACTGCAAAGTTGGCAGTAAAACACGCTCTGTCTCGATACTTAAACCACTTTCATCAATTGCCTTACGCCATCGCTCGAGGGGGAAAAAATTATTAACATGCACGCGTTCATCAACCTGTCGCCACGATTGCTTTAACTCTATCAATGTTTGGGGGCCAAGAGTTGTTAAGCCAACAATACCGCCAGGTTTAAGAATCCGATGCAGTTCTGAAAAAACCGCGGGTAAGTTTTCACTCCACTGTAATGCCATATTTGAAAAAACAATATCAACCGCTTTATCTTTTATTGATAGATTTTCAGCATCTGCACAAAATAAAAAATTATTAGAGATATTGTTATAACCAATTTTTTTCCAAGAAAGATTAGAATTAAGAGATTTTTTAAAAAAATTCAGCATCCCCTCTGCGATATCAACACCTAAATAATCGCATCCTTTATATAAGCCTGCTAACTGCTGATGAAAAAAACCTGTTCCACAGCCAAGATCTAAACAACAAATATTTTTGCCTTTACGAAAATCTATCGGCAACATCGACAAAAGCTCTAAGCCTATTTCTCTTTGGAAATAGGCGGCAGAATCATAGCTGCTTGCAGCTCGACTAAAAGAGCGGGCAATTTTTATTTTATCCAAGATGTTCGTCATTTGGTAACAATTCTTTGATGTTCTAAAAATAATTTATTTTCTAAAAATGTATTAACTATCGACATCAAATCTTCATTTTTTTTTGCAACAGGTACTTTATTTTTTGACTCATCTATCACCAAGACATTATCTTTTCGGTTATCAATGTACGGCAAAACATGGCCTTTATTAGCAATAATAAAGACCTCTTGGTATTTATTAATTATATTTTTCATCTCATGAACCGCAGATAATGGTACAAGAATATCTTTTTCGCCAAACACCAATAAAGCAGGACAAATAACTTGTTCTGACAATATCTGCGTATTATCAATCACTGACAAATATTCTAGACCTGTCAATAAACTCTCATCATTACTAGCACATTTTTTTAAGGCTGCTAATTGTTTTTTTGCCTCTGGATCGCCTTTAACTTGCAATAATGAAAAACGTAGCAATGCTTTTTTAGGCTCTAAAGAAAAAGACTCAGAAAAAGCAGCAAACACATCAGCTGCCATTGCATGCGGCCATTTTTTATTGGCCACAAAGCTTACATTTGAGGCTAACGTTATTAGTCCTTTTATTTTTAATGGGTACAAACCTGCTAAACGAGTAGCCAACATACCACCTAATGACCAGCCGCATAAAATGCAAGCTTCTGGTAGATGCTCAGCGATAGCAGCGCAGCATTCATCAACATTTTTATAGCGATAAAATATATCTAGGGTGATGATATCAGCATATTTGTTTAAAAAAGGAATTGACGATTCCCATATATGGCTATCACACCCCCACCCGTGTATTAATACAATGGGTATGTGTTTTTTTACGCAATTCGTTGCTTCAACGTCGGCGCGCAAGTCAGCCGCATTACAGCGTGACATTAATGGTATAAATATTGAATTAATCATGCGTGATGGCGGTATTTCTTGGATCTTTTGTGGGCAGATCTGTTGGCTGAACCTTTGAAGGAGATTGTGATTTAGCTAAATGACTCGCTCTAGCTGACAGAGGAATTGCCTCATCTAAAGCCACCAATAATTGCTCAACATTTTTTATTGTATGTGCCGCAGAAAAGGTAATACGTAGGCGAGAGGTGCCCTCAGGAACAGTGGGTGGGCGAATCGCCCCGACTAAAATATGGCTTTGCTTTAATTTTGCGGCTACTTCTAATACCAGTGCATCATCACCTAATAATACGGGCTGAATTGGGGTGTGTGAGTCAACCATCGACAAGCCAAGCTGTTTAGCTCCTGCTCTAAACTGTGCAATTCTGTGTTGTAAATTATCCCTGCGCCAGGATTCCTGTTGTAACAGTTTTAAACTTGCCGATGTTGCCGCAGCCAATGCCGGTGGCATAGCAGTAGTATAAATATAAGGTCTTGCGAACTGAATAAGTGTCTCGATAAGTGCGTTAGAGCCTGCAACAAAAGCGCCGAAAGTACCAAAGGCTTTACCTAGCGCCCCTACTAAAATTGGCAATTGACTTTGCGACAAATTAAAATGCTCGGCACAACCACCGCCACGCTTTCCTAAAACACCAAATCCATGAGCATCATCAACCATTAAAATGGCACCTTGCTGTTGGCATAATTCAACTAACTCTGGCAACGGAGCAATATCACCATCCATACTAAAGACACCATCAACAACCACTAACTTACGGCCAGATGCTTTAGCCAACAGACTAGCGAGATGATCACAATCGTTATGTCGAAAGCGTTTAAGATGTGCGCGACTTAATAAGCCGGCATCGATAAGAGATGCATGATTGAGTCGATCTTCAAATACGCTATCACCTCGGCCTGCGAGAGCGGCAACGACGCCTAAGTTGGCCATATAACAGGTAGAAAATAACAAAGCGCGCTCCCGACCTGTATGTTGTGCAAGCTCAAGCTCTAGTTGATGATGATAATTGCTGTGGCCGTAAACAAGATGCGAAGCAGTGCTGCCGACACCCACTTTAGCTGCACAATCTTGCAGTGATGCAATTAAATTAGGATGGTTGGCAAGACCTAAATAATCATTGCTACAAAATCCCAGATAGGTTTTACCATTGGCTGTAATTTGAGTTGACTGATCTTCATGCTGACCTTTATGTTGCGATAAGGCAAAAGAATCACTAGAACATGGCACAACGGTGAGCCGCTCTCGATATCGATGAGCTTGCTTACGCTGATCTAAAATTGCCTGTAATTCATCATCCAACAAAAGAACTTAACTCGCTGCATTATAAAATTGTTGGTGCGCTTGCTGAACACCGGCAGTTTTGGGCTCCATATATTGAACCGCCTCGCTATTAACATTTGTTTTACGCCGCGACTCTACGGCTTCATAAGGCTCGGGTTTTATGCCCAAGCGCTTAAACAGCTGCATGTCTTTATTAGCTTCGGGGTTAGGTGTGGTTAATAATTTTTCGCCATAAAAAATTGAATTTGCACCCGCAAAAAATGCCATCGCCTGCATTTGCTCATTCATTTCTTCTCGGCCTGCAGACAAACGCACATGAGACTGAGGCATCATAATGCGCGCAACAGCGACAGTTCTTATAAAATCAAATGGGTCTAGATCATCGAGGTTGGCAAAAGGGGTGCCTTCGACTTTAACTAGCATATTAATGGGTACAGATTCAGGATGAGATGGCATATTGGCAAGTTGTATTAATAACCCAGCGCGATCAAGCTCGGCTTCACCCATACCAACAATACCGCCAGAACATACCTTCATGCCAGCATTACGTACATTGCCTAAAGTATCTAGACGATCTTGATAAGTACGTGTAGTAATTATTTCGCCATAATATTCGGGCGAGGTATCTAAATTGTGATTGTAATAATCCAGACCTGCCCCGGCTAGCGTCTCGGATTGATGCTCATCAAGCATGCCAAGAGTCATACAAGTTTCTAATCCAAGCTTTTTTACACCCTTTACCATCTCCACAACATAAGGCAGATTTTTTTGGTTGGGCGAGCGCCAAGCCGCGCCCATGCAAAAACGCGTTGCACCACTTGCTTTAGCCGCTTTGGCTTCTTCTATGACTGCATCTACCTGCATTAGCTTTTCACGCTCAAGGCCGGTATCGTAGTGCGCGCTCTGAGGGCAATATTTGCAGTCCTCTGGACAAGCTCCGGTTTTAATCGAGCATAATGTGCTTATTTGGACAT
The DNA here is from genome assembly GCA_034111645.1 of Cellvibrionaceae bacterium. Lineage (GTDB taxonomy): Bacteria > Pseudomonadota > Gammaproteobacteria > Pseudomonadales > Cellvibrionaceae > CANLBN01. The sequence continues at coordinate 23,054 of JAWUWW010000044.1, forward strand.
GATTTGGATTAAAGTGCTCCCGATGCACACTTTGGGCTTGAAACAACAAGTCATTAAATGGAAGTTTAAAAAGAGCGGTGACTTCTTTTCGTGACCAATCATGTCGAATTATAGAAGCGAGAAGCGGCGTTGCATGAACATTTTTCATAAGGAAACCTTAGTGTAGTATATTTCGCGTTGGTGCTTTTTACGGGTGGCCTATAGGCTCGCGTGCTAAGCTTGCTTGAAAAGCGCGCACCACCTCACGATAGAGCTAACTGCCTTCAATTTAATTTAGCAATATTAACAAGCCAATCTACGCTGTCAACCTATTAAAGCTCCTTAGGTTAACTACCAAACATTGATCAAGGATGAAAAATGTATAAACAGCCTTTAAAAAACCCTCACCAACAGCATTTTCTGCGTCAGCACAAGCCATCTATGAGTCGTTTTATGGCTTTATTGAAGCGCAAGCTAAAATTGAAGTATCACTGTCTATTGTGTGACGAATCGAGCCCCTTGAGAATATGTCATCACTGTCAGGGATTTTTAATAAAACCTAAACACAGCTGTCAACAATGCGCACAACCCTTAGAACATTTTGCCTTATTTTGTGGGCAATGCTTAAAACAAGCGCCTTCATACAATAAAGTTTATTCGCCATTTTTATATCAGACTCCGTTAAGCACTTTAATTCTTGATTATAAAGAAAGAGGTCATGAGTACGCCGGCAAAGGCTTAAGTGATATTTTTTGCGAATCAGTTTTCCGCCACTATCAGCATCAACATATGCTACTTCCAGCACTAATTACACCAGTCCCACTGCATTGGAGAAACCAATGGACTCGGGGCTTTAATCAGTCTGCCTTTTTTAGCCGCGCACTAAGTAAATATTTAAATATAAAACATGTTGAGTGCAGTCGTCGCATAAAATGGACAAAACCACAAAAAGCACTTAGCCAAAACGAACGTGTAAAAAGCCTACGCAATAGTTTTTTAGTTTCAAAGCCATTAAATGGAGAATCTATTGTCATCGTGGACGATGTAATGACAACAGGTGCCACTGTTAATACCCTCGCTAAAGAATTAAAAAGGGCAGGCGCTGGTGAGGTAAGTGTTTGGGTATTAGCGAGAACACCTAATTATCGATAAAAGTAGACAAAGACTTAGGGGTTAGGGATTAACTAATAAGCTTGTCAGTAAAAACTTTCCTTACATTAGATTCGGCACATTCAAGGGACATTTTAACCTTGCCATTTTATGAGGATTAAAGCTCCTGCGCGCTGCAAATAATTTTCAAGCTAAAATTGAAAAAAGACAAGGCAACTAATTCAGAAGAATAAGGATTCTAAAATACGACAATAAGTTGTTTTATAGCGCTGTCGATATTTTTTATCAACTAAGTTCACATTATTTAAAAGATAATGCTTCTAGCAAAGCAGCTGTTGCGACCAATTTAAAAAATAACATTTGCACAAAAAACTCATAGGTGCCGAGACTACTCACCTATTATAGCGGAGCCGTTTGTGGCCTAGCTTCTTATGCTGTGAGGCATCCGGCCACGAAGGGAACAGAGAAATTATCAATCAACTAGTTTACAATAATATTCACTTTTAGAATTCATGCGTCTTCGTTTACTTCTCTTTAAATTTTTTAAACATCTATTCGTCGATGAATAATTTGACTAAGAATAATGCATCGCATATATAGCCAGTTCTCCCTTAGACTTTGTGGCCCTTTACTGGTACTCGAATCCAGTACATCGGATCGGGCAGTTAAACACTCGAACCGTATTCGAATTTGCCAGTCATCTGGTTGAGTATTTCGGATAAATGACTCAATTGATGACTTTCATCGCTAAGTTGCTGGCTACTTATAAGATTCTGCTCGGCAGCTTGGCTAATCTGGTGCATATTACTACCAACTTCGCGCACCGCAAGATTTTGCGAATCGACCTCGGTTGAAATGATCTTATTCATTCTATCTAGATTGACAATATATTCATGGATCGCCGTCAGTCGCTCTGTCACGATTTCAGTCTGATCGAAGCTCTTGGTGACCGTCTTCCCGGCATGCTCCATGTTATCGACTGTGGCTTTGGCAACCTTGGATAACTTATTGATAATGCTGTCTATTTCGATGGTAGAATCCTTGGTGCGATTGGACAGCGTGCGTACTTCGTCGGCAACTACCGCAAATCCGCGTCCTTGATTACCGGCGCGAGCAGCTTCGATCGCAGCATTTAAGGCTAGCAGGTTGGTCTGTTCTGAGATGGTCTCAATCAGGCTAGTTATCTTGGAAACCTCGATTACCAGTTCGTTGAGTGAACTCGTTGATTCTAGTGCAACCTTGATGTCCTGCTGTAAACCGGTCATGATATCCCGATTATTTTCATTAAGTCGCGACTGCCCATCGACTCCTGCTGCATTAGCGTGGCAGTATTGGCCGCCTCGGTCGTATTCTCAGCGACCTGAGTCACAGAACCTGCAATATCTTCGAGTCGTTGACTGATCGCGTCGATATTTTGGTTCTGCATACCAATACTCTGGTGGGTTTTGGTCATATTGGTATCTACCGACATAGTGCTGGTATTAATCTGATTCGAAATGTGTCCGATCTCACGTACCATCTCACGCAAGTTCATGACCATTCGCTGCATTGACTGCTCCAATTGCGCTATTTCACCCACTCCCCTAACCTCGATTTCGATATCAAGATTGCCATTGGCAATTTTCGACGCTGCCTCGGCTGTGAAACGTAACGGAGCGAGGTAACGTTTCAGGGTATAGGATAATGACATCAGACCGAGCAAGGTTATGACCATAACGATACCAATGGCGAGAAAATCGAATCTCCGCTGATTTTGCAGGTTCTCAGTGTCTTCGACAGCAATTAACAGATTCGCCACCTGGTTATTGACGACATTATTAATAGGCTGCCGGGTAAAGAGATAGGATTTTTCTGGCTTATATAACGTCTGTATCGGTTGGTCAAGCTCGCTGTAGACACTGTCACCGAAGGCCTGTTCGATCCAAGCTGGAGTTTCATAAATTGGCATATCATTGATGCCGGAGATCGCAACCGATTGCTCGAGATTATCCGATAATTTATCCAAACTGTGGGAAAGCTCGTTGATCAGTAAATAGTAGCCAATGATTTTCTTACGCGTGCGGGCGTGATCGACATAGACATTGACAACTCTGCCATTACCCAGATCAATCACGCCCTGCTGAGATTGTTTCTCGTCTTCAACCCTAGACAACATCTGTTCGAGGTACTGGGGGATATTAGTCTCGGTGGATTCGTAGACAACCGACTTATCTTTTGAAAATACCAACAAGTGATCATACGCCGCAATCCCAGCCGTCAGTTCGACGAAACGGTCCGCGTAGGTTTGAACCTCGTCATATCGGCCTTTCTTTAACGCGGTGCGCAGTTCGTATTCATCCTCAAGACTTTCAATAACCTGCGCCATACCTTGGTATTGTTCTTCCTGTAATTTGCTCCACAGCACAGAGTTGCCACTAAACAAAGCATCCTTGATCTGCTCTTCCATCTGCTCGCGTGTCACCAGCCCAATCGAAATCAGACTACCTATCACTAGCAGCAGAATTAAAACGGCAATCGAAGTAATACGTGTCGTTAATAACATGGTTTTTGTTCTCAACCTCTTGCCTTTTAATCATTTATTGAACGCTATATCGGACAATTTGAATTTGTTCCAAAAGGATAGTCGACTCACATTACAGTTACGTGACATATGGTCGGAAGTCACGACCTTCAAACCTAACGGCCTCAATTCGGTGATTATTAAGATCGGCGTTGCTTTACAGACAGCTCAGGCCTCGGGTCTGATCTAGTCTAAATGTGGCCGGCGCAGATAACAGCACAAACAACCACGAAAAGTGGTTGTTCGAGTAGCATGCCCGAGAAATTAATAATGAGCCCAGATCCAAAACCTGGGTCGAAAAAATTTTATACTATCTAGATCGATAATTGATTGTTGATTATTCTATTAATCAAATTAATCCCACCAAATAATCATTTTTTCTATAGTGTGAATATTCTAAGCTAGCCAAAACTGAGCTGACCACAAATACGCTAGTGGTGTTCTTTATATGACGGCTCGCTATCTTTATCGTTATTTTCTCCATCACGATAGCGGTTCATGCTGTCAGCTCAGTTGAAATACTGATGACTATAGGCGCACACAAGTAATGCACCCCCCCTTAGCACCAAGCACCTCTCCCTCTAGCACCAACGGTTTAATTGTATTAGATAACCACAATCGCGGCACACTAAGAAATATAATTAAGCATTTTTTAAATACCATATGACGTGATAACTACAGTGAAGCTATACATTGTCTCGATTTTACGACAGTTAATGAAACCATTCAGAAGATACCCATGAAGAGGTAGCCAAACGTCTTGAACTGTTACTGGAGCGCTCCTTGTGAACTAATATACCGACACTAAGTGATCATCATGCAGTGTTTGTGGATGATGGTTTGCAGAAAATCCTGATTTAGTGGGATATATACCACTAAAAGATCAAACAATTCCTTTTTATGTTCAGCGAATTACTCGTGATGATGGCGGACTTATTTGAAAGATTGCGGGAATTTGCGGCGCAAATATCAATCTAGATGTGATTGGCGGCATCACCTTTTATATTAGGGCACCGATTAAATTAGGTAAGCTTGAAAAATACATTGGCTTCGTCAAAGGCATTGGTATGCGCTGTACAAAAATACGCACTCTCAATGGAACTCTTGTTAACATCTCCAACTTGGTTTTTGTTGATATGCCATTAGAAAGCTACTCTGAGCGTAATCCTATTCGTTACAGCCCTGAGCTGGTAGTTTCGCCAATCTAGCCCTCAACAAATTGAATCGGTAATAATCAATATTAAACAATGATTAGATAAACACGAACAGATATGTGAAACTCCCTGTCGACTTCCGCTAATCTAGAGCAACACCGCGTCCCCTCGATATAATGAGTCATGTCGATTCAACAAGCTTTGCAGCTTATAGCCATGTCTCTCGAGGAGCTAAATTTAGCGATGCTATTATTAACGATCGTATTATTACTGATAACAAATAGGTACTTGAAAAACATGGTGTCAAACTGGCTGATTTGAAGCTTGCCAATATTGGCAAGGCTGTTGACAAAAAATATGATTATAAAATAGCTTAATATTACAGGTTGATTGCTTATGAAAAAAAAACGCCCAAACCTAGCCGCTTGCATGGTTGATCAGAACAAAATTATCGTTAAGCACGATCAAGCTGCTGGCGAATTTTTTGTTGATCTTAACTTATTAGATTTGGGTAATGACAAAGCTGTTTTACAATATCGTATGATTAACGAGAACAGCGTAGATTTTTATCAAACCTTTGTCCCTAGATTAGCTAGAGGAAAAGGCATTGCAGAGGCTTTAGTGGAACAAGGTCTAGCTTGGGCGAAGGCGCAAAATTATGAACAGCATGCCTCTTGTTGGTATGTACAGAAGCGCCTTAGCGCTTCATAATTAGGGTAAGCCATTATCCATCAATCAATCTAATGTTGCTTTCAATAGTTTCTGTGTATAAGGGTGCTGTGGATTTTCTAACACATCCTTAGCACTACCTTGTTCAACCACCTCCCCACTTTTAATCACCATTACTTTATGACTCATCGCTTTGATAACATGAAGATCATGGCTGATAAATATATAACTAAGCTTGCGTTGCTGCTGTAGTTTTCGCAATAAGTTAATCACTTGCATTTGTACTGCGCGGTCAAGTGCGGATGTGGGCTCATCTAAAAAGACTAGGCGTGGATTTAAAATAAAAGCGCGAGCAATAGCGATTCGTTGGCGCTGACCACCCGAAAATTCATGTGGATAGCGATTTTTTGTTGCTGGGTCTAATCCAACCTCAATCATAATATCGTCAACCATTTGATCGATGTCGGTTTCACATAATTGTTTTGTTGGCAGTGTTTTATTAACGGATTCTTTTTTTATAGACTCTTTTTTTATGGACAAGTTTTGTAAATGTAGGCCTTCGCTAATAATTTGTTTGGCGCTCATTCTCGGGCTAAGACTTGAGAATGGATCTTGAAAAACGACTTGCATAACACAACGAAAAGGGTGCAATTGTTTTTCATTAAGGCATGAGATATCGCGCCCTTCTAATTCAATCACACCTTTTGACTGTATGAGTTTTAAAATCGCTAAGGCCAAGGTTGACTTTCCCGAGCCACTTTCGCCCAGTATACCTAGCGTTCTACCTTCATGAAGTTTGAAATTAATATCATCTAGGGCAATAAAAAAATCTTTGCACTTACCAAACAGTGGCTTATTTTTATTATAAGTCACATTTAAATGCTTCGTTTCAACCACAACAGAACAAGCACTTTCAGGATTTTGCAATTCAACGGGCTCGCCTTTAGGATGGCTATCTACCAATAGCTTAGTGTAATCATTTTTAGGTTGCTGTAAGACAGCTTGGGTATCACCACGCTCAACAATTTCACCGTGTTGCATCACCAAGACTTCATCAGCTAAATATTTTACGACACCTAAATCATGAGTAATTAATAAAATACTCATAGAATATTGTTGTTGTAATTCTCTTAACAAATCGAGAATTTCTTTTTGCACAGTAACATCTAGCGCCGTTGTTGGCTCATCGGCAATTAGTAGTTTAGGCCTATTCGCAAGTGCCATTGCGATCATCACCCGTTGGCGCTGACCACCAGATAATTGGTGAGGGTATGATGTTAATTTTGATTCGGGATCAACGATATGTACTTGCCTTAATAATGATAAAACTTGCTCACGCGTCGCACTTTTAGACAGATTGCTTTTACGTAGACTTTTATCTGCTAAAGATCTGCCAAGATTGACTGACTCTCCAATTTGCGCCTCAATTGTCTGTAGTGGGTTAAGCGCACTCATCGGCTCTTGAAAGATCATACCAATTTCATGACCACGAATAGCGGTCATTTTTTTTAGCGGACGCGATAATAGCTCTTGAGATTGACTCTCAGTTACTTGGGTTCGCGCGCAAACATTTTTATCATTTGAAAACCAAACCTCACCACTTGGATGAAATGCAATAGGGTATGGTAACAAACGCATAATAGCGTGAGCCGTAAGTGATTTACCTGAGCCCGATTCGCCAACTAATGCCACCGTTTTATTGTGTTTAATATCAAAGCTAATATTTTTTACGATGTGTGTTTGATGCTCTCCTTGCTTAAAAGAAACACAAAGATCGCTAACACTTAAAATACATTTTTCTTGGCTCATAATCTCAGCTATTTATATTTTATTACAATTGATCTGGTGTCAATAATTATTGAGTAACTAAGCGAGGATCAAAGGCATCTCTAATGCCCTCGCCGATAAAAACTAATAGTGTTAATGTTGTAGAGATCACTAAAAAAGCTGTAATGGCAAGCCAAGGGGCATGAAGATTACTTTTACCTTGAGACATTAGTTCACCTAGGGATGCAGAACCTACCGGCAGCCCGAAGCCTAAAAAATCGAGCGACGTTAATGTGACGACAGCACCGGTCATAATAAAAGGTAGCATTGTCATCGTTGCAACCATGGCGTTGGGTAAAATATGCCGCGACATGATTTTTGCATTACTCACTCCCATTGCTCTTGCAGCACGCACGTAATCCAAATTGCGACCCCGCAAGAATTCTGCCCGAACAACATCGACAAGACGCGTCCAACTAAATAACAACATCACACCCAATAACCACCAAAAGTTTGGCTGAATAATACTTGCTAGAATAATTAATACAAACAAACGCGGCAGACCACTCCAAATTTCTAAAAAGCGTTGGCCATATAAGTCTACTCTACCACCATAATATCCTTGAACAGCCCCAACCATAACGCCGATAATCGTGCTGCCTATTGTTAATATAAGCGCAAACAACATTGAAATTCTAAAACCGTAAAGTGCTCGCGCAAACACATCTCGGGCTTGATCGTCGGTACCCAACCAATTTTGCCAGCTCGGTCGTGAGGGTGCAGCCTCATTTAAATTAGATATATGCGTGTCATAGCTAAAAGGTACCATTGGCTTGAGCATCCAACCATTACTTTCGATTAAGTTGATAACATAAGGATCAGCAAAATCTGCTTCTGTATCGAAGTCGCCACCAAAGGTAGTTTCTGGATAAGAGATTAATATAGGTAGATATAAATCATTTTTATAAGCAACCAGTAATGGTTTATCGTTTGCAAAGAACTCTGCAAACAAACTAATAAAAAACAAAAAAACAAATAACCACAAGCTCCAAGCTGCACGTTTATTATGAAAAAATATTTCTTTTCGACGTTGATTTAGCGGAGACAAACCAGAAGTTAAAGCAGATAAAAACATCATCCAATCATCTCCTCTAGCGCTGCTGACTTTCAAAATCTATGCGCGGATCAACCCACACATAAACCAGATCAGAAATAAGTTTAACGATAAGACCAAATAGAGTGAATATAAATAATGTGCCAAAAACGACGGGGTAGTCTCTATTTAACACAGACTCAAAACCGAGCAAACCAATACCATCCAAAGAAAAGATAACCTCAATCAATAAAGACCCTGTAATAAAAATACTCAAGAACGCAGCCGGAAAACTCGATACCACTATCAACATTGCATTACGAAACACATGCTTATAGAGCACTTGATTTTCACTCAAACCTTTAGCTCTTGCCGTCGTCACATATTGCTTATTAATTTCATCCAAAAAAGAATTTTTAGTAAGCATTGTGAGTGTCGCAAAGCCGCCTAAAGTATAAGCCGTTAGCGGTAGCACTAAATGCCAAAAATAATCTTTAATCTTACCGATAAAAGTGAGCTCATCAAAATTTGGGGAAGTTAAACCCCGAAGAGGAAACCAGTCAAAAAAACTACCGCCAGCGAACAAAACAATCAAAAATATACCTAATAAAAAACTCGGAATTGCGTTACCAATAACAACCACAAAACTCGTATAAACATCAAAACGACTACCATGAGAGACAGCTTTATAAACGCCTAAAGGAATAGAGATAAGATAAATAATCAATGTACTCCATAAGCCTAAGGATATGGTAACGGGCATTTTTTCTAAAATTAGATTGATCACTGACTCATTGCGAAAGAAGCTATCGCCAAAATCTAATTGCGCATAATTTATTAGCATATCAAAAAAGCGGACGTGTGCTGGCTTATCAAAACCATATAACTTATTAATCTCTTCGATGATTTCGGGCGGAAGACCTTGAGCACCACGATAATCAGAGCCACTTTGGGAGGAAGATTCAAAAGCACCGGCACTACCTCCAGTACGATCAGTATCACCAGCATTTTCACCCTGAATAGAGGCAATCAGCTGTTCGACAGGACCGCCTGGTGCAGCTTGTATAATGCAAAAATTAATGATCAAAATTCCTAACAGAGTAGGAATGATGAGCATTAATCGTCTTAAAATATATGTTCCCATAATATTATTTTTGTGCTCTATACAGTTGAAAATTATTAAATTAGAAGTAACTTAGCACATCTAAGGAGAACTCTTAATTTAAATGAATTTAAATACCTTTATATTTTTTTCTGACCTAGAGGTTATAAATCTCAATTTATTGAGCCTCAAGCTGTGCTGCTTTTTCTGAGTCATACCACCAACTAAAAATTGCCTTCGTATAAAATTTATCATAAATCGGAGATATTGCTGGAAAGTTAAATTTATTCCAAAAAACAATACGCGATGACGAGCTATACCACTGAGGAATAGCATAATAATTATGCAGTAATACACGATCAAGCGCGCGTGTAGCAACAATCAGTTGCTCACGTGAGCCAGCCGCAACTACATTCTTTATTAGACCATCAATCGCTGGATTTTTAATGCCCACTAAATTCCCACTACCCTCTACTGCTGCAGATTGTGAGCCCCAAAAATTATTCTGCTCTGCACCAGGCGATTCACTCTGTACAAAAACATGTACGATCATATCGAAATCGAAATTACGCTTACGATTGATATATTGCGAGCTATCGACTAGGCGTACATCTACATAAATACCTAATTTTTTAAGGTTTTGAATAAATGGGTTAACGATCCTCTCAAAACCTGAAGAAACCAATAGAATCTCAAAGTTTATTTTTATGCCATCTGCACTATAAAGCTGATTTTTTTTTACCTCATATCCTGCATTATCAAGTATTGCTTTTGCTTTGCGTAAATTAGGCCGATTATGGCCACTGCCATCAGACTTAGGCAATTTATAAGCTTCTGTAAAAACGGCTTTTGGGAGTTGATCTTTGTAAGGGGCTAACAAATTTAGTTCATACTGACTTGGCAGACCTGTTGCCGCAAGATCGCTATTAGAATAAAAACTATAGGCGCGGTCATAGATATTATAAAAAAGCGCCTCATTTGACCATTCAAAATCAAAGGCATAGCTAATAGCTTTACGTAGAGCTACATCTTGAAACATTGGCTTGCGAAGATTAAAGACAAAGGCCTGCATACCTTTATTGGCCTTGTTTTTTATTTCTTTTTGAATAAGTTGCCCGCGCTCTATGGCAGGAATGTCGTAGGCTGTAGCCCAGGATTTTGAGCTATTCTCCCAGCGAAAATCATATTCATTAGCTTTTAGAGCCTCTATAGCAATATTTCCATCACGATAATAATCGATACTGATAATATCAAAATTATAAAGCCCGTTATTAACGGGCAGATTTATGCCCCAGTAATTAGTATTTCTCTCGTAAGTAATATTTCTACCAGCATCTACTGATTTAATTTTATAAGGCCCGCTTCCTAAAGGAATCTCTAAGCTGCTTTTATCAAACTCTTTATCCTCCCAAAAGTGTTTAGGCAAAACCGGTAATTCACCCACGATCAAAGGCAACTCTCGGTTATTGCTGACTTTAAATGAAAATTTAACTCTATGAGTATCCAATGCCTCAACAGATTCTACATCTTGGTAATAAAACCCATAAATAGGATTACCCTTATCTAATAAAAGATTGAAGCTAAAGACAACATCTTCAGCACTGATAGGATGACCATCACTAAAGTATGCCTCTGTACGCAGATGAAAAATGACCCAGCTTCTATCTTCTGGGTATTCAACCTGATCAGCTAATAATCCATATTGAGTAAATGGCTCGTCTGCAGAAGCCACCATTAATGTATCGTAAATTATTGCAAGATTATCAGCTGGATTACCCTTGGCAATATACTCATTCAAGCTATCAAATGCGCCTCTTCCTGATAACCGCAGCACTCCACCCTTTTTAGCATTGGCCGAGGTATAGTCAAAACGTATAAAATCAGCTGGATATTTTGGCTCGCCATGTATCGCAAGTGCATGGCTTTTAATCGGATTAGCAGATACTGTATTAATGACACTAATAAAAAGGCTCAACACAGCGATAATCAAAATTGAGCTAGCTTTATTTATTTTATGCATAATATACAAATTCATTTTATGTTTACTTATTTATTAATTAAGCACTTAAGGTCATTTTTTATAAAAGCTATTACAAAGGCACTATGGGCTTATTAATTAATTGCCTAACTAAGTATCCAATTCACTTAAATATGGGGTTAAAATAAGCCCGACATGACACATATTATTTTATAATCTACTTTTTAGAAAGTAGACCTATAATATCCTTTACTCATTTGCATAGAAATAGTACTTTTTAGCTTTTACTATTGCATTCATTAACGATTGTTCTCATAAGCATAGATACCAACGTATTTGACATCTAGTATGATCAAAATAGACGTTTCATTAGAGGGCTCTAAAATAGCTTATTAAAGAATCATAATACTCTAGCCATCAGCAATATTAAGCAAGGCGTAATATTGCTTTTCTTACGCGATATATTACTAACTATGAAGAGTAAAACAACAAGCATTAACGTATTATGTTTATTTATGCTGAGCTTTATTTAAATCTCTAAAAACTTGGATGATTTAAATGTTGAATAAGCGCCTAGATATTCTTGGATTTAAGCAATAAAGTATCACTTTTCTATACTAAAAAACACATCATCCATTAAAATAAGTGAATCTATCTTAGCAACTGACTTTGTTAATATATTAGTCACAAAACTGAGCAAATTAATGACAACAGACAACAATAACGCTAACAACACTAAGACTTTGTTTGGCAATCAACAAGACATCGTCACTAATTACACGTACTTAGGTTTATTACCTTTTTTTATAGGTGCATTTGGACCTTGGATCTTTATTGCTAACGAGCCACTATTAATACGTCTTTTTTTGTTTTACTCGTCAATTATTTTTGTTTTCTTAGCGGGTTCACTGTGGGCTATTGCTTTATTTATAAACTCTAAAAATGATAAAGCAGTCGAAAATATTAAAGCCAGTGGTTTTGGCAGCATTCATTGTGCTATTGTTTTTTCATTATGGCCCTTAGGCTGCTATTTTTTCGCTCCATTATATGCTGCAGCGATTATGTTATTAGGTTTTTTATTCTTATTACTTTGGGAAAAAAAACATATCAATCAATATTATCCAGAATGGTACCAAGCTCTACGACATAAAATTACTTTTATTGTTATTGCTTGCCATATGTTAACTATTTTAAATATTCTACGAGCTGATATTATTTTGTAGCAGCAAAAATAAAGATTATAAAAAAATTTCAATTTGGCAGACGACCACATTGAATTAACAACCGCTGCCAATTTTTAGTGTGCTCCTTAATTGCAGCATTGAATAATTTCCATTCACTACTCTCGTTTAAAAAAACAATATCCCAAAAATTATCAAAATCAGCAGACATTCTTTTATCATTATTTAAATAATCATTTAAACGCTCTATTCGATTAAATAATGGCTCACTTTGCTGATGTAACCTTGCAATATAGGGTTGTATTTCATTAATATAAAATTTTAAAAATACAGTTTGTACTATGTCGAATTTCTGATTCGGTGTTTCGTTAAAACATAGGGGCCTACTTGATAGACGCGACGTTAATAAGACATCTGCTTCAGCCAAAAACCTACGAGCAAGCTTTATAGAATGTCTTATCTCACCAATTCTTTTTGAAGAGACGACCACACTAAAAGCTTGCTCTAAGGCAATCTCATCGTATTTAGATAAAACAATAGCATTTGAATATTTATAGATATCGTCTAAAGCACCATAAAGCTCATTGGGCTGTAACATAACCTCTTCAACATCTAATGGCTCCGTACTTAACGAAAATAAAACAGAGAATTCGTCACTAGCAAAGACGGCATTCCATCGCACCATCGCCAATTGTTGTTGCTTAATAACTAATGAGTCTTTTAATAAGCTATATAATTCAGAATTTACGTCTAAGGTTTTTAGGCAGGCTTCACCCAATTCAATAAATTTATATTCATAAATTAAGCGCTGCGATGGCTCCATAACACGTCCCAAACCGCTATTACGTTGGCCAATATGTCGCTGCAAATCACAGGATGATAATTTTAAAAAATCTAGCAAATTTATTTTTGTAGGCGCTGTGGTAAAAAGCAACTCTCGATGCAATGGATAGCGTATTAATGATGAGTTAGCGTCGTAGTCTGCGCGATCGACATCTAAAGAATTAGATAGCCGATCTACATAATTATCAAATATACTTTCGGCACTTTTAGGTGAACCGCAGCCCGCTACAAAAATAAAAAAAGCTATGCAGCCGATCTTTTTATGGCAAAAAATTAAAGACTTCATCATTAACTATTAACATTCCACATCATTATTTATTTTTTAAACCCTGCTTTAAATACAATCCATTTTCTTAAAAGATAACTAATCATTTACTTGCTTCGATGATCATCAGTTTTTGCTTAATATCTATAGAGACACAAACTTACACATAGTAAAACCATATAATCTTGATATTAAGCTATATTTGAAATTATATACGCTTTAGCTGTTTGCATAGGTGCGTGAGCATAGTATTAATTAGGAGTTCTAATTAAGATTACTTGTCAGTAGCACTAACTAAAACTAGCACTGCCAATATTCGTGAATCAATCACATAATCGATTAAAAAATAGGCATTATCCTATTTGTCATCAACATTGACTTTAGCGCTTGATATCACAAAACCGCTTTTTATTTAGATCTACTATTATCTCATACCACCATAAAGCTATCCGATTAATTACATATATAATTGAACTTCATATTCCTTCTAGACCACTCAACTTAATAGCTTAGATCATTATACTTAATTAATAGTCTTGTCATTATTGATCGGCATAATCTAATTTAAGATAAGTGCATCTTATTAAATAAGCTAAAAGCAGATCAATTTGTTCCAACACACTGTAAAAGCTTGTCTATACTTTGATACATCTACGCTTATTTAGGCTATGTTTAATCAAATTAGGTTAAATTAAGATAAGGTGCATCATCGCCATAAAATATATATTTAACAAATCAATGGGGCAACTATGACAAGCAGCGCTAAAGGCAAAAAATATAGGCTAATCACTCGCAGTGACTTTGACGGCTTAGTCTGCGCCGTTTTATTAAAGCACCTAGATTTAATTGACGATATTACGTTTGTTCATCCAAAAGATATGCAGGATGGGAAAATTCCTGTCTCTAAGAATGACATTTCTACAAACCTACCCTATGTAGCCGGTATTCATTTAGCTTTTGATCATCACTTGTCTGAAGCATTACGCAATAAAAAAGATGACAATCATATTATCGATCCAGATGCACCCTCTGCCGCTCGTGTAGTTTGGAAGCATTATGGTGGTTTGACGGTATTCCCTGAATCATGGCAAGAGATGATGGATGCTTGTGATCGCGGCGATTCAGCGCAATTTAATAAAGAGCAAGTGCTTAACCCCGAAGGCTGGGATCTACTTAACTTTTTAATGGACGCACGCACGGGGCTCGGGCGTTTTAGAGAGTTTAGAATATCCAATTATAATTTAATGATGGACCTGATTGATTATTGCCGCAACAATACCATCGAAAAAATTATGCAGCTACCTGATGTGGTTGAAAGGATTGATTTGTATAAAGAGCAGCATGTTCTTTTTCAAAAGCAACTGCTCGACTGCTCTCGTGTATACAAAAATCTTGTTGTTCTAGATCTGCGTGATCAAGAAATAATCCATGCTGGTAATCGTTTTGTCATCTATGCCCTATTTCCACAATGTAATATCTCTATTCATGTTATGTGGGGCTTTCAAAAACAAAACACCGTATTTGCAACGGGAAAATCTATCTTTGACCGAAGCTCAAAGACAAATATTGGTGAACTTATGCTCAAATATGGAGGCGGAGGACACGAAGCAGCTGGCACCTGTCAAGTTGGACATAGCCTTGCAGCCGCTATCCTAAACGAGCTAATTGAAGAAATTAATAATGATGGCTAACCATCTGCTTTTGATGGCTTTATAGAAAGCCATCAATTAAATGCAGACACAATCCAGCTAATTTATGATCGAAATTACAGAGCCGAAATTTCTGAGCGGACTTATGCCAAGGTGCTTTATCACCCACTATTTTAACGCCACCTCTTTAGAGGACTTCTGTAGAGGCACACTTTTAAATCATTGTTATAAAAATGCAGATTCGATGACAAAACTCGCGACATTATCATCGCGGGCTTTGTTGCTGCGAGCTAGGATTTGTAAATCAGCTATTATCGCGTCAAAAGCTTTAATACAGATGGTAAGCGCTTGCCTTGTAGCATCATATGGTCTCGCATTAGCTCACTCGCTTTATTACCTTCGCCAGCAAGAATAGCTTGGCAAATAATTGAGTGCTCTTGTGTCGACTTTGAAAGACGCCCTCGAATGTCATAAGGTAAAGAACGATACGGATTGATATGTATACCAATATGTTGAAGTTGCTCAATTAGCCAGTGATTATCAGTAGCCTGATGAATTGCCGCATGGAATTCTATATTCGCAATACTGTATTGAACTTTATCATTAGCTTCAGCCAATACTTGACACTTTTCCAACTTATTCACAATAGCCTTTGCATGCTCATCGGTAAGAGATGCCGCCGCTAATCTGCAGGCCATTCCCTCCAAACCAGCAGCCACCTCAAACAAGTCTAAGAGTTCTTTTGAAGTTAATACTCGAACTATGGCCCCCTTTCTTGGTATGGTTTGCAACAAACCACAGCCTACCATTGCTCTTATAGCTTCACGAATAGGTGTACGAGAAACCCCAAACTTTTTTGCTAAAACAGATTCTTCCAGCTGATCGCCAGGCCGCAAGACCCCAGAGGATATCTCTTGGGTAATTTGTGCTATTAGCTTATCCGCAGCTCTTGTCATATTTCATCCCATGAATTTGAATAAAGTCAAAACATCATGATTATATTTAAACATCCAATATATACACATGTATTCTATATGTATATTTATATATTGTATAAAAATACATATAGGTATACATTGGAGATTCAACTCTTGGAGAAATAATAATGTTTAAATCACATACAATAAAAAATCTGACGTTCGCCGCAATACTATTTGCCTCAGCAGCCTCTAGCGCTACCGAATTAAAACTCTCTCATCAGTGGTCTACGAAAGATGTTCGCCATAAAGTTGCGCAAATTATTGCCGACGAAGTATCTGCTGCCAATGTTGACCTCAACATTAGAATCTTCCCTTCTAAGTCATTGGTGAAACCTAAAGAACAATACAACCTAATGAGCCGGAATTTATTAGACATGTCTGTTTTCCCACTCAGCTATGCGGCTGGGCAGCAGCCAGATTTTAGCTTGACGCTAATGCCGGGCTTAGTGAAAAATCATGATCATGCAGTC
>JAWUWW010000045.1:0-11209 GCA_034111645.1 Cellvibrionaceae bacterium
ATTGGAACCACCTGATCCCATACCGAACTCAGACGTGAAACGATTCCTCGCCGATGGTAGTGTGGGGTTTCCCCATGTGAGAGTAGGTCATCGTCAAGCTTTTATTTAAAAACCCAGCCTTAACCGCTGGGTTTTTTTTTGAATTAAATTTAGATATATATCTATAATGACTATGTTTCAAAGTTATTTTTATATCAGAGCTGTCATATTTGTTGAAAATTAGTTTTTTTATATCTCGTCGCTCTTATGTTTTAATGCATATAAATAATTAGGGAGTATCTTCAATGCAATATCCTGTTTACGGTTCATGTCAATGCGGTCAAGTTAAGTACAAATTATTAGAAAAGCCATCAATGGTTATTGCATGTCATTGTAATGCGTGTCAGATTTTATCAACGAGTGTTTTTAGTATTACTTCTATTATTGATTCAGATAAAATTGAATTTGAAGGCGAAATGAAGGAGTGGAGTCGTCCTAGTGATAGCGGCAATATCAGTGCTGCAAAGTTTTGTCCTAATTGTGGCAATCGAATTTACCACTATAACCCAGCAGATCCTGACAAATTAAAGGTAAAGTTAAGACCTGAGATTCCACTAGACTGTGTTGACTTTAAACCCGTTGCGCATATTTGGACGAGTAAAAAAATGGAATGGTTTGATATACCTGATGATGTTAGAAATATTAAGGAGCAATCTTAGCCATGAATATTACAGAAACTAAAAATGTAAACTAATTCACTCTACCGCTATCAGTACAACCCTATCATGACAAGCAAAGGATGTTCTGTCCTTTAGTTGTCATGATAAAAAATTAACAGCTTTAATATTCATATTATAAGGGCTGTTTTAGCTTATTTTATCTAGTACAATGAATTCAAATTTTCCTTCCTTTTAAAGATGACTGCATGAATATGTTGATACTTAGTGGCGGTGCTGCTCTCTCTGATTTTAGACTCCAAAAATTACAGCAAGCCATACAAGAAATAGACCCACTTTTGCAGTTACAAAGCAGCCAATATACTCACTTTGTCGAGTTAACTGCGGCTCTCACTAAACCCGAAACAACAGTTTTGCTGAAGCTTCTAGAATACGGTGATATAGGTCATCAACATACTGATAATCTTGAAACAGATTACTTGTTTGTTGCAACTCCAAGACCGGGAACAATTTCACCTTGGTCATCAAAAGCAACTGATATTGCTCACAATGCTGGCCTACACAACATAAAAAGAATAGAGCGCGGTATTACTTACAAAATATCAGGCAATTCAATATCACCTGTAAAAATTGCTCAACTAGAGTTATGCCTACATGATCGAATGACTGAAGTAGTTTTTAACAAACTCGAAGCAGTTGAAAATTTATTTCAAAGCGCCGCACCTGCTGAGCAAAGAGAAATTAATATTATCGATGAAGGCAAAGATGCTCTTGTTAAAGCAAATATTGATTTAGGTTTAGCGCTTGCTGATGACGAAATAGATTATCTTGTCGAAAGTTTTCTAAATCTTGATCGCAATCCTGTCGACGTTGAACTAATGATGTTTGCGCAAGCTAACTCTGAACATTGTCGACATAAAATATTTAATGCCTCTTGGACAATCGATGGTAAAGACCAACCTGTGTCTTTATTTCAAATGATAAAAAATACTTATGAAAAATCTGGTGATAATGTGTTGTCTGCATATTCAGATAACGCATCGGTTGTGGTTGGTAATACGGCAGGTAGATTTTATCCAAATCCAGAAGATCAAAAGTATAGTTATACCCTAGAACCCATTCATTTGTTGATGAAGGTTGAGACACATAATCACCCAACAGCAATAGCTCCTTTTCCTGGTGCAGGAACCGGTGCAGGTGGCGAGATTCGAGATGAAGGAGCTGTTGGTCGAGGCTCTAAACCAAAAGTTGGCCTCACTGGTTTTAGTGTGTCTAATTTACAAATACCCGAATACACAATGCCTTGGGAAGAAAATTACGGTAAACCAGGTCGAATCGTAAGTGCTTTAGATATTATGCTTGAGGGGCCAATTGGTGGTGCGGCTTTTAACAATGAATTTGGTCGCCCCAATATTTGCGGCTATTTCAGAACTTTTGAGATGGACTTTGATGGTGAACGCCGTGGTTATCACAAACCGATTATGCTTGCTGGTGGTTACGGCAATATTAAAGCTGAGCACGTCGTTAAAGAAGAGTTTTCACCAGGTGCAAAATTAATTGTGCTAGGTGGACCGGCTATGTTGATTGGTTTGGGTGGTGGTGCTGCCTCTTCAATGTCATCTGGTACTTCTGCAGAGGATTTAGATTTTGCATCAGTGCAGCGTCAAAATCCTGAAATGGAACGCCGCTGCCAAGAGGTAATTGATCAGTGCTGGCAGCACGGTGATAGAAATCCTATTACATTTATACATGATGTTGGTGCAGGTGGTTTGTCGAATGCATTTCCAGAACTAGTTAAAGATGGAGGTTGTGGCGGCCACTTTGAATTGCGATGCGTACCCAACGACGAGCCAAGCATGAGCCCATTGGCTATATGGTCTAACGAATCACAAGAGCGTTATGTCATAGCCGTTATGCCTGAAGACCTGTCTCGTTTTGAATCTATTTGCAAAAGAGAACGCTGCCCCTACGCCATTGTTGGAGTTGCCACAGATGATCAGCACTTATTGCTAAACGATACCTTGCTAAATGCCAAGCCTGTTGATCTACCCATGTCGATCTTATTTGGTAAACCACCTAAAATGCATCGCAATGCCGATCAACATGAAGCAAATATGGTTGAATTTGATACCTCCTCATTAGACCTAGCAGATGCTATAAATCGTGTACTTAAGCATCCGACGGTGGCGAGCAAATCGTTTTTGATCACCATAGGTGACCGTTCAGTTACCGGCCAAGTTGTACGCGATCAATTTGTCGGTCCATGGCAAATACCCGTGGCTGACTGCGCTGTTACTACTGTTGCATACGATACTCACCTAGGTAATTACTATGGTGAGGCAATGGCCATTGGCGAGCGCACACCCATGGCATTACTTGATGCTCCTGCCTCAGGACGCATGGCAATTGGCGAGGCAATTACTAACATTGCTGCTACACAAATTGGCCAACTAAGTGATATTAAGCTCTCTGCAAACTGGATGTGTGCAGCAGGGCATAAAGGTGAGGACGAAAAATTATTTCGTACCGTTGAAGCCATCGGCATGGAGCTTTGTCCAGAATTAGGTATTACCATACCTGTTGGCAAAGACTCAATGTCAATGAAAACGGTGTGGAGTGAAGACGGCACCGAAAAAGCTATTACATCACCTTTATCATTAGTAATTTCTGCGTTTGCACCTGTTGTTGATGTGCGCAAGACACTGACTCCAGAGCTACGAAATAATAACGATAGCCAGCTCTTACTCATAGATTTAGGCAAAGGCCAGCAGCGCCTAGGCGCATCAATTTTTGCGCAAGTTCATAAGCAATTAGGCAGAACTGTTCCAGATCTTGATCAAGCAAAATTATTAAAAGGCTTTTTTAATGCTATGCAGTCTTGCCTAATAGATGACTGTCTACTTGCATATCATGATAGAAGTGATGGCGGTTTATTAGCAACCTTATGTGAAATGTCATTTGCAGGGCACTGTGGTATTGATATCGATTTATCCACTATCAGCGGTGCAAATAATAATGCTGATAATTTAGCGGCATTGTTTAACGAAGAGCTTGGTGCTGTGGTTCAAGTCGCAAACGATCAAATAGAAAAAGTTAAAGTAAATTTTGCGGCTCAAGGCTTAGACGACTGCATTCATGTTATTGGCAAATTAAATAATACCGATGCCATTCAGCTTAAATACCAAGGCTCCGCTTTATTTGAAGCATCCCGTGCAGATTTACAAGCCACTTGGAGCGAAGTTAGTTATCGCATGCAAGTGCTGCGAGATAATCCACAATGTGCAGATCAAGAGCACGCATTAATAAAGCAAAATGATCCTGGATTAAGTGTATCTCTAAGTTACGACATTAACGATGATATATCTGCTCCATATATTAATAATGGTACACGCCCTAGTGTGGCTATTTTAAGAGAGCAGGGCGTTAACGGTCATGTAGAAATGGCAGCAGCGTTTGATAGAGCAGGATTCCAAGCGCACGATGTGCATATGAGTGATATTTTAACGGGTAGAGTCAATCTTAATGACTTTAAAGGCTTGGCTGCTTGTGGTGGTTTCTCTTATGGTGATGTTCTTGGGGCCGGAGAGGGTTGGGCAAAGACGATTCTTTTTAATGCCTTAGCCCGGGATCAATTTGAAGTATTTTTTACGCGCCCCGATACTTTTAGTTTAGGTGTTTGTAATGGTTGTCAGATGATGTCGAACCTAAAAGAGTTGATTCCTGGGGCTGCGCATTGGCCACATTTTGGACGCAATAAATCAGAGCAGTTTGAAGCGCGATTTAGCCTAGTGAAAATTCAAAAAACACCTTCAATCTTTTTACAGGGCATGGAGGGTTCGCATATACCGGTTGCTATTGCTCACGGTGAAGGCAAGTCCGAATTTGCAAGCCAAGAGAGCTTTCAGCAATGCGACTCTAGTGGTTTAGTTTCTCTGCGTTATGTTGATAACAATATTAAATTAGCATCGAGCTATCCTGCTAATCCAAATGGATCTGCAGGCGCAATAGCGAGCGTGACCTCAACAGATGGGCGTTCAACGATAATGATGCCTCACCCTGAGCGTGTCTTCCGTGCAGTCACTAATTCTTGGCATCCTCAAGATTGGAGTGAAGATGGGGCATGGTTACGTATGTTTCGCAATGCGCGCGTATTTGTTGATTAAAATGTAAATCAAGACTAACCACTTCATTTACAGCAATTTTTTAATTAACGACTAAACTTATATTTAACATAAATTATTTATAAGTTTAGTTCTGTCATGCAACGAACTTCATCTAAAGTTAACGTATTAGGTCTCGCCATCTCAATTTTTTTAATGGCCTGTACAACTGTGCCCAAAAATTTTGACCAGTCTGAGTCTATTCAATATAAACCAAATTCAAACAGCACTCTAACAAATAAAAATTTACCTATTAATACCGCAATATTTATAGATAATAACTATATTGAGGATAATGTCTCGAAGAAAAGTGATCCTATTAATCATAATAAGGTAAAGCCTCCAACAAATAAGGTAAAGCCTCCAACAGTTAATAAAAATCAAAATGTTATCTCTGATACCAATGATCAAAAAAAGACACCTACTATTAACAAGGAAAGTAAAGCTAAGGCCAGTCAGGTAAAAACGGATGATAACAATTTTAAAAACGCTCAAATGAAAAAAACAAATAAAAAACAAAATGAAAGAGTCCGCCAATCAAATCAAGAGAGTGCCGTATCTACAGCTACAATAGTAAGTAAAGATAAGGCAACACCGAAAGTAATATCTAAAAAAAAAGCAACCGAAGATACAGCAAAATTGTTAGAAAAAGATCCTACTATTAGCGCGATAAAAGAAAAAATTTTTACAATCCCATAGCTTCTGAGACACTTATATCTATAGAAGTAAGTTCATATTCTAATGTTTTTATCGTTAACGATAAGCCAAAAAATTCTGAAGATTTGCAGGGGACTCTTGCATTAAAAAATACGTCAGACGATAAAAAACTTAAAAATAATAATTTATTGATAGATATTGATATCGACGCTACAGGGCAACAAGAAACTGACGTTAATAAAAGCCAAGAAAAAAATTCTGAGTCTTTTGATGCATTTCTTAAAATAGAAAATGAATCTGTTAATAAAGATGAAAAATACGAAAATAGTGTATTGTCCAATAACTCAAATGTCGTTAAAAATGATTTATTTAATAATTTAAATGATGATGTATCTTTAAAGAAGAAAGCTGCACTTTTAACAGTCACAGATACAGCCTTAAATAAACTCAATGATAAAGAAGATTTTAAAGGCGAGGTATTTAATATTGTCAAGCAAGCAAATGAGCTTATTAGTGAAGATAATAAAAATAATATTACAAACTCGTTATCAATTAATATTGATCAATTGTTATCTTTCAATTGGACATTGTTTGTACCCGCCAAGGGACAATATAGTGATTCAAAGTATAGCTATTGCTTAAAAGTATTAGATGAAATGCGTGCTGGACTATATCAAGTTCAGACCCCTTTTAAAATTAACCTTCTTGATAAAAACGAGTGGAAGCAGCATTTAGATGGTGTGACTTTAGTGCAGGTTAACGACGTAGAACTCGAGCTATATACCATCAAAGACAACGCTACCTCTTTTAATGCGGTAGCATCTGTTTTTAATGCCGATAAAATACTATCAACTATTTTGCCGGGTGTTAGTAGTACTAATGATCAATTTTTTGGGGTTTTTGCCTATTCTGATTTTAATCAACAAAGTGTCGGTGGAGCAGGTCGTTTTTATTCGAAAGATACCATAAAAAATATACAGTCTTATCTTATAAAATGGAATCTTGAGTATTATCTTTTGAATGCAGAAGTCAAAGACAAGCGTTATAGGTTACTAGAAATCATCCCTCTTCTAACCAGTCAACAAAAGCGCGTCAAAAACTGCCGATGGCGACATTAAAGTGTTTCTGCCTGCTAACCCCTTATGTCGTTATGCTAACAATTATAAATACATGCTATTTTTAGTGGCATCAATCTCTTAAACTCATGCTAACGTAAATTAAATACTCATATAAAAAAAGATAGTTAAGTTAAAAAGCTTTCTATCTGGTGCAGGCTAGTTGAATAATGAAATTAAGGATTAAAAAGTTTATGAAAAGTGTCAGTGGTTTTCTTATTATTTGTTTCTCTGCTTTATTATTTTCGTGTTCATCTGTAGAAATTGATGACTATAAAGATAAGCAACCAGCAATAAATTTGCAGTCATTTTTTAGCGGCAACTTAGTTGCCTATGGCATGCTGCGAGATCGCTCAGGTAAAGTGACGCGTCATTTTACCGCTGTTTTAAAGGGCGAGTGGTCTGACGATAAAGGCACCTTAGATGAAGTTTTTTGGTTTGACGATGGTGAGCGGCAGACACGCTTATGGACAATGATAAAACAGGATAATGGCGATTACTTAGGCACTGCATCCGATGTAGAAGGATCTGCAGTTATTAAGGCACGAGGCAATGCTATTAACCTCGCTTATGATCTTCGCGTGCCATACAAGGGTGATGAGCTTGTGTTAACAATGGATGATTGGATGTATCAAATCTCTCCGGGTGTTGTCATAAACGAGACAATCATGACAAAGTGGGGCTTTGAAGTCGGTAAAGTGACCTTAATGATTATGAAAACAGATGCAGCTAATGACTTTCCGCGTCTTATAAAACGTTTTGATGAAAAACCTTAGAGCGCATATGATTAGCTAATATCTAGGCAAAAGGATAAAAAATGTTAATAAGAAATATGTTGGTATTGGCTTTCTTGCTAATGTCTTCTGTAGGCCATGCAAAAAGCTCCGTGTGGAAGATAACTGATGGCTATAACATTCTGTTTTTAGGGGGCACAATACATCTATTATCAAAACAAGATTATCCACTGCCAGCCGAGTTTGACTTGGCTTATCAGCAAGCTAAGTTATTGGTCTTCGAGGTAGAGCCAGACATAGTTAATAGCCAAACTGCACAACAAAAATTTGCAGAATACGCTTATTATAAAGATGGCACTACTCTTTCAGAAGTTTTAGATGCATCGACTTACCAGTTGTTAAAGGATTTTTTTATAACGCGTAGTCTGTCAATGGCACCTTTTGAATCAATGAAGCCCGGTATGCTCTCCGCGGTATTAACGGTTGTTGAATTACAGCGCTTAGGTTTGGCGGGCCAAGGTGTGGATGAGTTCTTTAGTGAAAAATCTCGACTAGATAATAAGCCGCAACTCGGGTTAGAAACTATCGATGATCAATTTCTTGCATTAGCTGAATTGGGTATTGGTCGCGAAAGCTTTACCATTAGGCATGCTCTTAACGAGGCTGAAGAAATATCAGATTTAATGAAAGACATAAAGACTGCTTGGCGAGCAGGCGATAATCAGGCGCTCATTAATACCTCGTTAAACCCATGGATTAAGCGCTTCCCTGCGCTTTATGAGTCATTGTTGGTGCAACGCAACAATCGTTGGTTACCCCAGCTAGAGGCATTGTTAAAAACAACCGTTACAGAATATGTGTTGGTGGGAGCTTTACATCTTGTTGGCAAGGATGGTTTGTTAACTTTGTTTCGTCAAAAAGGTTATAGGGTAGAGCAAGTCATTAAGCCCTAGGGGCTAACCCAAATAATTTTGTTAAGCGACTCATCCGTACTCACTCAGTTTTGTGATTGTGCGCGCTGCAATTTTTATTAAAGTCTGCGGACCAATAATTTTGTATGTTTTTTTTGGCGCATAATCCATTGACTCCAAATACGCTTTAAGGACTAACAAATCGTCTATTTAAATAATTAATATTCAGATATCATCACTAGCATAATTGCGTCGCGTTAATGGCGTGTTTTATTCATCTTAGCAGTCATTATCCCCGTCGAGAATTTCATGTCCAAGCCTTCCGTATTCAGTAAGCCACCTAAAAAACCAAATAACCCTAATTTTTCTTCTGGACCCTGTTCCAAGCATCCAGGTTATAAAATTGAGTCTCTAGATATCAGTACCTTAGGTCGTTCTCATCGGGCTGCAATTGGCAAGCTCCCCTTAAAGCAAGCGTGCGAGCAAACAGCTACTTTATTGAATTTACCTAGTGATTATCGTGTAGGTATTGTACCGGCATCCGATACCGGCGCGTTTGAACTTGCAATGTGGTCGCTACTAGGAGCGCGAGGTGTAGATGTACTTGCATGGGAATCGTTTGGACGACTGTGGGTGGATGATATAAAGCAACAATTAAAATTGAGCGATGTCAGCGCGCATCTTGCTCCCTATGGTGAGTTACCCGATCTATCTAAAGTTAATTTTGATAACGATGTTGTCTTTACATGGAATGGAACAACGTCAGGCGTCAAAGTTAAAAATGGCGATTGGATTGCAGATGACCGAGAAGGCCTAACGCTATGTGATGCGACCTCCGCCGTATTTGCTATGGAGTTACCATGGCAAAAGTTAGATGTTGTGACCTACTCTTGGCAAAAAGTACTTGGCGGTGAAGGTGCTCATGGCATGTTAATTTTAAGTCCGCGAGCAGTTGAACGACTAGAATCCTATACGCCTGCTTGGCCATTACCAAAAATATTTCGCTTAACGAAAAACGGCAAACTTATCGAAGGTATATTCAACGGCGAGACCATCAACACGCCGTCAATGTTGTGTGTTGCCGATTATCTAGATGCCCTCAAGTGGGTGGAAAGTTTAGGTGGCCATTCGGCCTTAGTTAAAAAATCAAAATCAAATCTTGCAGTAATAGAAAAGTTTGTCGACGAAAATCCTTGGATCGAATTTTTAGCAAAAGATAAGGCGACAAGATCAAATACCAGTGTGTGCTTAACCTTAAAAGCAACGCCTGAACAAACTAAATTAATGGTTCAACTACTGGCAGATGAGGCAGTTGCATTTGATATTGGTTCCTATCGCGATGCACCCTCAGGTTTACGTATTTGGTGTGGCGCAACAGTAGAAGCAGCAGATGTAGAAGCATTAATGCCTTGGTTGAGTTGGGCACATCACAAAGTTGTTAATTAATAGCTAGCCAAAAATTTAATTCAAATAGTAACTTCAGTCATTTACAGCCTAGTTGTTGGTGACTTTAATCATTAGGAATATAAATGACTCGTCCACAACAGGGTAGTTTGTTGGCAGTATCGGCTTTTATTATATGGGGTTTATTTCCGCTTTATTTTAAATTAATTAGTCATATCGCGGCTTTAGAAATTTTATCAAATCGTATTATTTGGGCGGCCATCTGCCTATTTTTTTTACTGTTTATATTAAAGCGTTGGCACGATGTGCTGGCAATTATCCGCAACCCACAGCAAATAATTTATTTAATGATGTCAACACTGTTGATTGTCACTAATTGGGGTGTGTACATTTGGGCGGTTAATTCAAACAATATTATTGAGGCAAGTCTGGGCTATTATATCAACCCACTGTTTAATATTGTTTTAGGTTATGTTTTACTCAAAGAAAAACTGCGAAACCTTCAGTGGTTTGCGGTATCTCTTGCCACTGTAGGCGTCGCCATTCAGCTAATCACTTATGGTGAGGTACCTTGGATCGCACTTACCTTAGCTGTAAGTTTTGGGCTTTATGGCTTTGTGCATAAAAAAGTCAATGTAGGCTCAGTTCCCAGTCTGTTTATCGAGACAATTATTTTATTACCTGTCGCCTTTATTTTTTTGGGCTTCCTGGCATCAAGTAATACGGGTCCGGTTCTTTGGACGTTAAATGACTGGTTATTACTAATGATAGCTGGGCCCGTTACTATTATTCCGCTGTTATTATTTACTGGTGCGGCTAAGCGTATCAATTATTCGACATTAGGTTTCTTACAATATATAGCGCCAAGTATATTATTTGTATTAGCATTGTTTTTATATGACGAGCCTTTCTCTATTGCTAAGTTAATTACGTTTATACTTATCTGGTCTGCATTATTACTGTTAACAATTGATATGTTGAGAGATCAAAGACTAAAACGGCGACATAAAAAGCAACAAGCATTGCTTGTCAATGAACCCAGGTAGTTGATTAGAATCAGCTAGTTAATAATCAGCCAATAAGCGCGTGTTAATTAGGGAGGGTGAGTTAGTTAGAGCTTGAATCTATTACCCAACAGGCCTTGTTAATATTAAGAGTTATTAATACCTAAACAATGTCTTTCAGTTAATCACTTGTTTATGCTAACCTCGCGCTCGGAGTTGGCCAGGCAATCGCCTGATTGTTAACGTTGGTGATCACATGTGTTTATCAAGGTGCATTCGGGAGGAAAGTCCGGGCTCCATAGGGTAGGGTGCCAGGTAATCCCTGGGGGGCGCGAGCCTACGGAAAGTGCAGCAGAGAGTAGACCGCCTGCTTGTTATTTCTTGTAAATAAGAAGTCGGTAAGGGTGAAAGGGTGCGGTAAGAGCGCACCGCGCAACTGGCAACAGCTTGTGGCAAGGTAAACCCCACTCGGAGCAAGACCAAATAGGAATCCATTTACCATTGAGTATGAGGCGCGACCCGCGCTGGATTCGGGTAGGTTGCTAGAGGTGTATGGTGACGTGCATCG
>JAWUWW010000046.1:0-15696 GCA_034111645.1 Cellvibrionaceae bacterium
ATTGGAACCACCTGATCCCATACCGAACTCAGACGTGAAACGATTCCTCGCCGATGGTAGTGTGGGGTTTCCCCATGTGAGAGTAGGTCATCGTCAAGCTTTTATTTAAAAACCCAGCCTTAACCGCTGGGTTTTTTTTTGGGTCTAAAAAACAGATTGTGTCTCTTATTTGTGAAAGCAATTCTTTTATAATTACTACATTTTTAGATATTTATAATATCATTTGTTCATATGATGACGGTGACGATAAAAGATTCGTCTCATGATTGAAGTGCTGAATACTTGTTAAAAGAGAATGAAGTATTCTAAAAGTATACTTGAGGGGTTACCCTTAGAAAGTTGCTAGGTTATTAAAAGGCTATTCAATTAACTCTTTTTCAAATTAGATTTGAGCCTCTTCAAAGTTCGATAATAAAAGCCTAAATTTCTCGCCTTGTATTGCTACGTGCCCGCGAAGCAGGCGAGCTACGCTTTCTGAGTCTCCAAGTTTTAAACTCTCTACAATTTGTTCATGCTCATTCATAGACTGTGGCATGCGTCCTCTTACTTGCAGTTGAATTCGTCGGTAAGGTTCGAGTCGCTGATGTATTTTAAGAGTTTCTCGCTCTAAGGCGCTGTTGCCAGATTCTCGATAAATCACACTATGAAAAACACGATTTGCGTAATAATAACTATCCGCTGCGTCAGCTAGCATAGCGATTTTGCACTTTGCATTGGCTTTTTGAAGCTCATCTAAGGCAGATTTAGAAATACGTATAGCCGCAAGACGACCACAAGATGATTCGAGTTCAGCCATCAGTTCGAATAATTCAAAAAGTTCGTTAGCTCCAGGCTGAATAACAAAAACACCTCTTCCATGTATTTGTTCAACAAGGCCAGAATTTGTAAGCTTTTGAAGGGCTTCTCTTATAGGGGTTCTAGAAACATCAAACTGGCGAGATAATTCTATTTCATTAAGCTGTTGGCCGTTTTTATAGTCCCCTCGTAAAATAGATTCTTCTAGCGAAGTTGAAATCTTATCTGAAATTTTCATTAATCGTATTTACCCAAGATTATTATTATTAGTTAGACTGAAGTATTACCAATAATTGTATACAATTATTAGTAAATTGTGTATCTTTAGTTTTGGCGTGAATACAACTATAAAAAGCCAAGTTTAATCCATCAAAAAATAATTAAATGAACTCTTATTAGGTAAGTAACATTAAAAAATACTTACGTACTAAAATAATATCTATAAAAACAGTTGGAGTATAATAATGAAAAATATTTTTTCTAAAGCGGTAATGACAGCAGCAATATTAGGTGTAAGTGTAGCGGCCAGTGCGACTGAGCTAAGATTGTCACATCAGTGGTCAAATAATGACATTCGTCACAAAGTTGCGCAGATGGTTGCTGATGAAGTAGAAGCCGCCAATGTAGATCTTGAGATTAAAATCTTTGGTTCAAAGTCATTGTTTAAGCCGCGTGAGCAATATACACCATTAACCCGTGGCCAGTTAGATATGACTGTGATTCCATTAAGTTATGCTGGCGGTCAACAACCATCTTATAACTTAACGTTAATGCCTGGTTTGGTTAAAAACCATGATCACGCTGCCCGTTTAAGCGCATCCCCATTCATGAAAGCTATTGAAGAAAAAATGGCAGAAGATGATGTTATTGTTTTAGTGCACGGATATTTGGCCGGTGGTTTTGCTGGTAAAGATAAATGTATTACTAAACCTGCTGATGTTGAAGGAATGCAAATGCGTGCAGCCGGTAAATCATTCGAACAAATGCTTGCCGGTGCAGGTGCATCTATTGCATCTATGGCCTCTTCAGAAATATATAGTGCTATGCAAACCGGTGTATTAAACGGCGCTAACACTTCGTCATCTTCATTTGTTTCTTATCGTATTTATGAACAAGTTAAATGCTACACCCCAGCGTCAGAAGTTGCGTTGTGGTTTATGTATCAGCCATTACTTATGAATAAAACTAGCTTTGAAAACTTAAATGAAAACCAACAATCTGCGTTAAGAGCTGCCTCAGTAAAAGCGCAAGCTTATTATTTAGCAGAAGCTAAAAAAGAAGACGATCAATCTGCTGAAGTGTTCCGCAAAGCGGGTGTTGAGATTGCTACGATGACACCAAAATATTTTGCTGAGTGGCGTGAACTTGCAAAGAAAACATCTTATAAAAACTTTGTTGATAACGTACCCGGTGGTCAAGAGTTGTTAGATTTAGCTTTGGCCGTTGAATAAAATTGGAATACCAATATGCTTCAAGATAAAGAAATAAACGACAACAATAAAATAATATATCGTTTTATAGATATAGTATCTAAGTTGTCGACTTTATCTGGTTGGATATCTGCTGCCATGATTGTGGTAGCAGTTATTATCACTTGCCA
Source organism: Cellvibrionaceae bacterium (assembly GCA_034111645.1). Taxonomy (GTDB): domain Bacteria; phylum Pseudomonadota; class Gammaproteobacteria; order Pseudomonadales; family Cellvibrionaceae; genus CANLBN01. The sequence goes on from JAWUWW010000046.1 coordinate 2,396, forward strand.
GATGATTTTCGTACGAGCAGTTCTTAATTTATCAACTATCTGGCAAACAGAAGCTGTTGTTTATCTTATGATAACGGCGACCTTAATGGGGTTGTCCTATGTTCAATTGTTACGGGGCCATGTGAATGTTGACCTTATTCCATTAATGTTAACGAACTCAATACGTAAATATTTATTTATATTTACCATCGGGTTGTCATCGATTATTGTTTTGATGATGCTGGTATATGGCTATGAACATTGGCATATATCATATGAACGTAATTGGAAATCAGATACGGTTTGGGGGGTTCGTTTATGGATACCTTACTTGGCATTGCCTCTTGGTTTTTTATTATTGTTCCTGCAATTAATAGCGGATTTGCTCGCTGTTGTGGTGGGTAAAGATACCCCTTTCGGTTTGGAGAATAAGTAGTGGATCCTCTTGTATTAGGCGCAATTGTCGCCGTAATGACTATTCTTGTATTGTTTTCAGGGGTTTCAGTAGCGTTAGGCTTATTAATTGTATCAGGTGGTTTTTTACTAGTATTTGATGGAATGCGTTCTTTAGAACTTTTACCTGAGCTACTTTTTGGAAAGCTTGATAATTTCGCCCTACTATCAATTCCTATGTTTATTATTATGGGTGCCGCTATCTCATCAACTCGAGCAGGGGCAGATTTGTATGAGGCTCTCGAGCGTTGGTTGACAAAAGTACCTGGTGGTTTAGTGATATCAAACCTAGGCGCTTGCGCTTTATTTTCCGCGATGTCGGGCTCATCTCCGGCAACTTGTGCAGCCATCGGTAAGATGGGAATTCCTGAAATGCGCAAGCGAGGTTACCCCGATGCTGTGGCGGCGGGTTCAATTGCCGCAGGTGGGACCTTAGGAATACTAATACCTCCCTCTGTCACCATGATTGTTTATGGTATCGCCACAGAAACTTCTATTGGCCGGCTGTTTCTCGCTGGTGTTATTCCGGGTTTATTGTTGGTCACTCTATTTATGGCTTGGTCTTTATATTCAACGTTGAAATCAGGTGATCAAAATTTACTTAAGAGTGGATCCTACAGCTGGAAGCAGAAATTTGAAATTCTACCTCGAGTAATGCCCTTCTTATTAATTATTCTGGGTGTGCTGTATGCAATGTATGGTGGTATAGCCACACCGTCTGAGACAGCAGCAGTAGGTGCTTTATTGTGCCTAGTTATTGCTATGATTATTTATAAGTTATGGAACCCTAAAGATTTATGGGTAGTGCTTCGAGACAGTACCCGTGAAAGCGTGATGATTTTGTTTATCATTGGTGCTGCTGGAGTCTTTAGTTATATGCTTTCTAGCTTGTTTATCACGCAATCAATTGCAGAGTGGATTGGTACCTTAGATGTAAATCGATGGGTATTGATGATAATGGTTAATATATTTTTGTTAATATCAGGTTTTTTTCTACCTCCTGTTGCAGTAATTCTGATGTCGGCACCTATTCTATTACCGATAATTACTACTGCTGGATTCGATCCTATTTGGTTTGCAGTTATATTGACTATTAATATGGAGATTGGACTTATTAGTCCTCCAGTGGGGCTTAACCTTTACGTGATTAATGGCATTGCTCCTGACATATCCCTGAAGACTATTTTGGTGGGCTCACTACCTTATGTTGCTTGTATGGTCTTGGCTATTATCCTACTCTGCTTCTTCCCAAGCATTGCAACTTGGTTGCCTGATGTAGTGATGGGGCCAGCAACCTAATGAGTATGATGATGGAGTTATTGGCGAATATTTTTGATCGCCGCTATTTGCCTTTCGAAAAAGATAAAAGCGATAACAGCTCAATTATTGCCTTAGTTGATAAGCTAATCAGTACGGCGGGTGAATCCTCTGGTATAGCATTAGCGACACAAATTCTTGATCGTTTTGAGACCCTCAAGGATGAGGATAAGTTAGCGTTCTTTAATCACCTATCTAGCAATATGGATATTGATTACGACTCCGTTAAGAAAGCCCTAGAGAAATATAAAGTTCAACCATCTAAAAAAACCTATTATGATTATATGGTGGCCGTTGAGCCTAGGCGACAAGAACTGATTCGACGCTTGAATCAAGTCTCTGGCGCGACGGGTAAGCTTGTCAATATGCGAGCAGAGTTATTAAGGCTAAAGCAACAGTCAGATACTCTCGCAGCATTAGATCTAGATTTTCGACATTTGTTTGTGTCGTGGTTCAATCGTGGATTTTTAGTGATGCGCCCTATTAACTGGGAAACCCCAGCATACATTCTTGAAAAGATTATCGCTTACGAAGCAGTCCATGCTATCGATAGCTGGGACGATCTGCGTAGGCGCATGCAACCAAAGGATCGTTTTTGTTTTGCATTTTTTCATTTGTCTATGCCGGATGAGCCGCTGATATTTGTCGAAGTTGCTCTAATCAAAGGCATTCCAAAATCTGTGCAAAACATTTTGTCAGAGAGTCGCAAAGAGTTAGCTGTTAACGAAGCAGATACAGCCGTATTTTATTCAATTTCCAATTGTCAGCAGGGCCTAAGTGGTATCTCATTTGGTAACTCATTAATTAAACAAGTTGCCGCTGACTTGTCGGCAAGATTTGGAAATCTCAAAAACTTCGTCACCCTATCACCTATTCCTGGGTTGATGAAATGGGCTAAAAAAACTGGAATTGATACAGCTAATGAGCCTTTCAATAATATGAAAAATTTAGCTGCTTATTATCTGTTAAATGTAAAAGCGCCTAATGGAAAACCACTTGATCCTGTCGCAAAATTTCATTTGGGTAATGGAGCAAAAATTCATGCAATACATAATGATGCAGATTTATCGAGCAATGGCTTAGAGCAATCTGGTGGCGCAATGGTTAATTATCTTTATGAATTGGACCATGTATCGGCTAATCATGAAAAATTTGCAGCCATAGGACACATAACCGCAGCTCAAAGTGTCCACAAGCTAAGTGAAAATATAAAACCAATATTGAGAGAAAATATTAATGACGAATCCACTGTATGATATTTTGTTCGCCGCTCATGCAGGTAAAAAAACTACTTTTATAGTAGATTCTTTAAACGACGAAGATGTGTCTTATGACGACTTTTTAAAATCAACTGCACAATGCGCTAATGCACTTGCTAAGCAAGGCCTGCAGCCTGGTGATCGGATTGCTGTGCAGGTCGACAAGTCAGTTGCTACGCTAGTGTTATATGCTGCTTGCGTTCAATCAGGCATTGTTTATTTGCCATTAAATACCGCTTACACCGCATCGGAAGTCGATTATTTTGTTAAAGATTCCGGCGCTAAATTATTAGTCTGTAAACCTGAATCAGAGTCAGGTTTGTCGAGTGTTGCCAAAGAGCATCACGCTAAATTAATGACGCAGTCTGCTGATGGAAAATCAGGCAGTTTGCCGGCTGCATATAAATTTGCATCAACTGAATTCATTACCGTTGATCGCTCACCAGAAGATATTGCTGCATTCTTATATACATCAGGGACTACCGGGCGCTCTAAAGGCGCGATGTTGACTCAGCGTAATTTGTTATCAAATGGTCAAGCTTTAACTGAAGTCTGGAAGTTTACAGAAGACGATGTGTTACTCCATGCGTTACCCATATTTCATACTCACGGTCTATTTGTGGCAACCAATGTAGCGTTAGCTTCGGGGGCGAAAATTATTTTTGAACCCAGTTTTAATATCGATCGCATTATCGAATTGCTACCTAATGCGACGACTCTGATGGGTGTACCAACTTTTTATACTCGTCTTCTTAGCGATGAACGCTTTGATCGCGAACTTACAAAACATATGCGTTTATTCATATCAGGATCAGCCCCTTTGCTGGCAGAAACTCATGTGCTGTTTGAAAAGCGAACGGGACATCGTATTCTTGAACGTTATGGCATGACCGAGACCAACATGAATACGTCAAACCCTTATGATGGCGAACGTCGTGCAGGAACTGTTGGTTTTCCATTGCCCGGGGTAGAGTTGAAAATTACAGATCCAACAACGGGGGATGAATTGCCTCAAGGTAATATTGGTCAGATAGAAGTGCGCGGGTCTAACGTTTTTAAAGGTTACTGGAATATGCCAGAGAAAACAGCGGAAGAATTACGTCCCGATGGTTTCTTTATAACTGGCGATTTGGGTTTGGTTGATGAAGATGGATATGTAAGCATTGTCGGTCGTAATAAAGATCTTATTATTTCTGGTGGTTACAATATTTATCCAAAAGAGATTGAACTGGTTCTTGACGAGCAATTAGGTGTTGTCGAAAGCGCTGTAATAGGTGTTCCTCATCCAGACTTTGGTGAAACAGTCGTTGGTGTTTTAGTTGTTGGTAGTGATGATTTTGATCTTCAAAATGTAGAAGCTGCTGTTAAAGAACAGCTTGCAAGATTTAAGCATCCTCGAAAGTTAGTTGTTGTCGATGCTTTACCTCGCAACACCATGGGCAAAGTACAAAAAAATCTTCTGCGCGATCAATATAAAGAGCTTTTTGTAGATTAAGTAAAGCTTTCGATTTTTTTAGATTATTGCGTGCGCTATTGTTGCTAGACCTAGGTAAATAATTGATTCAAAAATAACAGCAAACAATAAAAGACGATCATTGAATATTATGTTGATATAAAAAACCCTTTGAGCATTAATGCTCAGAGTTTTTTGATTAAAATACAAAACATTATTTTTCTATGGTCATTTTTATGCGTCAATCCTTATGAGTATATCGCTGCGTTTGAATATTTAATTGCCATCTCATCAATGGCTTGCATAACACAGACCAAAATAGCATTGAGGTTGGCACTCATAATATCGCGGTCTTTGGCTATTCCGCAAAAACGTACATCATTAATTTTGACTTGTACATAGCCCATTGCATGCGCATTTGTGCCTGAACTAATAGCGTGTTGATGATAGTTTATAATTTCAATATTAAACCCAAAGTGGTTTTCAATGGCATTACAAAATGCCGATAAAGCCCCGTCACCCTGACCACTAATAATCTGTTCCGTTTTTGTATTATCGTTGCTAACAAGTGTTGCGCGAATATGTTCTTGGCTGCCATTGAGTTCTAAGTGGTAGTTGCCCAATTGCTGCGTATTGTTTTTACGCATAAATGCAGACTGGATTATCTCCCAAATTTTTTCTGGGGTGACTTCGATAGACATTGCTTCAGCATGAGCTTGTACTTTTCTGCTCGCTTCTATTTGTAGCCATCGAGGTAATTCTAGACCGTAGTCTTGTTCTAAAATATAAGCTACACCACCCTTACCCGATTGGCTATTGACACGAATCACCGATTGATAATCGCGACCAATATCTTTAGGGTCGATAGGTAAATAGGCAACATCCCATGGCTCGTTTTGTTTTTGTTGCGCTAGGCATTTGCGGATAGCGTCTTGATGGCTACCTGAGAATGCGGTGTAAACTAGCTCTCCGAACCATGGATGCCGTGGATGAGTAGAAATTTGTGTGCACTCGGTAACGACACGAATAATTTCATCGGCATTCGATAAATCGAGCTTTGGGTCGATACCTTGGCTGTATAGATTCATTGCCATAGTGACAAGATCCATATTGCCTGTGCGCTCACCATTACCCATTAAAGTGCCCTCAATTCTATCGGCGCCTGCCATTAAGCCAAGTTCAGCGGCCGCTACTCCACAGCCTCGATCATTGTGAGTATGTAGACTTATAATGAGGCAATCTCTGTTATTTATTTCATCACAAAAGAGTTCAATTTGATCGGCAAATACATTGGGTGTCGCGCACTCAACGGTAGCGGGTAAATTAAGAATGATTTTGTGTTCAGGGCGTGGTTGCCAAACATCGATAACAGTATTGCAAACCTCTATAGAAAAATTTATCTCGGTGCTTGAGAAACTCTCGGGAGAATATTCAAAAAACCATTTTGTATTTGGATATTTTTTCGATTCATCTAATACTTTCTGTGCCCCTGATCTCGCGATATCTTTAATGCCTTCCTTATCAAGTTTAAATACTTTTTCACGCTGCACTGGTGATGTCGAATTATAAACATGAACAATCGCTTGTTTGGCACCTTTAAGAGCTTTATAGGTTCTTTCTATAAGTTCTGGTCGCGCCTGTGTTAACGCTTGAATTTTGACATCGCTAGGTATTTGATCTGCTTCAATCAACCATCGACAAAAGTTAAAATCTGGCTGCGAGGCCGAGGGGAAACCAATTTCTATTTCTTTAAATCCTAGTTTTATTAATAGCGCCCAAATCTTCTGTTTTTGAGTAACGTTCATCGGTTCTATTAATGCTTGATTACCATCGCGTAAATCAACAGCACACCAAATAGGGGCTTGAGCAATTTGTACAGAAGGCCAGCACCGATTAGGCTTTTTGATAACAGGAAAAGGGCGATATTTACTATGATTAAAAGGGCTCATTGTTATGCGCTCATTAGTTGGCTAAATAAAAAATAATTAGTGCAATTTCTAGCTCGACGACCTTTTGAGTCATCGAGCGCGAATATCCTCGTGAGATATTCGCCGTGCCAGTGCTCGGATAAAGTCATGGCTTAATTGCTTAGCGGTGAGGTTATAATAGCTAATAAAGCGTAGAATTAAATTGCTAAGTAACCAATTAAATGACAATACTTAGCAATAATAAGCTAAAATAGTAAAAAAATTAGAAAACAATTGCGTTCATATTGTTTTCTTAGGTTTTTGGGTCTTAATAAAGTCTAATTTTGATTTTCAAATGCTTCGGAGGCTTCGATAGTGGATTTAGATCGTATTGATAAACGTATTTTGTCAGAGTTGCAAAAAGACGGCAGTATTACTAATTTGCAGTTAGCCGATAAGATTGGACTCTCGCCCTCACCATGCTCTAGAAGAGTTAAAGCCTTAATTGAGTCTGGTATTATTGGAAAAACTGTTACTATTCTTGACGAGAAGAAATTGGGGCTGAGCTTGACTGCCTTAATTAATATCAGTATGGATCGTCACACTCCAGATCGCTTTAATAATTTCGAAGGGGCCGTTGTCACTTTTCCAGAGGTGCAAGAATGTTTGTTGATCACCGGTTCAGCAGCAGACTATCAGTTAAAAGTGGTTGTAAAGGATATGGAGGCTTATCAGGCGTTCCTGTTGGGTAAGTTAACTAAGCTAGAGGGTGTAACAGGTGTTCACTCGAGTTTTGTTATGAGAAAAGTTGTCGACACTAAGTCGCTTCCGCTCAGCACGCTTTGAATCGAGAGATAAGACTCCTGGCCAGTCTTATCTATTTCTAAACAATTTAAAAATAGCGATAGGCCTTTAGGTTTTCATTGAAAGGCTTAGTCAGAGTCTGGTTCTGCGAGTATATCGAATTTATAACTATTAACTTTGTGATGATGGCATCGATAAATTTCTTTACAATGTAATATAATTTTAAAGCTCATCTAAATAAATTTAACAGTAAAAAAATTATGCTATCTAAAGAGTTATCATCCACCGGCTTATTAACGATTGACTTAGGTGCTATTCAATATAATTGGCTGTATCTAAAAAACAAAATACAAAAAGCTAATGCGTCGGCTCGTTGTGCTGCAGTTACTAAGGCGAATGCTTATGGTTTAGATATTGTGCAGGTTGCCCCAGCGTTAATGGCCGTGGGTTGTAAAGAGTTTTTTGTGGCGACGCTTAATGAGGCTGAAGAGTTACGAAAAATTCTCGGGACTAAGCCCAACATTTTTGTGCTAGGCGGTATTATTCATGGTTTTAATCAAGGTGAAGCTGGCGAGCGCTGGTCCAAGTTTGATTTGGTACCTGTAATTTATGATATCGAGCATATCTATAAATGGCTGGCCTTTTGTAAACAACAAAATAAAGCTTATGCTTGTGCTTTAAAAGTCGATACAGGAATGCATCGCCTAGGTTTGTCGATGGACGAAATTGATAAAGTGTTGGCAGACATAGACGCCAACAAAAATAAATTTGCACTATTTAAGCCTATGGTATTAATGAGCCACTTAGCGTGCGCAGATGATAGTGAAAATGTTTTAAATCAACAGCAGCTGTCAGTTTTTCGTCTTGCAGCAAAAAAAATTACAAATTATTTTCCTGGTGTTAGTTTAAGTCTTAGTAATTCATCGGCCATTTTTTTAGATAATCAATTTCATTTTGATCTTTGTCGTCCCGGCATAGCGCTTTATGGTGGCAGCCCAGTATCGTCTCATGCAGCTATTGGAAAAAATCCCATGAAACAGGTCGCCTCGCTTTCCTTGCCCATTATGCAAATCAAAATGATAAAGAAAGGTCAGTCCGTTGGTTATGGGCACACATATACTGCTAATAAGGACATGCAATTAGCGGTTGTTTTTGGTGGTTATGCCGATGGAATTTTACGTTCTTTAAGTGGCCGTGGTTTTGCTTGGTGTAATGGTGTATCCATACCCATGGTTGGGCGGGTATCGATGGATTCAATTTTCTTTGATGTTACCGAGCTTAATGAGAAGCCTGATAGTGTGCAGATATTTAATAGCAATGAATGTCTTGATTCGCTGGCGGCATCAGCAGGCACAATTTCTTATGAGATATTGACAAGTTTAGGGAGTCGTTATCAGCGTCAATATATCAATAAAAAAACAGCTGAAGATGCATTCGATATTTTAGATGCTAGTTATGATAACTGATGGAGAGTTGATAGGATTTTTATCCGACGGCGAATTTCATTCAGGCGAAGAAATTGGTTTGCAATTGGGCGTTTCGCGTACTGCAATTTGGAAGCGTTTGAAAAAATTATCTTCGCTTGGGCTGAAGGTTGATTCAATCAAGGGGTGTGGTTATCGCCTTTCACAGAAGCTAGAGCTGTTAGATAAAGGTTTAATCGAATCGTATTTGTCTGGCAATATTAAAGCGGCTATTAATGATTTATATATTGAATCGGTAACAGATTCCACCAATAATTATTTGCTGGAGAGGCCCAAAGATAATCAAACTCCATCGGCAGCCAATATATGTTTGGCTGAACATCAGTCTGGTGGTCGTGGTCGTCGTGGTCGCCAATGGATGAGCCCTTATGGCAGTAATCTTTATTTATCGCTTGATTGGCAGTTTGAGGGAGGCATTGCAGCCCTAGAGGGCTTAAGTCTAGCGGTAGGAGTTGTTGTTGTAAGGTCACTATCTGCCCTAGGAATTGTCGGTGTGTCTCTAAAGTGGCCCAATGATATTTTAATTGACGGGGCTAAATTAGGCGGTATCTTGATTGATGTAAAGGGCGACCACGCGGGGCCTTGTCGAATAGTTGTCGGTGTTGGTGTCAACATTAATATGTCTAGGCAGGATGTAGATATCGATCAGTCATGGATAGATTTAAAAAGTATTTGTGCAGATATTTCGCGGAATAAGTTAGCCGCTTATATGATTGATGAGTTAATCAAATTATTGGCTTCGTATGAGATGAAGGGGTTTCAGCCTTATGTGGCGGAGTGGCAGCGCTTAGATGCATTCAATGGGAAATTAGTAGATGTAATTTCTGGCGAGCAGAAGATATCGGGCATTTGTTGCGGCATAGCCAATAATGGAGCACTAATTATCGATATTGATGGCGTTAAAAAGCGCATGCATGGAGGTGAATTATCACTTAGGTTAAGCAATGAATCTTGAAATAGATATGGGCAATACTCGATTTAAGTGGCGACTTAAAGAGGGTAAAAAAATAATTGCCAACGGTAGCGATACCAATAAAAATATTTGTGATCAGACAAGTTTTAATCAAATCTTCGTATCTATAGAAAAATTTCAGCCATCAAAAGTTGCTGTTGCGAATGTGTCAAATGCGAGCAAAGAATTTTTTGATGCTTGGTGTCAAAAGAGATGGCATATAGAGCCGGAATATTTACAGGTGTCAGCGAAAGATTTAGGCGTTATTAACGGTTATAACAGTGCAGAACAAATGGGCGTTGATCGTTGGTTAGCGATGCTTGCCGCATATTCAGCGGTTGATGATGAGGCTTGTCTAATTGTCGATTGTGGTAGCGCTTGTACCATTGACATGATTCTCTCCGATGGAAGGCATCTGGGGGGCTATATTGTTCCCGGCGTGCAATTGATGAGAAATGCCTTGTTTCGTGATACGGATCGGGTCAAGTTAGATGAAGTTAGTTATGATAGTGAAATGAGCCCTGGCAAGTCAACGCAAACAGCGGTATCAGCGGGCTTATGGATGATGCAGTTAGGATTAGTAAATCTTTCTCTCGAAAGGTTATTAAATGAGGGTGCAGTAACTCCACACGTTTTTTTTACCGGTGGTAATGGTGAGCGCTTGTTGAATCTCTTCACTAAAGCTCCTTTGACGGGCTCCAAGATTAAGCTTGTCTCTAAAGTGGAGTTTAATTCAGATCTAGTGTTGGATGGCATCTCGCTTTTAATTGAGCAATATTGAGATACATGCTCTTGCTTTTAATAAATATTTTGGTAATCATTCCAGCCATAAATATAGTGTGTAAGTTAAGATATACTGATATATATTGAAATTGATGATAAGAAATTAACGTAAGGCTTAAAAACACAAGAGAAGTAATATGCGTTGGATCGTAATAAGTTTATTGGTCGTTAATGTGGGTATATTTATATATGCACAGATTTTTTCAGCAAAAGACGAAAGTCTTGGGCAGTCAACCGATGCATTAGCGATTAGTGCAAATACTTCACAGTCATCTATTAAGCTTCTGATCGAGGATAATAGCTCAGTTACCGATATTCAATCGATTGCCGCAGTGCCAGTTGAGTCAATAGCAAAGCCTGAGCGTCAGCCCTTATGTACTTTAGTGGGACCCTTTCCAAGATTGTTGGCCGCAGAATATTTTTTGGAAAAATTGCAGTCTTTAGAAGTTAATTCAGAAATTAGAAGTATTGTGGTTTTAAGTGAGCCAGGTTACTGGTTATATTTACATCCAGAAAAATCACGCAAAGACGCTTTGCGCCGTTTGAGTGAATTGCAGTCTCGAGGTATAGATAGTTATGTTATTCCCGATGGTAATTTAGCCAACGGAATTTCTTTAGGGATGTTCACAGATAAAGTTCATGCTGAATCAATGGAAAAAAGTATCGAAGAGAAGGGTTATAAGCCAAAAATAGTTGACGTGCCACGTGAGCAAAAAGAGCTCTGGGTCTTTTTGCCAGAGGGTGAAGCAAGCAAAATAGGCGATGAAAAGTGGTTAAAGCTGATTTCTGCAGAAGATTTGCTACAAAAACGACAAAATGTGTGTACAGATCTTGCGTCTTCCTAAAAGTTTCTCTAGAATCCCGCCTCCATTATTAGATGAATGCAAAAGTTAATAGCATAAATGCTTTTATGGTAATTTGCTGACGTAGCTCAGTTGGTAGAGCAGCTGACTTGTAATCAGCCGGTCGGGGGTTCGACTCCTCTCGTCAGCTCCAACTATTTGATGGTTCTCGCTTGAGCGAGTGCCGTTATTTGATGTTATTTTGTAGCTTTTTTAATTAGGTTCTCAAAATAAACGCTAAAGTGTAAGGGTTATCTTTTTTGATAAAAGATTTTCGCTGCATATTTTATGTCGGCTTGACGGCTTGACTGTAAAAGTCGCAGGGGTTCCAGAGTGGCCAAATGGATCAGACTGTAAATCTGACGCGAAAGCTTCGGTGGTTCGAATCCACCCCCCTGCACCATATTTGTTTTATCAGTATCGCTGTGGCTTCTCTGAGTAATTCGCGGGTATGGTACAATGGTAGAACCTCAGCCTTCCAAGCTGATGATGCGGGTTCGATTCCCGCTACCCGCTCCAGTATGCGCAAGCGCTCGAGTTGAAATTGGTTGAATGCTGGCTACAGTTTTAAAGTTTGCTCATGTAGCTCAGTTGGTAGAGCACACCCTTGGTAAGGGTGAGGTCGGCAGTTCAAATCTGCTCATGAGCTCCATCAAAATGGTTGAGCAGGTAGTATAAAGTGAAGAGCGGCTTTCCTTTTATCTGAAGATAAAAAGGTGCCGTTCTTTCGTATATATGTTTTAGTTGTTTTAATAGTGATTGAAGCTAAAATTGTTTTAAATTTTTTCAATATTGTATATCGCGCAATTTAATGTGCATAGAAAGTCGGAGACGCTCACAATGGCAAAAGAAAAGTTCGAACGTAAAAAGCCCCACGTCAATGTGGGTACAATTGGTCACGTTGACCATGGTAAAACAACCCTAACGGCTGCGTTAACGCGCGTATGTGCAGAAACATGGGGCGCTGGTAAAGCAGTTGCCTTTGACGGTATCGATAACGCACCAGAAGAGCGTGAGCGCGGTATTACTATTGCAACATCACACGTTGAGTATGATTCACCAGCACGACACTATGCACACGTCGATTGTCCAGGGCACGCGGATTATGTAAAAAACATGATTACCGGTGCGGCTCAAATGGATGGTGCGATCTTAGTATGTGGCGCGACTGACGGCCCTATGCCGCAAACGCGTGAGCACATTTTGCTATCTCGTCAGGTGGGTGTTCCCTACATTGTTGTGTTTCTTAACAAAGCTGATCTACTTGCAGAAGACTGTGGTGGTGTTGGTTCAGAAGAATACTCAGAGATGTTAGAGCTTGTTGAAATGGAATTGCGTGAATTGTTAGATCTTTACGAATTTCCGGGCGACGATACGCCAATTATTGCAGGTTCTGCATTAATGGCATTGAATGGTCAAGACGATAACGAGCTAGGCACTACAGCTGTTAGAAAGTTAGTAGAAACTTTAGATAGCTATATTCCAGATCCAGAGCGTGCTATTGATCAGCCATTCTTGATGCCGATCGAAGATGTGTTCTCAATTTCAGGTCGTGGTACGGTTGTTACTGGTCGTATTGAGCGTGGAATTGTTAAAATTGGTGAGGAAATCGAAATTATTGGTATTAAAGATACCACTAAGACGACATGTACCGGTGTAGAGATGTTCCGTAAGTTGCTTGACGAAGGTCGCGCAGGCGAGAACGTTGGTGTCTTACTTCGTGGTACTAAGCGAGAAGATATTGAGCGTGGCCAAGTACTATGTAAGCCAGGTTCAGTTAAGCCACACACTGTATTTGAAGCTGAAATTTACGTATTGTCGAAAGATGAAGGTGGACGTCATACGCCATTCTTTAAAGGTTATCGCCCACAGTTTTACTTCCGTACCACGGACGTAACGGGTGCGTGTGAATTACCTGAAGGCGTAGAGATGGTTATGCCAGGTGATAACATTCAAATGGTTGTTACGTTGATTCACCCAATTGCGATGGAAGACGGCCTACGTTTTGCGATTCGTGAAGGTGGAAGAACAGTTGGTGCCGGCGTTGTAGCTAAAATCGTCGAGTAAG
>JAWUWW010000047.1:0-33017 GCA_034111645.1 Cellvibrionaceae bacterium
GTTGGTACAGCAAATCGAATTTGGCTTGTTGTGCTTTATTCATAAGGTAATTCCTCTAGTTGTCGTGCGGGCTTGCACGTAGAGGAATTATCTATGGAAAAGAGGTTTTTAACTTTGCCGCATAGCGGCTTCGTTCAACAACTTGTTAGTAATGCTATTGTTGACTTACTTTCAAAAGATATGAATAAGCCATAATTTTCCTTAGATTAATTTAAACTTTAGATAAGTAAAGTACGGCCTATAATCTGGAACACAATATGTTTAACGTAGAATTTTTTTCAAGTCAGGCAATAATCTGGATTGGAATTTTTATTTGTATCACCCAATCGGCGATGTTTTCTGGTTTAAATCTTGCGTTCTTTAGTTTAAATCGAATGGAGCTAGAGGTTGCTGCTGGTGGCAAAAATAAAGCAGCACAACAAGTCTTATCCATGAGGCAAGATGCTAATTTTTTACTAACAACCATATTGTGGGGCAACGTTAGCATTAATGTTTTGCTAGCTCTGCTTTCAAACTCCGCTCTAACAGGTATTAGTGCATTTTTATTCTCAACTGTTTTTATTACGCTGTTTGGTGAGATTATGCCTCAGGCTTATTTTTCGCGTCATGCTTTGAGAATGGCATCTTTATTATTACCAGTATTAAAATTCTATCAATGGGTTTTATATCCAGTCGCAAGACCCTCTGCAACTATGCTTGATCTATGGCTAGGTAAAGAAGGTATTGTATATTTGCGCGAAAATGATTTGCATCGGGTGATTAAAAAACATGTCGAAGCTGAGGATGCCGAATTAGAGGTGTTAGAAGGACGTGGAGCGCTTAATTTTTTACAGATTGATCAGCAGCCCGTGATGAAAGAAGGGGAGGCTGTTGATCCATTAAGTATAATTGCGCTTCCAGTTAAACTTGATTTACCGGTTATTCCCGATACAAAAAGAACAAGTAAAGACACTTTTTTACAGCAAGTTCAAGCATCAAGAAAAAAATGGGTCATATTGACAGATCTACAAGATTATCCACAGCTAGTGCTCGATGCAGATGGTTATTTAAGGGCAGCTTTATTTGATGAACCAGACTTTAATCCTTATCAGTACTGTCATCGGCCAATTATTATTAAAGACCCAATGACACCCTTGGGGGATGTGATTAGTGAACTTAAAACAAACGATGATATCGATAGTGATGAAGTAATCGACCACGATATTATTCTATTATGGGGTGAAACTCGTAAGATCATAACAGGTGCTGATATTTTAGGGCGATTATTAAAGGGTGTTCACGCTCAGAAGTAACTGGTGGATTTATTAAGATTGACTATAAATAATTTTAATTTTAAAAATTATAATTCTTAATAAAACTCTCTTTCTTTACTAGCTATAGTTAACAGCAAATTATTAATAGTTAATTAGTAAAACAATTTTTCTCAATAAAGTATTTATTTTTATGAAAGTATTTCGTAAACAATATCATCCTCCAGGAACTCCACCAGGTACACTGATAAAACCTCTCAATAATAGTGCATCTGAAGAGGTTAGACCATTAAAAATTGATGTCGTTAATTACAACAAAGATGATGTCAAAAGTCATCTTAACTGCTCAATCGATGACTGTGCTAAATACGTTAATAACAATAGTGTTACGTGGATTCATATTAGTGGAGGCATCGAGCCTGATGTTTTGAGGCAATTAGGCTTTGCATTTGATTTGCACCCATTAGCACTTGAAGATGTGATTAATCATGGGCAACGCCCTAAAGTCGAAACCTATGACAAACAACTTTTTGTTATTGTAAATATGCCAATAGTGGTTGAAAAAGAAATTCATATTGAACAAGTAAGTCTATTTTGTGGTAACGGTTATGTAATAAGTTTTCATGATCAATACGATGAAAATACCTATCAATTGCTTCACAACCGTTTAAAAAAGAACGTTAATCATATTCGTAATAACGGCAGCGATTATCTTTTATATGTATTGTTGATCTTATTATTGATAGCGGTTTTCCTGTGCTAGAGTTATTTGGTGAACAGCTCGAGTCTATAGAAGAATCACTCCTAGAAGGTGGTGCAAAAAACACATTGCACTCTATCCATCATATTAAAAGAGAGCTTATTTTGTTGCGGCGAGCACTATGGCCACAACGTGAAGTTGTTAATATTTTATTGCGTGAAGACAATGCTTTTATTACGCCAGAAACGCTACCCTATTTACGCGATTGTTATGATCATACGATTCAAATAATGGAGCTCATCGAATCCTATCGTGATATGGCGACTAGTACGCTTGAAGTATATCTATCAACAATAAGCTTCCGGCTAAATGAAGTGATGCGCTTTCTTACGGTAATATCGACCATATTTATTCCACCGACTTTTTTAGTAGGAGTTTATGGGATGAACTTTAAGCAAGAGGCTGGGTTTTGGAATATGCCAGAGTTATCTTGGCCTTTTGGTTATCTTATGGTCTGGGGTGGTATTGTTATATTAATAATTGCGATGCTAAGCTACTTTAAGCATAAAGATTGGTTTTAATATTTTATCATCTCTAAAAGGTTGCAATAAAACCTCAATAAAATAATAAATAAGTATTTTAAAATTTATGGATCGATTAAAATACAATGTTAGACCAAATATCATTTTCAAAACAATCACAATATCTTCTTATTTACAGATTGATAACCTCATTAGCCAAAAAATTAAAAAGGATTAACGAAAAATGACTATTCCTAATATTGTGATTGTCGGCGGGGGTGCTGGTGGTTTGGAATTAGCGACTAAATTAGGTAGTCGATTTGGCAAAAAAAAACGTGCCTCAATAACACTAGTTGACCAAGCGCTTACTCATATATGGAAACCTCTACTGCATGAAGTAGCAGCAGGTACAATTAATGCGTTTCACGATGAACAAAATTACTTTATTCATGCCGCAAAACATCATTATGAGTTTCAACTTGGCTCACTTATAGGTTTAGATAGAGAAAATAAATTAATTAAATTAGGTCCAGTCATTAATAACGACAAAAAACTCGTCGTTCCAGAACGCGAGATATCCTACGATTATCTTGTGATTGCAGTAGGCAGTACCTGTAATGATTTTGGTACGCCAGGTGCAAATGAGCATTGCATTTATTTAGATTCACGAGTAAAAGCTGAAAGTTTTCATCAGCAATTTCTCGATAATTATATTGCGGCTCACTCTATGACTAATAATGATATAGATGATAATAAATTACCGATTGTAATTATTGGGGCTGGGGCAACTGGTGTCGAATTGGCAGCCGAGCTTCATTATGCCGCACAACAGTATGTAAAATTAGGGTTAGATGAAATTACATCAAAGAATGTAAGCATTACGCTTATTGAAGCTGCACCGAGAATTTTAGCGGCGTTGCCAGAAAAGATTGCGATGCAAGCAGCCAAAGAGCTTAGAAATATTGGCGTTAATGTTTTAACGGGTGAGCAGGTTGTCGAAATTACAGCTGAAGAAATTAAGACTAAAAGCGGAAAAATTATACTATCACCACTAAAAGCTTGGTGTGCAGGTGTAAAAGCCCCTGATTTTTTGAAAACTTTAGATGGCCTAGAGGTAAATAGATTAAATCAGCTAGTTGTAAAAACTACATTGCAAACATCACAAGACGATACTATTTTTGCTTTTGGCGATTGCGCTATGTGTCAGTTAGATAGCGGGATTGTTCCACCCCGTGCACAGGCCGCCCATCAACAAGCGAGGCTAATGATGGAGAACATAGAAAGAGTTATAAAGAATCAAAGCTTAAAGTCTTTTGTTTATACCGACAGAGGCTCATTAATATCACTCAGTAAAGAAGATTCAGTGGGCACTCTAATGGGTAGATTGATGGGTAATGTTAATGTTCACGGACTTTTAGCTAAGCTTATTTATACAAGTTTGTATAGAAGCCACCAATATTCAATTCATGGTTTTTATAAAACAGCGGTATTGATCGTCAGTGATTTGCTAGGGCGTTCTACGGGGCAAAGAACAAAACTACATTAATATTTTACTAATCAATTATTTTATACGCTAATTATATCGAAATATAACTAATCGTTTAAAAAAATAGAATTGCTATCCAAGTATAAGCACATAAAAACAAGGCAGTAAAAACAGCGGCCGATCCGGTATCTTTTGCCAAACCTGACAGTGGGTTAAATTCAAGTCCAACACGATCTACTGTTGCCTCAATTGCTGTATTTAATAACTCCACAATTAGTACTAAAATCAATGAAAGAATGAGTAATATTCTCTCCACTTTGCTTACGTTAACAAAAAATGTAATAGGGATAAGCACCGAAGCCAAGATAACTTCTTGCCTAAATGCAGCCTCATTAATAATGTTATGTTTTAATCCTTCATAAGAATATCCAGCAACATAAATAATGCGTTTTATTCCCGTTCGTTTTATTATTTTCATATAGAGTGATCACCTTTTGTGATTTTTTGCTTATCGCATTTATTATGATTGTTTGATTTATCAAATTTAAATATTTTAAGCTTCATCAATAAAGCAATAAGATTAATAATTAGCCATGATAAAACCATACTGACAACGGTATGGCTTAAAAAATGATGGCCAATTAACATTTTGTAACCACCCATTAACCAGCCGATGCTTAGTGCAAATATAATTGCTATTGCACGACCCTTATTAGTCTTCGCTAAAAAGAATAAAGCTAATAATGCAAAACCTCCACTTGCATGAGCCGCAGGAAAACATTTTTGTGGTTTTTCGGGTTTTAGTCCCTCGGGATAGCGTTCAAATATTTTAATATGATGTATATCACCGCCATATTGAATTAATGAAGCTGGGCAGGTAACGTTACTATATTTCTTGATAGTTCCAATAGACAGTGGCACGATTATTAATGATAAAAAAACAATAATTAGCCCTGAAATGTTCTTTTTAATATAAGTTTTTTTTCTAAAAAATAATAAAAAAATTAAAAGTATTAATTCAAATAATATTAATGCGCGTTTAATTCCATCGTAAAATATTAAATGCATAATACTGTCTTTGTCGAGTGTAATTAGCCAACTTTTTTCGGTAAATTTGTAAAAGTAGTTTTGAAGATAAATGTCAAAATGACTATATTCAAAAAAAATCAAAACTAAAACAAGTATTCCACATGACCATATAATTTGTTTAGCTGTTGTCATTAACGGCTACCAACTTGAGGATTAATTTTTGTATCTACAATAAACAACGGCGTGCTAGCAACAGGTAGCGATGTTAAAACATTAAAGAGAGTTAGCAAC
This sequence comes from Cellvibrionaceae bacterium, assembly GCA_034111645.1. Taxonomy (GTDB): domain Bacteria; phylum Pseudomonadota; class Gammaproteobacteria; order Pseudomonadales; family Cellvibrionaceae; genus CANLBN01. The sequence continues at coordinate 5,278 of JAWUWW010000047.1, forward strand.
GAGTCGAATATAGCATCGTGAGAATTTGATTTATTTTTGATTTGATTTGAGGCCGCAATATTTATCGGTGATGATTCACCAGCCCATAATAAAAGTGGTACTTTAGTTTGTGTATCAGGCGCAAAGCTATAAGGTAGGCCGTGCAGATATAATCCTGCTTCACCAAGCGATTCACCATGATCGCTTACATATAACATTGATGTATTATATGCCGTATTTATTTTTAAAAACGCAATGACTTTAGATAAAAAATAGTCTGTGTAACGAATACTGTTATCGTAGGCATTGATTATTTCTTGTTGCGTACACTCAGAGAATTCTGCGCTTTCACAAGCCGGTATAAAGTGTGAAAAAGACTCAGGGTAGCGTTTAAATTAAGCGGGGCCATGATTTCCCATCTGATGCATCACAATAAGAATATCACCGTTTTGGTTTGAGATGTATTCTTGTAAACCTCCAAGCATTCCAATATCACGACATTCTATATCGCAATCGGCATTAATTTCTGGCGAGCCAAAATTTTGATAAGCCACTCTATCGGCCATACCTTTTGAGCCCGTATTATTGTCTCGCCACAATACACTAATTCCTGCACTTTGAAGTAAATCTAGTATGTTTTCTGTTTGTTTGCCACGTTTAACATTAAATCCATCTCTACCTTTATAAGAAAATATAGAAGGAACTGACACAGCAGTAGATGTTCCACATGAAGATATATTTGTATAGCTGATTAACTGTTTTTCATTACGAGTGAATTCATTGGTATCGCGCTTATAACCATTTAACGAGAAATTTTCGCTTCGAGCAGTTTCACCAAGGACCATAATTACTAAATTAGGTTTGCTATTTTTTAGGTTAGCTACTTTTTTGAACGTAGCATTTAATGAAATAAGCTCTTTACTCTCGGGATGCTTGAACATATCGCTTACGTAACGACCAGCTGAATAAATTGGGTAACTTGGTGTAATATAATAGCGTACCGATTTGTGCTCTCTAAAAAAACTCGCAAATTGGCTACCATTAGATAATATACAAATAACTGATAAGCCAAATGCAGAAACAATTAATATACCTGATCGAGCTATTTTTTGTAGGCGGGTTTCCTTGGCAAGGTTTAACCAATAGAGAATGGCGATAGGTAATGCTGCTAAAAATAATATCCTTATCACTAAGGTGACTGAAGCCAGATCCGCTGCTTCTGAGACATTTGTCTCCAGCGTATTACGAATCATTTCCGTATCAATGACTGTTCCAAAACTATCAGCAAAGTATGCCGATAGCGCTGCGATGACAATAAAAATAGCGCTCAAAAAACGGACAGGTATAATTAGACTAAAAAGCGCCATGACTAATACTAATAAGGCGAATACCAGCACACCCAGGGCAACCACAAAGCCAAAATTATCAGCAACAGGGTATAGGTCAGAAGCAAGCCTAAAAAATGTCAAATTGGCAGTAATTACAATAAAAAGTGAGGTGCCAATTATGGTTGAATAATGGTTTAGTTTAAGATCGTTTAAGTTCATTATGCTAAATTCTTTTAGAGGTTAAGTATTTAGCATAATTTACAGGTAATAGCGTTAAGTCGATGTTAGCCCAATGTTAAGAAAGTGTTAAATTAGTTATAAATTCATGCACAAAAAAATTCACCGTCTACATACTGCCGATTACTGTTCATCTTATATTTTTTGTCGATTAAATAATCAATAGATGTAATCATCAATATCTGAGCTTAATCTTTAAATAAGAGGTCATTTTGCAAATATTAATCATCGAAGATAACAGCGATATTATTGCTAATCTTTATGAATATTTTGAGCCTTTGGGCTATTCACTTGATTGTGCGCGCGATGGAGTTAGCGGTTTATCGTTAGCTGCAGAGGATAATTACGATGTCATTATCTTAGATCTAATGCTGCCAAGGCTCGATGGCATTAAAGTCTGCCAAAAATTGCGTGGTGAGCTTAAGCTAAGTACTCCGGTGCTTATGCTAACGGCTCGTGATACGATCGATGACAAAGTCACAGGGTTTGAGAGTGGTGCAGATGATTATATAGTTAAGCCATTTTCACTGATTGAATTGGAGTCACGATTAAAAGCTTTGGTGCGCAGAGCCTCTGATTCTCATGTTGAATCAAAATTAGTATTAGGCTCACTTGAATTTGATCCGCTGACACTTAATTTGACGAGAGAGGGCGTTTCATTAAAGCTAAAGCCAATAGGTTATAATCTTTTAAGTATTTTATTAAAGGATTCGCCTCAGGTATTTAGCCGAAAAAAATTAGAGAGTCTGCTTTGGGGTGATTTGCCACCTGATAGTGATTCACTAAGAACACATATTCATTCTTTACGCCAAGTAATTGATAAGCCTTTTAAAAAATCGATGATTAAAACAGTTCAGGGAATGGGTTATTGTATGGTGAATCCAGATGAATAAATATTTATCATTGAAGTATCGATTGTTACTTTCCTATATATTACTTTCTGTTTTTATTTGCGCAGTATTTATTACGGTGTTTAAATTTTCGGAGAGTTATATTGAGGAAGAATTAATCTATCCACGATTAAATTATGAACTAAATCGTTTTAAGTCAAGTGATCATATTAATTTAACCCATGCACCACTTGGGATTTCTTTTTATACTGATAAAGATATGCCTGAAGAGTTAAGGCAACTTGAACCCAAAAAGAAAATTCAAGAAGTCATGTTAGCGCGGGTAAAGAAGTCATTGTTATTGTACAAAATGTAGATAACAAACGTTTTCTTATTGTTGATGATCAGTCTACCTTTGAACGTATCGAGTTCATAATACTTATCGTTTTGTTTCTGGCCTCTTTTTTTGCTATCGCAACTGCTTGGCTATTTAGCCAATTTTCCATTAGCAGAGTGATCGCACCGTTGTCTTTGCTTGCTGAAAAGGTAAAAGAAGATGTAGAGCAGCTTAACTTTGAGATCACATCTAATGATGAAATTGGAGTTCTTGCGCACGCTATTGAAGAGCGCAATGCGAGGCTGCATAGTTTTCTTGAACGCGAACGGCTATTTAGTAGTGATGTTAGCCATGAACTCAGAACGCCATTAACAATAATTTTAGGTGCAGCTGAGGTTCTTTCTAGAAATCTTTCTCAGCAGCCTAAATTATTAGTTACTGCAAACCGCATTAAAAAAACAGCCATCGATACAAGCGAGCAAGTATCAGCGCTATTAATGTTATCGCGATCACCAGATAATTTAAGTTTGTCTAGTATTGATATGCATGAGTTAATTCAGCATGAATTGGATCAATGCGTCAGCTTGTTAAACGATAAACCTATTGAGCTAAATTTATTTGTTGAAGACGACGTTTACTTAAATTCACAACCAGCACTTATTTCTATAATAATAAGAAACTTGTTGCGAAATGCTTGTCAGCATACACTCGAGGGATCTATATCTATTACGTTAAAAAAAGACAGTGTCGTTATAGAAGACACTGGATGTGGAATGCCACAAGATAATAAAGAATATTTATTTCAACGCAGTAATATGAAAAGCCAAACCGGATATGGTTTTGGCCTTAGTATTGTTAAACGTATTATTGATCACCTAAACTGGGATATTGAATATCAAAAACCTGAGATAGAGGGTAGCCGATTTGTTATTTATTTTTATAAATAAATAAAATCTTATATTTTTCAATTAAATAAACAATTGTAATAATGCTTTGTATAATAAATTATTTTTTAGTTAAATTTAATGCACTATATATATCACTTAATATTTATCAAAAATATTACGCTTGTATTGAATAAGGCTCGCTAAGCATTTAGTGACAATTAACTATTAAAAGCGTAGGATATATCTATATATATGATCAAAATTCTTAAGCGCGATAAAATTTATCAAAGAGGGAATTATGAGCAAAAACACTTTCAAAACTTTAGCCACATTATCAGTAGGATCAAAGCAAGAGTATTCTATCTATCGCCTAGATCGCCTAGCGCCTAAATACACTTTAGAAAAACTACCTTTTTGTTATAAAATTTTACTCGAAAACCTATTGCGTAATGAAGATGGTATTAATGTATCTGCTGCAGATATTGATAACTTATGTCAGTGGTCAGATGATCAAGATGATTCTTCAAAGAACTCTTCAACTCAAAGTATCGCATTTACGCCTGCTCGTGTAGTGCTTCAAGATTTTACCGGTGTGCCAGCGGTAGTAGATCTTGCAGCGATGCGCGATGCATTGATACAGTTGGGGGGCGATCCACAAAACATTAATCCTAAAGTAGCGGTAGATTTAGTCATCGATCACTCGGTAATGGTTGATTATTTTGGCTCAAGCGATGCTCTATCTAAAAATATCGAACACGAATTTACACGCAACAAAGAACGGTACAATTTTTTACGTTGGGGGCAGGCAGCTTTTGATAATTTTCGTGTCGTTCCGCCCGGAACTGGTATTGTGCATCAAGTCAATCTTGAATACTTGGCCAAAGTCGTTTCTACCTCCGTTGTTGATAATAAATGTTTGGCTTACCCCGATACTTTAGTGGGTACAGATAGCCACACTACCATGATTAATGGTCTTGGGATCCTTGCATGGGGCGTTGGTGGTATTGAAGCTGAGGCTGCCATGTTAGGTCAGCCCATTAGTTTGCAATTACCTCAAGTTGTTGGCGTTGAACTTACTGGCGCTTTACCCGAAGGTACGACAGCCACTGATGCTGTATTAACGATTACAGAGCTTTTAAGAAACCATGGAGTGGTGGGTAAATTTGTCGAATTCTATGGTGAAGGTTTAGATCATTTACGTCTGGCTGATAGGGCCACGATTGCCAATATGGCACCTGAGTATGGTGCAACGATGGGTATATTTCCTATAGATGACGAAACACTTAACTACTTGCGCCTGACTGGGCGCGAAGAACAACATATCAATTTGGTCGAAGCCTATGCTAAAGCTCAAGGTATTTGGCGAGCAACAAAAAATGTAGCTGCTTATAATGAGCGACTTCAATTAAATTTAAACACCATTGAACCTTGCATGGCAGGACCAAAACGCCCTCAAGATCGAGTGCCATTGCCGGATATAAAACAGGGATTCCAACAATTATTAGAACAAGAAAAAAATAGCCAAGCTTTACGATTAGTAGACACTCTTGCAGATAGCAATAGTGTTAGTGAGCGCGATCAAACAGCGCAAAAAGTATCGATAAGTAATGCTAATGATCATTCAGAAAAGTTAGACGTTAAAACATTAACTGATGGTGATATTGTTATCGCTGCGATTACCTCTTGCACTAACACATCTAATCCTGCAGTTATGTTGGCTGCGGGTTTATTAGCCAAAAAAGCTTGTGATAAAGGCTTAAAAGTTAAGCCTTGGGTAAAAACCTCTTTGGCGCCTGGCTCTCAGGTGGTGCCAGCTTATTTAGCGAGTGCGGGTTTAACAGATTCGCTCAATAGCTTAGGTTTTCAGGTAGTGGGTTTTGGTTGTACGACCTGTATTGGTAACTCAGGTCCTTTGCCTGAAAAGGTATCGCAACAAATTGAAAAGCGTCAGTTAATCGTTGCATCGGTGTTGTCTGGCAATCGAAATTTTGAAGGTCGAATTCATCCCGAGGTAAAAGCAAACTATTTAGCTTCGCCACCTTTAGTAGTGGCTTATGCGCTTGCTGGTACTGTTAATATTGACCTAACGAAAGACCCTATAGGTCAAGACCAAAAAGGGCAGCCAGTTTACTTGCGTGATATTTGGCCGACGCTAGAGGAGGTTAATGACTTAATAAACGCTAATATGAAGCCAGAACTCTTCCGTAAGTATTATGCAGATGTTTTTAAAGGCTCTGAACAGTGGCAAGCAATGCCAGTCTCAGATACTGGCGCCTATACTTGGCCCGACTCAACTTATATTAAACAGCCGCCATTTTTTGAAGGTATGACACCAGAGCTACCTGAAACTAAAAATATTATTAATGCACGCTGTTTAGTTAGTTTAGGTGATTCTATTACTACTGATCATATTTCGCCTGCCGGAGCAATTAGTGCTGATAGCCCTGCAGGAATGTATTTACAACAACAAGGTGTAGCAGTAAACGATTTCAATAGTCTGGGCTCGCGTCGAGGCAATCATGAAGTGATGCTTCGTGGAACTTTTTCTAATCCTCGCATAGAAAATAAATTAACACCCAAAAAGCGAGGCGGATATACCCGTTACCTACCTTCAAACGAAACCATGTCCATTTATGATGCGGCTATAAAATATCAACAAGATCAGATTCCCTTAATTATCGTAGCGGGTAAAGATTACGGAATGGGTTCTAGTCGAGACTGGGCGGCTAAGGGTACGCAACTGTTAGGTGTTCGTGCTGTTATTGTAGAAAGTTTCGAGCGTATTCATCGTTCGAATCTTGTTGGTTTTGGCATACTGCCGTTAGAGTTTTTATCAGGTCAAAATCTAGAGACCCTTGGTCTTAATGGAGAAGAACTCTTTACTTTTACAGAGATACCAAGTCGAGACAGTAAGCAAATAACTATTGATGTTGAAAATCAAGATGGTATAAACATTCAACAATTTAAAGTTAACATCCGCATAGATACTGTGACTGAGTGGGATTATTATTTTAATGGAGGCATTTTACATACTGTATTACGTAACTTATTGTAAATGTTATTGAAAAATTATTTATAAAAAATACTTTGAATATACAGACAAAAAAATATTGTAAATAACCGTATAAAAATATTTAAAGGACCCTTTAATTTTTATATATTTATTTACTTTACCTGTTTATATATTGTTTCGATATATTCATAAAGTGCTTTAGAAAAGATCATTACCTATTTTAAAATTGAATAGAGAATCCATTAATAAGTTATCAATAGTCAATATATTATGAAAAATGAAACATCAATAAAAACACGGATAGAAAAAGATAGCCTTGGTGAAATCAATGTCCCGATAGATTGTTATTGGGGTGCACAAACACAGAGATCCTTAGAGCATTTCCCAATTGCATTAGATCGATTTTGTTGGCAGCGTCCAGTGATACGAGCATTAGCTCTTATAAAAAAAGCGGCAGCACAGTCTAATCATGCGTTAGGTTTATTAACCGATGACGTAGCTAATTCTATAGTCAGTGTTGCCGATGAAATTATTGCGGGTAATTTAGACAAACACTTTCCTTTAGGGGTGTTTCAAACAGGCTCTGGTACTCATAGCAATATGAATATTAACGAAGTGATTGCCAATCGAGCTAACAAATTATTAAGTCAAGATAAAGAAAGTCAGCAACTAATACATCCAAATGATCATGTTAATCTCGGCCAATCTTCCAATGATGTGTTTCCCTCGGCAATGCATATTGTGGTACTAGAACAATTGCAAAACCAACTATTGCCAGCCATTAAGCAATTACAATGTACACTAAAAAGCAAACAGCAAGAATATAAAAACTTAGTAAAAACAGGGCGCACACATTTACAAGATGCTGCTCCATTGACACTAGGTCAAGAGATTTCGGCATGGGTAGCTCAGCTCGATTTTGTTCTGCAGGTTTTTGATAGTCATAAACAGTATTTATATCCACTTGCAATCGGTGGTACTGCGGTTGGTACAGGACTTAATGCACATCCAAAATTTGCAGAAAAAGTAATCTTAAATTTAAGTGAAGCAACAGATATAGAATTTACGCAAGCAGAAAATAAATTTTTTGCATTATCAACACACGATCCATTAGTTGAAATGTCAGGCGGATTAAGAACTTGCGCAACAGTATTGTTAAAAATTGTTAACGATATTCGTTGGTTAGGAAGCGGCCCTAATGGTGGTATTGCTGAACTAATCTTACCCGAAAATGAATCGGGTTCCTCCATTATGCCTGGCAAAATCAACCCTACACAATGTGAAGCACTGAGTATGGTTTGCGTACAGGTTTTTGGTAATGATGCATCTGTTGCCTTTGCGGGTAGTCAAGGTAATTTTCAGCTAAATGTTTACAAACCAATTATATTGCACAATATTTTAGAAAGTATCTCATTACTTAGCGATGCAACCATTAGCTTTGATACTTTTTGTGCTCAAGGTATTGCTCCTAATATTCCAGTAATAGAACAACATCTTAATCATAATTTAATGCTTGCCACCGCTCTTGTTAATCATATTGGCTATGACAAAGCGACAGAAGTATCGAAGCTTGCCTATAAAAAGTCCTGCTCAGTAAAAGAAGCTTGCTTACTATTAGGCTACGCTAACGAAGATCAATATAGTCAGTGGGTTGATGTTAATGTTTTAGTAGGCTTAACGTCATAAGTATCAAATATAATTGATAAAAACTAAGATAGAAAAATATTTTAGCTTAAGGTTTGCTTAAGCTTTTTTACGTATAATGATACGTTAGGAAATCCTATTTTTAATGAGATTCTTCGATGAAATTCACCCCTATTAATATAGTTGTTCTTACGGCAATAGTAATCACATTACCGTTGTTTGCCAAAGAATTAGTTATACCCGCAGAAATGACATGTGCCGATTTCTTGAAGTATGAATCTAGCGAACAAGAGGATATAGTTTATGCGATTAAAGAGAAGCTAGCTGGCGATCAAATAATTAATATTAAAGAGATTAATATAGAGACAATTGACGATAAAGCCATCGATGATAAAGTTCAGCTTACTCATATTGACGATGAAGAAAATAATAAGATTATAGAAATATGTAAAAATGATAAACAAGCAAGTCTTCTTTTCAAACTAAAACTATATTGGGAAAAAAAAGATAGTTAATTCAATAGTTAACTTTATAAGGCTTTAGTCTTTTGTCCATAAGCTTAAGAACATTTTTAAGCTCTGTGCCAATTATTTTCAGTTTAAGAAACCTTGATAACGCTAATCACCCTAAACCATGTCCTAGAATAAATACTTCACCTAGCTATATATAGCTTGGCATCTTTTTGCCTTAATCATTTTCGTGCGGGTAATTAATTTTTTGCGGTACTATTCTAGCCTGTTCTTTAGATAATTTTTAATATGCTTTTTTATCAAATAAGACCCAAAATGTTTACAGTTTAATGAAATTTATATTTATATTGCACTAGTTATAGGATTTAATAGTCGTATATTATCTCAATAATTATCCACTCAATTTTTGGATGTAACAAGAAAGCATGACATTAGAGTCTTCTAAAGTAAATCAGGTACCCTTTGGTCAAGTATTAGGTATCTCTGAAGGTGGTGTGGCTAGCTATTCATCGGATTATGATTCAGTTGATCACGAGCAAATGGCAGATCGTAGCGCATATCGACATTATGTCGATGGCGTATATACCGGTTATAAATGGCAGTGTGTTGAGTTTGTGCGGCGCTGGATGTTAGTGAATAAAGGCTATGTGTTTGAAGACATAGCCATGGCTTACGATATTTTTAGATTAAAACACGTTCGCGATGTAAAAACTAATCAACTACTACCTTTGCATTCATTTGATAATGGTAGCTTACGTCTACCCGAACCCGGTAGTTTGTTAATTTGGGAAGAGGGCGGTGAGTTTGAGACAACAGGTCACGTTGCGGTTATAACGGAAGTCAGTGATACATTTGTGCGCATTGCCGAGCAAAATTTTGACCATATTCCTTGGCCGGATCAGCGTAACTACTCTCGTGAGTTAACAGCATGCCATGGTGAAGATGGTAGTTTTTGGATTCGCTGTACCATTGATGAAGCAACAATTTTAGGCTGGGTAACACAAACAAATAATAAACAACATGCCGAAGTACTCGAAGATTCTGATCCTGCTTTATTTGAATTAAAATTACGTGAACTGCGGGCATCAAAAACACCAAAAAAAGCTTGGATAAATTTAGCTAATGAAGACGAGCATGCATACGTTGCAATGAACGGTCAGAAGCTACATAGCCAAGAGGCTTATGAAAATACCTATTGTGTAATGTCGCAAACGGCAAAGCAGGAAGTGGTCCGTGCAACCAATGAGTTGCATGCTTTATTCTTACATGCAACCGACTACGTATTACAAAATGAATATCTACTTGAGCACTTTAATATTCCCAACGTATTATGGCCACGCATTAAACAATCTTGGAACAATCGACGGAATCAAATGATTACCGGTCGCTTCGATTTTTCATTAAGTGCTAGAGGCTTAAAATTATATGAGTACAATGCAGATTCTGCCTCTTGTCATATGGAGTGTGGCAAAATTCAAGGTTTGTGGGGTGACTATAAAAATTGTGATGATGGCGCTGATGCAGGATCCCCATTATTTTTTGACCTAGTCGATGCATGGAAAGAGAATCATGTTGATGGCCTAGTTCATATTATGTTGGATGATGATGAAGAAGAAAATTACCACGCACTGTATATGCAAAGTACGATGAAAAAGGCGGGTATCGAATCAAAGCTTGTTTATGGAACTCAACAATTATCTTGGTCTAAAGATGGCTATGTTGTTGATGTTGATGGCTTGGCCATTAAATGGGTATGGAAGACATGGGCTTGGGAAACTGCATTAGAACAGCTTCGCGATGAATTAAACAACAATGAGTATGCGACTGAAGATATACCCAAAAATAAAAAGCCACAATTAATGGATGTTTTTTTACATCCAGAAACTATGGTTATCGAACCACTATGGACAGTCGTCACCAGTAATAAAGCCATGCTACCTATTTTGTGGCAGATGTTTCCCAACCATCCTTATTTATTAAATGCGCAATTTGAATTAACCCCCGACCTACAAAAAGAAGGTTATGTTAGCAAGCCAATTGCAGGCCGGTGTGGATTAAATATTATCTTGTTTGATAAACAAGATAAAACGTTGAGTGAAACTCAAGGACAATTTTCTCAGCAGGATTCTATTTTTCAGTCACTATACCCGCTACCAAAATTTAATGGTCTTAATGTTCAGCTGTGCACATTTACTGCGGGTGGTTATTATGCGGGTGCCTGTATTCGTACAGACGCCTCAATGATTATCACTAATAAAAGCGACTTGTTGCCATTGAGAGTAGCTTATAGCGATAAAGAGTGGCGTCAAGCAGCGGTTAGCAGCTAAGCACTTATTTTTAATAATTTATGAATATTATTTTGGTATTGAAAAGATGACAAATAACAACCTATAATTTCTGAAATTTATAACAATATCCATCATCATTTCGTTTTTAAACATCTAAAGATATCTATTATTTAAAGATTTTTACAGTCAATATAGTTTTAAGGTTTAGGGTAAACATAAGACATCGGTATTTTTACGATAATATTATGTTCACCCAATATAGACTTTTTAAACTTTTAATCTAATATTTAGTAACTTCTTTTTTTAGCTTTTCGAATTTTTACTTTTGGTATATCTGAAACTATAGCTTCTATAGTCAGCAAGAGTCCTGCAATCGAGGCCGCATTTTGTAGAGCTACGCGCACAACTTTAGTCGGGTCTAGTATCCCCATTTCTAATAGATCTCCATAACTGTCTGTTTGCACGTTATAACCAAAATCACCTTTGCCTTGTAAAATTTCATTTGTAATAACACTAGCTTCTTTACCCGCATTCGCTACAATTTGATGTAAAGGTGCTTGTAGCGCTTTTAATGCAATACGAATACCCGCTTGCTGGCTTTCGTTTTCACCGACTAGTTTTTTTGTTTTTAGGACTTGCATCACTCGTAGCAAAGCAATACCACCTCCTGGAACAGCACCTTCTTCTATTGCTGCACGTATTGCATGGAGAGCATCATCTACACGCTCTTTCTTCTCTTTCATTTCTATTTCGCTAGCCGCACCTATTTTTACAATTGCGACGCCGCCAGATAATTTGGCGATACGTGAGCGTAGTTTATCTTTATCGTATTTAGAGGTTATGTCGTTATCCATTTGTTGCGTCAGTTGCTTAATGCGTAACTTAATTTCTTTTTTCTTGCCTGCTCCACCGATAATAGTAGTAGTGTTTTTAGTAACAATAATTTTTGATGCCAGACCTAACTGGTTAATATCAATATCTTTTAAAGACACACCAGTTTCTTCTGAAATTACATCACCACTGGTTAAAATGGCAATATCCGCCATTGTTTGTTGACGTTGGAGTCCAAACTCGGGTGTTTTAATAGCAACAACTTTTATAGTCCCTCGCAGCTGATTAATCACCAGTGTTGATAAAGCCTCACCTTCTATATCCTCTGCAATAATAAGTAGTGACTTACCCGATTTAGCAACAGCTTCAAGAATAGGTATCAACTCTGCTGCACGTGAAATCTTTTTATCATGAAGAAGAATATAAGGTTTGTCTAATTCAACGGTCATTTTTTTAGCATTAGTAACAAAGTAGGGTGACAAAAAGCCACGCGCTAGCTGCATGCCCTCGACTAAAGTTAATTCGTTTTCCAGAGATTTTCCTTCCTCAATAGTTATAACTCCGTCTTTGCCTGCTTTATCCATCGCCTGCGCTAATAATTTTCCAATAGTTTCATCTCCATTAGCAGACACAGTAGCAATAAACTCAATAGCTTTGTTATCTTTACAAGGCGTCGAAATTTTCGTCAATGCTTCAACCGCTTGACTAATTGCATAATCGATTCCTCGTTTTACATCCATTGGGTTCATACCCGCCTCAATGAGTTTTAAGCCTTCCTTAAAAAGCATATGAGCTAAAACAGTTGCTGTTGTTGTACCATCTCCGGCTTGATCGTTTGTGTTTGAGGCAACCTGCTTTACCATTTGCGCGCCTATATCTTCATAGCTATTTGCTAGCTCGATAGACTTAGCGACGGTTACACCATCTTTTGTAATTAGTGGTGCACCATGGCTTTGTTCAATTATTACATTGCGACCACGAGGCCCCAAAGTTTTGGCAACCGCTTGTGACAATATATCAACGCCAAATGCTATTCGCGCGCGTGCATCAGAACCATATTTTATAGACTTTACTGTCATTACTGAGTCCTCAAGACTTTATTGATGATAAAAAAACTGTGATAAATGAAGACGATACAAAAACTATTTTAAAAAACCTTCTTAACTGCTATTTAGGGTGTGTAGGAGTAAAAACTCAACCTCAACCCCAGCCTAAATAGTTGTAACCTATATTTATATCTACTGTTTTCGAGGCTTTACTTCGACTCTTATTTCTTCTTTCTTTTTTTAAGAGATTTAGAAGTAATATTGCTGCCGTTGACTCTTTTGTGAGAAACATTTAATGTTTTTTCGTCAATTTCAGATGATTCAATGTTGTCTATAGCTACGTCTTGTTTTATTAACTGTGCTGTACGCTCAATAAGCTCGCGCTCTTTTTTTAAACGAGATCGATGAGTTGAATTTACCCATTCATCCGAGCGAAGCTGCCAATCTTTGTCATTTGCCATGCATACCTCCATAAATTTTATTTAATACTTCTATTAATTTTACCTGAACTGATGCTGATAACATTGAGTCTGTAGATATACACTAAATAGAGCTCAAGGTTGAGGCCACGATAAGAAATTAAGAGAGATTTTTAAGACCAATCACTTAACAAGAGGGTGTCAAAGCGACTTAAATATACTTCTGAACATAATATAGGTTAGCAGGAGAGGTGTTGCCTATAGCTTATGGACTAGCTTTGGAACTTACTAAGTGTCGTTTTATTGCCATGCGGCATGATTTACGTAGCTTTTCAGATTAATTCATTCAACATAATACAAATATGGAGGTAATAACGATAATAACAAGGCCTCATCAGAATATATTTAATAACTCACTGATGAGCGATCACCTACACGATAAATTGGTAAAAAGGCTATAAAAAGCTTAAAAAGTGTAGCGCTTTGAGCTTTTAATGCATAGATATGAAAATGACAAAGGTTGAGCTAAAAAATGCAGTGGCAATGCTAGCTGACATAAACACTTACATGCATATAAACTGCACGTAAAATATCAATAGTTATAGATGCTCTTATTACTATCAATAGCCCAACATTTCATAAATATTTATGATCATTAAAAAATATTTTCAAGTCCTTTGGCAGTTAAGTAAATTATTCCCCAGCCTAAACTTATTGCGAGTATAGATATTGCTGTTCCTACAATAACTATTAAGCCATCGCGTTCAAGAAAGCCAAGTGCAATAATTGATATCGCTATTGCTGGCACTAAATTAGTAAATGGTAATGGCACCATAACTACTGCAGATAAGCAAAAAATTAAGACGCCAAAAATTAATGTAAAAGGAGTTTGTGTAAGTGACAGTATTCTGGGCTTAATATATCTTTCTACCGTTTCGATTCTTTTCGCTGTTCGGTTTAATATGATTTTTAAATAATCGACGCTTAAGCTGTACTCACTGATAAAGCGAGGTAGCAGTGGGGCACGCAGCCCAAGAGCAAGCTGAACACTAAGAATCATCATTAAGATTCCCGAGAAAATTGAAATTCCTGGTATTAAACTCATTAGAGCTAAGAAAAAAAATAGACCTCCAAATGATCTGCGACGTAGGCGATATAACAATATACCGACATGAATTTTTTCACCGGTCATATTCTCTGCGATACGTTTAAGAAGTGCCGACGTTTTTTCTTGATTAGTTTCCTTGTTACTTTTTTGTAAGATGGTCATAATTTACTTCTAGCGATTCTCTTTAGAAATTGTAGCGATTAAAAATAAATTAATACTTGTGATTTAGGCTCGAAATAAAAATTAAGCACTAACAAAAATCACTACTTAGTAACACGTAGCAATTGTAAATTAATGATATTTATCTAGAAATATGTGATCGGCATTAAGCTTTTAAATCAGCATTTGATCGTCAAAGTTAGGGTTTGGTGAGCTCTCACCGACTGCCTGAAATGCCTCTACTGATGCCGCAGCTTCTTTGATATCTTGGAAGCGAGCAATATGAAAGAGGGCATCACCTTCATTAACTAAAGGAATATTACTTTTACCAATAATCAGGCCGTCATATTGCGCTTTAACTTCGCATTCTGTTGCGTCAAAAATATCAGATGGGTCTGATATAAGACCTAACAAATCACCTTTTTTCACTCTCATACCAAGAGGTGCAATTGAACGTAGCAAACCACTTTCGGGGGCCCGCTCCCAGCTGCTCGATCTTGCAATAAAAGGGTAATGTGGTTTTCGAGTTTTTGTACGCGGGCTCAACATATTCAATTTGCGCATCACATGTAAAATTCCTCGTGTACCGGCTCGAATAGAAAATTCGTCAAAGCGGAGTGCTTCCCCAGCTTCATAAAGCAATACCTTTACTCCGTACTCACTAGCGGCCTGACGCAGTGATCCATCGCGTAAATTAGAATTCAATAAAACAGGAACCGAAAAAGCTTCCGCTAATTCTCTAGTTTCTTCATCATCAAGATTAGCGCGAACTTGAGGTAAATTTGAACGATGAATCGCACCCGTATGCAAATCTATACCGTAATTACACTGACTGACAATTTCTTCTAAAAATGTATGAGCAAGTCTTGCGGCTAAAGAACCACGCTTAGAACCAGGAAAGCTTCGATTTAAATCACGTCTATCGGGTAAATATCGAGAATGTTGGATAAAACCAAACACATTAACCACTGGAATAACAATGAGCGTGCCGCGAAGAGTTCTTAACCCGCTAGTTTTAACCAATCGTCGAATAATTTCAATACCATTTAACTCATCACCATGAATAGCAGCACTGATAAAGATTCTTGGTCCCTCAGTTTTACCGCAAAACACTTGAATTGGAATCGTTAAGTTTGTATTGGTATAAAGCTTAGCGATTGGAAGCTCAATAACCTTGCGTTCGCCTGGCTTAACGGTAATGCCGTCAATTGTTAGTGGTTTATTTCTTTTTGGCATTGCCGTCTACCTTATCTTTATCCTTTGCCTACCGTTTTGTTTTTATGAGGCTGAGCGTTATTTTCAATAAACTCTATAACCATGCCTGCAACATCTTTATTAGTGGCTTCTTCTATGCCTTTTAATCCCGGAGAAGAATTCACTTCCATCACTAATGGTCCACGATTAGAGCGTAATAAATCAACGCCACATACGTTTAGCCCCATTATTTTTGCAGCCTTAATAGCAGTTGCTCTTTCGGCAGCAGAAAGCTTTACGAGTTTAGCAGAGCCACCTCGATGTAAATTAGAGCGAAACTCACCTTCGGGCGCAGTTCTTTGCATTGCAGCAATAACTTTACCACCAACAACAAAACAACGGATATCACTACCGCCGGCTTCTTTGATATATTCTTGAATTAAGATATTACTATTTACACCCATAAAAGCTTGAATAACACTCTCTGCTGCTTTTTTTGTTTCAGCTAAAACAACACCAATGCCTTGCGTGCCTTCAAGCAATTTAATAACCAGTGGCGCTCCGCCAACTTCTCGTATTAATCCTGAAACATCGTCAGGCGAATTTGCAAAAGCGGTGACAGGTATACCGACTTTTCTACGGGATAATAGTTGTATCGAGCGAAGCTTATCCCTTGAGCGAGTAATAGCGACCGATTCATTGACGCAATAAGTACCCATCATCTCAAATTGTCTAACGACCGATGTTCCATAAAAACTAACAGAAGAGCCAATTCGGGGAATAACCGCATCAAAATGACCTGGATTAAATTCTTCGTTTTTATAATGTACCGATGGGTTCTCCTTTCCCATGTCTGAAAAACAGCGCACATGGTCAACTACACGCACTTCATGTCCGCGTTCTTTTGCAGCATCAACAAGTCTTGAAGTAGAGTAAAGTTTGGGGTTTCTCGATAATATAGCAATCTTCATAATAAAATAGTAACCAGAGTTATTAAAATAGTGGATGAACTTTAGAGATCATATGGTTTACACACTTGGTGTTTATTTGAGCATCAGTTTTTTTAGATTGCTCACAAATACGCTAGTAAGTTCTTATAAAACGGGCGACTATATCAAAAAACAACCGATAAACATATTAAAATCATCGAATCAACTAAGGTCCAAACTTTAAGGTAAGCCCGCTTTACAAAACTACCATTTTAATTTGTGTTTCTTTACGATTGCTTAGTAGATTACTACGTATGATATTTAAGTGAATCAAGCCAAAATAATAATTGATATCATTTAAAATATAAAAAATAAAACGAAAATAATTATTAACTTATTCTGTAACAGAGATTTAATGATTTTATTGGAGCAGAATTTTTAGGTCAGCAAAAAATTTAATAATGCTTTGATGGCTAAAACAACAATAGTGATCTGTATCGATAATTATATTATCAAAAGCGTCATTTACCAACTTCATACAATGTCTATATTAATCTATAAATATCACTAGTTATTGAAAACAATTACATGACTAATTTAAAGAAGTTTCTATTAAATCTATAATTTATAAGCCGAAAATAGAAATAGTCATGCAGTTATAAGCTTAGAAGATAGTAATCTTTTTATCTAAAGATTTTCTTTGCTATCTTCTTTTCTCTTTAAGATATAAATACTTTCAGAAAATCTAAAAATCTCACCACTGTCTACATTAAGAAAGTGAAATTACGATGCGGATACGTTAATCACATTGATTAAAGTGTGATGTAAATTTTGTTCACAATTACATCTATATAGGATTTATGATGTTAAAAGAAAAAATAGATATAGTCGATTTAGATCAGCATTTAAACCATCAGCAGCCTCAAACTATTTTAACTTATGCAATAAAAAAATATCCCAATATCGCTATATCATTTAGTGGTGCTGAAGATGTTGTACTGATTGATATGGCTTTAAAAATAAATCCTCGTTGTGGTATATTTTGCCTAGATACAGGACGTTTGCATGCCGAAACATATCAATTTATTGAAAGAGTAAGAAATCATTTTAATGCAGATATTGAGATACTTTTTCCAGAGAGTAATACGGTTGAAAAGTTAGTTTCTAAAAAAGGTCTTTTTAGTTTTTATGAAGAAGGTCATCAGGAATGCTGTTCAATTAGAAAAGTTGATCCATTGAAAAAAAAGCTCTCTGAACTAGATAGTTGGATAACGGGCTTACGTAAGGATCAAAGTCCAAACACGCGCATGAACATTCCTGTCATCGAAGAGGATTCAATTTTTGCACAGAATAATAAACCACTTATAAAATTTAACCCTCTAGCTAATTGGTCGTCTTTAGATGTTTGGAACTATATTCGATCCGAAGATATACCCTATAACTCTTTACATGATCGTGGTTTTGTATCTATCGGTTGTGAACCTTGTACTCAAGCTATTACTCCTGGTCAACATGAAAGAGAAGGTCGTTGGTGGTGGGAGCAAGTAACAAATAAAGAATGTGGCTTACATTTCAAAAATTAACCTATGGTCATTATATAAACTTAAAATGTATTGTCTATACATGTAAACCCATCAAGAGATAAATAATGTTTAACGATTCAAATTTAATCTCCACCGATATAGAAAAATATTTATCAATACATGAAAACAAAGATATTTTACGATTTTTAACCTGTGGTAATGTCGATGATGGAAAATCTACCTTAATTGGTCGACTTTTATATGACAGCAACTTAATTTTCGATGATCATTTTTCATCATTAAAAAAAAATAAAGACGACGTTAGCATAGCCGATCATAACTTAGATTTATCACTATTAGTTGATGGTTTGCAGTCAGAGCGTGAGCAAGGTATAACTATTGATGTTGCCTATCGCTACTTTAGCACCGCTTCACGTAAATACATTATTGCTGATTGCCCAGGTCATGAACAATACACGCGTAATATGGCCACAGGTGCATCTAATTGCGACTTAGCTATAATAATGATTGATGCGCGTTTTGGTATACAAAAGCAAACTCGAAGACATGCCTTTATTTGTAATCTTCTGGGTATAAAACATATTGTCGTCGCTGTTAATAAAATGGATTTAATCAATTTTAATGAAACTAAGTATGGGGTTATTAAAAAAGATTTTAATTATTTTTCAGAAGAATTGGGCTTAAAATTTATCGATATAAATTTTGTACCTATTTCTGCATTATTAGGTGACAATATTGTCAATAGTAGTAAAAATATGGCTTGGTACTCCGATCCTACATTAATGGAATTGCTAGAGAATACACAGGTTTATAGAGATAAAAATTTAGAAGATTTTCGGTTTCCCGTTCAATTTGTAAATCGTCCAAATTTAAATTTTAGAGGTTATTGCGGAACAATAGCCAGCGGTGTTGTTAGTGTAGGTGATGAGCTAATTCTTTTACCGTCAGAGACGCATTGCCACGTAAAGAAAATAGTGATTTATGATGGCGAGACTGAAATAGCATATCCAGATGAAGCTATTACAATTACGCTCGAAGAAGAAATAGATATTTCTCGTGGTGACATGTTAGTTAAAAGTAATAGCGTGCCCACACAAAGTAATCATTTTTTTGCTGATATTATCTGGTTGTCAGAGACAGCTCTAGCTTTAAAGAAAGAGTATTACATTAAATTATCCACCAAGATCACATCAGGTATTATTAGTCATATAAATTATGAGATTGATTTAGAGTCACTCAAACAAAAAAAGTCCTCTCAATTTACTTTAAATTCAATTGGTAACGCCACTATTATTCTTAACGAGAGTGTTCCTCTAGATACTTATAAGAGTAATCGTAAAACGGGTGCTTTTATTATCGTTGATCGACTAACTAATAATACAGTAGGTGCAGGTGTTATTAGTAAAGTCACACAATTAAATCTATCCAAAAGACATAAAAACTATACAGACTTTGAAAAAAGTCTCAATGCACTTATTTGTCGAGATTATCCCGAATGGGAATGTAAACAGATTTAATATATACATCCATACAAGTAAATTATTATCCATAGATCGTTACGGTAAAGTTTTTCAATTAGAACGTTTTATCGTATCAAAAAGCACAAAAAAATATTCTTTAGGAAATTTAATAAATGAAAGTTTCACGCATACGTATGACACATTTAAAACAACTTGAAATGGAATCTATTCATATCATTCGTGAAGTTGTCGCTGAATTTGATAATCCAGTGATGCTTTATTCAATTGGTAAAGATTCTGCGGTTATGCTGCATCTAGCAATGAAAGCATTTTATCCAGGTAAACCACCTTTTCCACTTATGCATATTGATACCACATGGAAATTCAAAGAAATGATTCATTTTCGAGATCAAATGGTAAAAAAAGTAGGCATGAAGCTGATTGTTCATAAAAATCAAGAAGGCATTAATCAGGGAATTAATCCTTTTGAGCATGGCAGTGAAAAATATACCAACATAATGAAAACGCAGGGCTTAAAGGATGCTTTAGATAAACACGGTTTTGATGCTGCCTTTGGCGGTGCTCGCCGAGATGAAGAGAAATCTCGGGCTAAAGAACGTGTTTATTCTTTTCGAGATAAATTTCATCGCTGGGATCCTAAAAATCAACGACCAGAGTTATGGAGTATTTACAATGGTAAGGTTGAAAAGGGTGAAAGTATTCGTGTTTTTCCGCTATCAAATTGGACTGAGCTTGATATATGGCAATATATTTATAGCGAAGGTATAGAAATAGTGCCGCTTTATCTTGCCGCTAGGCGACCAGTCGTAAAAAGGGGGGAAAGCTTAATTATGGTAGACGACGAGCGTCTACCCTTGCAAGAAAATGAAGTTGCGCAAATGAAAATGATACGTTTTCGTACCTTGGGTTGCTACCCACTTACAGGTGCTGTTGAATCTAAGGCTCAAACAATTCCTCAGATAATTCAAGAAATGCTATTAACAAAAACCTCCGAGAGACAGGGACGAATGATTGATCATGACCAAGCTGGATCAATGGAGAAGAAAAAACGCGAAGGTTATTTTTAATAATGTATTTTAGCTTAAACGCTAATACCTAATTATACGCTGAGTGTTTGGCGTATATTTAGGGTATTAAAATTTGAGGGCTTCGACATCCTTGCTGTTTTATTTAAGTAAAAACTACGCTAAATAAACCCGCGCAAAAACGGCTTTTAAATATTCAGTTTCCGGAATGGCGGGGTGCACAGGGTGGTCCGGCCCTTGACCGCCTTGGCCGATTATTTGTACCTGTCGATCTAAATGACGGCCGGCGGCGCGGACAATCTCAACTAGCGTAGTGTTAGTTAAGTGCATTGAGCAAGAAGCCGACACTAACAAGCCATCACGACCCAATAAACGCATCGCTAATTCATTTATATGGCGATAAGCCGCTTCTCCCGCTTTTTGATCTTTGCGACGTTTTATAAACGCAGGCGGGTCAAGCACTATCACATCAAAACGTTGATCCTCAGCGATTAAACGTTTTAGCACATCAATCGCTTTGCCTTGAAGCGTATTTACGCGATCACTCACGTTATTTAACGCCGCATTATTAACGACGCCTTCGAGTGCTGGCTCGGAGGCATCTAAACAAGTTACATCGCTTGCGCCAGCCACGGCAGCTTGTATACCCCAGCCGCCAATATAAGAAAACACATCTAACACACGCTTGCCTTTAACGTATTGCTGCAATTGCGCACGATTTATTCGATGATCGTAAAACCAACCGGTTTTTTGACCGCCGCGAATAGGTGCCATAAACTGTGTTCCGTTCTCAACTAATTTAACCAATTCTGGCACCTCGCCATAAACAACTTCGGTATATTCGGGTAAGTTTTCAAGCGCACGAGCACTGTGTTCGTTACTCATCAAAATTCCTGTTGGCTTAATGACTTGAACTAACGCTTCAACGATATCGTCTTTTAGTAACTCCATGCCTGCACCAGCAATTTGTACGACTAAATAATCGCCAAAACGATCAACCACTAAACCGGGTAACAAATCAGAATCGCCATAAATCAAGCGATAATAAGGCTCGTTAAAGGCAAGTTCGCGCAGCGCTAGCGACTGTTTAAATCTGTGTACAAACAATGATTTATTGAGAGGGAAGGCTTCATCTCTACTAATAATACGCCCACAAATCAAACCATTCGGGTTCATTAAAGCTATGCCTAGTGGCTTACCGCTGTGCGTAGTCACCAGCGCTTGCTGACCCATGCTAAATGTTTTGAGCGGCGATTGTTGAGTATCCACCTCATTGCTGAACACCCAAAGATGGCCAAGCTTTAAACGACGATCGGACTTGGACTTTAATACAAGGTGAGGCAAGGGGAGAGACATGTTTATACCAATAATGTTATAGAAATCGATGAGAATTAAGGTGGGTTAAAAACGTCGATTATAACGCTTATCGCCTTGAAGATGGTGGATAAACACAAATGGTTAAGAAAGGTAGACCTGAATGTCAGTTTTTGAGCAGTGTGTCGTTTTCAGCAGAGCGTTGTTAATTGCTTTTATAAACAGTTGATCGATGAGCAACTGTGACTACATTAATAATGAGTGTGTCATCACCTATCTCATAAACAATGCGGTACAAGCCTTGCCTTATTCTATAACGCTCTTGCGAGGAAAGTTTTACGCAGCCTTCACCTCTAGGATCGGTAGCTAGCGATTCAATCTTTTTTAGAATGCGTTTTATATACGCGGATGGAAACGGCTAAGGTCGTTAGCGACTGATTTTTTGAAGGTTATATTATATTTTACCATGCTTCTTCAAGTCATTGAGAAGGACTTCATGGCTAATCTCTTTTTCAATTTCACGCGAAGAGAATGCAGCAAGGTCTTCTTGATCTTCACTCATGAGTAGGCGTACAGCCTCATCAATGAGCTCAGAAATAGAAAGTTGGGAAGATGCAGCTTTTACTTTTAAAGCCTGATGAATGGCAGGCTCGAAGTAGACAGTAGATCTTTTGGATAAACTACTCATGATACCTCTTGATGGCGTTTTATTCATATGGGCGTTATAACATTATAACGCCCTAAAAATATCCAAAACCGACATAATTTGATGACCTAAGCCGCAGTTTAAGGGTTTGATTTGATGACGAGTTTAAGAAAAATCGACAATGATCGAATTTATATCAAAGCATTCTGTTTTTATAGACGACGACGTACTCAGTGATTAACGCATGAATAAATGTTCATGCATTTATTTGACGGTGAATACATATAGGCTATAAAAATACTTAATGTAACAATTTAATTTATCAATACAACTTATTGATAAATATAGTTTTTAGTGTAAATAAATCACCGTAAATTGTATTCTATAGACGGTAGAATCATTCCCATTAGAGGCTTGTTTAAATGGCTGGCAAGAAATAACCATTTACTCTACAACCCCGCCAGTGATCTTGAATTACCACGAGCCGAGAAGCGGTTACCCAAAGCGATATTGTCAGAATCAGAAGTAGAAAGCATCCTCAACCAACCCGATACCAGTACCAACATAGGATTGCGCGATAGAGCCATCCTAGAGACGTTTTATAGTACGGGTATGCGAAGGCGCGAATTAACCACGCTAAAGTCGGCAGCACTAGCTTATGCGCTCGGTACGGTGTATATTAACCAAGGCAAAGGCAACAAAGACCGAATGATCCCGATTGGCGAGAGAGCATTAAAATGGATTAACGCCTACCAATATCAAGCACGGCCAGAGCTTACACTAGGCAAAGACGACGGCACATTGTTCGTCACCAAAATGGGCGATGCCTTCCACGCTAATGCCATGAGTAAGTTGGTAAAGGATTATGTCGTGAAAGCAGACATAGGAAAAAAAGGTTCATGCCACCTGTTCCGCCATACCTGCGCAACGCTGATGCTAGAGGGCGGAGCAGAACAAGCGTTGCTAGGTCATGCGAAATTAGAGACGACGGGAATCTATACCCAAGTGAGTATTAAGCAATTAAAGGATGTTCACACACTGGCACAACCTGCAAAGATTGAACGCAAAATAACCCCCGTCGATACTGAGTTGCCAGCGGAGAGTTAACAGATCAAAAGCGTGTTTATCGGCGGCTGTAGGCTTCTTCCTCCGCTTGTCATAGTGCTTGCTAAAAACACAGCAAGCCCAACGCCAAGCTACTTCTGTGCTAATCGGCATCATAGTCACTTCGTAAGAGTGAGCTAATAAGGGTGCGGTTCGCGCCTTCCAGTTTATTGTCACCGGCTTTGCAAAAAGGCCGCAAAGCCGGTGCCAAAAACCTCCAGTTACTAAACGCGCAGCTTTCTCGGCCACGCCCTGCGCGCACCTCGCCCAGCGTGTTTATTTAGTGTGCTGGCAAAAAAGACGCCAACAAAATAAATAAAGACCGCTGCCCCGTTTTGTCATCGCTACGCTCAGTCAAAGTGTCCCCCTAAAAACATTGGGGGCCAGTGCTTGCAAAGAGCAAAATCAAAACAAAGTTCACCATCAAAACCCAATACCCAGCGGCTACGCCGCAGGGCACTAATGGGCGGCTAAAGGAAAAAGCAGCTCAGTACTTGTCAGCACGAAGCAATGGCGCGACAATCGCGCTATGAGCTTAAACCCCCTAACAAAACTTATCACCTTAGCCGTCCAGCTTGTATTGCTGATATGCGTTATGGCCTCGCCAGTTAGTGCGAAAAGTGCTTTGGGGTCATCAAGCTTGGATTATCAAGTTGCCATGGGCGAAGCGGTTGGTAAGTCCCTGAATGTATTGGATGTTTTTTTAGAGTACAGAACGAGGGCGTTGGGGTGTTGTGTTGTCCCAGAGGGTATTGTTCCTCCGAAAACGAATACAACTACCCAGCCGTGGAAGCATGAAAACCGTATCGAGATCACCCGTAAAGATGCTTCAGATTGTTAACAAAGACTTTATAGATGATGATTGGGAAGCTCCCTATAAGCCAGGGACAAAAGTAACTGAATATACCACTAAAGCTGATGACCAGTTTGTTCGTGTTCACTTTGATAAAAACCAAGAAGGTACATGGCTGATGAAAAAAGAAGCCATTGACGGTCTCACACCATCTCAAATCCAGAAAAAATATTCCCTTAAACATGAGCCGTCATTAATTTCAGACGTGAAAGTTTCTGGGGGGACACGAGTTCGTACAGGTACTGTAAAGGAAAACTTTGATGATTTAGGGGGCGGCGGTGAAGGTGCTGTTCAGTATGAGGTCATAGATAATAATTGGACGAGTAAACTCGAATTCTCAAATCCAAGACCTATAGGTAATTAGCCATTATGTTTTCTTACTCTGATCGAAGTTTAAAGCTCGGTGATATGCAAATAGATTTTGCATCTCCTATAAAAGATGTGTTGGAAATTGATAATGTTTTATTAGTACTTCTTCGTAGAGTTGGTGTAAAAATAGATGCAGAGGAGTCTATGAACAGAAATGTTCATGCTTACAACCAAAAGGGAGATAAGCTCTGGGATATTCAAGAATCACCGTCTGGAGGAGATAAAGATAAGCCTTATACGGCAATATATTTTGATTCAGGAGATGTAGTTGCTTATTGTGGGCTTGGCTTTGAATACTCATTAAACTTAAAAACGGGTTCAGTTAAGCCTCGCGGTGGTCGACCTTGGTAAAAAGGATAACGGGGTCGCGTCTTGTCTCTTGCCCTCTGATAAATTGAACTTAACTAGTGAAAAGCCATATTTTGATAAGATTTCTGGAGGCGTAAAATTTAGGACTTAAGTAAGAAATGGTGAAGTAACTAATTTTCACCTGCAGTTAGTTTAAGATATGGAAAATATTTTTTTGATGCGCCACATAATGGTAGTGAAGGCAGCGTTTTGAAATAGTATTTAATTCTATCAATCGAAGCTGATTTCTTAAGGTACTTAAAATACTTTTAAATTAAGAGAATTACGGGAACAATTATTCTATGTGCCACTTGAGACACGGGATGAGATTGAGCAGTTAGAATTTGATGGCGTTATGATCATCTAATTGTTTTTCTTGATACTTTTTAGTCTTATTTTATACGCGCTTGCAATGTGTATTTAGACTCGATCTAGACAACAAAGATGAAGTTGTTTATTTGATAGATAGCGCTAAAAAAATAACAAAACTATATTAATTAGAACGTAAAGGTTACGTATTTATTTTATTCGTTATACAATAAAAATCCTCAGCATTTCAGTTGCTAAGCATTTTTTTTAATACTAAAAAGGAAAAATCAATGAAAAAAACATTAATGGCCAGTATGGTTGCTTTGCCTCTATTGACTGGAGGTGCCTATGCCGAAGGTCTTTATGCTGGTGCAGAGTATACTCGTCTGACAGTTAATTCTTCAGATCCAGCCCTCGATGCTATTTTATTTACGGGTGGTTTTAGCTTTAATGATTGGTTTTCACTAGAAGGTCGTTTAGGAAAGTCAGAGAAGGAGAAGGATGATGGCGCATCTCTTGAAATTGATAATATGTACGGAGTGTACGCGAAGTTCAACGGAAGAAATAAAATTTCTCCCGTATCGCCTTATCTTATGGTTGGTTATACTCGCGCAAAAATATCACTTATAGATGAGGGTGATGATTTGGGCGACACTATCTCTGATATTTCTTATGGATTAGGAATTGATTTTAGTATTAGTGAAAACCTTTACATAGACTTAGAAGGTGTCAATTATATTGAAAAAAGTGGTGATAAGTTGACGGGTTTTAGTTTAGGTATCAACTATAAGTTTTAGGTTCAAATATTTTTAACTGGCATATGTTATTTGAGTAGTAGAAGAGGAAAGAAAAGGGGCCAAAAAAACATAAGCCCAATTACTGAAAAGTGGTTGGGCTTATGACTATCTGTTACTTAGTGAATTAGCCGTTTGTTATAGCAAATATTGCGGACGCAGAAACAAACTAAAATGGCAATCGTCACACTCTTCTAAATAATTGGGTTCTGTCATGTGACGAATCGCACAATTATAAAAACAATAACTGGCGAGCAGGTTGGAGACTAATACAAGTTAATCCTTATTGATTAGAACTCTAAGAATATTTTGAAAGCATCAAAATATTCTTAGAGTAACTATTAAAACTTTTCATTATTCCCCGTTAACAAACTATCCATTTTGTTGATGAGTATAGAAGATGCATTCTCGGTAAACTGATGTCCTTCTTCTATGTACTCCCAAACAGTGCCGTCACTTTTCCATCCCCCTTGCTTTTTGATGAGTGCAAAATCTACCTTTTCTCTAGCTGCAGAGGTCGATAGGCCTCGTCGAAAACTATGACTACTGAGCTCTGTGATAAAATCAAAACCACAGTCAGCCCCCAGTGCTTTGAGTATATGGTTCACCGATCCAGGTTTAAGTGGCTGATCACTGATCTGATCCCAGCGATTAATCGATCGGAAGATAGGGCCCGATATAATGTTTGCGCTGTCGAGCCACTGCTTTAGGGCGAGAATAGGACAGAATGACTGCTTCCCATAAGGAATCGAGCGCGTCATGCCTTCAGACGCCTGATCTGTTTTTGACTGGGGTAGAGTAATCGCTATTCCCTCGGGCTCCCAATTGATGTCAGCATACGTAATGGCCACCAATTCACTGCGTCGAAAAGCCCCAAAAAAGGCGATGAGTATCAGTGCAATATCACGTTTTTTCTTGTTTGATTTGGGTTTCTTATATAACGCTTGAAGTAGGGCAGCGATATGCTCCAGCCTCAATGCTTTTGCTTTTTGTTTTGGTTTGCCATGAACTCGACGAATGCCTTCCATGGTTTTTCTCACCATAGAGCTCTGTGTGGGATCGGTAAAGCCCTGTGTCACATGCCATTGTTTAATACCCGATAAATGCAGCGATAGCGTTCTGGGATTTATCGTCGATGCTCTATCGACGATGTATCGAGTGACGGACTCATCATTACAGGGCAGTTTAACCCCGTATTTTTGAACCTGCCGGATAACAGACTGATAGGTTTTACGGGTGTTATCAGAGGTGGCC
>JAWUWW010000048.1:0-76275 GCA_034111645.1 Cellvibrionaceae bacterium
TGTATCTAGTGCTAATTATTAATTAAGACTAAATTTTAATCACGGCATCAAGGTGGTTGAATTTAGCAATAGATTTTAGCAGCTACGTCAAAAAATTTTGTAAGCCCAATATCTTCAATAATTTTTTTGCTCAATAGTCGGATGGCCTTGCTGTTATCTAGAGCTAATTATTAATTAAGACTAAATTTTAATCACGGCATCAAGGTGGTTGAATTTAGCTATTGAAGCATCTACGTCAATAAATTTTGTAAGCCCATTATCTTCAATAAACTTTCGGCACAATAGTCGGATGTCCTTGCTGTTATCGAGTGCTAATGCTTCCGCTAATAAATTCGACGCCTGTTGTGTTGAGACGGATCTGATGAGCCATTTTATTTGTGGGATTTTCGAAGAGCTCATGCTCAGTTTTCTAATGCCCATGCCCAGCAAGAGTATGACCGCCATAGGATCAGAGGCCAACTCACCGCATACGCTTAAAGGCAGCTTCATCGAATCTGCCATGGTTGCCACCCGATGTATCTCATTAATGATCGATGGGTGAACATGATCATAACGGCCGGCAACACGAGCGTTATTTCGATCTAAGGCCAACAGATACTGGCTAAGGTCGTTAGAGCCTATCGAAATAAAATCGATTTTGTCACGCCAATACTTTAATAAAGAAATAGCCGACGGCACTTCAATCATCACGCCGACTTTTGGATAAACCGGTTGCAGGCCTTCGGCCACTAGTTGCTCATAAGCCTGATCTAGCAAGGCGCGAAACTGATCTAACTCGTCAGTCGAACTTACCATTGGAATTAAAATGTGTAAGTCAATATCATCCGCTGCAGCCCTAATAATAGCTCTGACTTGGGTCATTAAAATTTGA
Source organism: Cellvibrionaceae bacterium (assembly GCA_034111645.1). Taxonomy (GTDB): domain Bacteria; phylum Pseudomonadota; class Gammaproteobacteria; order Pseudomonadales; family Cellvibrionaceae; genus CANLBN01. The sequence goes on from JAWUWW010000048.1 coordinate 872, forward strand.
ATATTATCTAACGTAAAGCGGATGCCGCGCCATCCTAGGGCTGGATTTTCTTCGCCACTAATCGCAAAGTAGGGCAGCTGTTTATCGCCACCAATATCGAGCGTCCGAAAATACACAGGCTTGCCTTTATAAGCTTTGCAGACCTCACGATAGACATCTATTTGTTCTTGCTCTGATGGAAAGGTCTGACGAATCATAAATGGTATTTCTGTTCGATAAAGCCCCACCCCTTGCGCACCATTTTTTAGTCCGGGCAAAATATCGGCTAACAAACCGGTATTGCTAAACATACTGACAACACAGCCATCAGTCGTAACGGCGGGCTCGTAACGCAATTCTTTTAACTGCTGATAGATTTCACGATTACTGGCAAGGGTTTTTTGGTAAGCCTCCAAAACAGCATCTGAAGGGCGACAAATCAATTGGCCGCTATTACCATCCAAAATTAATTTATCGATAGTTTCAAGGCGGTCGATGTCACCTAAGCCCATCACCGCAGGAATACCTAGTGCATTAGCCAGCACTGCAGTATGCGAAAGCGCAGAGCCACCAAAACAAGCAATACCAGCTAAGTATCTTTTGGGTATAGTGGCAATGTCTGAGACAGTAATATGCTTGCCTGCCAAAATCACTGGAGCAGTTATCGCAGCAAGAGAATGTGCAGTGCCTACTGACTGATTTAACCAAACTTGATAAAGCTTGTTGCCTAAATGAGAAATGTCTTCACTGCGCGCGCGCAGATAAGGATCTTCCATTGATCGGAACAGTTTAGAAAAATAATTAATGCTCAGCTTAAGCGCCCAAGGTAGAGCATGGCCACGTTTTACTTCAGACTCCACTTTTTCGATTAACGTTTGATCGGATAACAACATCAAATAAGCATCAAAAATACCAGTGACTTCGGCGGATAATTGTTGACCCAAAATGGCCTGCTCGGCCTTAATGCCCGCCTTAGTCTCTTTTAGCAATATATGCCAACGCTCTAGCTCAAGCCGATGATCGTCATTTAAGCTTTCGGTTACATCCTCGAGACCAATTTTTTTGCAGTGCCATAAACTACCAATAGCAACTCCAGGCGCACCACTAATACCTTGATGACGCATGTTAGCCGATGATTTCTTTTTTGGGGTAAATGCCTCTGCGGGAATAACCAACGCGAGATGGCTCGCAAGCGTGACTAAAAAAGCTTCGCTATCAGCATCAAGCTTACAAGCTTGCGTGCGCTGAGCGACCAATACGCCAATCACTTCACCTCGCCGAACCAAAGGTACACCGCAAAAACTATGAAATTTTTCTTCTTTTGAAAATATGACGTAGAAGTAATCGGGATGAAGTGCAGCATCATCAATATTTAAGGGGCGCTTACTGGTCGCAACAACATTGACGAGTCCACGACCTTGCGGAATTTTAATAGGATGATTAACGCTTAAGCCTTGGGTTGCTACTAAGCGCATATTGCCACTTTTATCGAGCCTATAAAGACTACAAACGTCAACGTTAATAGCCTCGCAGACCCCATGAACAAGAGCGTTAACCTGCTCACTCGCAGAGTTTAGGTGCGAGACTTTCTGCAGGATATTAACGAGTGCTTGTAGTGAGTTTGGCATACTATAAAACCATTAAAAATGATTATTAGAAATATTAATAGCAATAGAATACTCGCAATCTACTAAAGATACAGCTGACTGGCAATCAACAAGTGATTATTCTCTATTGATCTTGTTACACGTCCATAATTTTTTAATTTCCGGTTTCTGTGGTTTTGGCATTACCTTTGCAATTTAATCTCTAACAGCAATATTTAGCACAAAAGCGGCAATGCTTTGCCGATATATAAACGATAGTAAGTCACAGTTGTGATTACCTAAGAGAGGATATGATGACGAATCAATTATTGCCACTATTAGAGTTAGGCGCTAGCAACAAGATAAGCAGACCTTCGCCTGAGCGTGCTGTCGAAACTAAAGATCAAGGTTTTTCGAGGACATTTCAAGATGCAGAGAAAAAGATTACATCAAATAAAGCAGATGCGCCGGCGACAAAAGACGCTCGTGCTGAACGTCAAGAGCCGTCAACTGAAAATAGCCGAGCTGCTGATAATGAATTGGATGATAATACAAAAGTAAGCTCGGCAAACGATAAAGAAGTTGATGCTCCAAGCGCATCAAAAGAAGCCGTCACCGCTGATAATGCTACCGATTCAGCAAATACGTCAAAAAGTGCTCAGGCTAGTAATGAAGATGATCTTAATAAAGAAAATAGCCTTAGCGAAGACGATACATATACAGTTGTCGCCTCATTTTTAAGCTCAGATTTAAGTGATCTTGCCGACACTGATTTACAACCATCATTAGAAGGGCTAATCAAACAATTACAAAGTCTCACAGAAGGCGTTGGCGAAGGTAACAACGGCGATGCTATCTTAAATGAAGGTTTTAGTGGTGAGTTTAATCCAGAAGCACTTCAGCAGCTAGTTGACGAGTTATTTGTCGATTCAAGCCAAGTGCCCATGCCTGCGGTAGCCGATACTATTCAACAAGCGTTAAGTAATCAGCCTTTAACTATCGCAAGTGCGGCACAATTGATTAATGATTTGAAAAAATATGCGCAATTATCGCCAGCCACAGAGAATGCAGGCTTAAAATTCAGCGCTGCGTTAACGCCACAAGCTGGTTTAAGTGCTTTGGCTTCAAACAATTTTAGTAATCAAGCCAATATGTTGGGAGCAGGTTTGACCGGCGAGAACACGCAAACATTAACATTGCAAGCCAGTACTGATATTACCAGCAGTAGTATTAGCGACAAATTTATTGTCGATAAACTGAATTTTGCACAATTGTTAAATTCTACGGCTGCAGGCGCTGAGTCAAGCAGCGCTAAATTATCGACAGATATAAGTCCATTACAATCAATAAGTAATGTACCACTGACGACTGCTGCTGTAGGTGCTAAGCCACAGTTAGCGATTGGGATGCCTTTTCAACAAGCTCAATGGGGCGAGGCGGTTGCTGAGCGTGTGATGTGGATGAGCTCTAAAGGTCTACAAGAGGCTGACATCCATCTAAACCCATCAGAGTTGGGGCCAATACACGTCAAAGTGTCCATTGTCGCAGAGCAGGCTCATGTTAGTTTTATCGTCAGTAATGCATCGGTTCGAGAAGCTCTTGATCAAAATGCGATACGTCTGCGCGAGATGTTTCACGGTGAGGGTCTTAATCTTGTCGATGTGGACGTATCTGATCAGTCACAGCAACAAACTAGTAGCTCAGAAGAGAATAGTGATAATCGTCATTTTAATGGACAAAACTCAGAGTCAGATGAACTTCAGCCTGAGAACCAAATGTCTATCAGCTCAAATGGCACAAGCATGTTGAGCCTTTATGCCTAATTAGATGCCAAATGTCTAGAGGTTGGTTAGGGCTCTTAGATAAGATTAAACCGATATGGTTTGATCTAAGCCAAGGCCCGAATAACTTTATGTTAAGGTCCAAATAACTCTGCTTTAAGGTCTTAATACCAATAATTCAAGGCCATAATAACACTGGGTCAAGGTCCTAATCACAATATTTAACTCGATATTCATGCTTCAATTTATATTATTCAAACTTTAACAAAGCTTAATCTGATTTTTAATAGCCATTAACTATCGCAATCCTTATTTAAGTATCATTTATCCTAATCTTTATCGTCACAGTCTTTTTATTTCTATTTTCTATTTCGTGCTTGTCTATTTAGTCGCTAATAATGTAGATTCTTATTGGGCATTTGGCATATCTCTTGCTGTAATGATTTTATAGAACAATTAAATGACGGATTTTTGGCATGGCTGATGAAGAAGAAAACACAGAATCTCAAGAAAAGCCTAAAAGTAGTAAGAAAAAGCTCATTATATTTATTGTTGTGGCTCTAATTTTGGTTGGGGCATCGGTTGGTGGGACTTTATTCGCTTTAAAAATGTTATCGCCAGAGGCAGAAATTGCTCAAGAATTAGATGCAGATGGTAACCCGATAGAGGAAGTTGTCGAGGAGATAAAAGGCCCGGCTATTTATTTTCCTCTTAGACCTGCACTAATAGTTAACTACGATGTAAAAGGAAGACAGCGGTTTTTACAAGCTGAGATATCAATTATGTCACGAGATGAAGAGGTGATTACGGCAGTTGAACTACATATGCCTATGGTACGGAATAGTTTAATTTTGCTCTTTAGTGGTCAAACTTATGATGAGTTACAAACCGATGAAGGTCGCGAGTTGCTTAAGCTAGACTCATTAAAAGCACTGCAAAATATTATGCAACAAGAAATTGGTAAGCCAGGCATAGAAAAAATACTGTTCACTAATTTTGTGATGCAATAAGACGATTAAGTAAAATTAAATTTTAAGAAAGAATAGTTAAGAAAACTAATGATTAAAAAAGCGCGACAATAACTACTAACCGAGTATTAACGAGAAAAATATCTTATGGATTTACTCTCACAAGACGAGATTGATGCGTTACTCCATGGTGTAGATGATGGTGACGTTGATACAGAAGATAATACTGATCCTAATGGGGTTAGTAGTTATGATTTAACCACTCAAGATCGTATTGTACGTGGGCGCATGCCAACGCTCGAAATGATCAATGAGCGATTTGCCCGATACACACGCATTAGTATGTTTAATTTGTTGCGTCGCACGGCAGATGTTGCTGCCGGTGGAATCAAAATTATAAAATTTGGTGAATACGTACACACTCTTTATGTGCCTACTAGTTTGAATATGGTTAAGTTTAGGCCTTTAAGGGGCACAGGCTTAATTGTATTAGATGCAAAACTTGTTTTCAAATTGGTGGATAACTTTTTTGGGGGTGATGGCCGTCATGCAAAAATCGAAGGTCGTGAATTTACGCCAACAGAACTTCGCGTTGTTCGTATAGTATTAGAGCGTGCATTTACCGATTTGAAAGAAGCTTGGCGAGCAGTAATACCTTTAGAATTTGATCTGGTGAATTCTGAAGTTAACCCTTCGATGGCAAATATAGTTAGTCCGAGTGAAGTTGTTGTTGTCAGCACTTTTCATGTCGAGCTTGATGGGGGTGGTGGTGACTTACAAATTACTATCCCTTATTCGATGATAGAACCGATTCGAGAAATGCTTGATGCTGGTTTGCAAAGCGATAGCGATGATAGAGATGATCGTTGGGTAAATTCACTGCGTGAAGATATTATGAATGCCAAGGTAAAGTTAGAGTGCGATATCATTCGTGACAAAATTCTTTTACGTGAAATTGTAGGTTTAAAGAAAGGCGATATCCTTCCCATAGAAATGTTGGATGTGCATAAAATTAATGTGAATGGCGTGCCCATGTTTACGACTGAAATCGGTCAATCAAACGGTAACTTAGCATTAAAAATAACAGGGCACGTAGAAAAAGCCAAAATTGTAAGTTCGGGAATTCCAAGTTTAGAAAATCAAAAAGCCAAAAAAGAGGGTGCTTCAGATGAGTGATGACGACAAAGAAAAACCAGCAAAAACTAAAGCAGAATCGACTGAGGAAGATCCATGGGCCGGTGCAATGGAAGAACAGGCCGCTAGTGAAGAAGATGATCCATGGGCAGGCGCAATGGAAGAGCAAGCCGATAAAGAGAAAAAAGTAGAAGCCATTGATCTGGAAAAATTTGAAGTGAGTCCTAATAAAACAAAAAAAATAGATCCAGATTTAGAAATAATTTTAGATGTTCCTGTCAATATATCAATGGCAGTTGGTAGCACCTCTATTACTATTCGAAATCTTTTACAATTAAACCAAGGTTCAGTTATCGAGCTTGATAGGCTTGCGGGTGAACCCTTAGATGTTTTAGTCAACGGTACTTTAATCGCACACGGTGAGGTAGTTGTTGTTAATGAAAAGTTTGGGATCCGTATGACTGATGTTATTAGTCCTGCGGAAAGAATTAAAAATTTAGCCTAAGCGTTAATTAATTCTCTCGTTAGATCGAAATAAAAGAGTAAAAAATGACTTTATTACTGATGTCAAATGCGAAACGTAAAATAACAATAGCTAAATCACTATTGGCGTTGGTATTTCTCTTTTTTGTTGATTTTTCGAGCGCCGCCGAAGAAGTTGTTCCACCCATTTCATATTCTTCTAGCATGATTAAAATGATGATGGGTTTAGCGGCAACGATTGTAATGATTTTTGTTGTTGTTTGGTTAATAAAACGAGTTGGCTACACAGGTTATAACCAAACTAATGGAATGAAAATTACAAGTACCTTAGCGTTATCGTCTAAAGAAAAATTAGTGGTGATTGAGGTTGAAGGAGAAAAAATTCTTATTGGTGTTGCCCCAGGTTTTGTTGGGCTGGTTAAAACATTAGAGCCAGACACACAAAAACAAGCGCTTATGACTGAAAATGCTGCACTCTCCCAGAATGGTCTGATTCGATCCAATATAGACGGTGCTAATTCATCTGATGAAACTATGCCAAACGCGGCTTTTTCAAGACATAAAGTCGTCAACGATTTGTCTTCTTCTTTTGCAGAAAAGTTAAAAGCTGTTCTTAATAAAGGCGACACAGTGGGATGAATATACTTAGATACTATGATTTATTTTTCATACAGCCTATATTGGTTAAAAAGTCGCTGATCAAATTTTATTGTTTATTTATACTCGCAGTTTGTGTAATTTTTTTTCATCAATCGGCTTTTTCACAAAGTGCAGCTGAAAGTACATCTACAAATGCAACAGCTACTGCATCTGCATTTGAAAACATTCAAAAGTTACCGTCTTTATCTGCCTTAAAAGTGACAACCGGTAGCGACGGTTCACAAGAGTATTCGGTGAGTATTCAGATACTTGCCATTATGACAGCATTGTCATTTATACCGGCATTGTTGTTAATGACCACATCATTTACACGAATTATTATTGTTTTTGCTATTTTACGACAAGCTTTAGGTTTGCAGCAGTCGCCATCTAACCAAATTCTTATTGGTATGACATTGTTTTTGACGCTGTTTATTATGGCGCCAGTTTTTGATCAAGTGAATAAGCTGGCGCTCCAGCCCTATGTTAATGAACAAATAAGTTCTAAAGAGGCAATCGAGCGCACCATTAAACCTTTTCATACGTTTATGATGGCGCAAACCCGCGAGAGCGATTTAAAACTGTTTATGGATATCTCCAATACTAACGGTATTAATACTGCTGAAGAAGTTCCTATGATGGTGTTGATCCCATCTTTTATAACTAGTGAATTAAAAACAGCTTTTCAAATTGGTTTTATTATATTTATTCCATTCTTGGTGATTGATATTGTTGTCGCGAGTGTGTTGATGGCAATGGGTATGATGATGTTATCACCGTTAATTATTTCATTACCGTTTAAAATTATGTTGTTCGTTTTAGTAGATGGCTGGGCTATGTTAATGGGAACCCTTGCGGCGAGTTACGGAATTTTACAATAAATATCTTACAATAAATAATAGACGCGCTCAAAACGGCTAGTTAAACATTTGAAGTATTTAAAAACTAATACGATTTCTAGGTATGATAAATTTGAGAATAGGATTAAAACAATGACTCCAGAAGTGGTAATGGATTTATTCGGAAATGCCTTATACCTGTGTGTGTTAATGGTGTCACTTATTGTTGGGCCTGGATTGGCTGTTGGTTTATTAGTTAGCGTGTTTCAGGCGGCAACGCAAATTAACGAGCAAACTTTAAGTTTCTTGCCAAGGCTATTAGTGACATTAGGCTCCATTATGTTTTTGGGTGGTTGGCTAATAAATGAATTTACAGAGTTATTTCACAGTTTGTTTATGAATATTCCAACCCTTATCGGTTGATAACTTCTCGCCTCGATTAATTTTTGCTATTTAATGTGATTGAACATGTTCGAATTTACAGATACACAAATAGCACAATTCGTCGGAAATTTCTTTTTCCCATTAGTCCGTATCACCGCTTTTTTATTAGCCGCGCCTATATTTGGAACTCGTATTGTGTCTGCGCGTATTCGCGTTGCTTTAGGTCTTGTGTGTACACTTATTGTTGCGCCACTACTGCCACCTGGCCCAGTATATGAAGCGCTTTCACTAACCGTATTAATTATTATTGCACAACAGATTTTAATTGGCGTGGCTTTAGCGTTTGTCTTTCAAGTCGTTTTTCAATTGTTTGTTATGTCAGGACAATATATAGCCATGAAAATGGGCTTAGGCTTTGCCTCTATGAACGATCCAGCTAATGGTGTTTCTGTCACTATTGTTTCGCAGTTTTATTTGTTAGCAACTACTTTATTATTTCTTAGTATTAATGGTCATTTGGTCATTATACAAATATTAGTTGATAGCTTTACTGTAATGCCCATAGGTATTAGCGGTTTAGATGCTGCTGATTATTATAAACTTGTCGGTATAGGTGGATGGATGTTTGCCGGGGGTTTAATTATAGCTATGCCCGTGCTTACTGCATTATTAATTGTAAATATTGCCTTTGGAGTGATGAGTCGATCTGCACCACAAATTAATATTTTTGCGGTAGGGTTTCCAATGACATTAATTTTTGGCCTATTTGTAATGTGGTTGGGTTTTGATGCATTTTTACCTGCGTTTAGAGAATACACAGAACAAGGATTTATTTTCAGTCAAGAGCTTTTAAAGTAAGGGGGCATTATGGCTGATAATGATCAAGGCCAAGAAAAAACAGAACAGGCCACGCAGAGGAAGCTTGATAAGGCTAAAGAAGATGGTCAGGTTCCTCGCTCAAAAGAATTAACAACGACCTTTATTTTACTAGCATCAGCATTTGGTTTTTTATGGTTTGGCGGATATTTGACGCAACAAATCATTTCCGTTTTTCGTTATAACTTTGATTTTTCTCGTGAAGTAATTTTTGATACATCCATGATGCTTCATTATCTTGGTCAATCTTTTATGAGTGCTTTAATGGGTTTGTTGCCATTTTTTGGTATTTTATTAGTCGCTGCGCTAGTGGGTCCTATCGCATTAGGTGGTTGGCTTTTTAGTACTAAATCTTTAATGCCAAAGGCAAGCCGTATGAATCCGCTAGAAGGAATCAAACGGATGTTTTCTATGAAATCATTAGTTGAGCTAGTAAAAGCATTAGCAAAAGTGATTTTGATGTTTGCCATAACAGCATTAGTATTTAATGTCTTAAAAGATGAAATAGCAGCGCTAGCATTTGAAGATTTACGAGCATCAATTGATCATGCAACAGAAATAGCTATCTGGGTGTGCATTGTTTTATCTGCGGTAACAATTTTAATAGCGGCAATTGATGTGCCTTTTCAAATTTTTGATCATGCAGAAAAGTTAAAAATGACATTGCAAGATGTAAAAGATGAAATGAAGGATACCGATGGTAGACCAGAGGTTAAAGGACGTATTCGACAGCTACAGCAAGAGATGGCTAACAAAAGAATGATGGCAGAAGTGCCAGAAGCAGATGTTGTTATCACCAACCCAACACATTTCGCTATTGCTATAAAATATAAACCTAACAGCATGAATACGCCGATAGTTGTCGCAAAGGGTGTTGATCAGGTTGCTCTGAAAATAAGAGAAATCGCAGGCGCTAATCAAGTAGAGATTGTAGAGTCTCCTCGGTTGGCCCGTGCAATTTACTATACAACAAAAATAGACCAAGAAATTCCTACGGGTTTATATCTTGCCGTTGCTAAAATACTGGCTTATGTATTTCAGTTGCAAAACTTTCGACGTGGTCAAGGCGAGAGACCAACTTACCCGCGCTCAGTCGTAGTGCCCACTGATATGATTTATGATGAATAGTTTGTGTGAGATAGTAAAAAAAACTAAACAATAAAATTTTTATTTCTTAACCGATTAATAATGTCATCAGCTAACGTATTTTTTTGTGTTAAATCGAGAATATGATAGCCGTAAATACTTTTCTGTTTAATGTTGATCATTAAAACAATATAAAAGTCTTCTTGACCAAAGGAATAAAGAGCATATTGAAAAGAGTCCATCGGCGAAGGGAATATGTTGACAAGTTCAATCTTACCTTTGTTCATCCTATAGCCTTCACGTTCTAAGATATCTTTTACCTGTTTGTCGTCAACGATTGTAATGGTTTTTGTCTCACAAAATATAGTGTTATTAAGATAATGCTTCAAGAACTTAAATTAAATGCTCCGAAAGATACATAATTTATAGTTTGCTGGTTAGCAGTGTTTTTTAGGCTTGCTACAAAATTCTACGTTATTTTATAGGTTAATTATTTTAAAGTATTTTAGGTGTTTAGACATCAACATATTTTAAGCCAATGCCTTTGTTAGTGACTCTAACAACTTCCATCTTCACAATAGGTGGATCTTCTGCCATACCTTGAACTTGCCCCTCAACAATCGTCCCAAGGGGGAGCATTTTTTGGGGATTAACCACCACAAACAAACCGCCATCAGAGATATCTTTTGTTTCTAATAGCATCTCACCAATGCTGTCGTGAGTTATTTTAATGCTAACGCCAATAGGGTAGCGCGAATGTTGTCGATTATTGATCATGATAGTTATTCGGTCATTAGTTGTTCATATTATCAATGCAAAATAAACAACTTCAGGGCATATTTTTGAGTGAGTAAATTTATTAGTATCAAGTATTCGTAGTAACAAATTCGTACTAAGGTTTTTTTAAGGGCATTTAAAGCATTTAAATATAAGTATAGTAAGTGATTCACTTTTGTCCAAGGGAATAATAATACCTAGATTTTATTGATTTAGCTCATAATATTTTGTAAGAACTTTGAGAGTTGTTTATCTAGATGGTTGTCTTAAAAATAGCTCTCTTATGCTAGTTTATAAGAATTTGCCTATTTACTGACAATAAGGTGAATATTAGCTTAGGTAGGCGAGGAAGAGCCGACATTTTTAATGTCTTTGCGAACTGATTTGCCTAATTGAACGCCAAGACAAAAGGTTTGTTCAGCGCCTTAGATAGTATATTTTGCATTCGGGCCAAAATCAGATTCGAGGTTAGTATTTTCATCGATCTTACTGTGCTAAATTCAACTTAATATTAAGTTTTGCCAATATTAAAAACACTGTTGATTAATTGGTAAGGAAAATTCCCCCTTAATTGTTCGAATTTATAATTTTATTGAATTATCATAAAGCTTAGGCAGTAAAAGCTATAGAATATAATAACTACTTTAAACGGTTTGTTCCTTTGATACCCTTGGTTTCAAGTAATCACTAAAAAATATCCAATAGTTAATTTTCAAAACGATAAAATTTAGGCTTTCAATGATAATACCCGCTGATCAAATTAGTAATGATGCATTAATTGGCTTAATTGAAGAATTTATTACCAGAGAAGGCACAGATTATGGACATATTGAGGTAAATCTTGCTACAAAAGTTACTCAGGTAAAGCATCAATTAGAGAAGGGAGAAATCTTTATTATTTTTGATAGCAGCACAGAATCTGTTAACTTGATGACAAAGCATCAATATCAAGAGTGGTCATAGTGAGTAACAGCTAAACACGACTTAAATAAAATGGGTAATCTACATCTATAGAAATCTTTAACTTAGGTCAATATATGGTGGCTAGCTTATCATTATCCATTAATGAGAATAACCTTTTACTCGTTGTTGACATTCCTCGCCTATTTTAATCCATTCATCTAAGATAAAATGTATGCATTTTTGACGCAGGTTATCGCGATCTTTATCCGTTTCAGTCGATGGATTTTGGGCTAGCCATTGATCGCCGAGCTTAGTGATTGATTCGATTATTTTAGGGATCACCTCAGCGTCGATTTCTATCTCTATATCTGTTCCTGGCAAGGGGTATTCTCCTGACCCTTTTAATAAACGGTTAAGGTTTGGTTTATAGCGGGGTAGCAATACCGCTGTTAGCTGGAGTGCTTGTGAGTTAATACCAACGATGATCTGCAAGGTAAGCCTTTTAAATTAGGAATAAACTTCTGATCCTTAAAGCATAGTCTAAAAAAGAGATTTTTTAAGTTTTTATTAACATTGATAGAAAATGACGAATATGGATGAAAATATAGACATCGTTCTAGATACAAGCGGTTTGATTTGCCCTGAGCCGGTAATGTTACTGCACAAGAACGTTCGCGAGCTGCGAGTAGGACAAATTATCGAAGTTATCGCTACTGATCCAGCGACGACACGCGATATTCCCAAATTTTGTCAATTTTTAGGCCACGAGCTTATTTCGCAAGCTAATAATAACGATAGTTCTTATCGTTATGTGATTAAAAAGAGCCAGTAAGCATCAGGCTCAGAAATAATTCAATTAGCTAATATAAGGCAATTGATTGATATACAAAGCAATTTCTAGCTTTGGTTGGCTATTTGTCAACGAGCAAGGAAATAGCTGCTATTGCTTCTGGGTCTTTAGACTTAATTTTATTGGCAATATGATGTTGAAAAAAATACTTAAAGTTAGGATTTTCTTCAGCGGGATATAAGCAATCGTCCCCTGGCAGTATAGGAGTTGATAGTATTCTTTCCTCATCTGCGAGCATGCCTACAATCGAGCCATCAAAATAGAGGCGCCAACTAATGACTTCTACAAGTGTGACGTTTTGAAAACCATCTGCCGATAAAATAGCGTGCGTGCCAATGGTATCGGGCACTTCTTGAATAATGTCACTAGGGCTTTCGCATAGGTATTCGTAATAATCGGCCGCAGTTTCTAGTTCTACAATTTTGTGAAGTGGTGGCTCGTGAAAGGTTTCATCTATGCCTGGATCATAATAGCCTTGCCAATGACCATTGAGTGGATCGCATAATTCGGTACAAGACATGATTTGATTTAACCATGGAACTAAGCCAATCACCTCGCCAGATTCTTTTAAGCCCCAGCATAAAATCTGTAGGCTAAACATGCGCCCATCACTGGCATCATTAGAATAAAGCATTTCGAGGCCATCGAGCTCTGGAGACAAGCGAATAATGCGTTGATCATCAGCATCGCCTAGAGGACGACCACTAAATATGTCGATAACGTTGTCAGGGGTAGGGGATTTGTCTGAGGTTTCCATCGTTACTTCCTCCAATTAGAAAGATCAGTGGATAGCAGTAATAGTATATCTAAAACACAAGTTATAGTGTTAAATAACTCATTAAAACCTATATTTAGTTATTATGTATTGGTTAACTCGTATAAAGATATATTGTGTTGGGTAAAATCACAAGTATAAAATGGCTTAATTTTATAAATATTCAAAGGATTTCTAATTAGAGATCAACTGTGCGTATGAGTTCACATTAAAAAATGCAAGATATACAAATTATCACCTTATTTAATAAGACGTTTCAGCAGGCATACAATACACGGCTTGTCAGTGGCGGTGAAGAGCCGGAGTATATTCCAGCCGATAATCGTGTTGAGTATCATAGAATCATTTATAAGCAGGATTATATCGCCAGCGCCCTCCATGAAATTGCGCACTGGTGTATAGCTGGCGAAGTTCGTCGACAACAACATGATTATGGGTATTGGTATATCCCCGACGGTCGCAATCAACAACAACAGGCTGAGTTTGAGTCGGTTGAAAGTAAATCTCAGGCCTTAGAGTGGGTTTTTTCAAACGCGTGCAAGCGTCAGTTCGTTATTAGTGTCGATAATCTCGATAATGACCAGAGCCGTTTTGATGGTGCCAAGCTCAATTTTAAACATAATATTGTTGAACAGGCGAGACGATATTGCCAAGGTGGGTTAAATACAAGAGCCAGTTTGTGGTGTCGGGAGCTCAATAATGAGGTTGACGTTGGTGAATTAGAGCCACCACATTATTTGAATAAAGCCAATTATTCACTAGATACATTGCGTTAGTGTGGCAAAAGTAATGAATAGTGCGCAAAAACCTAGTTTATTAATCGACGCTTCGATTTACGTTTTTCAATATTATTTTGCAATGCCTGATAACTGGTTTTCCAAAAAAGACTCTTGGCCGACTGCAGCTGTTTATGGATACACCACTTTTTTAATTAAACTACTCAAAGATCAAAGGCCAAAACGAATCGCCGTTTGTTTTGATGAGAGCCTAGAGAGTTGTTTTCGTAATAAAATATATGCCGATTACAAGAGTAGTCGTGCGCTTCCTGATGAAGCTCTAGCATTTCAACTAAATGCCTGTAAAAAGGTAACGCAATTGTTGGGGATCAACACTTTCGCGAGTAAAACTTTTGAGGCGGACGATTTGTTAGGTAGTTTATATCAGCGCCTGCGACGTTCATCATTGCCTATTGCCATTTTAACTAGGGATAAAGATCTTTGCCAGTTAATTATGCGCGAGCAAGATTTTTTGTGGGATTATTCTGCTTCTGCAGACGCAAATAATACTAAGGATGATTTAAATCCTGAGGCTAATAAAAAAGGTATTAAATATTTTCCTCAAAATATTGTTGATAAGTTTGGAGTACAGCCACACCAAATGAGCGATTATCTGGCACTTATTGGCGATGCTAGTGACGACATCCCGGGGGTTCCGGGTGTTGGTAAAGTCACGGCACAGGTGTTGCTCAAACATTTTAAGTCTGTCGAACATATGGCGAGAAATATAAATAAGATGGGTCATTTACCCATACGAGGCTCAAGTATGCTGATCGATAAAATAATGCATTATGAACAACAAATACAGATGGCTAAAAAACTTGCAACCATTGTTATCAATATCCCCTTGATCGATACCATTAATGATTTGTGTCTTCAAAATCCAGATGTCAAAAAGTATCAATGGTTTTGTAAAGAAATGGGGTTTCCTCGGTTAGCAAATATTATTGATTTTTTATGATCTGGCACCAATGGATAAGATGAGTTAGTGATGACAAGAAAAATTAAAATTGTGGCCGATCTGAATATTCCACTCGCAAAAGAATTGTTTTCTGAGATGGGCGAGGTAAGTCTTGTACCTGGCCGCGAAATAACATCAAAAGATATCGAGGATGCCGATATTTTATTGGTGCGCTCCGTAACAAATGTGAATCGTGAGTTATTATCAAATAATTCTACAATAAAATTTGTGGGTAGTTGCACCATTGGCATAGACCATCTAGATACGCATTTTTTATCCGATGCCAATATTACTTGGGCCAACGCCCCAGGTTGCAATGCCAATGCGGTAGTGCAGTACGCATTAACTGCGATGACAATTGCTCAGCCAAAATGGCTACAAAAAACGATTGGCATTATCGGTTGCGGTAACGTAGGCGGGAGGCTTTATAAATGCTTAACCGCACTAGGGGTTAATTGCATTTGCTATGATCCCTTGCTAACGTCAACCACTGGCTTAAAGCTCGTAGATTTAGATTATTTACTAAGCCATGCTGATATAGTGAGTTGTCATGTACCCCTAACAAGCGCTGGTAAATTTCCTAGCTTGCATATGTTAGGTAAAAAAGAATTAGCCAGCCTTAAAAATAATGCCTTGCTTATTAATAGCGGTAGAGGTGCGGTGATTGATACTATTGCACTGAGCCAAGAATTAGACAGACGAACTGCAATTAACACGAAATTAAAAGTTGTGTTAGATGTATGGGAAAACGAACCCGTTGTTGATCATGAGCTATTAAATAAAATTGCTTTCGGAACACCGCATATTGCAGGTTATAGTATAGAGGGGCGAGAGCAAGGCACATTTATGATTTATCAGGCTCTATGCAGTTATCTAAAACAATCGCCAAGTATTTATGCGCAGTCTTTATTAACCACAAATAAAATAACAGTGGCTGTTGATTCTATTTTTGATCAAAAAATATTAAGCGATAGTACAGATAACTTTAAAAATTTTAATCGTTTATTATTATCTTGTTATAATAGTATGATTGATCATCAGGCTCTATGTCAGGTCAATAATTTTGATGAGTTGCGAAAAAATTATCCGGCACGACGCGAATATAGTCATTTTTGTTTGCCCGAAAATTTTAATAATCGCCAAATATTTGAATGGTTTGAAACTATTAAATTGTCTATCCATTGATGAATCAATTTATGAAGTTGTTTTTAATGTAGATATTTATACATTAATTAAATCGTTTATAAAATCATCAGGTTATCAGCTTCTACGCTAACAATAAATTATTAGGCCAGGTTTTATATGTCAGTTCAAGGGCGCTTATTTGCACGTTATTTAAATGATTTGCCTTCCGGTAAATTAGAGTGGATTGGTCTTCGTCCTGCACGTAAAGAGGCAATGAAGATTGTTGAGTCTGCTGTTGCTATTGTGGGTTTTGGTCTTGACGGAGATAGACGTTGTCAGGGTAGTGAAGGCTCTGCGAGACAGGTGACGATTATCAGTGTTGAATACATCGACACTATTTCGCGTTTGCTAAAAAAGGCGATGATTGATCCAGCAGTATTACGGCGTAATTTGCTTGTCTCTGGTATAAACCTAACGGCACTAAGACATCAACGCTTTCAGATTGGCGATTGTGTTTTAGAGGCAACAGCACTGTGTCATCCATGTTCAAGAATGGAGGCCGTTCTCGGTAAAAATGGGGTCGCTGCGATGCTTGGGCACGGTGGACTTTGTGCAAAAATTATTACAGGCGGTTTACTTAAAGTAGGTGATGACGTTAAGCATTTAGGTCCAGCTACATAAGTTAATGTGAGAACCTTTCGATGTATAAAATTGAGCCTATTGCTTATATAAAAAGTTGTTTTCCAGAAAAATTTGGTATTCCACGACAATCCTTGTTATGTCCAAGTGCTAAAGGTCAACTAATTTTATTGCCTGCCTTTAATCAAAAAGAAGCAGTAGCAGGTTTAGAGCAAGTCAGTCATCTTTGGATTACCTTTATATTTCATCAGCATCTTAATAAACAGTGGAAGCCAAAAGTCAGACCGCCACGTTTAGGTGGTAATAAAAAATTGGGAGTGTTTGCAACACGCTCTTCTTTTAGGCCCAATAATATAGGTTTATCTGTCGTAAAATTAGATCGTATCGAATTTAGAAATGAACAGGTATCTAAGCAAAAAAATCAGCAAGTAATCTTACATTTATCGGGCTTAGATTTACTTGATGGAACGCCCGTTATCGATATAAAGCCTTACGTGCCTTATGCAGATAAAGTGTTAGATGCATCAAATGCGATAGCATCTGTTGCACCAAAACTATTGCCTGTTGTTTTTTTACAACCAGCGTCTGAATTTATCGATAATTTCAAATTCAGTAAAGATAGTGGCGATTCAAATAGCGTTAAAAATTTGATCGTCGAAGTGCTACAACAAGATCCAAGGCCTGCATATCAAGAGGTTGACTCACAACGTATTTACAGCATGTATTTATACGATTTTGATGTTAAGTGGAGTTATAGATATGATGCTTCTGATTTGCTCAGTATTTATATTGTAGCAATTGAAAATACAACTTTTAAGGTTGGCTAATAATCCAATGGTGGCAATTATTTATTAACGAAAATTATAATTTTTACTGGAATAAGAAACATTAAAGTACGATTTATACATTAATTGACAGGGATGACTTATGCGGCACTTTTTTATAAATCAGTTTTCAACTCAGTTTTCAACTCAGTTTTTAATTCAGATTTTAGCCCAAGCTTTTAGGAAAATTTATAAAAAAAGTAGCCTACATTTTGGTGTGTTTTTATTGTTATTTTTCGCCAATCCCGCTTGGTCTTGGGGGCCTTTGGGGCATCAAGCAATTTGTGATGCTGCATGGCGAGGTAGTAGCAATGACATCAAAAAAGAGCTAGGCGCTGCCGCTAAAAGGATGGGGTACAAAACCTTTGCAAGTGGCTGTTTATGGGCTGATCATATCCGCAGCAAAAAAGAATATGATTATCTTAAACCGCTGCATTATATGAATGTACCTAAAGATCAGCTCACGATTGAGAAAGATCCCTGCGGAGATGAACATTTCAAAAAACCTAGCTGTGTTTTATCCGCGATAACTTTTTATTCTAAGCGCTGGTTTAACGAGCAACTTTCTAGACGCGAGCGAGATGAAGCATTATTTTTAATGTCTCATTTTATAGGGGATATTCATCAGCCCTTGCACGTTGGTTTTGCAGATGATCGTGGCGGTACGCGCAAGAAAATTACTTTTGAGGGGCGCACGCTTTCGCTACATCAATTTTGGGATAGCAAAGTTTTAACGTGTGGAAAATCTCAATCATGGCGACAGTTAGGGCAGCAGCTATATGTTGCTCATGATAATTATTTAGCCGATGCAAAAATAGACGTTGAAAAAGCGATAGCGTCAAAATTTTTAGTAGAACCTAGTGTTTGGGCACAAGAATCTTATGATTTGACGCGCCAAATTTATCAGTTGCTGACAAATCACGCCGATGAATATTATTGTCCTTTGTTTAATGAAGCTGCAATAAAGCGACTAGAATTGGCCAGCGTACGCCTATTAGCCTTTTTGAAGCATCGGTGATTTAAGTTAACAGCTTATTTAGTTTATAAAATTAAGCGTCAGCTAAATAAGCTATTAATACTTTGTTAAGGACCTTATTAGATAGTCTTTGTTTAAGCCTATGTTGCCTAGTTATGTGTTTGTGATTGGTGGAGTAACATTGTCACATAAGGTACAATCCGCGACCAATTTCATTAACTATTTAACGAACTCTTAAACGAGCTATTTCATACACTATGGAAATCAATCCTTATTTAACGACCCTTACTGAGCTGCAAAAGCGCACCGATGTGCTTAGGGGGTATCTTTGACTACGATGGAAAAAAAGAACAGCTGACAGAAGTAGAGTTGGAGCTTGCTGAACCCAATGTGTGGAACGATCAAAAGCGCGCCCAAGATCTAGGCCGAGAACGGGCATCTCTTGAGCAGGTTGTTGGGACTATTGATGATCTCGATAAGGGTGTCGCTGATACCCGTGAGTTATTAGAAATGATCGTCGAAGAAGGAGATGAATCTGCACTTGTCGATGTTGATGAAGATATAAAACGACTCAACACTCATTTAAGCACGCTAGAATTTAGGCGTATGTTCAGTGGTGAGACAGATGCTAATAATGCCTATCTCGATATTCAGTCGGGTTCTGGTGGAACCGAGGCTCAAGATTGGGCTGAAATGATGCTGCGGATGTATCTCCGGTGGGGAGATGCACATGGTTATAAGACTAGCCTGGAAGAGGTTTCAGCGGGTGATGTTGCCGGGATCAAAAGTGCCACTATCCATTTTGAGGGTGAGTATGCCTTTGGTTGGCTGCGAACAGAAACTGGCGTTCACCGCTTGGTGCGTAAGTCTCCATTCGATTCTGGCAGCCGTCGTCATACTTCTTTTGGTTCTGTTTTTGTAGCGCCAGAGATCGATGATGATTTTGAAGTTGAAGTTGATAAATCTGACGTGCGTGAAGATACTTATCGTGCATCAGGAGCAGGTGGGCAGCACGTCAACAAAACAGACTCTGCTGTGCGCCTTACGCATGAGGCTAGTGGCATTGTTGTACAGTGTCAAAGCCAGCGCTCACAACATCAAAATCGTGATGCCGCATGGAAAATGCTACGCGCAAAACTTTACGAAAAAGAAATGCAAGAGCGCAATGCCGATAAACAAGCCCTAGAAGACAACAAAGCAGATATTGGTTGGGGCAGCCAAATTCGGTCTTATGTTTTAGACGATCAGCGTATTAAAGATTTACGCACAGGTGTGCAAACGAGCAATTGCCAAGCAGTATTAGATGGCGACCTAGACCAATTTATTGAAGCTAGTTTAAAAGCTGGGCTGTAGTTAACACTATAGTTGAAAACACAATCATAACCGCGTGCATCAGTGCATGATAAATATTATTAGCTAATAAATGAGATAAGAGTTTATAACTATGTCCAACGAACAAGTACAAGACGAGAATCGATTAATTGCCGAGCGACGTGAAAAATTGGCGTCTATTCGTCAGCAAGGTTTAGCGTTTCCTAACAATGTAAAGCGCGAGCATAAAGCTAGCGATTTACAGGCTCAATTCGGTGAAAAGACAAAGCCAGAATTAGAAGAGCTTAATCATAAAGTTTCTGTTGCTGGACGTGTAATGGCAAAGCGTGGGCCCTTTATGGTGTTGCAAGATGTTAGTGGCCAAATACAACTTTATGCAAGTAAAGATGCGCAAAACACCTTAAAAGACACGACGGGTCATTGGGATTTGGGTGATATTGTCAGCGTCAGTGGTGCTTTACATAAATCAGGTAAAGGCGATCTTTACGTTAATTTAGAAGAGTTTGAGTTACTGACTAAATCTCTGCGTCCATTGCCTGATAAATATCATGGCCTTGCAGATCAAGAGTTACGCTATCGCCAACGCTATGTCGATTTAATTGTAAATCCTGGCGTTCGCGATACCTTTAAGATACGTTCACAAGTGATTACGTTTATTCGTAGCTACTTAAACGCTAATGAGTTTCTAGAAGTCGAAACCCCCATGCTTCAAACGATACCTGGTGGTGCTACGGCGCGGCCTTTCATCACGCATCACAACGCACTCGATATGGATATGTACTTGCGCATTGCACCCGAGCTTTATTTAAAGCGCTTAGTCGTTGGTGGTTTTGAGCGCGTCTACGAAATCAATCGTAATTTTCGTAACGAGGGCTTATCAACGCGTCACAACCCCGAGTTTACCATGCTTGAGTTTTATCAAGCCTACGCTAATTATAATGACTTAATGAATCTTACCGAAGATATGCTACGCCAAATTGCTCAGCAAGTACTTGGCACTACCGATGTAAAAAACACGCTTAAAAATAGCGAAGGCGAAATTGTCGAAGAAAAAGTTTACGATTTTGCTAAGCCGTTTACTCGCATTAGTGTGTTTGATTCGATCTTACATTATAACGATGATATTACAGCTGAAGAGTTAGCAAGTGAGACGGGTGCGCGTAAAATCGCAGAACGGCTGCATATTCCTTTAAAAGATTATTACGGTTTGGGTAAAGTTCAAATTGAAATTTTTGAAAAAACAGTTGAGCATCGCCTTGATAACCCAACTTTCATTACTCAATATCCTACCGAGGTCTCGCCGCTTGCACGCCGAAATGATTCTAATCCCTTGGTGACAGATCGTTTCGAGTTTTTTGTAGGTGGTCGTGAAATTGCTAACGGATTTTCTGAGCTTAATGATGCAGAAGATCAAGCAGAACGTTTTCAGCAACAAGTATCAGAAAAAGACTCGGGTGATGATGAAGCAATGCATTACGATGCCGATTATATCCGCGCTCTAGAATATGGTTTGCCGCCAACTGCCGGTGAGGGTATTGGTATAGATCGCTTAGTGATGTTGTTAACAGATTCTCCTTCTATCAGAGATGTATTGTTGTTTCCGCATATGCGACCAGAATAGTAAGTCTACCTACCGTAAAGAATAATTTATTAGGTTTAATATCAAGCAGTAATTATTTAGCTGCTTGATTTTAAATGCTTATTTTTTTTATTTTTTAAAGGAATAATTAGTATTTTTAACAATTATTTTTTAATACAGACATCATATAGTTTCAATAATTAATATAAGTCTATTTGCTGATGATAAAGCTACATAAAAGCTGGTTAAAACATTTAGACTCTGAGTTTGAGAAAGACTATATGCTTAGGCTCAAACGATTTTTAGTCGATGAGAAAAAAAATAAAAAAATTATTTATCCTAAAAGCGACTTAATTTTTAATGCCTTTGATGCAACGCCGCTTAATAAAGTAAAAGTTGTTATTTTAGGCCAAGATCCTTATCACGGCCCAATGCAAGCTCATGGCTTAAGTTTTTCTGTTCCCCCCAATGTTGTCATCCCACCCTCTTTAAAAAATATTTATAAAGAAATTGAACGTGACTTACAGTTAAAAATGCCAAATCATGGTTGCCTTCAGTCCTGGGCTGCCCAAGGCGTATTGTTACTCAATGCAACATTAACTGTAGAGCATGCCAAAGCAGGCTCTCATCAAAAAAAAGGTTGGGAGATTTTTACGGATCAAGCAATTAAGGTCGTTAATGACCAATGCGATCATGTGGTGTTTCTACTGTGGGGAAATTACGCGCAAAAGAAAGGTCAGTTTATTGATACAAAAAAACATTACGTTTTAAGGTCACCTCATCCATCACCTTTATCGGCCCATCGTGGATTTATTGGCAACAATCATTTTTCACTTACCAATGATTATTTGAAGTCTAAAGCTAAAGAGCCTATTAACTGGCAAGCAAAGATTTAATATTAAGGCTCACCATGTCGTGTCATATATGCGTGAATATTAAAAAAAATCTTAGAGTATCACTGTTAGACATTAGAGCTAAACAGCGATAACGATAAATACTTAACGTGTTAAGCGTTCAACATTTCCATCGCTGCTGCCATTTCTTCACTCAAATCAGTTGATTCGATATGTGCTTCAGCCTCAAGGCCTAAACGTCCAAATGATTTAACTTGCGAGTAATCCACATTACTGAATTCACCACCGCCATCCATTTGAGTTTGAAGCATCGCTACGGTGACAAGATCTGCGTAATCGGCTTCTGGGATGTCGCGTGAGAATTTTAAATGATCAACAGGAATAGATTGAAGTTCTTTAGGGAAATCCCATTTTCTTAAAATAGCACGACCAATAATAGGGTGAATGGCTTTAATGACTCGATCTAGAGAGAGGCTGTCTTTTAATAATGATGGATGTTCTTCTGCAAAGCTAAGTATCGGCAATTTGCCAATTTGATAGACAAGCCCGCCTAGAGTAGCTTGATCTGGGCGAAGTTTAGTTCTATGTTTACATAAAATATGACATACGCCCGCAATTTCACTAGAGGTTTGCCAAATTTGGCGCATGCGAGTGTCTACAATGCTAGACGTTGCCTGAAACATTTGCTCCATAGCTAAGTCAACCGCAATATTAGCGGTATAGGCCATTCCAAGACGACCTAAGGCCATCTTCATATCTTTTATTTCTTGTGCGGCTCTAAAAATAGGGCTGTTAGCGACTTTTACAATACGCGCACTGAGTGCAGCATCACTACCGATAATTTTTTCGATATCGGAGAGATTAGAATCAGGATTTTCTGCAACATCGCGCACCCTAAGAGCAACTTCAGGAAGCGTGGGGAGTACAATTTGATCATTTTTGATTAAAGAAATAATCTCCCTACTGACTTCTTCAACAATATTGCTCATAAAATAGTCTCGGTATCCAAAATAGTCGTTTTTAAATCTATTCCTTAGTTATAGCATAGGGAAGCGGATGCAGTTGAAGTTTTTGCTGAAAATCTTGATCTATAAAGATCTGATCACTATTTACTGATTCTTCAGTGACTACAGCGAGTAAAATTTGACCATTTTCTGTTGATGCCGATAGTGCAACGTGCCCAATTGCCTGATTTTTATCAGGGCTATAAAGAGGCGTATTTGGGGGTAGCTGTGCATTAGTATCGACTGAAAAGCGATAAAGATGCTTTTTGAGTTTGCCAAGATAATGCATCCGCGCGACCACCTCTTGGCCTGTATAACAGCCCTTAGTAAAGCTGATAGCTTCACGAAGCACCTGAAAATTTAGCATTTGTGGAATAAACTCTTCGACGGTTTCTGGCCGAACTTCGGCAATACCTTGCTTTATATTATCAATACACCATTGTTTATCTGCGGATTCGAGCGAATTGAACGCTGTTATTTGTTGAGTGTTTTCTGAAGATACCCAGAGTTCAAAGCGGTCATCATCAATTTTTATGACACTAATGCCCGATGTATGATGAATTGCTTCACCGACTAGACTAGGGATAGAAAGCCCTAAGGCCTCTAATGGGGCGGTATCTTGACCTTTATAGGCGATTATTCGATAAGACTCAGAGGCATCGATAAGCTCTACTTTAGAAAACATACTGTATTTTTTTAATTGGGTAAGAGCCCCAGCTAGTAAAGACGAATAGATTGAAAGAGCGATAGTCTGCTCATCGAGTTGGCAGGCTAAAAAGCTAAACAACATTCTACCTTTATGAGTGCAATGTGCGCCCAATATGGTTTTACTTCTGCCGTCGCTAATAGCAAGCTGTTTGACATCGCAGGTTACTTGACCTTGTAAAAATTTTTGTGCTTCAGGCCCCTTTAATATTAAGAGTTTGTGATCCTGACTTTCTAAAAATGCTGTCATAGAAACTTAATCCATAATTTGCTAATGGCTAGTACGCCTGTTAGATGATAAAAACCTACTGATTAAGGCACCTTTGACCAGAAATTTTGCAAAGCCTTTTTTATAAAAGGCTTATTGCTAGCTTATAGCACCACAATACCCATCACGTAGTCAAAATGTCCGACTAAAACCGCTTTTCATCGCGAGGTATATTCTCGAACAGATTCATAGTGAATGTATTTGCAGAAAGTTATTTGAGTTTACGCTTGAGTATTATAAAGGGATTCATTATTGTATGCGCAATTATCTAAGCATCATAATCATCTATTAATCAAGAATAGGAAGTACAATGGAATATAATCGTCTAGTATGGGCAAGTCGCCGCGGAATGCTAGAGCTCGACTTAATTTTGCAACCATTTGTCGAAAACGTCTATAAAAATCTTGGCGATGACGATCAAAAATTATTTGATCTTTTATTAGAAGAGCAAGATCAAGATCTATTTAATTGGTTTCTTAAAAAAGAAGATCCCGATAATGAAAATTTGCTAAGGATAGTGAAAATTGTTCGTGAAAAATCTAACAAATACGCAGCAAAACAAGGTTAATGTTCAAGCGTTAACTAAATCGTCCCCACAGCTAATTAGAATAAAGCCATCAAAATTACTGCTAACGATTGTGACAATGTTGCATATGTTGATAGTTGTGTCTTTTTTATCGTCAGGTTTGTCATTTAAGTGGGCGCAACTACCCATAGT
Source organism: Cellvibrionaceae bacterium (assembly GCA_034111645.1). Taxonomy (GTDB): domain Bacteria; phylum Pseudomonadota; class Gammaproteobacteria; order Pseudomonadales; family Cellvibrionaceae; genus CANLBN01. The sequence continues at coordinate 25,693 of JAWUWW010000048.1, forward strand.
ATTAGTATGTATTCATTTGGGCTTTTATTGTTATCAGTGGCGTCTTTTGCCCAATTATCGTTTGCAATTTTTAGCTGATCGCTGGCATCTTTTAACAAAACAAGAAAGTCCTGATATAGAAACTTTAAAGGCTAAAGAACAGATTCGGTTGTCTATAAAGGCTTGTTATTATTGGTCTCGCTTTTTAGTTGTTTTAATAGTTGAAGATGAGGCTTTAAAGTCTCGTATCCAATACATTCCCATTGTTTTTGATTGCTGTAATGAAGATGATTTTCGTTTTATAAAGGTAATGAGCAAGTCAATGTTGGCTTCATAGCTTGTCGTGATAAATTAGTTGAGACATTAAATGACGAATGAAACAAAAGGCATGCTCTTAGGGTTTTGTGGTGTCATTGCGTTTTCTCTAACCCTGCCTATTACACGCTCTCTCGTTACTCTTTCTGACCCAGTGTTTATTGCCAGTGCTCGTGTTGTTGTAGCAGCTATTGCCGCTGGCTCTTGGTTATTGCTAACAAAGCAAGTTTGGCCAACAGCAGCGCAGTTCAAAAGATTAGTTATTGTTGCCAGTGGCATCACCTTTGGTTTTCCTATTTTTTCATCAATTGCGATGAAGTCTTTACCGGCATCGCATGGTGGTGTTGTGTTAGGTTTGTTACCTCTTGTGACCGCCATTGTCGCTGCTATCATTTATAAAGAAAGGCCGTCTATTGGTTTTTGGATGGCATCCTTAATAGGTAGTATTTTAGTGATTGTTTATTCACTACTGCAAGGTGACGGGCATTTTCAGCAAGGTGATATTGCATTATTAATTGCGGCTATTTCAGTATCTATTTCATACGGGGCTGGGGCTACATTATCCCGCGAATTAGGTAGTCTCCAAGTTGTTAGTTGGGCGGTCGTTATTTCTGCGCCAATATTATTTATCGTCGCTTTATTAACAATGCCAAATGATGTGTTGTTGGTAAAGCCATGGGATTGGATTAATTTTTTATATTTAGCTTTAGTCAGCCAGTGGTTAAGCTTTTTATTTTGGAATAAAGGCTTAGCTCTTGGCGGTATTGCGCGGGTTAGTCAAACGCAATTATTACAGCCCTTTTTGACCATTCTTTTTTCTATTTTATTGCTAGGCGAGCAGCTAGATTTTATGACACTATTGTTTGCAGGTTTAGTCGCACTGATTGTTGTATTTGGACGTAAATTTAAGGCGGCTTAGAGAGAATGTTATTTGCTTAAGTGTTTTGTAAAATAGTATTGAAGTAAACTTTGAGACGGTTTCTAAAGACAGTTCGATTAGGTGGGTTTTAATCTAATAGCCTCTTATTCAATATATGTTTTAACTTAATAAGTTGTTAAACAATAAAAAAATCTAGTTGTATCTACAGGCTAGACTTTTTTAATGATGGCATTAAACCTTTATTTGAGTGAACCGCCACCCCAAAGTACAGAATATTTTTCACAGTGAATCAATACAGAAGCAAAATCATCAATATTAACACTTGCTGGAATTTCGTATTCCTGTGCTCCTTTTGCTGATTGTAATTGGCTAAGAAGCACAGATGAACTTATTACATTTTGACCGTTCACCTGATCAATACTTAGATTTGATAAAAATATTTTTAAATCAGGACCATTTTTGGTTTTAAATTTCTCATCGAAAGCAATAAATGTTTTCCCGTCGCGCTTAACCACTTCCCAAGAACCTTTAATGCCGTATTTTTTTTCAACCCATTCATTTGCTTGTGAGTTAATACTTAATACTGTAAAAAAAAGTAATGACAGTAGCTTTAACGTTGTTCGTATTTGTTTCATAAGTGTTTCTCTTGACGGTTAAAGATTGAAATATAAGACATGGTTTGATCAGATAAAGTTCAATCGAGAGTCCCTAATCAAACGATAGTTACGATATTGTAGTTTTATAATACGATCAAATCGGCTTGCGCTGCCATTATTAAAGTGGGGATGATGCTTGTAAACCTGACATAGAGAGTGATTTTATCAATGCCAATCTATGGAGCTAGTGGCTAACTTGGATAGCAGAGGTTTCCATAATTGCTTAGATTGTTAGTAGGGCGCAATGGCTAGGTTTAGTATTGACCAGATGTAAGCCACTTGACTATTTTATCGAATGAATGGCCAAGGATGTAACTAGCTTTGATCCACCAGTATCTGCAAATACATACTTACTTTGTTAGTCTGTGGTTTTTTACTTAACTTAAAGTCAGATTGCTTACACCAGTAATGATCTTAAGGTTCATTATTTAATACTTAAATATGTTGGAATTAAGAAAAGCTAATAAGTAAAATTTTGAATGTTTTATTTATGGGCTATTGTTTATCTCAGATCGTAATAGAAATGGTCAATATGGAATTAATTTTTTTATTGTCGTAAGATGTATTTTTCAACAGTAATTCTAATATAGACAGTATTAATAAGTAGTAAGATAAGCATCATTAAATTTATCATTAAAAGGAAACCTCATGACTATTAAGTTATATGACCTCGCAGGCAGTGATCCAGAAATTTTATTTAGCCCTTATTGCTGGCGCGTACGCATGTCGCTATTACATAAAGGCTTAGATTATACGTCTATCCCTTGGCGTTTTTTGGAAAAAGAGACAATCGCTGAAGCCAATCATAAAGCTGTACCCGTTATTAATGACAACGGTACTTGGGTGGGTGATAGTTGGAAAATAGTTAAATATTTAGATGAAAAATATCCTAATAAGCCCACGTTGCTAAATGGAGCCGAAGGTGAAGCTCATGCATTATTAGTGCAAGAGTTATGTACAAGTTTAATTTTTCCTGCCGCTATTCCCATTGCTATTTATCCTGTTAGTCAATTACTAGATGAAGAAAATCGTGCCTATTTTGTAAAAACAAGAGAAGCTGCTTTAGGTGCTAAATTGAGTGATCTCAATGCAGATCCTGAAACGGGTAAAGCTAATCTTGAAAAGGCATTAGTACCATTCAATAAGATGCTTAAACACACCAAATTTATGGGTGGCGATAAGCCTACCTACGCAGATTATTGCTTATTTGGCGTTCTTAAGTGGGCAGATATCGTTAGCCCATATAGACCGATTAACGATAAAAGTGCAGTAGGCGAGTGGTTTGTTCGACTAGAAAATATGTTTGATGCGCATGCGGCAAACGCACCAACGGTGCGTAATAGAAAATAAAACAAATTACGAGTTACTTCAGATTCCGGCCTTACTATTTATTTTTACAGTATATAAATAAATAGTAGGGCAATCAGTAGATATAAAAAGTGCTTAGATAATTATAGTTAGTTGCTAAATAAACTCTTTTTCTAGTCTTTTGCCAATGGATACACATTGCGTTAATAAATTAGTGATGTGTGCTGTGTTCATAAATTCATTGGCGATAATTAAGCGTATACCAACTTTACCCTTATAGCGTGCATAGTCACTATAAGCGCCACCCTCTGCCATCATTGTTTTAGTGATTGCCATATTTAATTTACCGATGGCTGCTTCATTGTCGAGATTAATTTCTTTTATAGAAGCAGGAACATATGTAAACAATACATTTAAATAAACCGCTGGCGCTAACATTTGTAGTGAAGGCTCGTCATTGATGCTGTTAACACAAAATTCTTTAATGCTTTGTAAATTATCAATTTTTTTAGCAAATCCTAGTCTGCCGATTGATTTCCAGCTAAGCCATACTTTGAGCGCATCAGCACGGCGCCCGCATTGAATAGAACGCTCGCCTAAGTTGTAGCTAGCGTTATCATCTTGATGAAACAAGTACTCGCCACCACCTCCGGCAATGCAAGCCTTAAGACAACCGGCTTGTTTGACTAAAATAACAGCGGCAGTGATTGGCACATTCATTAGTTTATGAGCGTCCCAAGCAAAAGAATCGGCTAAATGAGAGTCTTTTATAAGCTCTTTGTATTTTTCAGAAAATAATACAGGTGCACCCCATGCGCCATCTATATGTAACCAGAGATTATATTTTTTTGCGATTTTACTAGCATCAGCAACGCAATCATAAGCGCCGATAACAGTTGTACCTGCGGTTAAGCCAATAAAGAAGGGTAGATCACCATTGGCAAGTGTTTGTTCAATGGCTTGTTCTAAGGCATGGGGTATTATTTGACCGTTTTCATCGGATGCGATACTGATTAAGTTGTCAGTACCGATACCTAAAAGATTAGCTGCCCGTTGATTGGAATAATGTGCTTGGTCAGATACATAAGCGACTAATTTACGGCCTTGCATGCCTTGTGTTTTTGACGCTGGGTAAGCTCTATGACGAGCCAGCATCATGCCGATAAGATTTGCTTGGCTGCCACCTGCAACCATCACTCCATCGCCATTTTCAAAGCCAATTAATTGATTCCATTGTTTAATAAGCTCAAGCTCCATTAATGTGGCGACAGGGCCTACTTGATAGGTATGCATGGTTGCATTTGCAAGGCTGGTAATCCAATCACCTAACAGCGCTGGGTGGTTAACGCCAGAATAAAGTAATTTGTTAAAGCCGGGTTGAGAGACATCAGGACTATATTGAATATAATCTTTAATAGCTTGCTCTAATTCATTAGTGCTACAACCTTTTTCACCCAGTGACAAATCAAGTATTTTTTCTAGCTCGCGAGCAAAGGAAGTTGCGGACACAGGTCTGTTTTGTGTTGACCATTGTTTAACGGCTCTAGAAAGTATGTCGATATAATCTTGCATAGATAAAAGCTCTTAAAGATAAGAATTTATAGGAGATAATGATTTATCAAAATAGTAAATATATTATAAAGGAAGATAAGATGCTTGGCTCTTATATTTAATGATAATTTGATACTTTTTAGATAAGTTTAATATGCTTAATTGCGTTTCATATTTTAGCTATAAAATGAAAAATTATTGTAATTTAAAAAAGATTATTTTTTATAATGAAATTAAAAGTATCAAAATATTTATGCCAAATGGATTAATATTTATTTAGGGCACATATCTTTGAGATGTAAAAAACGATTTCTTTACAAATAGTTAATGATCTTTAAACCTTTAAAGTGAACAGTAAGAGGATCATCTCTTTGGTAATTTCAATATTCATGAGATAATGATTTCATGTCAAAATAATGAAATGAATGGTGCTGTATGAAATTATTTACGAAGCCTTTTACCCAGCAAGAAAAAATTCCAGAGGCAGGTATTGCGGCTGCAGTTGAGGTGATGCGTTCAGGTCGATTACATCGTTATAACACGTTACCCAATGAATTAAGTGAGACCGATAAATTAGAACTAGAATTCGCAAAAATCATGGACGTACCTTATTGTCTTACATGCTCATCAGGCGGATATGCATTGCATATTGCTATGCGAGCAGTGGGTATAAAAGCCGGTGATAAGGTGTTGTGTAATGCATTTACTTTAGCGCCTGTCCCCGGTGCTATTCACAATAGTGGCGCTATACCCATACTTGTCGAAGTGGCTGATGACTACAAAGTAGATATTGACGATCTTGAGCTAAAGGCAAAAGCTAGTGGCGCAGGTTTTTTTATGTTGTCGCATATGCGTGGTCATATTGCCGATATGGATCGCATTGTTGAGCTTTGCAAGCAATATAATATTGTCTTAATTGAAGATTGCGCGCATACCATGGGTGCTAGTTGGAGAGGCAAAAAAAGCGGTAGTTTTGGCGACGTTGCATGTTTTAGTGCGCAAACCTATAAACACATTAACTCTGGCGAGGGTGGCTTTTTAATTACCGCACGCGACGATATAATGGCGCGCGCTATTATGTATTCTGGCTCTTATATGTTGTTTGATCGACATCAAGCCGCGCCACCTAAATCTGCATTCGATTCAATACGTTATGAAACACCTAACTACAGTGGCCGCATGGATAATTTAAGGGCCGCAATACTTAGGCCTCAGTTGGCAGATCTGGAGTCTCAATGTAAGCGTTGGAATCAGAGTTATAAAACGCTAGAAAAAATATTAAAAGATTGCCCACAAATTTATATACCGATTCGGCTTGTAGAGGAAGAATTCGTTGCAAGTTCTATTCAGTTTTCAGTCCCCGCATTAAACGCTGATCAGATACTGAACTTAGTAAAAGATTGCCAGTCACGCGGAGTCATTATTAAGTGGTTTGGTGCGAAAGAGCCAGAAGGCTATACCAGTCGCTATGATAGTTGGCGCTACATCGAACAAATGCCATACATGCCCAAAACTGAGCGAGTATTATCGACGTTGCTGGATATGCGTATACCGCTAACGTTTAATCAACAAGACTGCGAGTTAATTGCAGAAATTATTCTGGAAATTTTAGATGCGATTATCGATAAAAATTTAGGTACAAATATCGATAAGCAAGATGAGCATGTAGTTGGTGTCAATACAGTAAGTTAACTTTATTAAAATGACAACTAATTTATTTTTGGTCTTTCGTAAAGTAAGGCTGCGATGACTTTGAGGTGATTAATCGAGTGCGAATTTCTTTTTACTCGCAATAAAGCTTAAGATTAAAGGCACTACAGCCAGCAATAACAGTGATAAAATTAATTGCATACTAAAAATATCATCTATCGAACTTATTGTTGATAGGTTGCGGCCAGCATTTACATAAACAAATAAAATGCTTACTAAGCCAAGTTGAGTAGAGGCATAAAATTTCCATGCGTTTAATTTACTTAATCCTAAAATAATAGCCGGAATACAAAATGGCATGCCTGGGATTAGCCTCATGCTAAGTGAAAGCATAAAGCTGTTGGAATTCGAAGCTCGATTCAAGCGGCTAAAGTTATCGACAAATTTTCTCTGTAACCAATCCCTGCATAAATAACGCGTCATTAAAAATAGGCATGTGCCACCTAATGCACTCACAAAAGAAACTATCAGTAAACCTACAATATTACCAAATAAAAAACCTGCAAGAATTGTTGGCGCACTAACAAAGGGAAAGGGTAGGGCGCAAATTAAAAAATAACACGCCATAAAAATAAGTGCGCCCTGTAGACGATTATGTTCTATGTAATAAAGAGTGTCAGCGGATATTTGTTTAATTACATTTAACGAAAAATAGTCTTGGTATATAAATATTAAAATTAAGCTCGTCACTATAAATGCCGAGAATATAAATATCTTAGAGTTTTTCGATTGAATAATTTTTGTAAATGCTAACTTCAATTTTATACACTTCGATTATTTTTATTTAATTATATTTATGGCCGTTAGTGATTCAAAATAATTTGTTCAGATTATCGCTGAGGTGATAGCGAGCATTGACCGCGATCTGGATTTGGTTCTACATTTATTTCTAGGTGTTTGCTGAGCTGGTCTGCTCCACCTATGTATTGCTTATCTAGCCATATTTGAGGAACTGTTACAGGTGTCTTAGCCCCAATAATGGGCTTTACACGTGCAAGCATTTCATAAAGTGCTCTAGGCTCTTTAACAACATCATAATATTTAAAAGCAACATTAGTATCGGTTAAATATTCTTTGGCGCGTTTGCAATGGGGGCAGCTTTCTTTTCCGAAGACGATATTTTCAGTGACAGACGATTTCTTAGCGTAAGCCTCTATAACAGCTTCGGTTAATAAACCTCGATTAAGTGCTCGACCTTGGCTGATAATTTTTTCGTCGACGATAACGATAGGGGCATGATATCCACCCTTCACTAATGGTTTCCACCATTCATTTAGCCAATCTTTCATAATAAACTTGACCGGGATTCCCTCGAGATCAGTTTCAATCGTGTCAGCAATAACATCTTTAGTCAGAGAGCATTCTCCACAGGGAATTTTAACGCTAAATGGTCCCCAGCTACCGGCCCAACGATAAACGGTAATAATCACTTCTTGCGTAGACAAATTTTTATCTCCTAAGCATGTCGACCGAATATATAAAATAAGTGTTACTGTTATTGAATACCTATTATTTAAATCAATTTTTAGAGTCATAGATAGACAATAAGTTCATTCGTATCCAAAGCTACAGATGTATTTTTTAGTCGAATAAATTTCTATTTGATAATTTTTTTAAATGGAGAGTTTCTAAATTAGAAAACAATAGCTTTTGATGTTAGGATTAATCTTACTATATGTCTTTTTCTTATTTAAATTTGAATCAATAAACAGGTGAGAAAGCTGATGGTTATAATTAAAGCCGTTTAGTTTTTAGCTGTTTTTGTAGACGTTTAGATCTATAAAAATATTTACAAACTAACGTTAATTGATATCTTACAAATGAATAAAAGTATTTATTATGCTTTAACTCAAGTTTAAAGCTAAAGTTATTTTTATAGATTAACAGCCGCTTTTTTTAGCGACTGATGAGCGTAAGACACAATATTTATTGATGATCAGGAATCAAAATAATTTTTGCAGCGGCTGTTTTGCCCTGTGATAAATCTAAAAATGCATTGCTACCTTCGCTGAGTGGGCGTTGTTCTATCCAATTTAAATTACCCAGCTTGCCGCTGTATAGTGCGTCAACAGTGTCTCGAAAATCTTTCATTGTGTAGGTATAACAACCGCTAAAAATTACTTCTTGCAGAGTAAATTTGCGAATATCTAAACCATCGTTATTATCCATTAAGCCGATATGTACAATAGCACCACCTGGTTTGACCGCTTTCGAGGCTGTAGCTCGAGTCGCACGACCACCAACAGCATCAAGAACAATATCATAGCTGTTGTCACTTGGCCCTGCGTCATTAATTGGATCATAGAGTTCACAAACCTCTGTTTTTTTAACGGTTTCACGTCGTAAAACGTTAGTCTCGCCTAATAAAATATCAGTGCAGCCAAAGCTGGCTAAAATTAATGCTGTCGATATGCCTATCGCACCGCCGCCCAACACTAATATTTTTGCCTCATTTAATGGACAAGCCGAAGATTGCTGAGCACGCATAACGGCATGCCAAGCTGTTGCAACGGGTTCGGTTAACGCAGCATTTAAATAACTCATATCATCGGGAATAGTGACTAAGTTACGCTCTGGCATTCTTAATAATTCTGAAAAAGCACCTTGCCGAGGCTGCATGCTAATTATTTGGCGTTGCTGACACAAATTTTCTCTTTCGCTTAAACAATAACGACATGTGCCACAGGTCACTAATGGATTAACGACAACTCGGCTGCCTTGGTTGCTACCACTAATAACTTCACCACTAACTTCATGGCCTAAAATTAAGGGTGCAATACGACGTTCATCGTGGCCAAAATATGCGTGCATGTCCGAGCCACAAATGCCACTTGCTTGAACACGAATAAGTACCTCGCCTGACTCTGGAATAGGGTCGGGTTCAGAGCGATACTCTAATTGGCTGGTTCCGGTATAGACTAATGCTTTCATATTTATTGACCTTTAATCGCTTTATTTAAAAAGACTTTTTTATAATAATCTGAATTTTGAATATAGATTTTATTAATACAATTTTATTAAGAAGATGACTATTTTGCAGTAAAGCCGCCATCAACTGCAATCACTTGCCCGGTCACATAACTCGAAGCACGCGATGCCAAAAATATAGTGGTGCCATCGAGATCTTCTAATTCACCATTGCGGCCAATAGCCGTCATGCCCGCATTATGTGCGAGCATTTTAGGATTATGATAAACTGATTTAGTTAATTCGGTAGGAAAAAACCCCGGTGCGATAGCATTAGTCATAATGCCGTCGGCTGACCAGCTCTCGGCCATTGCTCTAGTTAATTGTGCAATGCCGCCCTTTGAAGCGCCATAGGGCATACTGTTAGGAAACGCTCGGTAAGATTGCAGTGAAGCAATATTAATAATTCGACCATACCCTTTTTGCTTCATCCCTGCTATGCAGTGACGGGCAAGAAAAAACGGCGTCGATAAATTAATATTAATTGTTTGATCCCAAGTCTCATCAGTAATGTCATCAGCTGCTTGACGCAAATTTATACCGGCTGCATTGATTAAGATATTGGGCGCGCCAAAAACATCAGTTGCAGTGTTGACAATATCGCCAAGACAAAAGCGATCAGATAAATCGGCAGCAATGGTTGCTACCGAGTCTTTAAAATTTGTTGTTAATGTAAATTCTTGTTTAGCTTGCGCTAAATTTTTTTCACTGCGCGCAACAAGAATAACCTTCGCGCCAGCATTCAATAATGCCCATGCCATTCTCTTGCCGATTCCCGAAGAGCCACCTGTGCAAAGAGCAACATGGCCCGTTAGGTCAAAAAGAGAGAGCATAGGATTGGTCATTATTTTGTCCAGTAAAAGCAACTTGAGACATTTAATGTCTCAAGTTATTAATTAATTTTTATAGTAACTTAGGCTAGGGAGCTTTAGTAATATTCAACAGTAATATCCAACAACGGAAGCTACCTAACCTTAGTGCATTGTAATTTACTTATCTAAGCTACCTAAATTAAAAGTTTCATTTGGGAAGTACTTAGCCAAACGAATGTCACCAGTGCGTGCGTGACCTTCCATACCTTCGCCACGAGAAATACGAGCAGTAGTCGCTGCTACATCTCTTGTTGCTTCATGGTTTTGACGCTGATAAGTGACCACTTTAATAAACTTAGACGCACTTAAACCACCGGTATAACGACCCGCACCCTTAGTAGGTAGTATATGGTTAGTACCCGAGCATTTATCACCAAAGGCAACGGTTGCTTCTTCGCCAATAAATAAAGAGCCATAATTTTTTAAGCGATCAAGCCACCAATCTAAATCAGCTGCTTGTACTTCAAGATGCTCTGCCGCATATTGATCACTGATAACCGCTATCTCTTCACGGGTATCACATAAAATGACTTCGCCGTAATCTCTCCACGCTGCGAACGCGGCGTCGCGTTGAACTTGTGGAAGCGTCTCTATATGGTGAGGGATTCTTTCCATAACGGCAGCGGCTAGTTCACGCGAGTCGGTAAATAACCATGCTGGTGAATCTGGACCATGCTCAGCCTGACCCACTAGGTCACAGGCAACGATATCTGGATCGGCATTTTTGTCGGCAATAACAGCAATTTCTGTTGGTCCGGCAAATAAATCGATACCAACACGGCCAAATAATAAGCGCTTAGCTTCGGCAACAAATTTATTGCCTGGGCCCACTAAAATATCGGCGGGCTGATTAGTGAATAATCCATATGCCATAGCGGCAATACCTTGCACGCCGCCCATTTGTAAAATCACATCAGCACCAGCAAGATCCATTGCATAGACAATGGCAGGGTGCATCCCTTGCTCGCCGTGTGGAACAGAGCAGGCGATAACATTCTCGACACCGGCAACCTTAGCGGTAGCCACACTCATAATAGCCGAGGCGATATGTGCATAGCGACCACCAGGTACATAACAGCCTGCCGTTGTCATAGGAATTAATTTTTGACCCGCAAATAAACCTGGGCTTAGCTCAACTTCAACCTCGACCATACTATCGCGCTGTGCAGCGGCAAAACGACTGACGCGCTCATAGGCAAAGTTGATATCATCTTTTAGTTGTTGTGAAACTAATTTTTTGCTCGCCTCGATTTGATCACGCGTCATTACCGGCGAGCCTTTATCCCAACCGTCTAGCTTTAGCGCATACTCTAGCGCCTTAGCTTCGCCGCCTTCTTCAATTTCTTGAAGCATAGTCATAACGATTTGACGTGTGTTGTCTTCGCCAGTTGCAGATGTTTTATCTGCCTTTTTAATATATTCAGTAGCCATTGTTTTTATCTTCCTCTTACATGTTAATTAAATTGTAAATAGTTTTAAACTTTTGCTCTACATTTAAGTTGAGCAACTAGATTTTTATTTTCACTTAATAATTCAATATTATTAATAATCAAAATGCCCATAGCGAAAGCTGCGGTATAAATGCTATTAGCAACACCACACTCAGTAATGCGATCACAAAAGGAACCGCTTTTGCTGCTATTGGCATTATCGGTGTGCTGGTTAAACTTGAGACCACAAATAAATTCAAACCAAATGGGGGCGTAATAAAACCTGCACCTAGTGCTGTAACCATCATGATACAAAAATGAATCTCATTCATGCCAATTTCTTGCGCTAAGGGAAGTAATAGTGGCGATAAAATAACGATATTAGGTGTGGTCTCCATAACACAGCCTGCGATCACAAGAATAGCTATCATTAATAAGATTAATATAGTGGGATCACTTGTTATGGTCGTCATATAGTGCACAAAGCTCTGCGGAATAGCTAATATGGCTAAGGTTTGTGCCAAAGGTAGTGATATCGCAATAATCGGCACAATAACGCCATTCACTCTTGCAGAGCTTTCAAGCATTTTAGGAAAATCAGAGATTTTTATAGTGCCCTGAATCAAACCAATAATAAGTGTGCTCACAACCGCAACGGCAGCAGCTTCTGTTGGCGTAAAAATACCGGTATAAATGCCACCTAAAATAATAACAGGAACCATCAAAGCAAAGCGCCCATCATAAATAGCTTTAAACCAACGCTTAAAAGAAAAGCCCATATTTGAGTGTTCATATTTATAAATACGATTCATTATGATGTTCGTAATCATAATGGCTAGCATGACTAGGAGGCCTGGAATCATCGCGGCTAAAAATAGGGTAGAGGCTGATATGCCTAATATTAAGCCAATAATAATGTAGGCAATAGACGGTGGGATCAAGATGCCAGTACAAGCACCACCAGCTACCAAGGCGCAGGCATATGGCTTGGGGTAACCTTGCTCGACTAAGCGGTCAATCGTCATACGACCCACCGCTGCGGCTCCCGCTGCATCCGATCCAGATATACAGGCAAAAAAACCACAGCCTAAAACAGTTGCAGTACCAAAGCCGGTTCTAAAACCACCAACGGTGGCCTCGGCTACATCTAATAATTTATTGGCAAGTCCAGTTCTAGCGAGTACATCACCTGTCAAAATAAATAAAGGAATAGCAATGAGTGCAAAAGCATCGATGCCGGCAAAGAGCGACTCACCCATTAAACTTAATGGTAGAGCCTCTGTAAAGTAGAGCATGCCGATTGTGCCTAAACCAAGCGATACCCATACAGGTACTGCCAAAATCACCATAATTAATATAGCAATTAACGGTATATAAAATCCCCATCCCAAATCGACTGACGCTTGTTGCTGCATATATTGATACATATAATTTATCCGTCTATTAGTTTGTCACCCGTGTATACCGGGTTGCCATGCTTCAAATCGCTAATATCACGAATAATGGACTGAATTATGCGCAAACTTAACATTGAAAACCCAAGAGGCACAGCCGCTAAAAACCATGCTTGGCTTATGCGTAGGCCATCAGTTACAGAGCCAAATTTAATGGAGATTAGGACCGATTCGATAGAATAAAAAATAATTATTACCGCTAAAAGAAGCGTCATTAAATCGCCAAATAAATACAAGCCTGCTTTCCAGCGCGGCGAAGCATAATGAAGCAAGATATCAATACGTATATGTGCTCGTCTTTTTACTGCCGCAGAAGCACCGATCCAAGCGAGATAAATAAATGCGTAACGAGCTATTTCTTCTCCCCATACCGAGGAGTAGCTCAAGCCAAATCTGCGTACAACTTCAACTGCGATCGTAGCAACAATGGTGGTATAAAAAATAAGTAACAACCAGCGTTCGCCATCTTCATTTATTTTTTTTAATATGTTGTTCATAAGGCACCAAATATAAAAACTCCCCTAAAGCTATTTAAAATGTCGTCAGAAAAGCTTTGGGGAGCAGGGAGAGGTATTGATTAAACATCATGAACGTAATATTTACCTCGAGTATTGGCTGCCTCAAGTAATTTGTCAAAGGTTGGAAGAGATCCGGCCAATTCAATTTTAAATGAATCCCACTGAGGTAGTTGATGTCCTGCTTTAGCCACCCATTGAGCCAGTTCGTCGGGTGTTGGCGAATAGAACTGCACACCACTTTTTGCAAGCTCCGACATAGAAAAACCTCTAGACGCAGGGACCTTAGCTAAATTTTGATGAGAGGTAACTTCAGCAGCAAACTCGATACCTTGACGAATATCAAGAGGTAGGCTGTTGAACCATGCAAGATTACACGAATAAACCTGCGCATCTGGCACCGAACGAATAAAGGTTATATGAGAAAGTACATCCTTAAATCCAAACATATTCAATGCTTCAACTGAAGGATCTAATGCATCAGCGACACCTTGTGCGATTGCGGCTGGTGTTTCACCCCAGGCCACAGGTGTTGGGTTAGCACCTAGGAGACGATAAAATTGTTGTAAGATTTTAGAACCAGGAACTCGAAACTTAACACCTTGCAATTGATCTGGAGTTTTAATGGGTCCGTCCATACCCTTGCGAAGAGCAACAACACGTGGATCAATACAAACATACATCAAAGGCTTAAAGCCATTGGCCTCAACTTTAGGGTTAACTTCTGTTTTCCAAACTTCGGAATTAACAAGGTTAGTGAATTTTTGATTTTCACCACACCAGTAAGGAATATTAATCAAATCTACTGCTGGCGCGTATGGTGCAAAGTTAGCCAACGAATGTTGAGCTGCTTGGATAGTGCCACCTTGTACTTTTGATACAAGCGCGCCGCCAGTACCCAATTGACCAGCAGGTGCTAATTTTACGTAAACTTGGCCGTTGGTTAGGTTTTGGATATTCTCCTTTAAATCTAACTGCATAATAGGATAGCCACGTGTAGCGCCTAATATATAGGCAGTCGCAATGATCATCGTGTATTTAGCGGCTTTCTTACGCTCGTCCTCTTCATTTTTTGTCTGTGCTACAGCACTATTTGACATAAGCACACCTGCGCTTGCTGCCACTAAGGCTGTGGTAAAGCCGATTTTCCCCGATAGCTCTAAAAAGCGTCGACGCTCTAAGGATTCAGGTTGTTTTTCTATATTGGAATCAGTCATTATATTTTCCTTTATTGTTGTAGTTTTATTTTTAGATGAATTTATAATTTATCTTTTGTAAAGAGACAGTTGTTGTTATTTATATTATTGATTTTGTCTGAGGTTCTGGACCTTCAAAGCTTTAACTTGACTCTTGTGAGAAAGTGAAGATAACAAAAAAAATGCATGCAAAAAAAAGCATAAGGAATTCATTGATGTCAGATACTACAAATAGGGGAGTTAATGAAAAATAAATAACAGCTTTCCCGTAAAAAATATTACATACAAATATAATAAAAATTAGAGAACTGATTTTCCCTGATGAAGAACTCAATAAATTGATCATTTAGGTATAGCCTGCATGTAAAAGATGTAATTATTGTTATATTATGTAAGCGCTTACATTAGAATACAAAAAATGACCTTTAAATGTCAATCAACAAAAACTTAATTGTGGATTTACTATTTTCATATAAAAGTTAGCTACGCGCTGTTGTATAAACAGAGTTTTATTAGTTTCTTTTTAGTAATCATTAGGTTGAGAGCTTGTATGAGTAAAAAAATTACCCCTAAAGCTCCTGAAAAGGATAAAAGGAAAAGAAAGTCTAGTTTTCGCTCAGTCTCACTGAGTGATGTGGCTAAATATGCGAATGTGTCTACTGCTACGGTATCTAGAGTTTTAAATAGCCCCGAAAAAGTCTCAGAGGTAAGGCGCAAACATATTCAAGCGGCAATTTATGAGCTAGGTTATATACCTGACGGTGCCGCTCGTGCTTTAGCATCAAGGCGCACAAAGACTATTGGTGTGGTTGTACCAACCTTAGATAATGCTATATTTGCAATTTGTATACAGGCCCTGCAAAGAAGGCTTAAACAGTTAGGTTATACCTTAATTGTTGCCAGTCACGAGTATGATTTAGATGAAGAGCTGCACGAAGTGCAGACGCTGTTAAGGCAGGGGATTGAAGGTGTAATGTTGGTAGGAGCCTTGCACTTACCCGAATTGCATCAGCTATTAGCGGGTCAACAAACGCCATTTGTTTATTGTTGGGCCTATGATCCTTATTCGCCTAAGCCTTATATTGGCTTTGATAATAAAAAAGCAGCAAAAAAGATTGCTCAATATTTAATAGATTTAGGTCACCGCGAGTTTGCAATCATTGTTGGGCACACCGATAATAACGACCGTGCGAGTGACCGCCTTCAAGGCACTATAGATACCATTGAGTCTTGCGGTCTGAAGCTTTCTGAAAAGAATATTTTTAAGCGTGCTTATTCTGTTAAGCAAGGCCGTGAAGCGATGAAAATATTGCTTCAAAATACGCTGCGGCCGACGGCAGTAATATGTGGTAACGATGTGCTGGCAATGGGTGCTTTAGCACAATGCCAAGCTGAGGGAATTAAGGTTCCTGATGATATTTCGATTACTGGCTTTGACGATTTGGATATGTCTGCACAGATTATTCCAGCGCTAACAACCTTACATGTACCATCGGCAGAAATGGGTAAACGTGCGGCAGATCATCTTATTGCTCAAATTAACCACGAGGCCACATTGTTACATACAGAAATAGATGTAGAGCTTATGATTAGAGATACGACTGCGCCACCTAAGTCATTAATAAGTTAACATTAAGAATTCATTAAAAAACAGTCAAGAAAAATCATCACTATAAAATTAATTAAATAGAAAAATAATATGAATTCAAAAAAAGCTAGCCTCGGCGTTGCTGTTATTGTAAAAAATGAAGAGAAAAAATTAGCAGCGTGCCTGCAAGCTGTGGCGTCATGGGTTGATGAAATTGTTATAGTTGATGCGGGCAGTGAAGACAATACAAAAGAAATCGCCTTAAGTTTTACCGATAAATATTATCAGCATCCAGATTGGCAAGGCTTTGGTCATCAGCGCCAAATCGCACAAAATTATGTAGAGTCGGATTATATTTTGTGGCTAGATGCTGATGAACATGTATCAGAAGAGTTGAAAAATAGTGTCATTAAGGTGATGCAAAATCCAGATGCATCTGCTGTTTATCAGCTTAGTCGCTTGAGCTGGGTTTTTGGTAGATTCATCCGCCATTCAGGCTGGTATCCAGATAGAGTCGTCAGGTTGTATCAAAAAAATCTAACCGCTTATAACGATAATATGGTGCATGAAAAAGTCATTGTAGATAACTCTATGACGTTAGTTAATTTAGAAGGTGATTTATTGCATTACACCTACGATAATCTGAATCACTATCTCTTAAAATCGACGGGCTACGCAAAAGCATGGGCCGATCAAAAAGAAAAGCAGGGTAAAAAAAGCAGTTTGTTGCAAGCTATAGCGCATGCGCTAGCTTGTTTTATTAAAATGTATATTTTAAAGCGAGGCTTTTTAGATGGTCAGCAAGGTTTATTATTAGCATTGTTATCAGCTCATTCTACCTTTATAAAATATGCTGATGTTTGGATAAGGGGCCTATCAAAAGCAAAGTAATTATTAGTAATTAGTAATGTTACGCAAAATAAACTGCCTCTAGTCGCTCGATATGGGTATCTATACCAAATTCAGCTTCAGCCCGCCTGCGCGCCAGCATCGCAAGCTCTTTGCGCATATCTTCGTCAAAAGCCAATAAAAGAATTTTGCTGGCTATATCTTTTGGGTCGAAAGGATCGACTAAAACACCTGTGCCATCAAGTACCTCGGGTATGGCGCCTGTGTTTGCACCAATAATAGCCTTAGAGGCCGCCATGCCCTCAATGACCGTCAAGCCAAAAGACTCTTTATGAGATGGCAACACTAAAATATCCATTAGCTCTAAAAGGTTAGCAGTATCTTCTCTGTAACCCGAAAAAATAACATGGTTAGATAAATTATTATCTTGAATATATTGTTGAATCACTAAAACCTGCTTTACGTTTGCGCCATCACTATGCTCTAGTCCGCCCACAATCAATACTCGAAAATTATCATTTTCTGGGACGATTACTTTGAGCGCCTGTATTATTTCTAGCTGACCTTTATCATGAGTTATTCTACCTAAAATACCAATGACAAAGTTTTCAGATGTTAGTCCCAGCTCTTTTTTTAATTGGATAATAGTCGCAGCATCACTATTTTGGTTTAAGTCTGTACCCAACCATAAACGTTTTATTTTGTGCTCAGGTACAGGCAGGGCATTGATGTTGCGTTTCCGTGTTTCATCGCTAATCGATAATACTTGGTCAACATTGTTATAAACTAGTTTATGCAGTATATTTTTTTTAGATTTTGTAACGCCCATATGTTCAGTAAAAATAAGCTTACAGCCAGAAAGCTTTTTAATCAGTGCGGCGATCAGTAAATCTTTTGATTTATGGCAATGTATCACGCCAATATTATTTTTTTTAACCCAGCTAATAATCTTAGGTAAATTAAATAGTGCTTGATTTTTATTATTATAAGTTAGCACCTCAAAGCCATTTTTAGTCATCTCGTCAGCAACGGGTGTTGCGCTTAATGCTAGGCCATAGATTTTGTGATTTTTAGCTTTTAATTTTTTTGCAATTCGTGCGGGATACATTTCTAGTCCACCCCAACCACTAGACAAACAGATTTGTAAAATAGATTTATCCATGGTTTTTATCCGTTAGTCTCGCTAATAATTTTATAGTTTTATGCATCGAAAGTTGTAACAGGGAGAGGAGAGCATAATGTTTTTGTGATCATAACTTAAAAATAGTTTATGATGCGATAGTTTTTGAATACAATAACCAACAATTAATCACAACGTTGATAAATACTACTAATTAAAAAGTATATTTCTATGAGTACTAAAAAAACAAACTATACCCAAGTTGATACATCAAACGTGGAAAACCGAGCAAGTTAATGGCC
Organism: Cellvibrionaceae bacterium; assembly: GCA_034111645.1. Classification (GTDB taxonomy): domain Bacteria; phylum Pseudomonadota; class Gammaproteobacteria; order Pseudomonadales; family Cellvibrionaceae; genus CANLBN01. Next base: position 44,385 of record JAWUWW010000048.1, read on the forward strand.
GCTGGGTAAACTTCGTTAAGTCGGTCAAACGCTATCACCCAGGGTGGGAATACAGGTTATGGACAGATGAAGATTTAGATCAGTATGTTAAAACAAATGTACCTGAGTTTTATCCGATTTTTAGTGCTTATCCTCGTCCAATTATGCGTGCCGATGCAATTCGATACATTATGATGCGAGATTTTGGCGGAATGTATTGTGATTTAGATTATGAATTTATCAGACCTTATGATTATAGCGGAGAAGATATGATCTTGGGCATAGAGTGCTCTGAAGAAAATGGTCATGATCTATTTCAAGTGGCTAATTTCTTTTTTGCCTCTGTACCTGGCCACCCTTTTTGGCAAGATATTATTGATTACCTAATTGCTAATCCACCAGGTCCTAATGCTAATGTTGTCGACGCCACTGGCCCGGGAATGATCAGCAAGGTGTGGTTAGCTAATTGTGATAAATATACAAACTACCGCTTAGAGCCAAAGTTATTTTTTAGCCCTTTTAGAATTCATAAGTCATTTGAGAAGAAGATGTTTCTCAATAATGGCATGACTTATGGTATACATCATGGATCAGGAACTTGGAAGGATAGAACCACAGCAGATTATTGGAGTGGCAAGCTAAAGAAATGGTTCAATATTCGCAAATAGATTTGATTGAAAATATAGCTGTTTGGTAAAATATTTATCTTTACAGCTATTGCCAAACAGCCCAGCTTTTAATTTCAACAATGACTTGCTGCAAATCTATAATATTGTTTTGCTCGCTATGTTCTTCAAAAGAAAAAGCCAAATGGTTTTCACTCGAATTAATAGGTCGCCAGCGCAGTGCAGTTGAAGATTGCTTGCTGGGGAAAAAGCCTACCGTGGGAACATCTAATGCCCCTGCTATATGCAGTGGCCCTGTTGATCCAGCAATAAATAAATCGGCACAAGCTATAGAGCAACAGAATTTCATTAGGCCCTTAGAAGAAACATACAAATACGCACCAACTTCATTGTGCATAAGCTTATTATGTAGCTGGCTTGCGTAGGCTTCTTCACCTGGTCCTGCAGTAATAATAAACGTCAAGTCGTTTTTTTCTGATAGTCCTCTTATAAGAACTAACCACTGCTCTATCGATAAAGTGCTCGATGATCCGCCAGTGCCTGGATGTACAAAACACCATTTTTGATGTTGATTTATTTTTAGTGAATTACTTAATTCTGCTTTATGATTTTTAAGTTCAGACTCCGAGAATGATAAATAAGGAGCCGATAGATCAACTGCTTGTTGTTTTAATATTGAAAGAAAATAAAGAATTAAATCTTTATTATATTGGTATTCTGATTTTTGTGACTGTGACCGCTTTTGTCGCAGCGTATGATTGTAAAGCAGCTGACAAATTTTTGTCGCAGGTGCAAAGCGATGAGGTATTTTAGACGTCCAAACAACAGAGGCGTTGTGGATATTGGAGAACAGGCAAATGGAATAATCGAAGTCATAGCCTTTAATTTTTTTAACTAGTTCAGCTTTTGATGGTTTATCTTTTTTATTTTTAATGTCAATAATGACATCATCGATCCAGGGACAGTTTTCGGCAAGATCCTTTGTGTACTCTGGCACTAAGGCAACAATTAAGCTCTCTGGTATACTTTTTTTGAGTAGAGCGATGGCAGGCCATGCCAGCATAAAATCGCCAATCTTGTCATTTCTGATGACTAATATTTTTTTCATTTATGCTAAATAAGCCTGTCTACATTAAATAAGCGTTGATCTTAGGATAATCTCAACGGGTGGAAAATAATAGTATAAAAGTATGATTTTAGCTATTTCCACGGCAGCTTGAAATCATCAAACTAACGACGATAGCAACAAATTAAATTTGATTTACAGATTTTTCATTTTTTAAAGATAATAAAATATTAAGAGTCAGAAAACATTTTGCCTGGATTCATAATTCCATTAGGATCAAATACCGCTTTCAATTGCTTCATAATAGTAATTTCTTCGTTGCTGCGAGTGTAGGTAATATCATCACGTTTTAGGAGGCCAACGCCATGCTCGGCAGAAATACTGCCATGCATTTGTCGGGTCAATTTAAAAATCATTGGATTTAACAATTTGCATTTTTTAAAGAACTCCTTGGCATCCATGTTTTGCGGCTTAAGAATATTTAAGTGAATATTTCCATCCCCAATATGCCCATACCAAAGCACCTCAAACTCTGTGTAATTTTTAGTAATAAGTTCGACCACAGCCTCTAAAAATTTAGGAATGACAGAAATCTTCACCGATAAATCATTTTTATAAGGTGTATAAGCCGATATTGTTTCAGAGATATCTTCTCGTAATCGCCATAAGCTTTTTGCTTGTGACTCGCTTTGGCTCATTACACCATCGACGACCCAGCCCTCATCAATACAGTGTTCAAAAGTTTGAAAGGCTTCGTCTTGTCTTTGCTCGCTATCGTTATCAAATTCAAGCAATGCATAATATGGTGAACGTGTCTCAAAGGGCAGCGGTATGCCCTTATCAGTATGAACATAATGCACAGTGCGATCAGAAAAACACTCGAAGGCAGTGATGTCGAGTGAGTTTTGAAAGTTTACGAATACCTTCATTAATGACGCTACGTCACTTACTCCTAAGACCATAACAGTTAAATTTTTAGGGGGTTTAGTGAGTCGTATAGTGGCTTCAGTGATAAAGCCCAAAGTCCCTTCTGAACCAATAAACAAATGTCTGAGGTCATAGCCCATCGCATTTTTTACTAATCCCTTATTTAAATCGAGTATTTCGCCATTTCCAGTGACAACTTTTAGCCCTAAAACCCAGTTGCGCGTTAAGCCATAGCGCACAACTTTTATGCCGCCGGCATTAGTGGCAATGTTGCCTCCAATCTGGCTTGATGAAGACGATGCAAAATCGACGGGGTAATAGAGGTTATTTTCTTTAGCGAGTTGTTGTATTTGCTGGGTAATAACCCCAGGCTCACAGGTGATGCTACGGTCAGTGGCATTAAACTCAATCATCTTGTTCATGCGGTCAAAAGCTACAACAACTTCTTTATTATGTGCTACAGCACCGCCACTAAGACCTGTGCGGCCACCAGAGGGAACAAGTGCAAATGCGCCTTTGTTAGCCAGTTTAACAAGCTCTTGTACTTGTTCTGTGGTCCGAGGAAATACAATAGCGAGTGGGTCAGGTTGATGTGTTTTCGTCCAATCGGTTCCGAAATGCTGCAACGAGTCATTATCAGTTAGAACTCCATCAACGCCGAACACATTAGTTAATTCTTTTAATACATCCATAAATTGACTCCGTCGTGCTTTTCTTTAACTGTTATAAATAAGATAGCGTGAATGCTAACTCAGTAGTAATATATATAGCAATTGTTTACATAATAAGTTTTTTGAATGATTTATATCAACAATTCCTAATGTGAGAATTGATTTTTTAGATCCTAAAGTCGAGAGCTAAAGTTTATGGCCATTAAATTTCTGAGAACCTTGATTGCTATATCCGAAAAAGGCAATTTTAGTGACGCTGCCGATCAGGTTTGTGTAACACCAGCTGCCGTTAGTCAACAGATGAAGCGTCTTGAAGGAATACTAGAGGTGGAGCTTTTCGACAGAAATAGACGTACGCCAGAGCTGACTTTAACCGGTAAAGTGTTGGTGCCGCGCGCGCGCGAGATTGTGCGCTCTTACGACTCGATGCTTAACGATGTAAAAAATGAATATCCTATGAGCGGAGAATTCACTATAGGAACTGTCTCATCATCACTAGCCATTTTATTACCCGTCAGTATCAAAGCGTTTCTTCATAATTATCCCGAAATCCATATCCGCTTATTGACAGCGCCTTCTCATGACTTGCTACCCCAGCTAGACCGAGGCGCTATTGATGCCGCTATCATGAGTAAACCACTGCAGTTGCGTAGCCATTTTAAGTGGCAAACATTTGCCGAGGAAGATATGGTTGTTATGTGTTCAAAAGAGTTGGAGTCTAATGACCCTTTCGAGTTACTAAGAAATAACCCCTATATTCGTATGAGTAGACATACTATTGTGGGTGTGATGAGCGACGATATACTGCAAGACGCAAATATAAATATTCAAGATACAATGGAGCTTGAATCTTTAGAAAGCATTACCAATATGGTCTCTCATAATCTAGGTGTTGCAATAGTCCCAAAGCCCTGTGTAATGGATGCTCGACATAACGGTCTAAAATTAATTTCGATCGGCGCAGCGACCCAATCGAGAGTCATGGGTATACTTACGCGACAAGATAACCTTAAGTTTAGGATGGTTGATGGCTTGTTAGCTTCGCTTAAAAACACGATTAAAGAGTTTGAGAAGACTTGATTAGTTAAGCACACGCAGGGCAATGCTTCTTTAGTTATTCTTTAATAAACATGTATTATCCTATCACTTTGTTAAGCTTTACTTAATTGAGGCTTTAACTTTTTTACCTATTATTTTTTAGGTAGCTGTAATAAAGTGCCGTAATTACAATAACTAAAAACTAATAGCTACGGTCACATAACTATAGGAAGTCAATAAACATGTCTATTCATGCCAAAATCGTCAGAGGTTTTGAAAATAATAATGTCGAATTTATAACGACAGTTCCCTGCAAGCAGCTAGCTGGTGTTATCGATGAAGTTGAAAAAAGCGAGAGCATTTTTCATATTCCTTCAAATAACGAAAACGAAGGTATGGGCCTGTGTGCCGGTGCTTATATGGGTGGTAAGCGCTCTGCGATTATTATGCAAAATACCGCCATCGGTGTCACCATTAATACCTTAGCAACATTGATTCAGTACTATCATTTTCCGTTGCCAATGTTGATTAGCTACCGTGGTGAATTAGAGGAGCCGGTTGCATGTCAGGTAGAAATGGCCGTACATACCAAAGCCTTGTTGGATGAAATGAAAATACCAACTTATCATTTTCATAATCCTAATGATGTTGAAGAATTCGATGAGATTTTAAAGTACACATTTATGTGTAATAAGCCTACCGCCATATTAACCGATGCTAGTTTTTGGAATAAGGCCAGCAACACTAACAATTCTGAAGGGGCAGCGTAATGATTAGAAGTGATATTTTAAGAGAACTGATTCCTGTTATCTCAGATAAGCTAGTTGTTTGTAATATTGGCTTGCCTTCACAAGAATTACATTTAATGGATGATCAACCTACTAATTTTTATATGTTAGGAACAATGGGCTTATCATCATCAATTGGTTTAGGTTTAGCGCTTGCACAAAAAGATAAGGTTATTGCTATTGATGGCGATGGCTCTGTGCTAACAAACTTTGGCACACTGCCAACTATCGCCAATAATGTAGCCGACAATTTCATCTTATTGATTATCGATAATGGAAGTTATGGCTCAACAGGCGATCAACCTACGTATACCGGCAAGAAAACATCATTACTAGAAGTTGCTAAAGCCTGTGGTTGTGAAAATGTTATTGAATGTCGTGCGGAGCAAACTGCAGAGGTTGTTCAAGCAGCATTAGATTCTAATAAAATGACAATCATTGTCAGTAAGTGCGAATCTGGTAATATACCTGTGCCTGTTATTACAATGGATCCTGTTGTGATTGCACATCGGTTTATGACAGAGGTTAAAAAAAGAAACGCAGGTTAGATTTACCAACTTCGGTAATTCAATAAATAATAATAAATAACTTTTTGAGAGCGCAATGTTTAATCAAAAATTACAAAAAATATTTTATCGCACATTAGCATCTACTGCCTTAATCGCTGGTCTGTTAAGTGCTAATGCACAGGCAGAGATTAATGGTCCGGTAAGTTATATTATTCCATTTGGACCCGGGGGAGAGTCTGATATCTCTGCACGCTTCCAGCAATCTTTCTTTAAAGAAAAGTTCGGGCAAGATTTAGTGATTTCTTATAAGCCAGGCGGTGGTGGTGCTGTTGGTTGGGCATCACTAAATGGCTTAAATGGAGATGGACATACGATAATGGGCGTTAACTTACCGCATATTATTATCAAGCCTGCTCAAAAAGAAGTTGGTTTTACAACTGACAGCCTGACTTCATTTTATTGGTTTCACTTTACCCCAGATGCCATCGTAGTTAATGCAGATAGCCCTATTAAAACGCTACAAGATTTTATTGATGCGGCTAAGAAAAGTCCTGGCGCTATAACGTTATCAGGCTCAGGTAAGGCAAGCGCCAATCATTTAGCTCAAATTAAATTTGATAAGATGGCCGGTATTCAAACCACTTATGTTCCTTTTAAAGGAACCGGTGCGGCCGTTACTGCTTTATTAGGTAATCAAGTTAAAGCCGAGTGGGGTTATACAACCGTTGGCGCAACACAGGGTGATGCTGTGCGACTTCTTGCTGTTGCAATGGAAGAGCGTCATCCATTGTTTCCAGACGTTCCTACCTTTAAAGAATTAGGTTACGACATGATAGGTGGAGCTTATCGTGGTATTGCACTACCAGATAGCGCTGATGAGGCAACACGTAAAGACTGGTCAAATAAAATTGCTGAAATTAATAACGATCCTGTATTTGTAAAGAAAATGATCGACGGCGGCTTTGCGATGTTAGATGTGGCCTACGAAGATATGGGTCCATTTATGAAGAAGCTTTCTGATCAATATATTGCCGATGCTCGTGCAGCTGGATTAATTAAATAAGTCTTTATTAAATATAAGAGCTAAAAGCCATGGATGTCAGTAATTTTTTAAATGCATTAACGCCTTTTAACTTAATGCTGGCGCTTTTTGGTGTAGTAGCAGGAACAGTCATTGGATCAATCCCTGGTTTAACAGCAACAATGGCTGTTGCAGTTCTTGTGCCTATTACTTTTAGTATGGAGCCGGCATCTGCATTAATATTGCTAGGTGCCATCTATACAGGTGCAATCTATGGCGGTGCCTACGCCGCTATTTTATTAAATACCCCTGGAACACCATCGGCGATTGCAACAACCTTCGATGGTTATCCAATGGCTAAGAGAGGCGATGGTGATTTAGCGGTCGCTATCGCCTGTTTTTCTTCTGTTGCGGGTGGCTTAGTTGGTGCACTAGCACTGCTATTTTTAGCGCCACCGCTTTCAGAAGTTGCCCTCGCTTTTGGTCCTGTTGAATATTTTTGGTTGTCAATTTTTGGTTTATCACTGATCGCTTCGCTTTCGCACGGAAACTTAGTTAAAGGTTTAGTGGGTGGGGCTTTCGGAATGATTTTGTCGACGGTGGGTATTGCCGAGATTTCAGCAGATGTACGCTTAACCTTTGGCAGCCAAACAATGATTGCAGGCTTCGAGGTAGTCGGTGCTTTAATTGGTTTATATTGTATTCCTGTCCTTATTGACCTTGTTGCAGTGCCCGATCGTCATTTAAAAATCGAAAAAGGTATTGGCTCATTTCGTATTGTAGAAGCTGCAAAAATTACGTTCAACTCAAAATTTAATTTAATCCGCTCGTCGATTATTGGCACTCTTGTAGGAATTTTGCCAGGAGCTGGTGGCTCTGTTGCAGGTTTGGTCGCCTACTCTGAAGCTAAGCGTACGGCTCGGCCCGATCAGCGTTTTGGCGAAGGCGAACCCGATGGAATTATCGCAACCGAATCAGCTAATAATGCAACCGTTGGTGGTGGCTTTATTCCAACATTAGTATTGGGTATTCCTGGTACACCTCCTGATGCTGTTATTTTAGGTGCATTATTAATTCAAGGTATACGTACCGGCCCCGCCTTATTTGATGGTGGTGGCAGTATTGTATATACCTTTATTTATGGCTTGATCATAGCCACAGTTTTAATGCTGCCAACAGGTTTGTTAATTGGTCGCTATGCATATAAAACAATTATTACGATTCCTAAAGCTGTTTTAGTTCCTACAGTTGGCTTTATGACAATCATTGGTACTTATGCTATTCGCAATAGTATATCTGATGTCATTATTATGATTTCTTTAGGTGTCTTTGGCTGGGTAATTAGTCGCTTTGGTTTTGCAGCATCGCCAATAGTGCTTGGCCTAATTTTAGGTCCTATTGCCGAGCAGGGTTTTGTGCAAAGTTGGATAATTGGTTCGGCGACAAATGATTTATGGGGCATGTTTTTTGGTCGACCTATCTCTATAGTGATCGTGGCATTTACTATTTTATCTATAAGTTATCCGCTGATACTAAATCGTCGTAGCAAGAAAAAACAACAGGATGCGCAATCGTGAATGCAACTGTAGAAAATAAAAAATCGTTAGTTACTCAAGAAAATATTGGCTCCTTAATCATTGCCGCAATATTTATTTGTATTGCAATAATAACGCTTTATGACACAACAAATTATTCTGATATGGATTCAAAGGTGTTTCCTCGCGCTTGTGCAATTGTGTTGTTAATTTTTTCAATCATAACGGTGATCTGGGAATTAATAAAACCAACAGAGGTAGACGGTTTTGGTTCAGGATCTTGGTGGCGCCGAATAGTTTTAATAGTGACCATGCTATTGGCATGCATTGTTATACCTTACGTCACTTTTTTGCCCGCTGGCGGTATTGCATTTGCCGGAGGCTTAATTGCAGCAATGCATAACAGCTGGTCAATGCGGACACTTTTATTGTATTGGGGCTCTGGACTTTTAATTATTGTTGCGTTTTATTCAATTTTTAAATATGTGTTATATGTCCCTTTACCTTAATATTTAATGCAAATTATTTTTTATAAAAGACCTTAATTATGTTGTTCTCATCAATATATACCACTGCAGATGCACGTCGTTTGGCGAAAAAGAAATTACCATGGATGGTTTATGACTATATAGACGGCTCTGCAGGCGATGGCTTAGGTGATCATTTGAATCGTCAGGCAATACAAAATTTGCGTCTACAGCCACGGGTTTTACAAAACGTAGAACATCGTAGTCTTAAGGGAAAGCTCTTTGGCACCGAAACTGGTTTGCCGTTTGGTATCGCGCCAATGGGAATGTGCAATCTATCAGCACCCGGTGCCGATCTTATGTTGGCGCGCCTTGCGGCAAAACATAAGATACCGGTTGGCGTATCAACTGCAGCATCGACACCCTTAGAAAAAATGATTGAGACGGCTGAGGGCAATGCTTGGTTCCAGTTATATTTTGGTGGCGATGAAGCAGTTAGCAATGCTTTAGTTAATCGTGCCGATGCCAGCGGTTACGAGGTGTTAACATTAACCGTTGATGTTGCCGAAGTAGGGCGTAGACCTCGCGAATTGCGCCGTGGTTTTAAGATGCCTTTTCGCATTGGGCCAAGTCAATTTTTAGATTTTGCAATGCATCCAACTTGGTCGCTTAACACTTTATTTAAAGGGCCACCCGATTTAGCCAATTTTGGTGGTGATACTGGAAATTTTGATCGCACCAAAAGTCGCGCTGGTGCAGATTGGGGTTTTCTCGAAAAAATGCGTGAGCGTTGGAAAGGTAAACTAGTTGTTAAAGGTGTGCTGTCGATTGAAGATGCCTTAAAGATAAAATCAATGGGTGTTGATGCCGTTCAAGTATCTAGCCATGGAGGACGCCAATTAGAAAGTGCTCCGCCAGCTATTAACTGTCTAAGCAATATTCGCGAGGCGTTAGGAAAAGACTTTCCGATATTTTATGATTCTGGCATTCGTAATGGTGAAGATGTTATTAAAGCATATGCTAAAGGCGCTGATTTTGTGATGCTTGGTAGACCTTTATTGTTTGCTATGGCCGCAAATGGCGAGAAGGGCTTAGCAGAGTTGTCAAATGTTTTTAGCGAAGAAATTTCCTTAGCGTTAGCTTTATTAGGCATGTGTTCAATGGATGAAGTTAGCTCATCAACAATTGTTTAATTTTTAGTAAACAAGCTTTTACTATCAATATGTTTTATTAGATAATCTTAGGCATTACTATTTTTATTGTGTAAATTTAGTGGCGACAATTAAAAATACCGGTATATTAAATCGAGGACAAGTGCTGTTACTTGTCCTCGACTCTTAAGAAGAATTAATATAAAAGATCTTCAGCTATTATCAATCACCCAATTTAAATAGGTGAAAAATATTAGTATCAATACATGTTTATTGATGCCTTTAGCTAGCGTTTTCTAATCACTAAGCTACCAATAGAATAACCTGCGCCAAACGAGCAGATAAGGCCTATGTCCCCACTGTTTAAATCTTTATGATGTAAGTTAAAGGCAATTAAAGAGCCAGCTGATGCAGTGTTAGCATAACGATCTAGCACAATAGGGGCTTCTTCTGCAGTAGGGTCACGCCCTAATAATTTTTTAGCAATCAATTGATTCATATTAATATTGGCTTGATGCAACCACCAGCGTTTGACGCTTTCGATAGGAATATGCAGCGCGGCCAACTGACTTGAGATATGTTCAGAGGCCATGGGGCATACTTCTTTAAAGACTTTTCTGCCCTCTTGATGAAATAATTTATCTTCAGCAAAGGGATCTGAGTCATCGACGCGTGAGGTGTAACCAAAGTCAGAACGAATATTGTTTGAGTAACTCGTTACTGCTTTTGTATCGAGTATCTCATAGCTATGTGTAGAGTTTGCGCTGCTTGCTTTCTCTACAATTGTTGCAGTGGCAACATCACCAAAAATGAAATGACTATCGCGATCACAGTAATTAACTTGCGGTGATGTTAACTCGGGGTTGATAACAAGAACTGCTTTAGCTGTCCCGGCACTCACCATCTCATATGCACGTTGAAGGGCAAAGGTTGCCGCCGAACAGGCAACCAACATATCAAAACTAAAACCTTTTATGCCTAACTCATTTTGAACTTCGATGGCTATAGCAGGATAAGAACGTTGAGTATAAGCGCACGATACAATCACCGCGTCGATATCGCTAGCAGATTTGTTAGCTTCGATTAAGGCTAATTTAGCAGCGTTAACCGCCATTTCTGCTTGGTGCGATAAAACATCAATAGAGCGCGTCTCTAATTTGGGGCGCATTCTATTGATATCTAAAATACCTTCTTTTCGGTAAGCAAAGCGACTTTTAATACCAGATGCCTTGGCAATAAACTCTGCGCTAGATAGTGGTTTAGCCGTTTTCTCGCCAGCGGTAATTTCGTTGGCATACTCAAGATTATATTTTTCGGCATAGCGGTTATAGGCATCCACTAATTCTTCATTGGTAATGGTGTTTTCTGGCGTCCAGAGACCTGCGCCACTAATCACGACTGAATTATTATTCATTGTTATTCGCTGCTCTTGAATTTTATTATGTGTTTTTATAAATATTACTAGCCTTATAGAATCGTTGCTAGTTTTTAATCAGTTTTTTTAGTTTGTCTTATAAAAAAAGTATTTTTTCTTATTAATAATTCTTATTGTTTAAAATATTTTGCTCAACATATTTTCTCAATATATAAATAATATGCCTTTTTTATCATAGTTAACGCTTAGGTTTTCTCTGTAAGCAAAAAATAGATCAACCTCCAATAAAAAAATATACAATGATGATTATATAAAAATTACTACGTGCTCAAATAAACTATCAAATGATGGCAGATGTTTATTTAACCTAGAAAAAGCAGTTGGGCGCGAAAAAGATGTGTAACTTATTGGTGTGCATAGCGAATTTAAAAATCCCATGGCCTCCTTATCGGCGATGAGCGTATTTTTGAAATTTGCTAGGTGCATCAAGAAGTTGCGAAGACTTTCGTGATCAAACTGCTTTATCTAGGTTTAAAGATGGTCTTAGTTATAAGTGTTTATGCTACAGTCTTTATTGTTTTTTAGAGAGTATGACACCAGCCTCTAAGTGATCTGTATAAGGGAATTGATCGAAAGCCGCCAGCGATTTGATCGTATGTGTTTGTGTGAGCACTTGCAAGTTAATGATTAATGTTTCTGGATTGCACGAGATGTAAATAATATTATCGAAGCGTTGTACCATGCTAACGGTTGCGTCATCTAGACCTGCACGAGGCGGGTCTACAAAAACAGTTGAAAATTTATAGGCGTCTAAATTTATTTCTTTAAGGCGTCTAAATTCTCGTTCTTTATCCATAGCCTCAACAAATTCTTCGCTAGACATTCGAACAACATTAACATTGCTAATATTATTTTCTTCTAAGTTGGTGAGCGCTGCATTAACCGATGTTTTTGAAATTTCAGTGGCGATGACACGGTTAAAATTTTGAGATAAAGGGATCGTAAAATTACCGTTGCCACAGTAAAGCTCTAGAAGATCGCCGCTAAATTCTTGGCTATTATTAACAGCCCAAGTAAGCATTTTTTCACACACTATTCCGTTAGGTTGAGTAAAACCACCCTCTATTTGTTTGTAATAAAATATTCGATTGTTAACGCTTAATGCCTCGTTAACATAGTCGCGGTCGAGCACAACTTTTTGTTTGCGGCTACGACCTACAATATTAATGCCGAGCTGCTCTTTTATAAGGCTAGCGGCCTTTACCCATTCTTCATTTAAGTGCTTGTGATAAATAAGGCTGACTAATGTATCACCCGTTAAGCTACTTAAAAATTCAACTTGAAAACATTTTTTGCGGGTAATTTCATGCTGGCAAATAGCGTTTAGTAATTTGGGCATTATTAGATTGATATGACTTGATGCCACAGGAAACTGATCTAAATAGACGAGTTCTTTAGTTTCTTTCTCAGTCATGGCGAAATATGATTGATCACCATCATGCCAAATTTTAAATTCTGCTCTAAGTCGATAATGACGGCTAGGCGATTCAACGATATGAAGCGCAATATCTTTATCGTAATCTATGCAGCTATTTAAGGTTTCCTTGAACCGATTAACTTTATTGTTCAATTGCTTCTGATAATGAGTTAGATCGACATCTTCCTTGCTTAAAATACTCATTAACTCTTTAATGCTCATTATTGGGACCTTTCATTAAGCCTAGTTTGATTCTATCTGTTGCAGTTTTTGTGATGGGTGCGAATCATAAACGAAATTATCACTGACTTCATGAGAATTATGGACAAGATTATGGCATGATTGATTTATTATATAGTGTCGCGTATATGTTACGGTTTAATTCATCAGCTTATAATAGCCTTCCAACTCAAAAATAAAGAGTCAGCTTATGCTCGACATACTAGCAGCTGCTACCATGCTGTTTTTAATTATGGACCCGCTAGGTAATTTACCCATTTACATGTCTGTACTGAAAACGATAGAGCCAAAGCGTCGGCAAATTATTATTTTCCGAGAGTTACTTGTCGCACTAATTATTTTGATGATTTTCTTGCACAGCGGTCAAGCCTTATTGGATTTTTTAAAGATAGAGCAGGAAACTGTCAGTATTGCTGGAGGAATTATCTTGTTCTTGATTGCACTGCGAATGATTTTTCCTCAACCTGGTGGTGTAATGTCCTTACCCTCAGGTGAAGAGCCGTTTATTGTCCCGCTAGCGATTCCTTTAATTGCTGGCCCATCGACAATGGCTTCACTTATTTTATTGTCGAATCAAGAACCTAACAAAATGACTGAGTGGAGCATTGCTTTATTTGCTGCATGGGCTGCGACGGCACTTATTTTATCTTTCTCAAATGGTTTTCACCGTATTTTAGGCGAGAAGGGTTTAAATGCGGTTGAGCGATTAATGGGAATGATTCTAGTGATGATAGCCATCCAAATGTTCCTTAATGGCATTTCTGCCTATATAAAGACTATCTGAATTTAATATTCACTTTCTATTAGGGGCGCATTGCGTCTTATTGTCGTATCTATGAAATCACCTTCTGAATCAAATACTCAACCTGACGTTCAAGCTGCTTTTGAACCCGATTCTTTGTCTCATTCAAAGAGTAACGCCAGATTGTCTCAAGATTTTCCAACGGTTTATCCGAGCCTTAATATCGCAGGTCAATTTCGATCGCTGCCAGAAGATTTTATTGTCCATGAGAACTTAGGTTTTAGTCCTGCCGGAGACGGCGAGCACTGCCTGATTCATATCGAAAAGATTGGTCAAAATACTCATTGGGTAGCCGAGCAGTTGGCGATTCTTTTAAACGTCGATAAAAAAGCGATAGGTTACTGTGGTCGTAAAGATAGGCATGCAGTAACCCGGCAGTGGCTGAGTATTTATGACCCGCATCGAAAGGTAGATTTTGCTAGTGATATTAACCAGCCTATTGATATAGAGGGTGTTCGGCTTCTAGAAAGTACTAGGCATAGTCATAAATTAAGGCCCGGTGATCATCAAAGTAATCATTTTTGTATTCGCCTGCGAAATGTAAAACAACATAGCGCAAGCAATATTGATTGCGCTAATGACAATGCTGGTAAAAGTGCAGAGGCTAGCGAACAATTATTAGACGAGAGCCAAAAATTACAAATTATTAGTGCTATTAAGCAGCGTTTTAGTCTTGGTCTACCTAATTATTTTGGTTCTCAACGTTTCGGTCGCGATGGTAATAATATTGTTGTCGCTGCCAATTGGTTTGAAAACAAACAACTACCTCCTAGAAAACAAAAATCAATCATTATGTCTGCAGCCAGATCATATTTATTTAATAAAGTATTAGCGCTGCGTGTAGAACAACAGTGTTGGGCAAGCGCAATTGACGGGGATGTACTCATCAATGATTGTCCCACGGCTCCTTTATGGGGTAGAGGGCGGCTAGCTAGCCAAGCTCAAGCTTTAGATCTCGAAACATTAGCTCTTGAGGGGCTAAATGCCTGGTGTCATGGACTTGAGCATTGTGGTTTGAAGCAAGAGCGTCGAGCCACTGTTTTACATCCTACTAATTTTGATGTTAATTTTGAAAATGACGATCTCGTTGTTGTGTTCGATTTGATTTCTGGTGCTTTCGCAACGTCTATTTTGGCAGAAATATGTTCTTTGCAAACCTCTAATGGCGCTACATTAGATAATTCAATAAAAAACACCTAAAATCGAGTCTGAGATCGTAAATGTTATAAGTTTGGCAAATATCATAAAAAGCTACTAGACAGGAAACAACATCTCAATGATTAAAAAAATTGCGATAACAACGTTAAATCAAGGCTTGCACGCAATTACTGATAATATTAAAAAGGTTGTGAATACAGCTAATATCGGCGAGGGCTTATGTACGCTTTATATGCCTCACACCTCTGCCAGCTTATTAATTCAAGAAAACTATGATCCAAGTGCACAAGCTGATTTAGAGTCATGGATGAACCGCTTAGTGCCAGAAAATGATCCGCTTTACACGCATACGCTTGAGGGAGCTGATGATATGCCAGCGCATATAAAAGCTAGCCTAACGGCTGTGACATTATCTATTCCATTTATTAATGGCGCACTAATGCTTGGTACTTGGCAGGGTATTTACTTATGGGAGCATAGGAAGGCTGGATCAATTAGACAGATTATTATTCACTTATCGCCATAAAAGCGCTAATTAAGCGTATAAATAATTGTCGATCAGAAACTTTTTAAATTATTTGTGCTCTAGTTAAGTCATTGTTCATGCATCTGCTTGCAAGCATCGTTATAATGCCAACGCTTTTCATTAGAGTAAATTAGCCTTTTTATAAGAGTCAATGAATCTATGCCCATTAATAAATGTTTTTCCCCGCTACTCAAAAGTATTCTGATTACCTTTTTTGTGCTGATGTCGTTGTCACAAGCAGCTTCAGCCGCCGTTGATATTTTTGAGTTCGATACGGACTCTCAACGCGAACGTTACCATGCATTAAATGAGGTGTTACGCTGCCCAAAATGTCAAAATCAAAATTTGGCAGGTTCTAATTCGCAAATTTCTGAAGACCTGCGTCGAGAGCTGCATCGATTATTGATAGAAGGTAAATCAGACAAAGAAATTAAAGAGTTTATGGTTGCGCGTTATGGTGATTTTGTACTCTATAAAACACCTCTTAAATCGACGACTCTCGCGCTTTGGTTAATTCCTGTTGCATTAATCTTAGGCGGCGCTATCGCATTGTTAATGATTGTTAGGCAGCGCACAAAAGTAGCTATTGAGACAACTAATAATAGTCTGTCAGATGAAGAGCAACAGCAATTAGATGAGCTATTAAAAAAGACTTTAGTAGCAGAGGCTGTGCCCGCCGAAAATGAAACTGCTGTCAATAAAGATTCGCCAGCAAATTAAAAGCCATGGACTAATAAGGCTCTAGTAATAGTTATAAAACTGAAACTTGTAATATTAAAACGACAAACAAAAAAGAGAAAAAAGCATAATGACAACACTCTATATCGGCTCTATTATTCTTGTGATTTTAGGGATTGTTTTTTCACTTTGGCCTTATATTAATTATCGTCTTTTTAATCGTATCGATGACACCACAGAAATCACTGAGCGCGGAGCAGTAAATGTCTCGCTTTATCGCGATCACTTAGCTGATCTTGATGCGTCCCTCAAAATGGGCTCAATTGACCAAGACCAATATGAGCAGTTAAAAAACGAGTTAGAGCGCAACTTAATCGAAGATAGTCATGTCAGCCGAATTAATAGTGTTAAGGGTCAAGGTGGTTCAAGTGCTAGTAATGTTAGCAACAATGTTGATGCCAGCAGCAACGATAATAAGCTTAAATCTAGGGTTCATATTCCGATTTTTTTGAGTTTTATTGTATTGCTTCCGCTTGCTGGAGTTGGTTTATACCAACATTTGGGAAATGCAGATGCGGTTATGCTCGAGGCAAAACTTGCGCGGCAAGCCCAGCTTCAGGAGCAGTTAGCCATCTCTAACGATCCCGAAAAGCTAGTTGTCGAGTTGCGACAATTAGGTCGGGAGATTGTTGATGGATTGGTTGAACGCGTAGCAACTAGGAAGGTAGATTTAGATACTAGAGTTTTACTGGCAAGAAATGCAGTGAACATTGGAGATTACGCAACGGCTATCGATAATTTTCAGGCGGTGTTAGATGCACAGCCACAAGCACCTCAGGTAATGGTTGAGCTTGCTCAAGCTATTTTTATCAATGAAAATAATAATGCTATACCTATTGTCGGTGCTTTGGCAGAGCAAGCGTTGTCGATGCAGCCCGATAATGTTATGGGTTTAGGCCTGTTAGGTATTTCACGTTTCCAGGCTGGTGAGTATCGACAAGCTATAGATGCTTGGGAGCGAGCAATTGATATTTATCCTCCGGGCTCACAAAATGGCTTGGCTTTGCAAAATGGCGTCGAACAAGCAAGACAGCGATTAGTGGCTAGCGGACTAGATAGTGATAAGCAAGAGAATGAGCAAGAAGTAGTAGCAGAGAATGAAGTTGACAACTCGAAGGCAATCAATGCCTCACTTAGTGTTGATGTTTCTTTGGCAAGTAATGTCCCTTTTAAACCTGATCAGATTGTATTTATTTATGCGCGGGCTTGGCAGGGCGCTAAGTTACCGTTAGCGATTACACGTGTATTAGCCTCCCAATTACCCATAAGCGTTGAGCTTGATGACACTATGGCTATGGCGCCACAATTCAATTTGAGCAGTGCAAAAGCTGTTCAATTGGTTGCTAGAATATCAGTAACGGGTAATCCGATTGCAGCTGAAGGCGACTGGGAAGCTGTATCAGGGCCCATTCAACTTAGATCGGATCAAGTGTCAACATTTACGCTAGAAATATCAGAACCCTACACTGCGTCTAATTAAGGCAATTAAGAATTCAGAGTTTTCATGAAACAGCCAAGAGATTTGTATTTGCTCACTTATTTATGAGCCATGTTAATCATTAAGTTAAGCGCTAATTGTAAAGTTTCGCAGCTAATGATGACTTGAATTTACAAAGCGTTATGTTTGTTAATGCGGCATCGTCTTAAATAATAAGCCCTTAATTTTATAGTATCCTTGTAATGGCATATCTAACCAATCTGGGCCTAAAATATTGTCCGATTGCTTAACCTAAGCACTACAAATATCTACTAACAAAAAATAATGTCCATTTAGCCACTAAACTAGAATTGCTTACTGTAATACGCAAGTGTTCTGTGTAAAATTAGAGTTTTTTGTTGTAGTTCTATTATTGCTATGTCTGATAAAGATTTATCGGGCTAGATATTAACCCAACGTTAAAATCGTTTTTCAACAGTTGCTAAAAATTATAAAATATTGCTTTTAAAATAGGCTTGATAAGGAATTTGATCAATGTGGATAGTCATTAAATGCGTTTAAAACATATCAAGCTAGCGGGCTTTAAATCCTTTGTTGATCCTACAACAGTATCTTTTCCTAGCAACTTATGCGCGGTTGTTGGTCCTAATGGTTGTGGTAAATCAAACATCATCGATGCTGTGCGCTGGGTCATGGGTGAGTCATCCGCCAAAAACCTACGTGGCGAGTCGATGACTGATGTTATTTTTAATGGCTCTAATAGTCGTAAGCCTGTTGGTCAGGCGTCCATTGATCTAGTTTTTGATAATAGTGACGGTACTTTAAAAGGCGAATATGCGAGCTTTAGCGAAATATCAATTCGTCGTAAGGTCACGCGAGACGCTCAAAATATTTATTATCTAAACGGCACTAAGTGTCGCCGACGCGATATTGTCGATATCTTTTTAGGTACAGGTTTAGGGCCAAGAAGTTATTCGATTATCGAACAGGGTATGATTTCGCGTTTGATTGAGTCAAAGCCCGAAGAGCTGCGTGTATATATCGAAGAAGCTGCAGGAATTTCAAAGTATAAAGAACGTCGTCGCGATACCGAAAATAGGATGCGTCGCACTAAAGAAAACCTAGAGCGCTTAAGCGATATCCGCGAAGAGCTAGAGCGTCAGTTATCACGTCTTGAGCGCCAGGCTAAGTCCGCAGAGAAGTACACCGAATTCAAAAAAGAAGAGCGTGAAATAAAAGCGCAGCTAAACACACTACGCTATCGCTTATTAGATGAAGAAGCTAAAGAGCAGCAGCGTGATATCTCGAAGCGCGAACTCAATATTGAAGCTTTTGTGACTGAGCGTGTCAGCCATGATACGGCGATAGAAAAGCATCGCTCAGAATATTCTGAACAGGGTGATATTTTTAATGAGATACAAGGGCGCTTTTATGGCCTTGGTAACGAGATAGCTCGCATAGAACAAAGTATTCAGCACGTTCAGGAGCGCAGTCGTCAACTTCAAAGCGATCTCGCTCAGGTTGAAAGTGATAGCCAAATGACGGCTACGTTGCTTGATACAGACCAGCAAAAAATTGAAAATTGGCAAATAGAGCTGGTAGAAATTGAGCCTGAATTAGAATTATTGCAATCAGCAGAGACTGATTCGGGGTCTGATTTGCTCGAAGCCGAAGAGAATATGCACATCTGGCAACAACAATGGGATGAATTTAACCAAAGTGCCGCAGAGCCTCGCCATCGTGCAGAAGTTGAGCAATCGCGTATACAGCATCTTGAGCAAGTACAAACAAGATTACTAGAGCGCATCGAGCGCCTAAAGGCTGAATCAAATGAAATTCACGAAGTTGAAGAATCTGAAGACATTCAATTACTAAAAGAAACACTCAGTGAACTCGTCTTAGCGCGTGAAGAGACAGAAGAAAAAGTTGCAGCCGTGGTAGAGACTATTTCAACTAATCGCGAAGCAAGTATTGCTGCAGAAGAGTCTCTTAATGAGCAGCGCAGTCAATTACAAAAGCTACGTGGTCGACATGCTTCACTAGAAGCGCTGCAACAAGCAGCTGTCTCAGGCGGGCGCAAGTTAGATGATTGGCTGACGGTGCAATCGCTCGATGACAGGCCACGATTATTGTCACAACTCACCGTCGATGCGCAGTGGCAAAAATCTGTCGAAATGGTGTTAGGCGATGCGCTGCAAGCCGTCTGTGTCGATGGTATTGATGCCGTAGCCAATGTTTTACAGTCTTTAGAACAAGGCAGTTTAGTATTGCTCGATACAAGCTCTAAGGTTTCTGCAAGTTCTAATACAAACTATGTGAGTTTGGCTGAAAAGGTTTCTGGTCAAACGGATATAAGTGGTCTGTTGAACGGTATTTATATTGCCGAAGATTTAGCCTCTGCATTATCTATGCGACAACAACTTGATGTGAATGAATCAGTGATCACCCCTGATGGGATATGGTTAAGTAGTTCATGGTTGCGGGTTAAACGTGAGGCTGACAGTGAGGCGAGCGTATTTGCTCGACAACAAGAACTTGAGTCTACAGCAGTTGCTATAGAGCAGCTAGATACCAGCGTCGAAGCGCTTGCACAATCATTAAGCCAACACAGAGAATCCGTAAAGCTAGCTGAGGCTGCGCGCGAGTCGCTGAGGATAGAGCTCGATGAGAAGAATCGCTATTACCATGAGCAGCAATCTAAAATTAGTAGCGTTCAACTACGCATCGAAGCAGACAGCCAACGTCGTCAAAAAATTGCAGAAGATGTTGCCGAAGCTAAAGGACAAATGGATGTTGAACGAGAAAATTTATCACAGTCGCGCCTAATATTAAGAGAGGCAATTGCCTCAATGGAGGCAGATACCGACCAAAAAGAAGCGCTACTTAATCGCAGAGATGATATACGAGGTCGCCTAGAGTCGAGTCGTCAGCGCGCGCGCCACGATAAAGATACCTTGCATGCATTAGCGATGCGTCATCAGTCAATCAAAACGCAATTGCAATCGATTATGGCAAGCACGCAACGCCTAGAAGAGCAAAAAACTCGTCTTGTTCAACGCCGAGAACAATTGTTATCAACAATAGGCGATGGCGATGATCCCACAGAAGATCATCGGCTTGAGTTAGAGGCTCTATTAGAAAAACGCCTAAATGTTGAAGAAGAATTGACAACTGCGCGTCGTCAAGTCGAAGTCGTTGAGCAACAACTGAAAGATTCTGAGCAAGGACGCGCACGCGTTGAAAACGAATTGCAATCATTACGTGGATTACTAACAGAGCAACGTTTAGCGGCACAAACTGTTCTAGTGAAGCGTGAGACAATTGCTAAGCAGTTGCTAGAAGATGGCAATGATTTAGAGATCTTGTTGTCAGCGCTTCCTGCTGATGCATCAGCCGCTCCATTTGAAGAAGAATTAGAGCTTATTCACAATCGTATTACTCGGCTTGGGCCTATTAATTTGGCAGCTATTGATGAATATAAAATAGAGTCTGAGCGAAAAAATTACCTCGATACTCAAGATGCAGATTTACGTGAGGCGCTGGATACACTCGAAAATGCGATACTTAAGATAGACAAAGAGACTCGGACGCGATTTAAAGAAACCTTTGATGCTGTTAATAAAGGCCTCCAAGAGCTATTCCCAAAAGTTTTTGGAGGCGGTCATGCCTACCTTGAGCTTACGGGTGACGATTTATTAGACACTGGCGTGACGATTATGGCGAGGCCACCAGGAAAGAGAAACAGCACGATTCATTTGCTCTCAGGTGGTGAGAAAGCACTAACGGCAATTGCACTGGTGTTTTCCATCTTTCGTCTTAATCCAGCGCCTTTTTGTATGCGTGATGAGGTAGACGCGCCATTAGATGATGCTAACGTTGGGCGCTATGCGAAGCTTGTTCAAGAAATGGCAGAGCATGTACAATTTATTTATATAACGCATAACAAGATTGCTATGGAAATGGCGCAGCAGTTAATGGGTGTTACTATGCACGAGGCGGGAGTTTCTCGTATGGTAACAGTCGATGTAGCGGAAGCGGCTGAACTTGCCGCGTTATAGATGATTTATGGCGTTATGCACAAAACATAAAATACGATAAAATTACATTTTGACACAAAGATAAACAGAATATGGATCAGCATTTGTTAACTATTATCATCGTTGTCATACTCATTGTGGGTATTATATTTGATGGCGTTCGACGCATGCGTAAAGCACGCTACGACTCGCTGCAGATGCAATTAAAGACAACAAAGAAAAAAGCTAATGAGGAAAGTGATTCACCTAAGCACAAGAAAGGCTATGGCAGCGAATTTCCAAATGGTGGAGCAAGAGTCAGTAACAGAACGATAGATCCTGAGCGCATCAAAGAAGTTCGTAACAAATATAACTTTGGCTCGGATATGTCATCTTGGCGAGAGCGCGTTGTTGAAAAAATAGCAGAGCATAGGGGTAAATTACATGACGATGATCATCGGCCAGAAAATCGTATAGAGCCCTCTTTCGAGGCTGACCCATTGATGGATGACACTAATTCTCGGCATAAATTCGATATTGATGAAGACTTAGATCTCACTGAAATAGATTACTCTTCTGACAGAGATTATTCTGCCATTGATGAGGAAGATAATGCATCTTTCGATACTGATATCGATAGTGATGATGATGAAATATTTGATTATGAGCTTTATGATAAAGCTGAAGAGGCTCTTGAAGATTATCTAGAAGAATGTAAAAAACCTTTAGTTCGTATCGAAACTAAAACTGCCGAAGTGACTAAAACAAAAGTTGAGGACCACAACGCCACGGTTAAATCTACCGGAAAATCCACTAGTGAAGATATTAGCGATAAAGAGTCTAAAATTGAAAAGCCAAAAATTAATAAAGACTCTGTAGCCAAACCCGTTCAAGTCAGCCTAAATTTGGATGATTCAGTGCCAATGCTTATGGATACTTTTGATGATAAACGGGCTGATTCAGCTCTCGCGAAAAAATCATTAAATCCCTTTTCTAAACAGCCACAAGCTAAAAATAGTGCATATAATTCGGGCTCTAATATTGGTAATACTGGCGCCAGTAAAAGCCAGGTTAACACTGCCAACAAAGCAACCTCATCTACTTTATCAATCCCCGAGGAGGTGCTCGTTATCCATGTCCGCGCTTCAGCAGATAACGTTTTTTATGGAAATGATCTTTTAGAGTTAATACTTGAACATGGCCTCCGTTATGGTGCGATGAATATCTTTCATCGTCATTCGGGTGAGGATGGGGAAGGGCCTATTTTGTTTAGCCTCTCAAATATGGTAAAGCCTGGCATTTTTGATCTGCATACCTTTGAAGAATTTACCACTGTAGGTGTTAGCCTGTTTTTAGCATTGCCTGTTGAGACAGGTAGCTACATGGAGGCATTCGAGTCTATGCTTGCGACGGCAAAAGGTATTGCTAAACAACTTGACGGCGAATTAAAAGATGAAAATAGAAGTGTGTTAACCGGCCAAACTATAGAGCATTATCGTGAACGTATTCGGGATTTCTCAAGACGCCAACGGTTAGAAAAGCGATAGTTATGAGTAAAGAGTTAAGTCATTCTGCCGCCTCTTTAGATCCATCTTTAATTAGCGAAATAGTTACTGAAGTTAACGCACTTAAAGATGAATTACATCGACATAATTATCTTTATTATGCGCAGGATAATCCTGAAATTCCCGATGCCGAATACGACAAACTCTTACGCAGATTGCAGCATTTAGAATCTGCATATCCGCAACTTTTAAGTGCCGACTCGCCTAGCTTAAAAGTCGGGAGCACACCACTAGACGCCTTTACTCAAGTTGCGCATAAAATGCCGATGTTATCGCTAGATAACGCTTTTAGCGACGAAGAGATGGGCGAGTTTAATAGGCGTGTCATCGATCGTCTTAACACGGCCTCAAACCAAACTTCTTCAAATAAGAACTCTCCTAGCAACACTCCACTTAACAATAGCCAACAATTCCAAATTCTCGATTATGTGTGTGAGCCAAAACTTGATGGTATTGCCGTTAGTTTGATTTACGAAGCGGGCTCGTTACTGATGGGACTAACTCGTGGCGATGGCTCAACAGGAGAAGATATTACAGTTAACGTAAGAACGGTTGGTTCAATTCCTCTTAAATTAAAAGGAGATGATTTTCCCGCGGTGCTTGAAGTTCGTGGAGAAATTTATATGCCAAAGGCTAGCTTCGAAAAATATAATAAAATAGCTATAGAAAAGGGTGATAAAGCCTTTGTTAATCCTCGCAATGCAGCGGCAGGAAGCTTGCGGCAATTAGATTCTCGCATCACTGCCAAACGATCCCTACAAATGTGTGCTTATAGTGTTGGTGTTGTAGAGGGTTTAATTGATGGTGTTAGCTTTCCAAAAACCCACCAAAAAATATTACTACAATTATCCAAGTGGGGTTTTCGTATTAATACAGAAATGAAGTTAGTAAAGGGTGTCGATGCATGTTTAGCCTATTATGAACAATTATCTATAAAGCGTGCTTCACTTCCTTACGAAATCGATGGTATTGTCTATAAAGTTAACGAGATTGAGTTGCAAAATATTTTAGGTTTTATTTCTCGTGCTCCAAGATGGGCAATTGCGCGTAAATTTCCAGCTCAAGAGCAGGCAACTGAGCTCTTGGGTATAGAGTTTCAAGTTGGAAGAACAGGTGCTATTACTCCAGTTGCAAAACTAAAACCTGTTTTTGTTGGCGGCGTCACCGTATCAAATGCTACCTTACATAATGAAGACGAAGTTAGACGACTCGATGCACGTATAGGCGATACTGTTATTATTCGTCGAGCGGGTGACGTTATTCCGCAAATAGTCTCGGTCATATTATCGCGTCGTCCCGACAATTCGATGCCATTAAGTTTTCCTCAAACTTGCCCCATTTGTGATTCGCCGATTATAAAAATGCCCAACGAAGTTGTTAAAAGATGTAGCGGTGGTTTAATTTGTAGCGCTCAAGTAAAAGAAGCGATCAAACATTACGCTTCACGTAAAGCGATGGATATCGATGGCTTAGGTGATAAATTAGTTGAACAGTTAGTAGATGAGAAACTAATAAGTTCAGTCATTGATCTTTATCATCTTGATCTAGATACACTTGCAGCGCTTGAGCGAATGGGGGAAAAGTCGGCAGAAAATTTATTGTCTGCAATTGAGGCGTCGAAACAAACAACACTTGCCAAATTTATTTATAGTCTAGGAATTCGTGCAGTAGGTGAGGCAACTGCAAGAAATTTGGCGCAACATTTTGGGAATATAGAGAATATTATTCATAGCGATGAAGACAGCTTAATGCTTATTAATGATGTCGGGCCAATTGTTGCTCATTTTATCGTTGATTTTATGTCGCAGTCCAATAATCAAATATTGATTAAAGAATTATTAGAACAGGGCATCTATTGGCCAGAAATACATAATCAGACTAATAATAACGAAGAGATTAAATTACCCTTAGCAGGTAAAACCTATGTATTATCTGGCTCTTTGTATTCATTGACACGAGATCAAGCGAAAGAAAAATTACAAGTGCTAGGGGCAATAGTCACTGGTAGCGTATCGAAAAAGACAGATTATTTAGTGGCTGGACCAGGAGCTGGTTCAAAGTTAGCTAAAGCCGAATCTTTATCTGTTAACGTAATAGATGAAGAGACATTGCTGTCAGAACATTTAGGTGAAAACTAGAATGATAAGTTAATTCACTATCTATAAACGAATCTCGATAAGATAGGCATATGAATAGAGCTATAAAATTAGTAATAATACCGATAATCTTTATTTTGTTGTTGAGTGCGTGTGCAACCTCGCCACCACAAAATACTAGTGATATATGTCGTATCTTCGATGAAAAAAGTAGCTGGTATAAAAAAGCTGAAAAATCTAGCAAGCGCTGGGGTTCTTCTATTCCAACAATGATGGCAATTATGCATCAGGAGTCGCGCTTTAGGGCTAAAGCTAAACCACCGCGAACAAAAATATTATGGGTAATTCCCGGGCCACGTAAAAGTGATGCCTATGGCTACTCGCAAGCAAAAGACAGTACATGGGACTGGTATCAAAAAAGCGCTAACCGCAGTGGCGCAGATCGCGATGATTTTGGAGATGCCATTGATTTTATCGGTTGGTATAATTCTGTCACAAATAATAAGAATCGTGTCCCCAAAAGCGATACCTATCGCCTTTATTTAGCTTATCATGAGGGCCATGGAGGCTTTGCTCGTGGTATTTTTAATAAAAAGGGTTGGCTGAAATCAGTTGCTAGTAAAGTCGCTAACCAAGCCAATACCTATCAACAACAGTTGCAGCGATGTGAAAGTCGTTTAAAAAAATCATCAAGTTTCTGGTTCTTTTAATTAATAGTAGCCATAAAATTAACTGAAACTGATAACGGATATAAAATTATATGAGTCGTTGTTTTATTGTTGATCAAGAGTCTATAGTTTATGGCCGAATTAAAAGTGCCTCCTTATTAAGTCTTAATGATATAAAAAAACAGATTTATAATAATAAAAAAGCTATTTTATTATTGTCCGACACTGATTGTCTTTTATCAGAAGTTTCTGCTGCAGATTCTGTTGTCAGCGAGCAATATCAATTATTAACCCAAGACATGTTTTCTTTCTCTCGAGTGCAAATGAATGGGGATCATGCATGCGTTAATATTATTCACTTTGCAATGTCTTATAACGGTATTGAGTACGAGTGGTCCGAGTGGATGAATAGATTTGAAAACTTATTAAGATCTATGTATTGGGAATCTGTTGTTGTTCATCTAGAAACAGAACTGTCAGGTTTGCATACCTTTAAATGGGAATCTGTCAATGCGAGTCATATTCCAGGTAAAGACGATTTTAATGTACGTTGCGAGTGGGATCACGAAGTAAGTTTTACGGAATAATAACTCCCGCAAAAAACTGATAAGTTTAGTTTGTAAGTATCAATATAAAAATAATGAGTAATGTATCTATCTTAACAAAACAAGCAATAACAAATATACATCCCAAGCTAATCTTTTTTGATGTAGATGGGACACTATTAAATGCTGACGGTAAATACTCTTCAACGCTAAAATCTCAAATACAACGACTAAAAAATAACGGATGTAAATTTGCAGTTGCATCGGGTCGGCCCGCTATTGCAGCCCAATTTCTGTTTGATGAGTTAGATATAAGTGACGCCGGTTGTTTTTGTAGTGGTGCAGAAATTTATGACCCTCGACAAAAAAAGCAGTTATATTCGCGCCTATTAAGTAAGCCAATATTACAAAAACTTTATAACACAATAAAAGTTCATAATATCTATCATGAGTGGTATAGCGCTACCTGCTATGGTTCTGAATATTATTGGCTAGAAGAGTCTGACTCCGAAAATACAGATAATATTAATATCGATATAAAAAATGAATCATATGAAATAAGCCAATTGCATAGCGATCATTTGCGTATTAAACCCAATAGCACTTCTCTTCTTGTTGCGATAGAAAAAGAAATTCCCATAACAAAATTGTTGTTAGGTGTTAATAAAAAGCAGAATCCGTCATTATTAAAGAGCCTAGCTAACGACTTTCCTGAATGTGAATTTGCCTTTGCCGGTTTTCTGCCTAAACCCGATTGGCTTTTTGCAAGTGTTTTAAGTAAAAAAGCCAGTAAAAAGTATGCGTTTGAATATTTATTAGCGTATCATAACGTCAAACGATCTGAAGTTGTAGCCTTTGGAGATTCACATTCTGATGAGGTATTTATTCAATTGGCAGGCCTTGGAGTAGCAATGGGGAATGCCACAGATAAGCTCAAAGGTCTTGCAGATGTAGTAACTGAGTCCTCGGATAAAAATGGTGTAGAAAAGGTCTTAGCTCTATTTTGATTACAGAAAAATTAATATAGCTGGCGGTAAGTATTTAACCAACTCAGCAGATAATAAAGATAATAAATAGCAATTTACTAAATAAGGATATAATGAGTTCATTTTAACTGTCTACAATGCCTCAGCGATATATATACAACAATGTAATTAAGTGAATTTTCTTCATTAATTTCAATAAGTGCCTAACTAATATTAGGCTCAGAGAAATTGCCTTGTAACACAAAGTTAGTTCATTGATCTTTCAATAGTACTTTAATACCAAAGATAAGTTTTGAGCAACAACCAAATTAATTGTCATGGGATAATCTAGGGAGTTTTTGAATGCAAAGCTACCAAACAATCACTGAACTTTTTAATACTGTTTGTGCAAAGCATAAGCATGCAACTGCTTTCACCTGTCTTGGTAAATCGATGACCTATGGCGAGCTTGATCAGTTAAGTGCTGATTTTGCAGCATATCTTCAGCATCATACGACACTTGTTCCCGGTGATCGTTTAGTTATTCAATTGCCTAATTTATTACAATATCCAGTTATTTTGTTTGGTGCGTTACGTTCAGGAGTAGTGATTGTTAACACCAATCCTTTGTATACCGGTCGCGAATTAGAGCACCAGCTAAATGACTCGGGAGCAAAAGTATTGGTTGTACTCGCGAATCTTGCTAAAGCTGTCGAAAGCATCATTGATAAAACCCAAATACAGCATGTAATTATTACTGAAGTCGGTGATATGCATAGTTTCCCAAAACGCCAATTAATCAATGGTGTTTTACGTTACATCAAAAAAGAAGTGCCAGATGTCTATTTTCCGTCTTCGATAAGCCTGCGTCGCGCTTTATCGTTAGGTCGAAGAGATACTTTCTCTGAAACAATACGCGGTGCTGAAGACTTAGCATTTTTGCAATATACCGGAGGCACAACCGGCGTTGCCAAAGGTGCTATGTTGTCTCAGGCAAATTTATTAGCCAATAAAAGCCAAGCCATTAAGCATTGGGGCGAGAGTCTTAAAGAGGGAAAAGAAGTCTTTTTAGCGCCCTTACCGCTGTATCATATTTATGGTTTTACGATGCATTGCATGGTGCTTTTTTCGTTAGGTGCTAACAGTATATTAGTGCCTAATCCCCGTGATCTTAAGAGTGTTGTTGATGCGTTTAAGAAAAATAAGCTAACCGGTATGGTTGGTCTTAATACTTTATTTGTAGCACTTGCACGTAACAAAGAATTCCAGGTCCTAGATTTTTCAACTTTAGAAAAGACAATTTCAGGTGGTATGGCGCTAACTGAAGATACCGCAAATACTTGGGAGAAATTAACGGGTAATTGCATAGTAGAAGGTTACGGCTTAACTGAAACCTCGCCTATTGTTACGTCTAATGACCCTAAACATCCACGTAAAAATACTATTGGTGTTGCTCTACCCGATACAGAGCTAAAAGTTATTAATCCTGACGGAGAAGCATTGCCGAATGGTGAAGCTGGTGAATTATGCGTTCGTGGCCCGCAAGTTATGATGGGCTACTGGCAACGACCTGAAGCAACAGCTGAAGTACTAACTAACGAGGGCTGGCTACGAACAGGTGATATTGCCATTATAGAAGATGATGGTTACGTAAGTATCGTTGATAGAAAAAAAGATATGATCATTGTCTCTGGATTCAATGTCTACCCAAATGAGGTCGAAAACGTTTTAGTTTCTCATCCCGATATTGTCGAAGCGGCTGTTATTGGTATACCCGATAATGATAGTGGTGAGATCGTTAAAGCGTTCATTGTTAAAACTGAAGATAGTGCTCTTCAATTTGATGGGATAAAAAAATTCTGTAAGTTGTCGCTTGCTGCCTATAAAGTACCGAAACTTTATGAGTTTAGAGATGAATTACCAAAGACTAATGTTGGCAAAGTGTTGCGTAGAGAATTAAGAGATTCAGAAGCGACAAAATAGTAATCCTTTGACGCTATAAAAGGCACATATTGCAAATCAATTTTTAATAGGTGACACACATAATAAATGAGCATTATTCATAATAATACAGGCCTTATTTTGTCCGGTGGCGGTTCTAGAGCTGCTTATCAAGTGGGTGTATTGCTTGCCGTTAAAGAAATTCTACCACCACAAACCAACCCTTTTCCTATTATTGCGGGTACCTCAGCAGGTGCAATAAATGCAGTATCTCTGGCATCAACGAGTGATGACTTTCAACAAGCTGTAGAAAAACTTCAAAAGCTTTGGGGTGAGTTGACGCTTGAGCATGTATTCAGAACAGGCTGGGGTGATTTATTAGGGGCTTTATACCGCATAATGCTTTCTTTTTTTCGACAAGGGTTGGACTACCATCGACCTTTAAGCTTGTTAGATAATTCGCCACTGAATCATTTTTTAAAACAAAATATTGATTTTGCGGGAATTCAGCGGAATATTGATCACGGGATTTTAAAAGCTATTTCTGTTGCTGCGTTAGGTTATAGCTCTAGTAAATCAGTCAATTTCTTTCAGGGCGAAGAGGGCCTTAAAGGATGGCGTCGCGCGCGAAGAGTAGGCATCAAAACCACTATTGGTATAGAGCATTTATTAGCATCATCAGCCATTCCATGGGTATTTCCAACTGTTCGTATCGATAAAGAGTATTTTGGTGATGGTGCTATGCGTCAACTTGCGCCCATTAGTCCCGCATTGCATCTAGGCGCAGATAAGGTTTTTATTATTGGTGTTAGTGGTAACCGATCTAAACGCAATAAGCACCATCAGCGCTTTACAAAGTATGCGCCTTCTATGGCGCAAATGGCTGGGCAGATGTTAAATAGTGGGTTTATTGATAGCCTTGAATCTGATATCGAAAATTTAGACCAAATAAATGATTTAATAAATTTAATGCCTGAAAAAACCTTTAAAGACAATAACTTATCATTACGTTCTGTGAAAACACTAGTTATATCACCCTCTAAGGATATAGAGCGTATAGCGGGCAGACACATTCGTTATTTACCTAAAAGCTTGCGTTTCTTTTTTCGCTCTTCGGGTGTATCCGCACGTGGTGGTGGCTCGGCTCTAGCGAGTTATTTGCTTTTTATCCCCTCGTTTACTAACGAATTAATTGAGTTAGGGTATCAAGATGCAATGTGGGAAAAAAATAAAATAAAAGCCTTCTTTGATGAATAAAAAGTGCTAGAAAAGTATCTTAAGAACAGTCATATAGTTAATGATTACTAACTGAATAAATAAAAACCTGCCCGCCTAAAAAATAGAAAAAAACTATCGATTGGTATTTTTTTATTTAAAAAATTATAATTAGAATATAAAAAAAGGCAAACCGATATGGTTTGCCTTTTTCGACAATAGCTATTTATACATCAATACAAATACTATTTGTTAGTTTTGCTTTGATAATTAAGTTACTTATATAGCAACGATATCTTCAGCTTGTGGGCCTTTTTGACCGCTAGTAACGGTGAACTCTACTTTTTGACCTTCAGCAAGAGTTTTGAAGCCAGAACCAGAAATTGCGCTGAAATGAGCGAAAACATCTGGGCCAGATTCTTGTTGAATAAAACCAAAACCTTTAGATTCGTTGAACCACTTAACAGTACCAGTAACTTTAGACATTACGTAACCTTTAAATAAAATATTTAAGTATGCTCTTGTAAGATCTAAAATGAGCTTCCAAAGAGCGGTTGTGCAGGAAAATAGATCTATTACTTATAAGTTTTAGGACAGAGGTACTTCTATGAAACATCGGTACGCTTAAAATAAATAGAGTGTTCTTTTTCTAGCAAAATAATTGTACGTGCATTTGTCATTATGTCAATTGATTTCCATCAATTCTTTTAATTTATTAAGCGTCGAGTAAACAAAGTTATAACTAAGGTTTGGACTTTATACAAGTCTGATATCCAACACTTATAAAGCTTAAAAACTTAATAGTGTCAGCTTAATAATATTAAAAATAATTGCCATAGTAACAATAAGCCTAACCATTATAGCTGCTATTATTGTTGCCTTTTAAGATAGAAAGATCTATATCTAAAACCACTTAAATAAAAAATACCATTATAAATATCGCTTTGCGACAAGTAAGTAATTTTAATAACTGAATCAACTTCGTTTATAAGGTTTTAAATGATAAAAAAATATTTTTTAATAATATAAATTTATAACTAGATTTCTTGCCTTCTTCGTTATTAAATAAATTTTGGGCATAAATACGATTATTCTATTGGCAGAGAAAAGATATAGTTATTTTGACAAATGACTTTATCATTATTTTTTTTAAGGTTATAAATATAAGGCGTATAATTATTTTTCGATATACGTAATTATATAATATATCACTGCTGTCCCGTTAACTTTCATAATAATACCATTTGATTAATATCAGGTAATTTGTCATCGGGCGGATCGCCTCTAAGCAGAGCCATTAACCCTCGCTTTTCAAATAAATTAAGCTGTAATAAGCGTAATATTTGTT
>JAWUWW010000049.1:0-27644 GCA_034111645.1 Cellvibrionaceae bacterium
AATCGCGCCGTAGGCACCGTCTGGCTCTTGAAAACCAGAGTGGCTATGGAACCAATAGGTACCATTTTGGGTAATGGGAAATTTGTAGGTAAAGGTCTCACCAGGAGCAATGCCTTCAAAGCTAATCCCTGGAACACCGTCCATTTCAAACGGCAAAATCAAGCCATGCCAGTGGATCGAAGTGGCCACCTTAAGATTATTGGTGACATTAATCGTAACGTCTTCCCCTTCTTTAAAACGTAGAACCGGACCTGGAGAGGCACCATTGTAGCCAATACCTTTTTTAACAAAATCACCCGTATCGATTTCTACATTATCGACAGTAATATTATATACACCAGCATGAGTTAAAATTGATACTGACATTAAGTACAGCACACCGAGTACAAAAACTACTTTTTTCATAAACTACTCCAAAATTTTGAGCTTCTTATATTTCTTCAAAACAAGGCGGCAATGAATTTTATCTATCAGCGAATGCTGATAACGTTATTCAATGCCGCCGTCTTACATTGTTCATTCACGATACCAAGCGATATGAATGATGGTCACTTGATCGCAATGTCACCCACCATGCCAGATTGATAATGCCCTGGTACATTACAGGCAAACTCTAGTTCTGCATCGCTGGAAAATGTCCAAATAATTTCTGCTGTTTCACCTGCAGCTAACAAGACACTATTAGGGTCATTGTGCTCCATAGTTTGACCATTACCCATATCCATTTTCATCATTTCATGGTTTAGCTTGCCGCCCTCGATAATGCCGTGCTGAACCATCATCATCATCTCTTTTTGATGACCTTTGTGCATATCCGCAGTACCGATATTAAACTCGTGCACATGACTGCCTTTGTTTGCCACTTGAAAACGAACTGTCTCACCCGCTTTAATATCGATATTCTCTGGCTCGTAATAATTATCCATCATGACAACGTCAATCGTTCTTGAAACCTCAGATGCTTTCCCTACACTGCCTACTGCAGCACTATGGTGTCCAGCTTCGCCGTGCGCTGCACCATGTCCAGAACTGCCATGCCCATCGCTAGAACTCTTATTTGTTCCATGTCCAGCTCCTGCAAAGGCTATACTTGTTATTGATAAAGAAAGAAAAGACGATAATGCAATGATGTTTAACACTTTCATAGATTAGACCTCAAATGGTTCTAGTTAATTAAATTCAGGCGGCATTATTCACGTGTAAACTGAATTGAAACTGAACTTTATTAATAAATTTTGTTCAGCTTAAATCAGGTGAACGAGTTACACTGTAAAAATTTATTAAGGCATCAAACCATGCGTTTATTACTAGTTGAAGATGATGAAATGCTAGCGGAAACACTTGGCCAGATACTTTCCAAATCTGGTTTTGCTGTAGACGCCGTCAGTTCTGTCAAGTTGGCAAAATCGATGGGCTTACAAGAGCAATATGCTATAGCCCTTCTAGATATGGGTTTGCCCGACGGCGAAGGTCTTCAGGCGCTCAATCATTGGCGTAAAAATGACTGCAATTTTCCCGTTTTGATCTTAACTGCTCGCAATGCTTGGCAACAAAAGGTAGATGGGCTTAAAGCGGGTGCCGATGATTATTTAACCAAACCTTTTCACAATGAAGAACTGCTGGCGCGTATACAGGCCGTCATTCGACGAACTCACGGACGCACACAATCAAATATTATAGTGGGGGATTATATGTTGGATGAAGAACGTCAGCGCATTAACACACCTAATAAAGAATGGCATAGTTTAACCGGTACAGAATTTCGCCTTTTACGCTGTTTAATGGGCCGACCTGGCCAACTGTTTTCAAAAGAGCTACTTATCGAACAACTCTATGGCCTAAATGATGAGGCTGAGAATAATACGATCGAAGTCTATATTCGACGTTTACGGCGCATCATCGGTCGAGAGGCAATTAATACTCATAGAGGACAAGGCTACGTTTTTAATGAAAAATAATGTAATTAAGTTTTTATCTATTAAATCACGGTCTATTAAAACGGTTTTATTTGTTTGGTTAGTACCCATTGCTGCAAGCTTTATGATACTTGCATGGATCATTCATGGCGTATTACTCGATAAAGTGACTGAAAAATTAATTGAGCATCAATTAGAAAGCCAGGGGGTAGAGCTAGAAAGACAATTGCGTTCAATATTAAAACAAGATGAACACACGCTATTATTGAGAAATTATATAGAAGAGCACATTCATCATGGCCTTGCCCTAAAAATCAACGGTAAAATTGAGGTATCAACATTGTGGGAGCCTATTTTAAAACCTTTTTTAGAATCACTGCCAGTAAATCTAGATGAATTTTTTTATCGCACTATTTTATTGCCTGAATCGAAATACATTATTATTCATTCAAAAAAATTCCAATCCCTTAATGATGAAGTTGTACTGTTAATTGCTGAAGATATTAGTCAATTAAAAGCCAGTAATAAGACATTGCACTATTGGACAGCCTTGGTCTTTTTGGTCTTATCATTTACTCTGTTAAGCTTGATTGTTTTATCCGTCAATATAGCGTTAAAGCCTGTTAAACATTTAGGCTCCTCACTCAATGAACTAAAAACAGGCATTAGAGATCGCCTACCAGATGATACTCCTCCTGAATTCCAGGGGCTTGTTCATCAAATTAACCATCTTCTCGATTCTCTTGAACAGCGATTGCAGATGTCGCGACAAGCTATCGCTGACCTGTCTCATAGCGTTAAAACGCCCGTTGCCGCTGTTCGGCATATGCTCACAGATTTTGATTTTCATCTAGATAAAGACTTTAGAATACGCCTTGCTGATAAACTAACCAATATTGATAAACAATTAGAAATTGAAATGCATCGCGTACGTTTTGGTGGCCCACAATCAGGCAAGATAGCAAAACCTGTACCGCAGGCGCGTGAACTAGTATGGATGCTCGATAGACTGCACGATACAAAGCAATTTGAGTTGAATACCATTATTGATGAAGATCATCGCTGGCCAATAGAAGAGCAAGACTTTAATGAAATAATCGGCAACCTAATTGATAACGCAGGCAAGTGGGCCAAGCACGCGGTCACGGTTAATCTATCTGAAAATAACACCCATTACCGTATATTGGTTGAAGATGATGGATCTGGAGTTGATCAAGAAGATATAGATAAAATAGGTTCTCGCTCCGTGCGACTAAATCACGAGGTAACTGGTCATGGTTTAGGTTTATCTATAATAATAGATATAGTTGATCGCTATCAGGGAGCAATAAATTTTTCTAACAATCAGCTTGGTGGATTTTCTGTTGAGGTAAAACTACCGAAAAAGGGAAAATGAATAATGCTTAGGTGATTAATAAACGCTTGGGAACCGAGAGAATTTGATAGTTTTAACCCTCACAAATACTTTTATTAATGGTCAACAACCATTTATTTATTATATTTTGTAA
Organism: Cellvibrionaceae bacterium; assembly: GCA_034111645.1. Classification (GTDB taxonomy): domain Bacteria; phylum Pseudomonadota; class Gammaproteobacteria; order Pseudomonadales; family Cellvibrionaceae; genus CANLBN01. The sequence continues at coordinate 3,425 of JAWUWW010000049.1, forward strand.
GACATCCATACGTTTTTCCCTTGATGTTTAGGATAACAAAGCTTATTAATATAGTTTCTCATCTACTCAAACTTTTTTAGACCCTTATATGCCTTCTAATGAATGCCTTCTATTTTTTTCAAATTCAGCTAGAATAATTCACTGTTAGAGACAACATTGACAGTCTTTTTATCTCCCTAGATCAATCAATGATTTATAGGAAGTCTTCTTAGCTAAATCAAAACGATAATGACTATAAAAGGTTAGTGAATGGAATGAGCGATTCTATCGATAAAAAAGCCGATAACAAGACAGCTGATCATCAAGAAAAAAATCAGCCCTTGAAAGACCGTCTGTATAGCACGATTTTTGGTCATCAAACGCCTGAGGGCAGGTTATTCGATATCGTATTAATTTATGTCATTTTGATCAGTGTATTAGCAGTGTTACTTGATTCCGTGAGTATTTTGTCGGGTCAATACAGTATTTATTTTCGCACTATTGAGTGGACTTTAACGATCTTTTTCACTATTGAATATGGTCTAAGAATTTACTGTTCACCTAATAGGTGGCGTTATATTTTTAGCTATTATGGCATCGTCGATCTGTTATCGATTATTCCTTCCTACCTCAGTTTATTTATGACTGGTGTAAGTTACTTATTAATTATCCGCCTACTGCGAGTGTTACGTATTTTTCGGGTATTAAAATTAGTGCGTTACTTGAGCGAGATGAATGTACTTGTACGATCTCTATTAAGCTCACGTCGAAAAATATTAATTTTCTTTACAGCGGTTTTAGTGTTGGCGACTATATTTGGGTCTTTGATGTTTGTGATCGAGGGACCCGAAAATGGCTTTACGAGTATTCCAAAGAGTATTTATTGGACGATTGTAACGATAACTACCGTTGGTTATGGAGATATTACGCCCCAGACAATACTAGGACAAATTGTTGCAACATTAGTCATGTTAACGGGTTATTCTATTATTGCAGTGCCTACAGGTATTTTTACTGCACAAATGTCACAAGAAATTATGCGCCAGCGTCAGTCAAAAACATGTCAAAACTGTGAGCGTAGCGGCCATGAAGAAGATGCAGTATTTTGTCGGCATTGTGGCGCAGATTTGCCCCAAGAGACAGAAGATAAAGATAAATGATAGGGTGAGAATAAAACAATGGTAAATAGCACAAATAATCAATCAAACGAATTACTTCAGCATCAAATAGATGATTTACAAAGCAGACTTTCTCACCATGAAGATTTATTACAAGCACTCAATGCTGTCATTGTAAATCAAGATAAAGCCATCATTGCTTTGCAGCAAAACCTTAAGCAGAATCAAGACAAATTAGAAGATGTTGCTTATAGTCTTGAATCTTCAGCAAATGATAAGCCCCCTCACTATTAGAAAGTGGTTACATCGTTAACGATTAAGGCAATTCTAAGCTCTATTAAGAGCATCTAATTACATCAATATTGTTGAATTGTAGGGAATGTTGGCTACAGTTAAGTGATAATTTCATTAATTTCTATATATAGATGTAATATTATTTATGCAGGATTCGTCCTTTCAGCCAGGTTCTAGCTCTTCCTCTCTGCCAGATTATATCGTCGATAATAACGAGGGACGCATTGCTCAAAAGCTTTTCAATTCAATACGCACAGCACTTCTGTATCTTGATCAATGGGGTGCAATAACCTCCGCCAATATGATGGCTGAAGAATTATTTCGCGATGAACAATTAGCGGGTAAGACAGTTTTAGAGTTTTTATCGGGTTGGGAGGACAAAGTACACGCGCATCAAGAGGTTCTATTGGTTGCCAGAAGTGGTGTATCAGTACTGGGAGTGATTGAACATGCGGTTATTCACGGCAAAGAGCATTGGTTTCATGTGGATAAAATTGCCATCCATGATGATGAATTTGATATTAAAGGAGTCTTGGTAACACTGGATGATGTTACAGAATTAAAGCAGCAAGAGATCCTGCTTCAGCAAAGTGAGGCACGTTACAGGGCCTTTGTTGATAATAGCCAAGATGCAATTTGGTGTTACAAAATTGATCCACCAATAGCGATTAATTGTAGTCGACAAGAATTAATTGATAATATTATTGAAGGCGCATCACTGCGAGATTGCAATCAGGTTTTTGCCAATATTTATAACAAGTCCCCCGAGCAATTAATAGGCCTCAATCTCAAAGATACTCGCACGCAAAGCTACCGTCTAAATATAGAAAAATTTGTTGATAATAATTTTCGCGTCAGCGCTGAAAAAATTATGTGGAAAAATAATTCGGAAGATGATGTTTGTTTGCAAATATCAGCAAATGGAACGATAGAAAATAATCATCTTGTAGAAATATGGGGAGTAACACTCGATACGACCGAGCGTCAACGCTATATCGATCGTCTAGAGTATCAAGCTAATCACGATCTTCTCACAGGTTTGCCTAACCGTAATAAGTTAAAGAATATTGCTACAGACAAGATAGCCAAAATAGAAGTTGGTCAAAAGTTAGCGTTAATTATCGTAGATCTTGATAGCTTTAAAGATATAAACGATACCTTAGGCCATCATATTGGCGATGAAATTATTAAGCAGATAGGCCCAAGAATCGATAAAGTTATCAATTCAATGAACACAACTGTTTGTCGACTTGGCGGCGATGAATTTGGCGTATTACTGCACGATATAAAAGATGAAAGCCAAGCTTATTTAATTGCAGAACAAATTCATCTTTGCATTCGAAAGTTATTTTATATTAATGATATGGATATCGAAATACGAGCCAGTCTCGGCATATCAATGTATCCATCCCAGGCGCCAGACTTTTCGACGATGTTACGTTTTGCTGATGTTGCAATGTATACCGCAAAACATTCAATGTCGAATATAGAGATTTATAGTTCTGAAAAAGATAAATATTCTACCAAGCGTTTAGCGTTAATGAATGAGCTCGGTAAGGCTATTCGTGAAGGCCAGTTAGAGCTACATTATCAGCCCAAAGTATCGTTAATTACTGGTGAAGTAATGGGCGTAGAAGCCTTGTCGCGTTGGATACATCCGACGATGGGGTATATTTCTCCAGCAGAGTTTGTGCCTATTGCTGAAATGACAGACATGATTAATGAAATGACCACATGGGTGCTCAGTGAAAGCTTGGCACAAGTTTGGCGTTGGCAAAAGCAAGGTGTAGACATCAAAGTGGCGGTGAATATATCGGCGCGTAATTTATTAGATGAAAATATAGTGACCACTATCAAATCATTACTTTTACGCTATCAGTTATCACCATCTTGTCTTGAGTTAGAAATAACGGAAAGTTCTATCATGAACAATGCTGATTATTCACTTAAAATTCTCACAGAAATCAATAATATTGGCATTGATTTATCGGTAGATGACTTTGGTACAGGCTATTCGTCGCTTGCATACTTAAAAAAACTCCCAGTTAAATGGTTGAAAATTGATTATGCTTTTATTATTAATATGTTGGAGGATGAGCAAGATCAAATTATTGTAAGTTCAACTATTAATATGGCGCATAATTTAGGGCTAGGCGTGATCGCAGAAGGTGTTGAGAATCAAGAAATACTTGATAAGTTAACAATGATGAAGTGTGAGTGCGCACAGGGTTATCACATTGCTCGACCAATGGCCGCAAATATTTTTGACGAATGGTTTGTTGAGTATTCAAAAAATAAAAAATTTAATTCGTCTCCGATAAATTCTGATGTCGTTATTAAAAAAATTAATTGATATTCATCTAATATTTTTTATTTAATATAAAACGTTCTGATGAACTTTCTCAATGCCTCTAAACTAAAGTTTAGAGTTTTCGCGTAACTTCTTAATATCGATTAAACGCTGCTTTGCGTTTGCGACTTCCACGGTGTTATCACTGAATTTTTTGATAATATTATTGACCTGATTTTCTGCATCATCAAAACTTGCGCGTAATAAAAAGAACTCAGTGCGAGCTTTATGCAAAGTTAAGATGTCTCCCGCCAAACCCGCATATTCTGCCAAATTAAACCAAATGGATATGTCATTCGGACGTTTAAGGGCGAGCTCATTAAGCAACTCAACAGTTTGTTTATAATCACCGTTAGCGGCAAAGAGCCGACTTAATTGAATTTTTAACGAGTAGCTGTCTGGTTTTTTAATAAGCGCTTGATTGATAATATTTATTGCTTTTGATAGTTGCTCAGAACCTGAGTAGATGTCCGATTGCGCAATAATTAGTGCAGGGTGATTTGGGTGTTGTTGAAGTAGCTCTGTAATTAATTTTTGTGCGTTATTAAATTGTTTTGCGGCAATATAAGCGAGTGCAAGTCCATACTTTGTGCCTGTTTCTGAAGCGCTAAAGCCTCTGAGTTCACTCTCAAAACGACTTATAGCTTGCTGTGGTGTTGGCTCATCAGAAAATAACACACGGGCGCGCATAAGATCGTAATCGAGGCTAGATGTTGGTGCGTTAGCGGGATAAGATCGAGCGCGGTTTTCTGCATCGGCAATACGGCTAGCCGTAATTGGATGAGTTAATAAAAACTCAGGTGCTTTGGTACTAAAGCGTGTAGAGCGCTGAATTTGATCGAACATGTCGGCCATCGAATGCGGGTTGAAGCCCGCACTTATTAATGTGTCCATGCCAATTCTATCGGCCTCTTGTTCAAAAGATCGGCTAAATCTAAGTTGTTGATCAATAATGCCAGCCTGTGTCGCTTGTAATGCGGCAATACCTGCCTCGCCACCACCTGCTGCGGCAATTAGAATACTACCTAGAAGCGCTGCTGTATTAAAAATAGCTTGTCCTTTTTGTTGCTCTACACCACGGGCATAATGTCTTTGGCTTAGGTGCGCTAACTCGTGTGCTAATACGCTTGCAAATTGAGCTTCTGATTCTGCATAGGCATATAACCCAGTATTTACACCAATAATTCCACCGGGTACGGCAAAGGCATTAATCGTCTTATTTTTAACAATAACAAGTGATAGTTCATCGCCCGCTGCTGGGTTGAATTGACTTAAGTGTTTTAATAAACTTTCTGTATATTCAATCAGAAGTGGATCGGAGGACATAGGAACTTGTCCACGGAATAGCCTAAGCCACGCTTGTCCTATGCGTTTTTCTTCCGCTTTAGATGCTAAGGAGGCAGTTTCACCAATTGAAGGGAGTGGGGCTGGCGTAAAATCGGTACTGTTATTTTGTGCGTTTATTTCCTGATTAGTTGAGGTCTGCGCAAAAGTACCAATTGATAAGCCAATAGAGAATAGGCTCAATAGATAAATTATAGGTGCTTTTATCATTATCTAATTGTCTCTTGATAGGCGAAATAGAAAGATCTAATGGATTTAGCCATCCTAGTCATAAATAGCTGAGGGCATTTGCTCAAATTTATTAATTATGAGAAAGCTTACTCTTAATAGACAGATATTTCTGCTATTGTTCAGTTCTAACGCTAATAATTGTTCGCAGAGTCATCAAATCGGTTTACTATTGCTTTTACAATCCGTTTTTAAATACGTTCTTATGTGGGTCAGGTCCATATGGGATCGGTTAGGCTGTCAATGTGTCGAGATCAATTTTAAAGTGTCTACGAGCCGAAGCTATGCCGCAAATAAACATAGCCGAATCAAAAAGGATTAAAAAGGGTGCAAATAAAGCAATACGTTAATGCACTTGGGTTAATCTGCCCAGAACCATTACTAATGACCCGTGTAGCATTGAATAAAATTGCTATTCATGAGTGTGTTGAAGTATTGACAAGTGATACAAGTTCGGTAGATGATTTTCATCGTTTAATAGAATTAACTAAGCATCAAATGATGTCATTTGAAGAGATAAACAACAGTATTAATCAACAGATTGACAATAAAGAAATAGAAGTTCACTACCGTTTCGTACTAAAAAAAGGACAATAAGACTTTATGATCCCTATCATTCGTAATTGGATAGATCGTTATTTTCATAATGAAGAAGCGGTACTACTATTAGCGTTATTAATTATTAGTTTTTTAGTATTGTGGACAATCGGCAATGATCTAGGGCCTGCGCTAATCGCCTTGGTTCTGGCTTTTTTGTTACAGGGAATAGTAAGCGCATTAAAAGATAAAGGTGTATCACATATTTTAGCGGTTACCTTGGCTTTACTTTTATTGATGGGCACAATGGTATTGGTATTGTTTTTATTAATACCGGTGTTGTGGCAGCAATCTACAAAGCTTGTCTCCGAACTGCCCGGTATGCTTTCTCAAGGGCGAGAATTACTTTTGCACCTGCCTGATAAATACCCGTTATTTGTTAATGAGGTGCAGATAGATCAACTGATTCGACATGTCAGCCAAGAATTGGCAACAATGGGCCAAAATATTTTATCGGTTTCCCTATCTAATTTGCCGGTCTTATTAATTATCTTGTTATATTTTATTTTGGTGCCGCTTTTAGTATTTTTCTTTTTAAAAGATGCCAAAGGCATGCTTGGCTGGGTTGCATCATTTTTGCCAAATAAACGCCCAGTGATGAGTGAAATTTGGACTGAAATGAATCTACAAATCGCTAATTACGTAAGAGGTAAGGTAACAGAGATTATTGTTGTTGGGGTAGTCTCATGTATTTCATTTTTTATTTTAGATTTGAAATTTGCTTTGCTTCTGGGTATTGCGGTTGGTTTATCTGTCGTTATTCCTTATATAGGAGCAGTTGTAGTTACATTACCGGTATTATTGATTGGATTCTTTCAGTGGGGCTTTGGGACTGAGCTAGCTATTCTTACTTTTGTCTACCTGCTTATTCAGGCTCTTGATGGTAATGTTTTAGTCCCTATATTATTTTCAGAAGCCGTTAAGCTTCATCCAGTGGCTATTATTTTATCAATACTTGTTTTTGGTGGTTTGTGGGGTGTGTGGGGAGTATTTTTTGCTATACCGCTAGCAACGTTAGTGAAAGCAATTATTAATGCGTGGCCAACAAGATCTTATGAAACTGAATTAATGAGAGAAGAAGCAAAAAAAACTTAAGCCAAAAACACTTAAATATAGATTAGTAAAGCGGATGGGCTAAAGAAGAAATCCTAGAATCATAATGGTCGATTTTAACAGTATATTCTTAGTATTAAAGGAAGTGTCAATGATTCGTTTGCAAGTTTTACGTTATGTATGTTCAATTTTTATTCTGTTTTTTTTTATTGGTAGTAGTGTCGAAATTAGCGCTAGTGACACTAACGATGTTAAAAATTTAGAAACAAAAATACAAAAAGGTAGTATTGACGATCGTCAATATCAATATTTAGTTCTTAAGAATGAGCTTAAAGTTTTATTGATTTCTGATGCTAATGCCGATAAAGCGGCCGCCTCGATGGATGTAAATGTGGGAAGTTATCACGACCCTATTGATCGCGATGACTTGGCGCATTTTTTAGAGCATATGCTTATTTTGGGAACAAAAAAATACCCAGAAGCTGACGAGTATCAAGCTTTTATTAGTGATAATGGCGGCTCTCATAATGCTTTCACTAGCAGTCATCATACAAACTATTTTTTTGATGTTGACACCAAAAAATTAGATAGCGCGCTCGATCGTTTTTCTCAATTTTTTGTAGCTCCTTTGTTTGACGCGATATACGTTGATCGAGAACGCAATGCGGTCCATTCTGAGTATCAAGCAAGTCTGCGTGATGATTTTAGACGCGGCTATGATGTTTATCGTAATGTTATTAATCAAGCCCACCCAGAGGCCAAATTCAGCGTAGGTAGCTTGCAGACATTGGCCGATAGAGACGATGATAGCGTCAGAGATGATTTATTATCCTTTTATAAGCAATATTACTCAGCGAGTAAGATGAGTTTAGTTGTTCTTGGCAGGCAATCTCTCGATGAGCTTGAGGCAATGGTAGTTGATCGTTTTAGCCAAGCTCCAGTTAATAAAGATGAGCCTCAATCAAGCACAAATATAAAATCCTTAGAGCCGTTGTTTTTGCCTGGACAGTTACCTATGGAGGTGCTCAGTAAGCCGGTCAAAGAGTTGCGACAAATGTCGATGAACTTTCCATTGCCGTCTATTAAACAATATTATCAAGAAAAGCCTCTTGATTTTATCGCTTATTTATTGGGTCATGAAGGCAAGGGAAGTTTATTATCAATATTGAAAGCAGAAGGTTTAGCTGAAAATTTATCAGCAGGCGGCTCTGATAAAAATGATGGTACGGCTGCCTTTTATATTTCGATGCGTTTAACAGCAGCTGGGATTGAACAGCGTGAAAAAATTCGGGCACTGGTTTTTTACGCGTTAGATCAAATTGGTAAAAGAGGTATTGAAAAGTGGCGCTATGACGAAAAACGCTTATTAGCTCAAACAGCGTTTCAGTTTCGTGAGAAGTCATCAGCAATATCAACTGTCAGATCACTAGCATCAAATCTACATGAATATCCTGTCCCTGAAGTTATTAGCGGCGATTATTTGCTCAAGAACTATGATGCTAAATTGATAAAGCAGTTTTTATCAAAGCTGACTCCTAGCAACATGTTGGTGACGACTGTTTTTCCTGAGGTAAAAACAGATAAAGTTACCACGCATTATGAGGTTGCTTATACTCAACAAAAGCTAAGTAGCGACATACCTAAGCTCGATAAAAAATTAACAGCAAGTTTTGCTTTGCCAAATAAAAATCAATTTATCCCTGAAAATATAAGCCTTTATGCTGTTGATGATTCTTTACAAGAGGTTTCTCGCATACAGGCAGGCGATATTAATTTATGGGCCAAGCAAGATTTAGAATATAAAACGCCTAAGGTAAAAGTTTTCTTTCGAGTCATGTCTCCCTCGATATCAGGGGACCTAAAAGGTGGTGTTCTTGTATCACTGTATAGTGACCTAATTAGTGATCGTCTAAACGCATATACTTATTTTGCTTTGTTGGCAGATACTGGTATATCTATACGAGAAAACAATCGTGGTATTGATATTGTTCTTGAAGGGTATCACGATAAACTTCATGCTTTAATGGAGTTATTTCTTGAAGAAATTGACGGCAATAAAATAACTGGCGAACGCTTCCAACAGATTAAGTCAGATTTATTGCGTGGTTGGCGCAACGGAGATAAGGGTAAGCCTTACCATCAGCTCTATAAACAGTTAGCTGTAAATTTAACGAATTCATATTTTTCAGAAATTGAAAAGATTGAAGAGCTAGAAAAAATTACCTTAGATGATATAAAAGTCTTCGCAAGTCAATGGCGAGTTGATAGCCGCATACAAGGTCTTTTTTATGGTAATTTTGATAATCTATGGCTAAATAAATGGCAAGCTTATGCGCAGCGCCTACAACCAAATAATGCACTTAATTTGAAAAATAATAACGCATTAAATAAAAATATAATTGCCCCCGTTAAGGTTATGCGTATTGATAACGATGCGATTCAATATAATGTGCATAATGTTGATCACAACGATCAAGCTGTTGTTTTATATGTTCAAAGTCCGTCAGATACTGTTAGCGACCAAGCAAAAATGTCTGTACTTCGACAGATAATGCAATCGCCTTTTTATTCGTCACTGCGGACAGAGCAGCAACTAGGTTATATTGTTTTTATGGGTAGCCTAACTTTAAAAGAGGTGCCGGGTTCGGTCTTTGTTGTGCAGTCTCCGTCAGCGAGTGTTGATGAGATTCAAAAAGCAATTACCCAATTTATTGCTGATTTCAGTGAACAAATCCCTGAGGATATCGAAGTTTTTAAGCAAGCGGTTATAACTAAATTATTAGTAGCTGCACCTAGCTTATCGGCTAGCGCGAATTTGTATTGGAGTGATATCACACAAAGTGATGGTCGTATTAACATGCGCCAACAATTAATTGATGCTATAGAAAAAGTGTCGGGTGATGATATTAAAAGGTATTACCGCCAAGTTATGCTTTCTTCAAAACATGCGTTATGGCAATACAGTAAAAACCCCGAACTTGATGGTGAGCAATTGCTCTATAAAAAAGAGGGGCAATTTTATTGGTATCCCTAAGTTTTTGCTGACTAAGTAAAAATACCGAGTTTAATTTGGTATTTATATTTGTATATTGTATGCGCTGATATTCTAGATGTAGGTCTACGTTATTAATCTTCCACTAAACTTAAAAAATTTATTGTTCACTATGTGAAATTGTCGATTTTTTTGTAGATATAATAGCCGCCAACCTTTTATAATTATCTGCTGACTCAAATGGTTTGTAGATTTACGACTATTGTAAGGATATAAATTTTAAACACCTGTCTTTAATATCTATTTTCGAGAAGGTTTAGCTCTTTTTGTGCGCTAAATGGTAGTTTTATTTCTTTCCGGAATAGTTTGATGTCTTTTACAGATACTATTAAATGTAATCTTAGAGCGTTACACCAACGAATTAAGCTATAATCATGTGTTACCAGTGAATACAATGCCTCATTTAACAAGAAGAATTTTGTTAGATGAGTATAAAAAGTTGGGTTTTACAGAAAAGCGAATTAATTTAAATAAGTTTTAATCGATTTCCCGGATAGCTCTGGGAGACACAGGAGAAAATATGCATCATGATACTGAAACGCAAGAATGGCTAGATGCACTCTCATCGTTAGTAAAACATGCAGGAAAAGAAAAAGCAGCAGAAATTCTTTTTGATTTAAGTACCTTGGCTGTTAATGAAGGCATTGATGTCGCCTCGGCTATTACTACTCCATACATTAATACGATTCTCAAGCATGAAGAGGCAGAGCGCCCAGGTAACGCCGAGCTTGATCGTCGCATCCGTTCGTTTAACCGTTGGAATGCTATGGCAATGGTGATGCGCGCTAACGATAACGATGAAGGTTTAGGTGGACACATAGCCACTTATGCATCTGCCGCTATTTTATATGAAATTGGGTTTCAATATTTCTTTCATGCCGATGGCAATGATCGCCTTGGCGATTTAATTTATTACCAAGGCCATAGCTCTCCAGGTATGTACGCTCGATCTTACTTAGAAGGTCGCTTAACCGAAGAGCAAATGGACAGCTTCCGTCGCGAAGTCGATGGCAAGGGTCTTTCTTCTTATCCTCATCCTTGGTTGATGCCAGAATATTGGCAATTTCCGACGGTATCGATGGGCTTGGGTCCAATTACCTCTATTTATCAGGCGCGCTATTTACGCTATTTAACCGCTCGCGATATATTAAAAGAAAATACCGATCGCAAAGTGTGGGCATTTTTAGGCGATGGCGAGTGCGATGAGCCTGAAACTTTAGGCGCTATCTCTTTAGCTGCACGCGAAAACCTTGATAATCTTATTTTTGTAGTCAACTGTAATTTACAGCGCCTAGATGGACCAGTACGTGGTAACGGAAAAATTATCCAAGAGCTCGAGGGCGTATTCCGCGGTGCGGGTTGGAATGTTATTAAAGTGGTTTGGGGCAGCCAGTGGGATCCTCTTCTTAAAAAGGATAAAACAGGCTTACTTATCAAGCGTATGAATGAAGTGGTAGACGGTGAGCTTCAAGCTTGTAAAGTTCATGGCGGCGCCTACACACGTAAGCATTTCTTTGGTAAATATCCAGAGCTTTTAGAACTAGTCTCAGACATGACTGATGAGGATATCTATCGCCTACAGCGTGGTGGTAATGACTCGAGCAAGGTATATGCAGCTTATGCAGAAGCGGTAGCAACCAAAGGCAAGCCCACAGTAATTTTAGCGCAAACAGTTAAAGGTTTTGGCATGGGTTCGTCTGGTGAGGGTATTAACGAGGCCCACTCAGTTAAAAAAGTGACTATCGATAACCTTAAGGTTTTTCGTGATACGTTTAATCTGCCATTCAGCGATGAGCAACTTAAAGAACTGCCTTACTACCGTCCAGATGAAAATAGTCCAGAAATGGTTTATATGCGCGAGCAGCGCAAAAAACTAGGCGGTTATTTACCTGCCCGTCGCAACGAAGTCGAGCGTCTAGAGACCCCAGAGCTTGATGTGCTTAAGGCACATTTAACAGGTACGGGTGAGCGCGAAATCTCACCCACCATGGCCTTTGTACGTATCCTTTCTACCATTGTTAAAGATAAAAATATGGGCAGTCGCGTTGTGCCGATCGTGCCTGATGAGGCGCGTACCTTCGGTATGGAAGGTATGTTTAGGCAAATAGGTATATATGCTGCAGCGGGTCAAAAATATGTTCCGCATGACTCTTCACAAATTATGTTTTACAAAGAAGATGAAAAAGGCCAGATGTTACAAGAGGGAATCAATGAAGCTGGCGGTATGTCTTCGTGGATTGCAGCAGCAACTTCTTACAGTACCAACGGTGTATCAACCATTCCTTTTTATATTTATTACTCAATGTTCGGTTTCCAGCGTATCGGTGACTTGGCTTGGCTTGCAGGTGATATGCAGGCGCGTGGATTTTTGATTGGTGCAACCGCTGGTCGTACGACGCTTAACGGTGAAGGACTTCAGCATGAAGATGGTCATAGCTTAATTCTTGCTAATACTATTCCAAACTGTAAGTCTTACGATCCAGCCTACAACTTTGAGTTAGCGGTGATTATCCAAGATGGTATGCGCCGTATGTATAAAGACGGTGAAAACTGTTTTTACTATATAACCACAATGAACGAAAACTACGTTCATCACGCAATGCCGGAGGGTGTTGAAGAAGGCATTATTAAAGGCATGTATCAACTAAAAGCGAGCAAGAGCAAAAAGAAAACTCGAGTTCGGTTGATGGGTGGCGGTACTATTTTACGTGAAGTTGAAGCAGCGGCAGATATCTTGCGTGATGACTTTGGTGTCGAGTCAGACATTTGGAGCTTAACGAGCGTAAATGAACTTGCCCGTGAAGGCCAACATATTAGCCGACACAATACCTTGCATCCAGAAGCTAAGCCTAAAAAAGCTTATGTTACTCAGTGCTTAGAAGGTACTTCGGGCCCTGTTATTGCAGCTACAGATTATATGAAAGCTTATGCAGAGCAGATACGTGAATTTATTCCTGGAACTTACACTGTACTTGGCACAGATGGTTTTGGCCGCAGTGATACGCGTCAAAAACTGCGTCATTTCTTCGAAGTGAATCGTCACTTTATCGCTGTAGCTGCCCTAAAAGCACTTGCAGATGAGGGCGTAATCAAGGCCTCTGTTGTGACTAAAGCCATTAAAGATTTTGGTCTGGATGCAAATAAACCAGATCCAATGACACTGTAAGGAGGAGATATATAGTGACTATTCAAACTGTTTCTGTTCCTGATATTGGCGGCACCGAAGGCGCCGAAGTTATCGAAGTGTCTGTTGCTGTTGGGGATACAGTAGAAATTGAGCAAAGTATTATTGTTTTAGAAACTGATAAGGCTTCGATGGACATACCCTCGTCGGTGGCTGGTAAAGTAACTAAAGTCAGCGTAAAGGTTGGTGATAAATTATCTGAGGGCGATGCTATTCTCGAGTTAGAAGTCGAGTCTGACGCTGCTGAATCTGAGAGTGAAGCACCTAAAAAAGAAGCTGCGCCTGCTCCCGAACAAGCCGCTAAAACTGAATCGGCTCCTGCTAAAACATCTGGCAGCCAAGTGGTTGATGTTAATGTGCCCGATGGTGCCGATGGTGCCGAGGTTATCGAAGTGATGGTCGCCGTTGGTGATCAAGTTGCGGCTGATGATTCACTAATTGTTTTAGAAACTGACAAAGCTTCAATGGAAATACCTGCGCCAAGTGCCGGTAAAATCGTCAGTATTGCGATCAAGCAAGGCGATAAAACCACCGAAGGTGGTTTAATCTTGACGATGGAAGTAGAAGGGCAACGTTCTGCTAGCGATACTTCATCATCGAGTGAGCCTGCTCCTGAACCCGCTAAGTCAGAGTCAGAAAAACCCGCGCCGGTAACATCCGAACCAGAAAAAACTGCGCCTGCTGCTAGCGTCAGCAGCGAACAAGTAATTAGTGCTAGTCAGTCAAAAGATGTCTATGCAGGCCCTGCAATTCGTAAGTTTGCACGCGAAATGGGCGTTAATTTAATATCTGTAAAAGGCACTGGAGATCGTAACCGTATTACCAAAGATGACGTCAAAGCCTACGTTAAAGATGTAATGACGGGTAAGCAACCATTGTCGTCATCAGCATCAGGTAAAGCAACCGGTGGTGCGGGTATACCTAGTGTCCCTGCTGTTGATTTCAGCCAGTTTGGTGAAATTGATCTAGTGCCGATGACAAAGATTAAAAAGCTTACCGCGCAAAATATGTCGCGTAACTGGCTTAATGTACCCCATGTGACTCAGTTTGATGATGCCGATATCACCGATCTAGAGACATTCCGTCAGGGCTTAAAGGCTGAGGCAGAAAAACGCGGAGTTAAATTAACACCATTGCCATTTTTACTCAAAGCCTGTGCGGCTGCGTTGGTAGCAGAGCCAAGCTTTAATGTATCGTTGCATCACGATGGTGAGCATATGGTGCATAAAAAATATGTGAACATCGGTGTTGCAGTTGATTCTCCTGTTGGTCTTGTTGTGCCAGTTATTCGCGATGTGGATAAAAAGGGTCTTTGGGAATTAGCCGATGAGTTTGTGGAGATTATAGAAAAAGCACGTAATGGTAAACTTGGGCCCAAAGATATGCAGGGCGGTTGCTTTACTATCTCGAGCTTAGGTGCAATGGGTGGCCAAGGCTTTACGCCAATTGTAAATGCACCAGAAGTTGCTATTTTAGGTGTCTCTAGAGCAGAGATGAAGCCTAAATGGAATGGCAAAGAGTTTGAACCACGCAATATGTTGCCACTATCATTATCCTACGATCACCGTGCAGTGAATGGTGCCGATGCCGGTCGCTTTTTCACTTATTTAAATTCGGTAATTGGTGATGTTAGACGCATGTTATTGTAAAGCTAGCTTAAATTTATTTTAAAAGGAATGATTTATAAGCTATAAAATGGCTTATAAATCATTTGAAGAAGGTTTTAGGTGGTTATAAAAAACTAAACCCTTTAAGCAAGTAAAATAAGCTATAATACCTCAAGGCGAGGAATCTTTAAGATTCTTCGCCTTTTTCGTTTTTCAGTATTTGATTTTTTTTCTAATACTTCACCAATATTTCTAATGTAGTTGTTTATGTTTTCACTGATTACCAAAAATTCTTACAATATTAAAAACGATGTGCTCTCAGGAATTACTGTTGCCTTCGCGCTTGTGCCAGAGGCTGTCGCCTTTGCTTTTATTGCCGGTGTTGAACCCATGGTTGGTTTGTATGCCGCTTTTATGATGGGTTTATTAACCAGCATATTTGGTGGGCGTCCAGGTATGATCTCGGGCGCCACGGGCGCTACTGCGGTAGTTATGATTGCTCTTGTAGCCGGCCACGGAGTACAGTACTTATTTGCTGCAGTGGTGTTGGCAGGGCTATTTCAAATTGCTGCGGGCGCTCTCCGCTTGGGTAAATACATTCGGATTGTGCCGCACCCCGTTATGCTTGGTTTTGTAAACGGTCTGGCTATTGTTATTTTCTTATCGCAAGTCGAGTTATTTAAAATAACCGATAATGTCACCAATGTGACTAGTTGGATGCAAGGCACACAGCTTTACACCATGGGTGTGTTAATTTTACTGACAATGATGATCATGCATTTTTTGCCAAAACTAACAACGGCAATTCCTGCGGGTTTAGTGGCTATTGTGGTACTAACATTGGCAGTTATCGGTCTAGATTTAGATGCACAGAATGTGATTGATTTTGTGCGTGGTAATTTATCACCAGCTCAAGCGGCGGTTGCAAGTCTTGAAGGTGACCTACCTAGTTTTGCTATCCCAGAGGTGCCTTTCACACTCGAAACCTTAAGAATTATTTTGCCTTATGGGCTAGTGATTGCAGCAATTGGTTTGATCGAATCGCTATTAACGTTATCACTGATCGATGAAATTACTGGCACTCGTGGTCGTGGTAATCGTGAATGTGTAGGCCAAGGTATCGCTAATACAACTAACGGTTTTTTTGGTGGTATGGGCGGTTGTGCGATGATCGGTCAGAGTATTATTAATATTAATTCTGGCGGTCGTGGTCGTCTTTCTGGCATTACCGCATCACTGGTTTTATTAGGTTTTATTTTATTTGCATCATCTCTTATTGAGGTTATTCCTCTTGGCGTACTTGTCGGTATTATGTTTATGGTGGTGCTGGGTACTTTTGAGTGGTCGTCATTTAGACTGGCGAATAAAATTCCTAAAACCGATATGTTTATAGTGATATTAGTGTCTGCCATCACTGTTATGTATGACTTAGCAATAGCAGTTGTCGTGGGGGTTATCGTCTCGGCATTAGTATTTGCATGGAAGCACGCGCAACATATTTTAGTTGATAGTTATATTGATGAAAACGGTCATAAAGTTTATGACTTGCGCGGCCCAATATTTTTTGGCTCGGTGGCAAACTTTAAAGAACTATTTGATCCAAAAAATGATCCCGAGCACGTCGTCATCGAGTTTAAGCGCTCCCGCGTTAGCGATCATTCAGGCATTGAAGCACTAGATACGTTGGCAGAAAAATATCAAGCCGAAGGTAAAAAATTACATCTGCGTCATTTAAGTAGCGACTGTCGTCAGCTCCTAAAAAAGGCGGGCAATTTATGCGAAGTGAATGTATTAGAGGATCCAGAATATAAAGTGGCCTCTGATCAATTAGGTTAAGGCTCAACTAAAAGCTGAGTTAAATAAAGCTAAAAAACCTACTAATGTTTACAATTAGTAGGTTTTTTTATGCCCTTATTTTTGCGTAAGGAAATCTTTCTTATCGCTGCCGGGCGACCTCGGCCCTCTGAAGTGATTATAAATCGTAATGTCGAGTCTGGCTCGAAGGGCTCATTTTAATCTTTTATTGCGAGTAGCCATCAAAAAAATCAGCAAGATGACCGATAGCCTCGGTCAAATCATTTTTATGTGGCAAAAATACAATTCTAAAATGGTCGGGCTGTTGCCAATTAAAGCCAGTGCCTTGAACCAGCAGGACTTTCTTTTTGACCAAAAACTCTAGCACCCATTGTAAATCACTAGTGATATTGAATTTTTTAATATCAATTTTCGGAAATAAATATAAGGCACCTTTAGGCTTAACGCAGCTAATGCCGGGGATGTCTGTAATCAAGTCATAAGCAAGATCTAGTTGCTCTTTTAAGCGCCCACCCGGAAGGATAAGCTCATTAATGCTTTGATAGCCGCCTAACGCCGTTTGTACGCCAAGCATAGCTGGCCCGTTGGCACATAAGCGCATAGAAGCAAGCATATCTATACCTTCTATATAACCCTTAGCACGGCTTTTATCGCCGGTAATCACAACCCAGCCAGAGCGAAAGCCCGCTAAGCGATAAGATTTAGATAAGCCATTAAAACTTAAGCACAGCACCTCTTCACTAAGGCGACTTAAAGGGATATATTCAGCGCCATCATAGACAATCTTGCTATAAATCTCATCGGCAAAAATAATTAAGTCGTGCTCACGCGCAACCTCGACGATCTCTTTTAGTAAAGCCTCGCTATACACTGCACCCGTGGGGTTATTTGGGTTAATAACCACAATTCCTTTTGTATTGGGGGTAATTTTACTTTTTATATCGGCAATGTCAGGGAACCAGTCAGCCTGCTCATCACATTGATAATGCACGGCTCTACCGCCCGCCAAATTGACAGCCGCCGTCCAGAGTGGATAATCAGGGGCAGGTATTAATATTTCGTCGTCTTGATCAAGCAGAGCTTGCATTGCCATAACAATTAACTCGCTGACGCCATTACCTAAATAAATAGAATTGATATCGACATTGGGTATTTGTAAGCGCTGTGCCTCGTGCATGACCGCTTTGCGGGCAGAGAATAAGCCTTTAGATTCGACATAACCCTGTGCATCGCGTAAGTTGCTGATCACATCCTGAATAATTTCATCGGGTGCATTAAAGCCAAACGGGGCGGGGTTACCAATATTAAGTTTAAGAATTCGATGGCCTTCTTCTTCAAGTTTGACGGCCTGTTGTAATACCGGCCCACGAATATCGTAACAAACACCGGCGAGTTTCTTAGATTTATCAATAGTCTTCATTAGCGTAAACTGCGTATAGCTCTGTAGTTGATAGTTGAATTAATAGTTAAGTTAATAGTTAAGTTAATAAATTAAAAATAGCACAAAAAATAAAATGGTCTTAATAAAATGTAAGCGATAGACTTTGTCAGTGAAACGACTGAGGTTTGCTGACTTTACCACTCACCTTTATTAGCGTGAGTATGATTTGCTTAAAGTACAAAAAAATGAACGTTAAAAGAGTTTACACCGAGTTGTAGACCGATTGGGAATATTTCTTAGTGGCTCATTGTTAAACTATTAAGACTCTGTTGAAGAGTTAGCTCATTACAGGATAAAAAAGAATTATCGTGTAAAGATCACTAAGTGTAAATTAGTTGATCATGTGTCATTTATTGTTTGTCATTAATATATAAAAAGAGGTAATTATGTCAGAGAACAACTTGAAAGACTATGCACAGTACAAAGAAAAACTATCACCCGATGAATATCGTATTTGTCGCCTAAAAGGCACCGAGCGCGCCTTTAGTGGCCGCTATAATGATACAAAAATAGAGGGTACTTATATCTGTAAATGTTGCGGCGAGGAACTGTTTGCCTCAGACACCAAATATGATTCTGGATCTGGCTGGCCTAGTTTCTATCAGCCCGCAACAGCCAACGGTGTTTTAGAAGAGACCGATTCAACCCTAGGGATGAAGCGTACAGAGGTTATGTGTAATAAATGCGGCAGCCATTTAGGCCATGTGTTTCCCGATGGGCCAGCTCCTACTGGGTTACGCTACTGTATTAATTCGGCCTCGCTAAATTTGAAAAGCAAGTGAACTACAAAAAGCGCATTAAAAAATAATATGAGTAAATTTATGAGTTATCTTGTTATCTGGCAAGCGGGTCTTTTATTGCTAATGTGCTTAAGCGTTATTGGGCTGCGCATCGAGCTGATACCCTTCAAAGGTTTTGCGGGTATTTTTGGCTTAGTAGTATTGGCCAGCATCGCGCTTGCGGTTATCGTTTTATATAAATTTGTCACCGGCTCTCAATCTGGCTTGCAATACTCGGCGCTAGCGTTGGTATTTTCAATTGCAATTGTTGGAGGTCTTGCAAATTTCGTAAAGCAAGTTGCCTCTGCACCTAGCATCCACGACATATCGACAAATTTAGCCGACGTACCTCAATTTAGCAAAGCGCAAGCGTTGCGCAAAAGCGGAGATAATTCACTAGCTTTCTCAGAAAAAGTCGCGCAGCAACAACAAGCTGCCTATCCACAATTAAAAACGTTAACCATTGATAAAAGTGTCAATGACGCCGTTAAAACATCAATAGATATTGCAAAGCAGCTAGGCTGGCAAGTGCATTATGTTGATGAACAAAGCGGCATAATAGAAGCAACATATGCCAGTGCTTTATTTGGTTTTATCGATGATATTGTGATTCGGATACAAGAGGTTAATGTCGAGAGTAAAAATATTACCCAAATAGATTTGCGCTCGGCATCAAGAGTAGGTGAGAGCGACTTAGGTGCTAATGCAAAGCGCATTAAAGAATTTGCTAAGTTATTAAATAAGTAAAAATATTATAATTAACTTATATTCGTGACAGTGTGCGTATAGTTAAAAGCAAAGGGCAGGAAGCCCATGTTAAAACAAACAATGTGTTTGTTAAGTCATCAAATAAAAATACGGACGTTATTTACCTTATAAAACCTTCATACATTATTTTTTATCATTATTCTGTTAGTGGATAGTGACGGGTCTTTTCTCGTGTTTTTAAAATATATAATAAATAAATCATAAGTTAACAGAAGGTGTTGATGGCTAATAAAAAGTTTCAATTATTTTAAATTATTTCTATTGCTTTTCTAAGTTTTAGTATCTCTGGTTGCTTGGAGTTAAGTTTTGAGCTTGCTTCTACAAGTAGATTGCCAAAATGGATTGAGTTACCTGAGAGTTATGAAAGAAACCAATTTAAATTAAAAATAGATTATTATCTGAACTCAAGTGGTGGTGAGGCTATATTTAATTTGTTAGATGAAAAGGGAAAGACATTGAAAGTAGTTAAAGGAAGCATATTAAGGAAGCCATTAACACTGAAGAAACAGCTTGAAGGTTATTCTAAAGGCTATCCAAAATTTCAAATAATAACTATTAACGGTATTACCGATGTAATAGAGCATAAGAAAATGGAATCTAAATTTTATATGGCTGATGATTCTGATGTATTAAAAGAATTTGGTGTAAATCAAGATGATGGCCACAATCCTAAATGAACGAATACTTAAGAGTTCAAAGTAGATCTGTTAAGTACTGATTTTAATCAATAGGAAATCTCAATGTTATTTTAAGACCGGGGTTGTTGTCAGCTAATAATAAAGTACCTCGATGCAGACTAACTACGGCTTTCACTAGGCTTAATCCTAAGCCGCTACCTGGTTTATTGCGACTAGCTTCTAGTCGATAAAAACGTTGGCCAATTTTTTCATACTCATTTTCAGGTATTCCAGGGCCATCGTCGGTAACTATTAATTCGATACTGTGTTTTGTCTGTTTAATACCAATAGTAATTTTGCTCTCGGTTGGTGAATATTTTATTGCATTATCTAATAAATTAATAAGTGCTTGAAACAGTAAATCTTGATCGCCCTCAAATATAATTAACTGGCTGTCTTCAATAAGGATCGTTAAATTATTTGTTTCGGCTAATGCGCCATAAAGTTCAACAGCATCATTCACCAAATCATTTAGTTTTACTGAAGAAAAATTAACCCGATGTCCTCCCGCTTCAATACTTGCAATGCGCAGCAGCGCTGCAAATGTTTTGAGTAATTGCTCTGAGTCAGCAATACATTCTTGAATAGTATCGTTATGCGACCTGCTGTCTTTAAACTCAATCTGAAGTTGTTCAAGTCGATTGTGCATACGAGTCAGAGGTGTGCGTAAATCATGAGCAATATTATTAGAGACTTGTTGTATTCCAAACATCAGTCGTTCAATTTCATCCAACATATGATTAAGATTTTTAGCAAGTTGGTCAATATCATCATTACCGCCCGATAGCGGGATTCGCTGCCATAAATTACCGGCAATAATGTCGCGACTATTTTTATTAATTAATTCAATACGACGAATCATACTACGGCTCATTATGCCCCCACCGAACAAGCCTAGAGCAAACGTTATTAGCACGCCCCAGAGCATGGCACGTTTGAGTAATTGTTGAATGGATTTTAGGTCTCGCGTATCTCTGCCAACCAACAAATGAAAACCATCTTTTAAAATAAAGGGCCGCGCCCGCGCATAAAAATCTCGTTTTGATCGCGGGTCATAAAACTTAAAGTTTAACCAACCCTTCGATGATGTCTCTTCTTGTGGCCAAGAAGAGAGGTTGCCCGTCATTGGTGTAAAATTCGAGTTTGTCAGTAAATAAACCGATGAGCTATCGGGATCTCGTGCTAAGCGATCGCGGATACTTTCGATAACACCGCTAACGCCACGCATGCGGTATTTGTTCTGATAAACCTGTAATGTCAGATTCTATAGTGGTGTCCATTTGATTAGCAGTGAAAGTAACCGTTGACCAATAAATAAAACCCAATAGGACAAATACCGAACTTGAAAATAGCGATAGATAAATTAGTGCTAGACGAAAAGATGACGACTTCGCTAAATTACTCAGCTTCATTGAGCGGTTCTCTAATCATATAACCCGCACCACGGACTGTATGCAGTAGCGATTGTTTAAATTCCCTATCAATTTTATTGCGTAGGCGACTTATGTGCACATCAATGACATTTGTTTGAGGATCAAAATTATAATCCCAGACCTGCTCTAGAAGCATTGTACGCGTCACAATTTGATCGGCATGTTTCATTAAATATTCTAGCAAGCGAAATTCTCTTGGCTGTAGCTCTATATTTTTGCCTGAACGAGATGCTATGCGGTTGAGTAGGTTTAACTCTAAATCAGCAACGCGTAACACTGTCACATCCGTTGATGATTGGTTTGCCCTGCGTACTATGGCATCTAAGCGTGCTGCCAATTCTGCAAAGGCAAATGGTTTCGTTAAATAATCGTCACAACCTGCACGCAAGCCATCAACGCGATCATTGACATCGCCTAAAGCACTGAGTACCAGTATCGGAGTCAACTTACCGGTGGCACGAATACTTTTAACAATATCGAGGCCGTCTATCTTTGGCAGCATTCTATCAACAACGATAGCATCGTACTTCTCAGTACTGGCAAGGAAGAGACCATCTCTACCATCACCCGCATGTTCGACATTATTGCCGTTTTCTTGAAGACTTTTTACCAAATAAGAGGCGACCTCAAGATCATCTTCAATAATCAATAAGCGCATAGTTTACTCATTCAATTTAACGTGTCCCATAGTACATCAGATGCACGCTAGAAAGATGGATAGAAACATTACAAAAATGTAATCCTATGACAATGAAATAGTAAATGTTCCATAGGTAGAGTGTGCATCAACACCACTTAATATATTGAGGCATCTCATGAAAACAAAAACATTATCCAATCATTGGAAGCGAACGCTTATGGCTAGCGCATTCACTGTCATACTTTTGGGTGGCTATAGCCTGCTGTTACCAGAAGCCATAGCTTCTTTAGAGGCAACCAACACTGAAACTGCCACCTTACAGTTTGGTCCTCCCAGTTTTGCAGCATTAGTAAAGCAGGTGAAACCTGCGGTGGTTAATATTGCTATTAAGGGCCGAATGATACCAGTGGCGAATCAAGGTAGTGCTCCTTTTGGCTCCCCGGAATTCCCACAGAATTCGCCATTCAATGAATTATTTAAACACTTTCAACAACCTAGAGGGGTTAATCCCGAAGGCAATGTAGAGCGTGAATTCCAGGCAGTAGGATCAGGTTTTTTTGTCTCCAGTGATGGTTATGTTGTGACAAATAATCATGTTATCGACAATGCAGATGAGATATTTGTCATTATGCAAGATGGTACAAAATTAACTGCGAACTTGAAGGGAAGAGACCCTAAAACAGATTTAGCACTCTTAAAAGTGGATGACGATAAAAAATTTCCCTATGTCGAACTAGGTAATTCGGATAAAACAGAAGTTGGGGAGTGGGTTGTGGCAGTTGGTAATCCCTTTGGTTTAGGAGGAAGTGTGACAGCTGGGATTGTCTCTGCTCGAGGACGCGATATTCAATCTGGACCATATGACGATTACATCCAAGTCGATGCACCTATTAATCGTGGCAACTCGGGAGGCCCTCTATTTGATAGTAAAGGTCAAGTGATCGGTATTAATACCGCAATCTATTCTCCCACTGGTGGCAATGTAGGTATCGCCTTCGCAATTCCATCTAACCTCGCAAAAAATGTTGTTGCTCAACTTAAAGATAGCGGAAGCGTCAAACGCGGGTGGTTAGGTGTACAGATTCAAGCCATAGATGAATTGGTTGCTGAAAGTTTAAGTTTAGACAAAGGTCAGGGTGCTTTAGTAGCAGATGTTACACAAAATAGTCCCGCAGCCAAAGCCGGAATCAAAATAGGGGATGTTATTTTAGCTATCGATGACGAAGACTTGAAAAGTCCTAAAGATTTATCGAGGTTAATTGCTGCTACTGAGGCAGGAAAACACACTGAACTTACTATTATGCGTAATGGCAACAAACTATCATTTGATGTCGTTATTGGTCTTCTGCCTGGTGATGACATAGATATCGCGAAAGCAGGTCAAACAGAGCAAAAAGAGGATTCAAAGTTAGGTATTCAGTTATCGAGCTTAACTCCTGAAGCACGTGAATATTATGGAATTACCGAAACGGCAATAGGAGTTTTAGTAACAGATATCGAACCCAACAGCCCCGCTGCAAAAGCTGGAATTCGACCCGGTTACATTATCAGTATGGTTGGGCAGGAGTCCGTTAGTTCACCTAAGGCGATTATTGAAAAAGTTGCATTAGCTGCAAAGGAACACAAACAGGCAGTTTTATTGTTAATCGAAAATCAAGGGAAAAAACGTTTTATCTCTGTAGAATTTTCAAAGGCTTAAGTGTGTAATCAATAGGGTCAGAGCCGAATGGCGCTAAGTTAAGCCTGTTTACCATTGAAATTCATTAGGTAAATACTGAAAAATTTAGCTTAAAATGTCATAATTATTCATGAAAAATATTACCCCATTATTCCCCGGATTTCATCTGCAAACACTCCGAAA
>JAWUWW010000050.1:0-127755 GCA_034111645.1 Cellvibrionaceae bacterium
CTCGCTATTGCTGATGAGAGAAAGCCAAGCGCGCAGATGAACTCGCTATTGCTGATGTAGAGAAAGCCAAGCGCGCAGAAGAGCTCGTTATTGCTGATGTAGAGAAAGCCAAGCGCGCAGATGAACTCGCTATTGCTGATGTAGAGAAAGCCAAGCGGGAAGACGAACTGGTTATTGCTGATATAGAGAAAGCCAGACGCGCAGACGAACTCGTTATTGCTAATAGAGAATTAGTCTTGCAAAACAAGCAGAAAGATAAGCGCGCCGACGAGCTAGTGATTGCCAATAAAGAGAAAGATAAGCGCGCCGATGAATTAGACATTGCCAATAAAGAGCTTGCCTATCAAAATGATCAAAAAGATAAGCGCGCCGATGAGTTAGCGACTGCCAATGCAGAAAAAGATAAGCGCGCCAATGAATTAGTGATTGCCAATAAAGAGAAAGATATACGCACAGAAGAATTGATCCTTGCCAATAAGAAGCTTGTTAGCTATCAATCTAAAATAGAACATATCGCTCACTACGACTCGTTGACCTGCCTGCCTAATCGCGCATTGCTAGCAGATAGGCTCAGTCATAGCATGTCACAGAGCCTGCGTCGCAAGACCTCACTCGCAGTTGCGTTTATGGACTTAGACGGCTTCAAAGAGGTGAATGACGCCTATGGTCATGATGTTGGAGATCAGCTACTCGTCGAAGTATCAAAACGCATGAAAGCGTGTTTGCGTGATGGCGATACACTGGCCCGTATTGGTGGCGATGAATTCATCGCCGTCATGGTTGACTTGGAAAAGCTCGAAGATAGCATGCCTTTATGCAAGCGGCTACTCGAGGCAGCGTCTAAAACTGTCACCGTGGGTGATGCAGTATTACAAGTTTCAGTGAGTATTGGTGTTGCCTATTATCCTCAAGACGGTGACGATGCCGACCAACTCATCCGCCGAGCTGATCAAGCCATGTATATTGCTAAGCAAGCAGGCAAAAACCGCTATCAACTGTTTGATCTTTCGCATGAAAAAGCCGTCACCATCAAATTAGAAAGTATAAGTAAAATTCGTTCAGCTTTGGAGCGACGCGAGTTTGTGCTTCACTATCAACCCAAGGTCAATATGCGCACTGGAGTAGTAATAGGCGTAGAAGCTTTAATTCGCTGGCAACATCCCGAGCGTGGTTTGCTGCCACCATTGGAGTTCTTGAGTTTAATAGAGGGTGAAGCCGTTAGTTTGGAATTAGGTGAATGGGTTATAGATTGTGCATTGAGCCAATTCAGCCAGTGGCAAAGCCTAGGCTTAAATTTACCCATTAGTGTCAATATCAGTGCCCATCAATTACAACAAGACAACTTCACAACTCGCTTAGCAGCACTATTGTCTGCTCATAGTGAAGTAAACCCAAACTGTTTAGAGTTGGAAATATTAGAGACGACTGCACTCAATGACATAAGCAAAGTGTCTGCGACGATGAATGCATGCAAAGAGCTTGGTGTCAGCTTTGCTTTAGACGATTTTGGCACAGGGTATTCATCACTCACCTATCTCAAATGTCTGCCAGTTCATATGATTAAAATTGATCAGAGCTTTGTGCGCGACATGTTAGACGATACTGACGATTTAGCGATTATTACAGGTGTCATTAGTTTATCTAAAGCATTCCAACGCGACGTTATCGCCGAGGGCTTAGAAACTATCGCTCATGGAGAAGCGCTTCTAAAACTAGGTTGCGAGTTAGCCCAAGGTTATGGAATTGCCCGCCCTATGCCTGCAGATGATATTCCCAAGTGGGCATCTAATTGGAAGACTTCTTTTTTTGAAAACATAAGTTTGCAACTGGTATCTGCCGTACCTTCCAAATCAAAATAAGTCATCTGCTCCTATTCTCTCCACAAGTTAAGCTGGATCTATGTTGTAGTTTTGGGACATTCAAATCAATAAATGGTGCCCGGAGCCGGATAAAAATATCAGGAATATTTTTAGACAGCTCTGCTGCCCGAAGGGTGAGGGAGAGGGATGTCGCGAATCAATCTAAGCAATCAAGACGTTTCTATTCCGACCACATTCTAATGTAGTTGATATATGTTATTGCTTTAGCGGTTCTAACAAAGGAAATGGTGCCCGGAATCTAAAGACCCAGTAATCACATGGCCTTCATCCATTTTGTGCGTAAAAAATGCGTAAACTTCAGTGATATGTTGCGGTATATTGCGTGAAAAATATAAAGTGATAATGTTTAAAAAAATAGACTAAAATTCATTTGTCTTAGTCAGCTCATCCTTAAAACAGATACTCTAAGCTTAGATTGCCCGTCACATAATCCTCGTCGCTATTACCGCCAACTTCTAAATCAGCCACTAGTGTTAGGTTATTTTGATTAAATATTTTAAAGCTAGCTCCCGCAAAATTACCGGTGACGTTTTCATCGCCTGCACTGGCAAATTTGAACTGGCTGCCACCAATACTGACATTGGTATCTTCATCGTCTGTGTTGCGTGAGTTTAGTCCTAATCTGATTTCTATTTCACTGCGCTCGCTAATTAAATAAGCGGCCGCCAGTTGCGCTCTAACACTAAGTGCTTTGGCGGTACGATCATCTACTGTGAGGTTTGAATGGGTCGTGCCTGTTTCTGAGTAACCATTTAACCAAGCCATGCTATAGCTCAGGTTAGTCGATGGGCGAAACTCCCAGTGGTCAGATAGTGTATAGGCAGATGCTAGTGTTACGCTGGGGCTAATAAAGTAGCCATCAAAATCTGATGTGGCGGTTTCAATACCATTAAGGTTATCAATCACACGACGCTCATTATCAGTGTCGCTGTAACCTGCCATCAGCGATCCTGTCATGCTAACACCACCAAATTTGCGGTTTCCGTAGGCGCCGACATAAAAGTTGTTGGCCTCAGTGCTAAAGGATGAGGCTTCAGTATCTGTATCGGTTTTTACAAAACCACCCATTAAACCAAAGCGTGTTTCTGTAACATCCCATTCATAACCAAAGTTGACACCCACATGATCGACGTCGTAGCCTAGCGCATCACCTTCAGCATCACGATTAAAGATGCCTCCAAAGAGTTGCGCCCATGCAATCGGTTGACGCTCTGAATAGAGCATACTCAGTGATACTTCTAATGCCGCTAATTGAATGGGTTGATACTGAGGGGTTTGGCTCATACGCTGCGAGATAATGCCATGCACAGAAGATGTCATTCCCTCTAATGCAACCCCTCGTGTTGTTTCAACGGTTGCGTCAACGGTAATAACGTTATTCCCCACTACAACGCCCGCACCAAACAGATTAATATTCTCAGTGTTCTCAAAGGTTAGGCTAGTTGAGACGCCACTACCAGTAGTGAAGACGTTAGCGGTATCGTTATCAGCACCACCACCTAAATCAATACGACCATTGATTTGAGAGCCAGGCCCGGTAGCTGAGATTAAGCCGCTGTTGGTGATGGTTGCATTGGCACCAATTGAATTAATACCGTTCGCACCGTCCTCGATCGTCGAAATACTGCCACTGCTTGTGATGTTGGTATTAGCGCCAGTCGAAAAAATGCCGAAAGCAACGCCGCCGGTTGTCAAAATACTGCCTCTGTTGGTGATGGTTGCATCGGCACCAATTGAATAAATGCCATACCCATCAGAACCACCGGTCACAAAACTGCCGCTGTTAGTGATAACAGCATTAGCACCGGTTGAAAAAATGCCATACCCATTAGAACTACCGGTCACAATACTACCGCTGTTGGTGATGGTTGCATTACCACCTTCCGAAAAAATGCCATACCCATCAGAACCACCGGTCACAATACTACCTCTATTAATGACAGTATTGTTGATAGCAGTTGCAGTTATAGCCGTTGAAGGAGTGCTTAAAGAGCCCCCGACTTGATCACACCAGTTTCTCCTGCAGCAAGGGTCTGCGGGTCAGTGCTGTTTCCGGTGATAGTGAAATCTGCAGCGAAAGTGGGTGATGACAACGCAAGAGTTAATGCAATTGTAAGTGGGGTACGGTTAAATCGGTACGATATAGATAGCATTTATTATTGTCTTGTATCAATAGAGTTAAGATTTAATAATTTTATACTCTACTTAATAAAAGCGTATTTACTTAGCAGAAATCAAAGAGATATTATTTTTAATAGCTTAACCATAATTTATAAACAGTTTGATTTCAAACGTTTATTTGATGAATTATTGAACTAAATTATGGCAAAGGTTAATGAGCTATTTTCGCTCATAGACGCAATAAGTTAACCTAATAGATAAAATAATTAAAAAGGATTCTCAGGAGGAATATCGCCACATAATATTACTCGTAATAATTAGTAATGAAGGCGCAATATGCTTTGGAGTTTAAACAAATATCACGAAGTTCTTAAAAGTTTTATTGTGAAGGTTTAATTTAAAATTGATTATTCTTTCAATTTACTAACTTAACAAAAGGTTAATATACGGAAGCTTGCCTTGAGGATTGATGAAACAAAGCTTCTCCTTTCAGCTGATTATATTAAGCAGTAGCATAACTGTTTGCTTTTTATATCTAAGGCTTCTCTTGTTATGAATAAATATTCAAGTTCGATGCTTTCTTTTAAATATCCTCACCAACCTCCGTGCGGGATGTGTGTGGGAATTTGTGCGGGAATACCTGCGATATATAGCGGCTTATTGTGCGTAGTGTGTGTGGAGCATACTCAGGCTTAGACTGTGAAAACAAGCAAAGACGGTGCTAGCGGGGTATTATGTGTGCGTAGGTGATGTTGTGAAAATAGGTGTTGGTGCCCGGAGCCGGATAAAAATATCAGGAATATTTTTAGACAGCTCCGCTGCCCGAAGGGTGAGTGACAGGGATGTCGCGAATCAATCGAACCGATCCGGTTCTATTCCGACCACATTCTAATGTAGTCCATTGATGTTATGGCTTCGAGGTTTTTAGAAAATTAAATGGTGCCCGGAGCCGGATAAAAATATCAGGAATATTTTTAGACAGCTCTGCTGCCCGAGGGGTGAGTGACAGGGATGTCGCGAATCAATCTAACCGATCCGGTTCTATTCCGACCACATTCTAATGTAGTCCATTGATGTTATGGCTTCGAGGTTTTTAGAAAATTAAATGGTGCCCGGAGCCGGAATCGAACCGGCACGACCGTTAAGTCGCAAGATTTTAAGTTTAATAGGCTAATATTTATGTTATAAATAACAACAACTTATAGAGTAATAAGTTACAGTACATACAAAAGTACATACAAAGACATAATTATGACTAAAAAAACACCCGAAAAAATTGATGATTCTACACAATGGATCAATCTTGCCAAAGGTCTGTCAATCTACTTAAAGCCCAAAAAAAGTAAGAACTGGTATGTCTACATAGATCAGCCAGAAAAAGGCATTAAACGTCTGCATAAGAGCCTTAGATTGAACGATCAGCAATTGGCACAACGCAAAGCCTATGCGTTACTCGATAACGTCGAAAACAAGCAATATAACGATGATCTTATAAATACGGTCAAACCCCTCTCTTACTACTCCGAAACAGTAATAAATAAAATCATCGCTGCAAAAGAGCAAAGAAAGACCACAAGTGACAATCAAAAATATATAAACGGGGTTAACGATTTTGTTGCATATTTTGGTGATATGCCCGCAAATAGGCTTACAACAGATTTATTAGATGAATATTTTGTATTTAAGAAATTTAAATCTATGCCTCCGTGGCGATATTCAAATAAAGCTATTAAAGAATTTATCAAAATTCTAATGAAAGAGCGTCTTTTAGACCCTTACGATCCGCCTGAATATATGAAATTTACGGACTCATTATCTATTAAGGATAGACGTAGAGATATATTTGAAGAATTTGAATTAAAGATCATTCTTAAGGAATTAGAAGACTATAAAAATAAACCTTCAAAAAACAAAAAAACAAGAGAAAACAGGCTTATTTTTTATTATCTGTGTCACTTTTTACTTCATAGTGGAATGCGCCACGGAACCGAGGTTCATGGTATTTGCTGGGAAGACATAAAAACTACTGAGAAACATCAATACAAGACTAATTTAATCACAATGACAGATAAAAACAGCTATGTTATTTATTTATATGCGGGTAAAACCACGAAAATACATGATGTTTTTCCACTTAGTATGTCAGCAGCAACAATATTAAGAGACTTTGCAAAAGAGCGGTGCAAAGGCATTATTGGCAGTAGTCATAGTATCGGTTCTGGCAGTTTTGAGGATTTAAAAACTTATCCGGGTATTGTCGGATTGAATGGGCCTATTTTTGCTAGATGGGATAAAAGTTTACCAATATTTTGGGACGTTTGGGATGACTTTTATCAACCGATAAAAAGTAGAATGAGAAAAACTGCAAAGCATAGCCTCTACAGTTTTAGACATACATTTATTGATAATCTCATGTATAACTATGATATCCAAAAGGTCGCATATTTGGCCCGTACAAGCCCTGAAATGATCTTTAAATTCTACTCCAAGCATGATGCCATGAAGTCAGCAGATCAGAAGTATATTGATAGTTAAAAAGACTTTTTAGGTAGCGCAGTACGGAATTTCCCATTATTAAAATAGTGCTTTATAGATCATTTTTTATCCTTTTATATTAGGTATTGATAAATTAATACACCGTAATAAATATAAAGCTCTGCGTTATATCATTTGGCACCTAAATAATTTGACTTTTATCAGATAATGACTATTTTCTTCATATTCTTATTTGTCTTTTTGGCAACATATTGATCTTCTCGGCTTTGCCAAAAATCGCCATTGCTATAATCAAACGCATCATTAATTTTTTGCTCCATAGTTAAAGTATGCATTTTTTTATATTTTTCTTTGTTTCTTTTTAAATATATATAGGCGAAAAATATAAAAACCGCCTCGGTGAAAGACCAGTTATCTTCTTCAACAGTAATGCTATAAAAACTAGCCATTTCTTGATCTTTAGAATGGTTGTTATAAATAATAAGTAATGACCTTAAACTATTTTTTAACGCCCCTATAGCAGAATTTATTCTTGACTCATTCCCAGATAATAAATCAGGCATATATTGTGCAGCAAGAGCCTCAAAGTCAGCCGCAGCCATAGGCGTCAATGCTGCACTCTTAACTGCTGCCGTAGCCATTTTTACAAACCTTTTAAGCAGTGCCTCTATTATTGCTTTTGATATTTTTTTAGCGGTTTCTTGATCCCTTGGCTTAAGTTTTTTAAGCGCCAAATCCATTTCATCACCAGCTTCAGATTGTTTAAAATGTGGCGTTATATCTCCATCACTTTCCACACACCCAGTGATTTCTGCAATCCCATCGAAAAAAATAGACATAATCATCATGTTATTAACTCCAAATCAAAAGATCGTCTTGGTTTATATTTTCAATTTTATTTTCTAACTCTTCGCCGCACCACCAGAGCGCGGTAACGTCAGCGATGTTTATCAATAATTTCTTCTTATTTAATTCTTTCTTATCGTTTATCATAATTTCACTCCTTATTATTTATATAACATATACAAATATTTTAAATTGTCTATTTCGAACTTTTAAAGAAAGCCTCGCTTTCACCTCAGATTTTTATTTTTATCTTCTTGGCTCCCTTCAATAACAACTCACCACCAATCTCTTCATCTACAATTTCAGCAATTGCTATCATATTGTCTTGATACTTATCTTCTTTTATAACCCGCTCTAATACCTTCTCAGACGCAGTTAAATTAGCTTTTTTCTCTTTCTTTATAAAAAAAGTTATGTACTTTTTTAAGTCCTTGTAATATCCCTTAATTTGATCTTTAATTGTTTTAAGCTCTTTCTTTGCTTCAACCAATTCTTTTTTAATATCTACAAGATAATTTTTTAAATTATCGTTTTCAATAGATGCTCTTATACTTTCCTCCTCAAGCTTAATTAACTTATCTCTTTCATTCTCTAATTCTTGATTTAATGCATCTTGTTTTTGATCAATAAACTCACTTTTTTTAAAGTGGTTTCTCTTCGTTATTTCCTTACTTATGCCCCTCTCAAAGCCCATTTTTTCAAACCTTATAGCAAGCATCGTTTGCATATCAGAAAAATTTTTTTTATTAAGTGTACGCCAGTTTGCTTTTCCAGTTTCAAAGTCAAAATTAAAAAATTTAGCATGGCCATGATAGTTTCTAGATGATATTTCTAGCTCATTATCTTTATTTTCTTTAGCATGACCTTCATCCATATGGAAATTAAAGCCCATAGGGTGTATTTTATATTTCTCTTTTACGTCTTCTTGCCATTCCTTAATACATTGTGTTGTCGCTTTCCTAAACCACTCATAACCCTTTTCTTGTATGTTTTTATCAACTTGAGCTTGAGAAAGAACAACGACACCATCAGCAAACATCGTTGCATCTTTTCTAAATTTCTTACCCTTGTGCTCTTCAGCCTGTTCTTTCAATTTGTTGTAGTTATTAACTTCATATAATGGGTCGGGGTCTCCTTCACCCAAGTCACTAAAATTCGGATATTCAATTAAATGCTCGGGTAAAACATCTTGGTCAACTTCAAATACATTTCTATTAACATGACCTAACGCACCACTTGATTGTGAATCCTTATAAAACTCACAACTTACAGAGCAAAACTTTCGATCTTCTTTTGGTATTTCTGACATAACAATTTCCTATTTATAATAAGTAATTTATAAAATAAAAATCAATTGTCAATAGCCTTAAGAATTTAATGCTTTTTTTCTTATAAATAATCCCGACATTTGCAACCTCCTAAAGTTATAGTTTTTATTTCCTTCTTTAAAAATCAATTGTCAATAGCCTTAAGAATTTAATGCTTTAGCCCATTAAAGCAATACTCCGTATAGCGCACCCCTAAAGGGGGAGCAAAGCTCTGGGATCTCCGATGGCCCTACGGGGTTTTTCTCTCACCAATTAAAATTGGTTGCAGTGTAATAAATAAATTTATTCCTCGCTTTTAAATCTCCGACAATTTCATTGTCACCGCCTCAAACCCACTTGGGGTTTTTTCGTTGGTTCCGATACCTGACCAATTAATAAATTAATTTGATTAAGTTGGCTGCGCCTCACCCCACTCAGTGGGTTTCGTTGCTCTCAATACACGCTTAGGCGTCCATATCGGCGTTATCTCATTCAAGACGCCCTGATGGATGCCGGTTGTCTTAATTTACTCATGGAGCAGCTATTTTGTTGCGATGGCTGGGAGTCCTGCCTATTACCTATGGATGCCGGTAACCGCAATTTCCTAAAAATTCAAAGCGAATACTTTAAAATAAAAATATTATTTATTAATATTATTATATAAACAAATGTAGCTCCTTAATCGCATTGTTATTTATCCCATGGGTATTTTCCAATTTAATATAATTAAACTCTCCTACGTCTCAAATTTACCCACAAAACGATTAAATATCTTTTTCTCTTAGAAAGAAGCTTTAGCTTCTACCAGAATATTTTTTAACTATATGAAATCTCTTTAAAAGTGTTTTACAGAAATCTTTGTATTCTTGTAATTAATAAACCCGCCAGTAATGTTTTCATAAAATAATAAAACTTAGCTAATTAATTTATTTTATTTAAAAAATTCGGGGGCTAATTGAGATTATTTTTTAGGGGATTATACAAGAATAGATATAGCTATATATAAAAAAACTAATAGATATAAGGCTTTCTGAATAATGGCTATCACTCTTCAAATTATTAACTATCACCCCACAAGTGAGAACACAACATCACAAAAATGATAATAATTATAAAATAATTTGAAAAAACGAATAAAATAATTTTTAAAGGTATTGACTTGTCATTTTTAATTTATATGATTTTTAAAGAAGGAAATAAAAACTATAACTTTAGGAGGTTGCAAATGTCGGGATTATTTATAAGAAAAAAAGCACTAACCGAAAGTTTAAGAGGTGCAAAACAATACAAAGAAGAAGTATTAACAGAAATAAATCATGAAGGTAAAACAAGCACAAGAACAATTAACACCGTTGGAAATAAAGGTAATGAGCCGCCATTTATAAAATTATTTATTGATGATATTGCAAGAATGTATCAACTGCCTTCAGAAACTCCACTACTGGAACTAATAAGGCTTTTGAATTGGGATAATCAAATAATTTTAAATTCAGCAATAAAGAGACAAATTATTTCTAGGGTGGGATATAAGTCGGTTGCAGTATTAAATAACTATCTTAGTAAATGTGTCTCTAAAGGTGTGTTTAGACTTATAGATA
Source organism: Cellvibrionaceae bacterium (assembly GCA_034111645.1). Taxonomy (GTDB): domain Bacteria; phylum Pseudomonadota; class Gammaproteobacteria; order Pseudomonadales; family Cellvibrionaceae; genus CANLBN01. The sequence goes on from JAWUWW010000050.1 coordinate 10,249, forward strand.
CAGGCATTTATGAAGCAAACCCAGAGTTGTTTGGAAGAGGCTCATGGCCTGAAATTAAAAATAAAAGACTTGATGAGTTTTGGCTGAAAATTAATTACGACGAGATGGGAAATAAAACAATTTCATCGTCACTGGCAAATAAAATAATTGGAGAATAATAATGGATATTAAAAAACAAATATTAATGAATATAGCAGCAGAAACAATAGCTCAAGGAGATCAACCCTATACGTTTAAGGGTGTAAAAGATGCAACGGGTGAAGTGTTTACGATAGAAGAATTAAAAATTATAAGAACAAAAATAAAACAATTAAAAGGAGAAGGTTAATGATTAACACAACAATAAACAGAAAAGCAAAAAGACATATCGAAGAGTGGGAAATACTTCATATAAAAAAACGATGGACTATAGATGGCCCGAGATGTAAAGATTTTTTTATGGGTAAGGGTTGGATATGGGAGTCAAACATAAAAGAAGGTGATGGTTATTCATCTGATTATATTAAGGCTATGCCAAATCAAGCATTTCCTTTTTTCTTTGGTAGGTTAAGGCTAATTGAAAATTCAAATAGCTATGTAGATAAATTAAATGAAGATCAAAAAGAAAAGTTATTTTTAAATCTATGCAATAAATTTCAAATTCATGATGTGGATAGTTTTAGGTGGAATTATATGCATTTCACTGCCTCAGATTACGAGAGAAAAACATTTAGAGAGCTGGCAGGAAAATAATCGATTCTAATTAAGGATTAAATTATGTATATCTGTATGCGGGGGCTTTTAGTCCCTTTTTTAATGCCTAGAAAAAACTTTCTGAGAGAAGCTAAAGCTTCTTTTTCCAAGATTAAAAGACTTGGTTTAACTTGTTAAAGTAATTTTGTGGAAAATTAACAAAAAATTATATTTATAAAATTATAAAATAATTTGAATATAACTACTTTCAGATTTTAAAAACGGATTTCATTAAAAATCGGGGCTATTTGAAAACTCTAATATCCTATGGGTATGCGATATTTTGTCAATGATTTTCAGTGGTATTTTTCAGGGCAAAAAATCTTAAAACGTGTAAATAAATAGGGGTTTTTGTCGCTAAAATCCATAAAGTTTGACCTCGTTTTTCCTTAAAGTAGACCGAAATTTATAATCAAAAATAGGGTCTTAATGGGAAGATATAATATTTTATATGCTAGTGTGCATCAAAAATAAACAATGCTCACAATGCCCCTTTTTTTAAATTTAGGCTAGAGGGAAAATCGATAGATATAAGTGTGCCAAAAAATATAATATAAATCATATTGCGAATAAACACACTGGAATATCTAATGTTATGTATGTAACATAGGTTATGAATATTATATACTGAGTGAGCTGCTAAATAATGTCTAAAAGTGAGTCGGGTAGAGTAGTTATAGAAATTGATCCTGAGATGAAAAGATACCTATATTCGGCTTTGGCCTTGGATCAGAAAACGTTGAAGGAGTGGTTTGTTGATAATGCTAAGGGCTATATATCGTCACGTTTGAGTGGCGTTATTGTCGATCTGGAGGATGGCTCAAGTGAAGTTTAAAGCTGACCAGACTGATCAAAAGTTACGCGGCGGTTATTACACCCCACAGGATATTGCTAATTACGTGGCTCGCTGGGTCTTGGGGGCCGCTCCATCTTCTATTTTGGAGCCTAGCTGTGGAGACGGGGTCTTTATAAGTGCATTGAATAATAATGATTGTGATAAATCTATTAAACTACATGGGTTTGAGCTTTTTGACTCGGAAGTAAAAAAATCTAAGGATAAATGTAAAGAGTATGATTTTAAGAATGCTGACATTGTTGAAGGTGATTTTCTGTCTTGGGCAAGTGATGCTGTAGCATCTCAGGCAGAGATTTTTGATGGTGTGGTAGGGAATCCCCCATTTATACGCTATCAATTTTTGGAAAAGAATTTCCAAATCAATGCGGAAAAAATATTTAGTAGCTTAGGATTAAAGTTTACAAAACATACTAATTCTTGGGTTCCTTTTGTTCTTTCCTCAATCTCTATGCTCAAGCCTGGCGGTAGATTGGGCATGGTTATTCCTTCTGAGATCATCCATGTTATGCATGCGCAGTCTTTAAGAGATTATCTTTTACAATCTTGCTCAAAGGTCGTGATTATAGATCCTCAGGAAATTTGGTTTGAAGATACGCTTCAAGGAGCGGTTATCATTTTTGCCGAGAAGAAACTTAGCAAGGGCAAAAAATCTAATGGCGTGGCAATTAAACATGTAAAAGGATTTGATTTTCTTGATCGGAGTGCTGATGCAGTTTTTAATCGTACAAAGGCTGTTGATGTTGATTCTCTATCTGGAAAATGGACAAAGGTGTCACTTGAAGAGGATGAGCGAAAATTATTAGAAAAAATTATTAGAAAAAAGAAAGTCTTCTCTTTTGATGAAATTGCCAGTGTTGAGGTCGGTATTGTTACCGGAGCGAATAAATTCTTTCTTGTTGATGATGATACGGTGGAGAAATACGGGCTAAAGAAATACGTAAGTCCAATGTTTGGAAAGAGCTTGCATTGTAAAGGTGTGATATATGATAAAGGGCAGCATAAAGATAATAAAAGGAACGGGTTGCCTACAAATTTTTTATATTTAGATAAGGAGTATGAAAAACTCCCTATAAATGTGCAGAAATATATCGATTATGGAGAAGATCAGAATTTACATTCTAGGTATAAATGCAGAATAAGAGAGCCGTGGTATAAAGTCCCTTCTGTATTTAGCCGAAAACTTGGAATGCTTAAGCGTGCTCACGATACGCCGCGCCTAATTTATAATGAATTAGAGGCTTATACTACTGACACCGCGTATCGTGTTACCTCAAAAGGCATTGATCCCAAGTACTTCTCATATTTGTTTTTAAATCCACTAACGGCTGTTTTTGCTGAGTTAGAGGGGCGATATTATGGCGGTGGGGTTTTAGAGTTGGTGCCATCAGAAATTAGAAAGTTATATATTCCAGTACCTGACTCGTTAGATTACGACCTTAAAGATTTGGATAGTCAGGTTAAAAATTACTCTATGGATAGCGTGCTTAGGTTGCAGGGAGAAAAAATACTTGGAGCTATTGGTCTAACAAAGAAAGAAATAGTGATGGTATATATTATGTGGGAAAAGCTGAAAAATAAACGCCAACGAAAATAGATTGAATAGGGCGAGTTTAAGATCGCCCAAGTTCAGAGCGACAGGTTAATAAATTTCGCTGATTATAGGTATTAATCTATCTTTATCTTTTAGGTCGAATATCTCTGCTAAGAGAATATCCATTTTCTTAACTAATTTTCCGTACTCTCTTTCTGATATTAGTCGATTTCTAGGATTGTCCTTGTTTTTGTCGATCTCTGTAAATGAGACAATTATTTTCTTTTGTATTTCCGTAATATCATCGTGTGTTTTCTTTGCTTCTTTCGAGGTGAAATCAATTTCAATTATGGGTAGATTTTTGAAGACCTTGGTTCCTCGGGCTATATAGCCGCCTCTAAAAATTTCACCGTGTAGAGATGCGAACCACTCTCCATATTTTGAGTTTAATAATGCTTGTATATAATATACTGAATATGGAAGATCTTCAGGTATGGTTATCATGCAGTAACCGGCGGTTCCTCCCGATGAAATCAATGCTCCACTATAGTCAATTGCATATTTATTTCCTTGCGATAATACTCCCACAATAATTTTCGTAGGTACTGCGCAATTATCAAGGCTTTGGTGTCTGCCATATCTATGCCATTCACTATTTGTTGTTGGTGTTGGCTTTATATCACGGGTGCCGTTATCTAGCTTGTCCTTGTAAGCCATTAGGTATTTATATAGAAATGGGCATCTAGCTGCTATATCGTTTAACTCGACGAGCTTAACTTTTCCATCAGTTTTTTCGTAGGGGTAAATCACAAAAGCATTAGCTTTGAATTTTCTATGTGAGTGTAATCTGTCACTACCCTGTGATGTTTTGAAGTAGGGCTTAGTTAACTCCTTCTCTATTTTCCACGCAGTCTTGTCTTTAGTGAAATAATAAAAGTTCGCGTCTTCATTGTCAGGTTTATGTATATAGATATTGTTAGCGCTGGTCTGAATGCCATTACTAATATTCTCTAATCCTATAATGTTCTCAAGAGGTTGACTAGAATCGGTTATTTTTTTGTGAAGTGGCTCTAGTTCTTTCGGCATTAAAAGCCACGTTTTACTTGAAATGGTGTTACTTTGAACCGTATTTATTTCAGATTTACCAACGGTTCTTGTTTTCCAGTTTTCTAGTGACTTTATTTCTGTGTATGAAAATTCATTCGATTCGGATTTGTTTAGTATTAGGATACATGTGTATGTAGTTTTATCTACGAACACTTGATTAGCGCCAAAAGATGTTATATCTAATACGTGTTTTTTTGATGAAAGTATCTTTCTTAAATTTTTACCTGCGCCTACTTTCATGAATTTAAGAGGGAGGATATATCCCATCATTCCATTTTTTGAAAGTAAATTTAGTGCTCGTTCAACAAACAAAAAATATTTATCGAACTGCATATAAGCTGATTCGTAATTACCTTTGTATATCTTTAGCTCTTTTGGTGTTACGGCTATCATTCCTTCTGTACTTAGATATGGTGGGTTTCCGATAATTATGTCGAAAGTTTCTTCGTTGAAGTTATATGCGTTGATGTTTGGGTCGATGTCCTCTTCGCTCATTGATTCATCAATGAGGCTGTTCCCAAAATGTATATTACCATCTAATACCGGCAGGGCTGGTGAGCTAATAGTATTGCTATTTTCACCTTCAAGTAGTTTTAGTAGAAGACCAAACTTACATGCTTGTATAGCGCAATAATCTTTGTCTATGCCAAAAATACAGCTAAGCATAATTTCTTTTTTAAGGTCGATTGAGAGCTTGTATGAATCTTTTGAAAGTTGAATTAGTTTGTTTTTATCATTTAATAGAAAATAGTCCACTAGCGTGTCGTGAATAAGTTGATAGGCTTCTAGGAGAAATGCTCCTGATCCACAAGAGATGTCGGCTACTTTTGTCGATAGTATTTCAGTAGCATCTTTCTGGTCTAGTTTTGGGGTTACTGTTTTTCTGAGAATATCTCTAATAATATGAACTGGCGTAGTGACAATATCTTTATCTACATTTTCTGGTTTTCGGCTTATCTCTGGTTTTCCACCTGTTATGGATATTATATCGCCTAAGAATGTTTCGTATATGTTTCCAAGAATATCGGATGAAAATACTGAGAAAGAATATGTGCTTTCTGGGAAATATAAGCTTTTAAATATCTCCCATATATATGAATTTTTGTTACTGAAGAAATCAGTGATATGCGGCAGGTCGAATAAGCCTGAGTTGTACTTCTTGTCTGCCTCGCTGAATTTATTTATTAAGGAGTCAAAATCCTTTGCGTTTGAAAGTTGGAGTAGTGTTTCGTACTCTTCTAGGTTTCTATCTTCACAAACACGTAAGAAGACTATGCTGTTTATATAACTTTGTGTTAAGTCGTTTAGTTCTATTTCCTCAATATCTGGTTTTATTGCTAAAAAATTGCAGGCCAAATTTATCCGCCATTTATTTATTTGCGCCAAAAATAAATCGTCAACACTAAATTTCTGTATTTTTTCTTCTATATCGCCCCAATGTGTATCGAAGTCCCCGCTATAGACGGATTGCTGGCCGATCAGGCGATGTATTTCGTCGAATTTCTCTATGTATTCTTTATAGTGATATATTTTAATTCGTGAATTTGTAGGTTCGTCATTTTCTTTGACTTGTGATGAGCAGTCATATATTGCTAGATGCTCAAAATTCGATAAAACAGAGATTTTTAGTTTTGCTGTGAATCCATATCTACGGACTTGTTTGGCTGGGGATGGTGTGTTGGATATATCAACGCTTGGCTTCTTTGCCTCAAGAAAAAATCTTCGTTCTGAGAATAGTCTGAATGTATAGTCTGGTTTTTTTGCTGATTCACCTTTGCCTGATTTTAAGCTTTCCTCTACCAGCACCTCTCTTTCGTTAGTCTTTTTCCCTTGTTCATTTTTAATATCCCATCCAAGCAGCTCAAACATTGGGTCAAGGAAATCCGTCCGAAGCTGAGTTTCATTGTATTTTGCCGACAGATAGTGCTTTTGGCCTGATTCATACTTTTCAATTAGTGCTTCAATGCTCAAGATGATAATCCTTTGCTACAGGTGAGATTTTTATTATTCGGGAGTATATCGGAATGCGTGATTGCTGGGGGTTTTGATTACGAGGGCTAGATACTAAAAAGGCCCCGTTAGGAGCCTTAGAAGTTTATTGGTGCTGGTGGCCGGACTTGAACCGGCGCGAGATTCCCAGAGTCTTGTAGTTTTCACAACCTCAAAGTGAATCATCGGACTATATCATCAACTACAGCATTACTTGTTTAATTTTTCTATAAGTCTGATGTGTCTACCGATTCCACCACACCCGCAAAAGCGCTTTAAGATGATTGATTATATCAAATAAAAACCAACCATCTAAGGTATATTTTAAAAGCTATAAGTACATACAAGTACATACAAAATATGGGTTTTTTGAGTGTTTGACAATGTTGAGCAAAATGCTCTAAGTCATTGATTTAAATGGTGCCCGGAGCCGGAATCGAACCGGCACGACCGTTAAGTCGCAAGATTTTAAGTCTTGTGTGTCTACCAATTCCACCACCCGGGCTAAGGGAAGTTATTTTATAGTAAGTATTGGTACCTACTTTACTGTTTAAACCACTATGGCAGCGCTTTAAAAGACGAAGCACATATCATAGTGACATGGAGGCGCGGGTCGGAATCGAACCGGCGTTGACGGATTTGCAATCCGCTGCATGACCACTCTGCCACCGCGCCAAAACAGGGCCGCATTCTAGCGTACCTATTATTAAATGCCTAGGCCTTTTAAGTGATTATTCTTAAATTAAGTCATTAGTCGCTATGTGCTAGCTTAGCTTACTCAAAAATACACCTAAAATAACGCTCAGCAGCAAATAGTTGTTTTTACACTAGTTTTTGTTGTGGGTTGATAGTTTCTATGATTTTTAAGGGCTCTGGGAGCATTTGATCTAGTGGTATCGACATCCCGTTATCGGTAATAATTCGCACGTGTTTGCGACGCAGTTCTCTGGGGTTAGAAACACCACAAGAATGAGCAATTACACCAACATCATAGTGAATACCTTGGTGATAATGTGCAATACGTTCAGCCTTATTAGCGGGGACTAAGCCGCGTTGAAGTTTTTTATTATGTGTTGTGATGCCAGTAGGGCAAGTATTTTTATTGCATTGCATCGCTTGTATGCAACCTAGAGCAAACATAAAACCACGTGCCGAATTAACAAAGTCAGCGCCTATGGCCAAGGCCCATGCAACTGATGAGGGCGTAATAAGCTTGCCAGATGCAATGATCTTAATATGTTGTTTAAGATCAGATTTTATCAATTGATCAACCTCCCATGGCAGGCTTTCTTTAAGCGGCATGCCAACGAAATCCATCAATGATTGTGGCGCGGCACCGGTTCCACCATCTGAGCTATCAAGAGTAATAAAGTCAGGATAGTAAGCTTGTCCTTTCATGAGCATGAGTTGCAATAATTCTTCAAACCAAGCCTGTTCTCCTAAGACAAACTTAAAGCCTACGGGCTTGCCGGTAATCTCACGAATATGATGAATCATTTCTAACAGATCTTCTGGTTTTTTAATGTCTACGTGACCATTTGGGCTTATAGACGCTTGGCCCTCGGGTATGCTGCGAATTTCAGCGGTTACCTTATTGGCAGGTAAGAGCCCACCTTTACCCGGCTTAGCGCCTTGGCTAAGCTTAATTTCAAACATTTTAACTTCTTTGTGCGCGGCAATTTTTTTGAGCTTTTCATCGGATAAATTACCATTTTCATCTCGTACGCCATATTTAGCGGTGCCAATTTGAAAAATAAGATCAGCACCTCCCTGTAAATGAAAAGAAGATAAGCCTCCTTCACCAGTGTTCATCCAGCAGCCCGCTTTTTTTGCGCCCAAAGATAAAGCTTTAACCGCAGGAGCCGAGATTGCGCCATAGCTCATGGCAGAAATGTTTATAATTGATGACGTACAATAGGGGTGTCTAGAATTAGGCCCTATGGTTACTGGTGAAGGTTCTACGGCGTCTTCATCGAGTGTAGGGAATGCAGAATTTAAAAAATAGATACTACCGCTGGGGGATAAATTACGAGTAGATCCAAAAGCGATGGTTCTGTCGACGTTTTTTGCCGCTCGATAGACCCAGCTTCTCTCTGAACGATTAAAGGGCAGTTCTTCTCTATCCATAGCAAAAAAATATTGACGAAAGAATTCGCCAAGGTGTTCAAAAAAGTAGCGAAAGCGACCTATAACAGGGTAATTTCGCCTTATTGTATGCGCAGTTTGGGTAACATCAACAATATACATAACGATAATGGCCAATACACCTATACCAAGTAATAACAATAAAAATTGCACTAGGTAGTTCAGTATATTGTTGGATATGATATCAAACATGAAGGTCTCTCTGTTAGTGAGCATAGCTGTCATTAGTTGATAAGTATTATTTTTTTATTGTTAGTTAGTCGTTAAATAAACGTTAAATTATTGGCTTCTAAGGGTATTTTAAATGCAGTATTCACAATAAAAAGAACAATTGCTAATAACCTTATACTCGAAGTATTCAATTAGCTAAGGTATTATTACCTTTCTTGTGAAGGTTTAATCATATAATCTATTTAATAAATTATAAACACGTGTTTATTGTTTGAATTTCATGTAAAGCCTATTCAATAATAGTAATAGGTAAGGAGTTTTGTATGAAAACATTTTGGTCAACGCTTGCAAAAATTTTATTCGTTCTGGTATTAATTCAAGCATGGTTTTTAGTTGAATTTTATCAGAATAACCAAACGGTAACTGCCGAAAATATTCAGTTAGAACAACAATTGTTAGCCGCCAACGATTCGCTAGAAAGCCTTAATACCTCTTTGGATGTAGCCAATAAAAAAATTGAAACCTTAGAAAAGAACAGTATTGATGGTATTTTAAAAGATACAAATAAAGCCGTCATCAATAGTTGGGAAGCACTACTTAATACGGTTGAGGGTGAGCTAAAAAAAGCGAGAAAATCAATAGATTCTACCATCGATGAAATTCGCAAAGAGTTACCGGCTGATGGTGGTGAGTTTAATACTGATGAAAAAGAAACTCCTCCAGAAGTTATAAAAGGTGAACGTACCTAATATAGGCATGTCTTGTTCATAATAATATAGGCATGTCTTGTTCATAATAAATTTTTAAAAAAAGGATAGATGATGAAAACTATAAAAATAATTTTAGGATTAATTGTTGTTATTATAATCGCAGTTAGTGGTGTCTTATTTTTTGGTTTAAGTAAAATTAATGATATTGTCGAAGAGGTTATCGAAACCGTAGGCAGCAAAACACTACAAACAGCCGTCAATGTAGAAGCCGTAGATATTGTGCTGTTAGAAGGCAAAGGTAGCGTCAAAGGTTTTACAATTGCAAATCCAAAAGGCTTTAGTAATAACAGTATTATCTCAGTAGGCGATGTTGGTTTACAAATTGAAATTGAATCGCTTACTAAAAACGTCAAGGTAATTAAAGAAGTTTATATTGATGCTATCGCTTTAAGAGCAGAACAAAAAAATCTTACAGATACAAATATTCAAGCGCTGATCGATAACCTTAAATCTAGTACTGGTTCTTCAGCAGCAAAAACAAGTAACGCGAGTAAAGAATCAGGCGGCCCTGACGTGCGTTTGATGATAGAGAGTCTTCGCATTGGTGATAGTAGCATAGCGCTCGAGACCGAAAACTTTGGTGGCCGTACGGTTAAATTACCGGGTTATACTGAAAAAAATATTGGTGACAAAACTAAGGGGTTAACGCCCGAGCAAATAAGCCAAGCTGTAATGGATAGCGTGCTAACTCGCGCTAAACAAGCTGTTAAAAAAGAACTAGAGGGTCTTGTAAAGAGTGAGATAACAGCAAAGGCAAAAGAGAAAGTTGATGCCGAAATAGAAAGAGCAAAAGGCAAGTTACAAGAAAAGTTAGGTGATAAAGTTAATGCTGGAGATATCGATAAGTTAAAAGGTCTTTTCAATTAACTCTTTAAGCAATTTTATAAGTAGATATTTAATTAATGGTATGCACTCCTAAAATGTATCACTTAGTTGATGAAAATGAAGATTTTCTGGTTGTAAATAAGCAACCAGAAATTTCTATACACGATGAAGATAATGCAAACGACGTATCAACGCTTAATAAAAAAGGACTTATTAAGCAACTGAGAATAGATTTTAATAACAATGCTATTGCACCCGTGCATCGTATTGATAAAGCAACCTCGGGCCTTTTACTTTGTTCAAAAAACTCTCAGGCAGCTAGTGTACTTTCTCAAGCTTTTCAATATCGTCAAGTCGAAAAATATTATTTAGCGATAAGTGAGAATAAACCCTTAAAGAAACAAGGCTTGATTACTGGGGATATGTTACGTACCCGCAATGGGTGTTGGAAGCTATCAAAGACCCAAGTTAATCCCGCGGTTACTCAGTTTTTTAGTTATAGCCTTAATAATATAAATAACTCTAGTGGTCGCTTATTTATTTTAAAACCGCAAACAGGTAAAACGCATCAATTACGAGTTGCGCTAAAAACAATAAATGCTGCAATCTTAGGCGATAGCCGTTACGGAAAAATCACAAAAAATATTAACGTTCCTTCTTATGATTCGAATAGTAATAGTGAAGTGTTTTTAAATTCTAATGCTGATTTATTTGATCGTATGCACTTGCACGCTTATGTATTACGTTTTTATTTTAATAATATACATTATTGTTATCGTGTTTTACCCGCAGATGGACAGTTTACAAAAGAGCTTAATGATTATATTGAGTCAACATTAAATCAACCGTGGACTCTTAAGTGGCCAACTTTTGCAAAAAGTAGTTTAGACAAAGCAAAATAATTTTAAAATTAAAGGTTAATAAATATATTGTGTATTTATCGTAAATAGCAGTGAAAAATAAAAACAAACAATTAATTGATGCTGTTCGATGCTTGTTAGAAATAAGTGTCGAGCCTTTATCCGAATATCAATTATTACAATTATTAAAAGATCAAGGTTGGGAGCTACCGACTCATGCTAGTGATTCTTTAGCGTTGTTTACTAGTCATTTTCTTTTGTTTAACGCTTTGTATATGCTGCAAGATGAGTATTGGAATGAGCATCATTATTTAGAGATATCAGCACTTAAAATAGTTTTACATGAGGCGAGCCAGCCCTGCGATCAAAATAATTCTTCAACATCTCTGCTTTACAGTAATGCTCATTCACTAAGAGCATACTATTTAGATTTATCACAGTTAGAGAGCGCCACAAAAGACTCAGTGAATGATTTACTCGATCAATTTTGGGGTAAATATCTTGCCGATGATGAACGCACAGAAGCCTTAGCAGTTTTTTCATTACCTGTAACTACCACTTATAACGAGATTAAAAAGTCTTATCGTCGCTTAGCGATGCTCAATCATCCCGATAGGGGTGGAGACGCTGAGGGTTTTCAATCGATTAATCATGCTTTTGGGATATTACAGCGACTTTATGCCTAGTTACAGATGTTTATTGCGAAGAAAAATGCACAGATATCTTATCTTTCTGCACAAAAAATCATCATATTTACACTTTAAAATTTGCCTGACAATCTATATCAATATATTTTGATATAGATTGCAGTTTTTCGCTGAATACCGCCTAAGTTTGCTGTAGAATGCTGCTTTTTAATGCATAGGGCACTAATTTCATGGCAACAACGATCTTTGATATATTAAAAGCCATTTTGGCTAAACGGATTATGATATTAGATGGTGCTATGGGCACTATGATCCAGCGCCATACCTTAGAAGAAGCAGATTTTCGTGGTGAAGCTTTTAAAGATCATCCCAGCCCTTTAAAAGGGGATAACGATCTGTTGTCGATTACTCGACCAGACATAATAGAATCTATTCACAGTGCGTATTTTGAAGTTGGTGCCGATTTCGCAACTTCTAACTCGTTCAATGGAACCACTATTGCGCAAGCAGATTATGGTCTTGAGGCCGCAGTTTATGATATCAACTATCATGCAGCGCAATGTGCACGTCGAGCTGCGGATAAATGGACGGCTAAAACTCCCGATCAGCCCCGTTTTGTGATTGGCGCAATAGGGCCGACTAGCCGTACTTGTTCGCTATCGCCCGACGTCAACGACCCCGGTATGCGTTTAGTGACTTTTGATGAGTTACGAATAGCCTACAAACAAGCGGCTAACGCACTGCTTGATGGCGGTGCCGAAATTTTAATGATCGAGACGGTATTCGATAGCTTAAATGCCAAAGCAGCAATATTTGCAGTTGATGAAGTACGTGAAGAGCGTGGTGATGTTCCGGTTATGGTATCGGGCACAATTACTGATGCTAGCGGAAGAACATTATCAGGCCAAACACCCGAAGCATTTTACGTTTCAATGGCGCATGGTGATTTATTTAGCATTGGGCTCAACTGTGCGCTTGGTGCAGATGATTTATTACCTTACATTAAACGTATAGATGCGCAATCGACTGTATTTATATCTGCACACCCTAATGCAGGTCTACCCAATGAGTTTGGTGAATATGACCAAACGCCCGGGTTAATGGTTGATCAATTAGAGCCGTTTGTTAAGGGTAGGCATCTCAATATATTAGGTGGTTGTTGTGGAACAACGCCAGAGCATATTGCTGCAATTAAAGCGCTTGCCGATAAACATAAGCCGCGCAGATGCTAAATTTTTTGCCATCAATGACATCCCGTAAACTAATTGGCCGAATGAACAACTGAAATGACTAAATTAAGTAAGAGCCGTATGACTAAAAAAATTCCTGATATGGTGCTAAGTGGTTTAGAACCCTTGGTGGTTAATAGCTTAACCGGTTTTGTTAACGTTGGTGAGCGCACCAATGTGACGGGTTCGCGCAAATTTGCTCGCCTGATTCAAGAAGAAAATTACGATGCGGCAGTCGAAATCGCACGTATACAAGTAGAAGATGGCGCACAAATTATTGATGTCAATATGGATGATGCCATGCTCGATGGCGTCGCCGCCATGCGTCGTTATTTAAATTTACTAGCCGCCGAGCCCGATATTGTTCGCGTTCCTTTTATGATCGACTCGTCAAAATTTGAGATTATTGAAGCTGGCTTACAGTGCGTTCAAGGTAAAGCGATTGTTAATTCTATTTCGTTAAAAGAGGGCGAAGAAGAATTTATTCGTTACGCAAAAATTGTTAAGCGCTATGGTGCCGCTGTCGTGGTGATGGCCTTTGATACAAAAGGTCAGGCAGATACATATGAGCGTCGAATCGAAATTTGTAAACGTTCCTACGATATTTTAGTTGATAAGGTTGGCTTTGCTGCACAAGATATTGTTTTTGATCCTAATATCTTTCCTATCGCAACGGGTATTCCCGATCACGATAATTATGCAGTCGATTTTTTTGCCGCTACAACATGGATAAAAGCAAATCTACCGGGAGCAAAAGTTTCTGGCGGTCTTTCAAACGTGTCGTTTTCGTTTCGTGGTAACGATTTTGTGCGCGAGGCAATGCATTCGGTGTTTTTATATCATGCCATTAAAGCCGGTATGGATATGGCGATTGTGAATGCCGGTATGCTGACAATTTATGATGATATCGATAAAGATTTACTAGAGCGTGTCGAAGATGTCATTTTAAATCGTCGTGAAGATGCAGGCGAGCGCTTAGTCGATTTTGCCGAGCAGGTACGCGGCCAGTCGAATGAAGTTAAAGAAACCGATAAGTTCAAATGGCGAGAAGGCGAGTTACAAGAGCGTATTACACACGCTCTGGTAAAAGGCATCGCTGATTTTATTGTAGAAGATGTAGAGCAGGCACGACTAGTGGCCAATAAGCCGATCGAAGTGATTGAAGGACCGTTGATGGTCGGCATGAATGTGGTGGGCGATCTATTTGGCGCGGGTAAAATGTTTTTACCGCAAGTTGTAAAAAGCGCACGAGTGATGAAAAAAGCAGTCGCACATCTTCTACCTTATATCGAAGAGGAAAAGCGACTAAGCGGTAATACAAGTCGCAATAATGGCGTCATTATTATGGCCACAGTAAAAGGTGACGTACATGATATCGGAAAAAATATCGTAGGCGTTGTCTTATCTTGTAATAATTATGAAGTTATCGATCTTGGCGTAATGGTTCCACCCGAGAAAATCTTAGCGGCTGCTAGAGAGCACAATGCCGATATTATTGGACTCTCTGGTTTGATTACCCCATCGCTAGATGAGATGGTGACGGTTGCAAAAATGATGGAGGCCGAAGGTATGACCATACCTTTGCTCATCGGCGGTGCGACAACGTCCAAAGTGCATACTGCGGTCAAGATAGAGCCAGAGTATTCCAATGTAACGGTTCATGTATTGGATGCCTCTAAATCTGTTCCCGTAGCATCGGGTTTGCTGAGTGATAAAAAAGATGAAGTGATCAAAAAAATAAAAGCGGATAACGAAGACGTGCGTATACAAAATGCCAAACGTCGGGCTAAAAAAGTATTTGCCACATTAGAGAAATCACGTGCAACACCAAGCCCTATCGATTGGGAAGCTTATGAGCCGGTTACGCCAAAGTTGATTGGTAATAAAGCCTTCAAGAACTATCCCTTAGCAGAAATAGCCGAACACTTTGATTGGGAACCTTTTTTTAAAACCTGGGAGTTACACGGTAAATATCCAGCAATTCTAAGTGATGAAGTTGTGGGTGAGGAGGCGACTAAGCTGTTTGCGGATGCCAAACAAAAACTGCAAGAAATTATTAATCAAAAATTGTTAGCCTGCCATGGTGTTATTGGTTTATATCCAGCTAACGCTATCGAAAATGATAATACAGAAATTTATACAGATAATGATCGTCAATCAGTTAAAGCAAAGTTGCACCATTTACGTCAACAAGTTGATAGACCTGCAGGGCGACCTTACCGCTCGTTAGCAGACTTTATAGCTCCTAAAACAAGTAATAAACAAGATTTTGTAGGTGCATTTGCGGTCTCTTGTTTTGGTGCCGATGAGCTAGCTAAAAAATATGAAGAAGATCATGACGATTATAATTCGATAATGGTTAAGGCCTTAGCGGATCGATTTGCAGAGGCGTTTGCCGAAGTATTACACGAGCGAGTACGTAAAGAGTTTTGGGGTTATGCAAAGGATGAGAGCTTATCAAATTCTCAATTAATTAAAGAAGACTACGCAGGTATTCGACCAGCCCCGGGTTATCCAGCATGTCCCGAGCATAGCGAAAAAACTACTTTGTGGAATTTACTTGATGTCGATGAAGCGATCGGATCTATTTTAACCGATAGCTATGCGATGTATCCTGCATCTTCTGTTAGCGGCTGGTATTTTGGTCATCCAGATTCACGTTATTTTGCACTAGGACAGATTAACAAAGATCAAGTTGAAAATTACGCCGAGCGAAAGTCTTGGGATATGGATACCGCCGAGCGTTGGTTGCGACCAGCACTTGGTTATTAAAGTTGTTTGCTAAATTTAAATATTAAGATGAGTAAAAATTAAATAAAATGAAAAATTTATTACAAAAAATATTTTCACCACTGCTCTCAAAACTCGAATCAGATAAAGGCGAATATAATTATCAGCGCTCGCATCGAATAATTCTTGTGGTGGTGGGCAGTTTATTTTCTTTTCTAACGGCCGGCGTCTTAGCTGTAGGTATTAATTCAGATGGCTGGGGGTTTTTATTTCCATCTATTATATTTGGTGGTATGGGCTTTAGTTGTATCGTGATTGCGTGTTTAGGTTCAGACCGTGCAGTCGCTAGAATTTGGTCTTCAGGTAAATAATGCCAATGACGTTTATGTCTATTGTAGATAATCTAGTTTATCTGGCAGACATGGACGCCAATAATCGAATTGACCACCAGCGTAACGAAAAAGCGCGTATCAACTCGAACTAGTGCAATTACTCGCCGACGGTAAGGATAAAAAGCCTTCTTCACACAGGCGCTTACCGGGTCAGCGACGGTAACGTCATCCTACCGGTGCATCCCGGCCCTCGATGCTTGGCCACTAGCGAATCTGGTGGACAGATCGATATTATGTAGTTGCTTACTGTAGGTTTTCCAATCTGGCATTAGGATCAGGTTAGTCAAAAGCTATCTCCGCCGATTTTATTTTTTCTGTGAAGTTTTCACGTCTCCTGTGTTACTTTAAGGTGTGTACTCTATTGGTTATTTACAGGGGTTTTTGTGCAGTCAGAACAGATAGAAATACAACGTTTTTTAAAGCGTTTCCCGCCGTTTGATGCGCTGCCGGATGAGGCATTGACGCACTTAGCTATGAAAGTCGAGATTGCCTACCATGTGGCGGGTAGCGATATCCTCAATTACGGTGAACCGATTAACGATCTGTTTGTGGTGCGCAGCGGTGCTGTCGAAACCTTTCGACGCAATGGTGAGCTATACAACCGCCTAGACGTTGGAGGCACTTTTGGTCAGGTGGGGTTGAGGGGTGGTCGTGTACGCTTTGCAGTAAGAGCGCTGGAAGATACTCTGGTGTATTGCATATCGGCAGACTTGCTTAATGATTATTGCGATCAACATGAAAACTTCTTCAATTATTTTGAAGTGGATAGCGCCGCACTTCTGCACCAGTCTGTGGTGGACCAGACAAGCAAGAATGATCTGACGACGGATAAAGTCAAGAGTTTACTGATGCGCGGTGTCGTCACGGTGACTAAAGATACGCCGATCAGTAAGGCGGCTTTGATTATGACACAGGAGAATGTTTCATCTTTACTTATCACGGACCCCGCTAAACCCATTGAAAATGATCCGGAAGATGATGATGGACAAGCGGTTGGGATTATTACCAATCGCGATTTCGTTAACCGTGTCATCGCTCAGGAGCTGGATCTACAGACACCGATCAGCGAAGTGATGTCCACCGATATGGTGGTGCTGGATGAAAACGCCTACGTTTATGAAGTGATGTTAGCCATGCTACGTTTTAACGTGCATCACTTGCCGATTCTGAAAAAGAAGAAGCCGATAGGGGTTGTTACGCTGGCGGATATTGTTCGTTATGAGTCCCAAAGTAGCCTGTTTTTAGTCAGAGGAATCTTTGCCCAGAACAGTGTTGATGAGCTTGCCAGCTATGCTGAATCAGTCCCCGAAGCCTTCGTGCGTATGGTGAACGAAGATGCTAATTCGCACATGATTGGTTCAGCGATGTCGGTTATCGGGCGCAGTTTCAAGCAGCGATTGCTAGAGCTGGCAGAAGATAAATTGGGTAAACCGCCCATCCCCTATTGTTTTCTTGCGTTGGGTTCTATGGCGAGGGACGAGCAGTTACTAGTGACTGATCAAGATAATGCCATTATTTTTGACGATAGTTACGATGCAGGTCTGCACGGTGAATACTTTTCGGCACTCACTAATTTTGTCTGTGATGGCCTCAACGCTTGCGGTTATACCTATTGCACCGGCGATATTATGGCGACAAACCCGAAATGGCAACTGACACTGAGCCAGTGGAAGGGGCTGTTTAGTCAATGGATTACGCATGCTGATCCGGAAGCATTATTACACTGCTCAATTTTCTTCGATCTGGATGGCGTGTGGGGCAGGGAACAGTGGGCGGCCGACCTGCGTCGGCATATTGCGACAGAGGCAAAAGACAATAGCAAGTTTCTGGCAGCGTTGGCCAGAAATGCATTATCCCGTACACCGCCACTGGGTTTCTTTAAAGCATTTGTGATGGAAAAAGACGGCCGGCATAACAATACGATAAACCTTAAACGCAGAGGCACGGCACCTCTCACAGACGTGATTCGGGTACATGCATTGGCGGTAGGGTCTCGGGCACGTAATTCATTTGAGCGTCTCGACGATATCATCAACACCAAGCTGTTGCCGGATGGCAATGCCCAGGATTTGCGGGATGCGCTTGAGTACCTGTCTATTGTCAGAGTGAAGCATCAGGCAAATGATGTTAATCAGAAGCTGCCACCTGATAACAATATAGAGCCGGATAATTTGTCTCGCTTTGAGAGACGGAACTTGAAAGAAGCGTTTCAGGTATTAAGTGTGGCGCAGAATTTCCTTAAATTTCGCTACACCACAAATAAGATAATGGCAGGGATAAAAGATTGAATCCTGAGCGCGACTTACCCCGCGATTGGGTTGAATATTATAGGCAACGCTCTACCACCTGTAACAGTAAGGTCGTCTCTGATTATTATAGACAGGGGTTGATAGATCCCGAAACCCCGATTGGGCAAGCACCCATGGTAGCGATGGATTTCGAAACGACCGGCTTGTCTTCAGAGGACTCGGAGATAGTCAGTATTGGTCTCGTGCCGTTTGATATCAGGCGAATTTATTGTGGCGAGTCCAAGCATTGGGTAGTCAAGCCAGAACAGGACATGACGGAACAGTCCATCGTGTTTCATGGCATTACACACTCTGATGTAGAAGCGGCGCCTCCGCATGAACTGTTGCTGGATCGGGTGCTGGATGCTATCGAGGGTAAGTTGGTGGTGGTTCATTATCACTATATAGAACGTGAGTTCTTTAATAAAGCGGTGATGGAGCGATTACACGAGCCGCTGCTGTTTCCACTGGTTGATACGATGCAGATAGAAGCCAATATCCTCAAGCAGCAACAGAATCTGTTTGAGAAAATACTCAAGAAACCACTGGATCCGGTTCGATTGGGGTATTGTCGCAAACGTTATAACCTGCCTCATTACGATGCCCATAACGCGCTTACGGATGCGCTGGCCACCGCTGAGTTATTTCAGGCGCAGATCGCACATCACATGAATCCAGAAATGCCTGTTAAGGCCTTATGGATGTAGGGCAGCTCTATATGCCGACCAAAAAAAAGCTCGGAGAACCGAGCTTTTTTAATCGAACGTTTAGCTATTTGCTAGCTGTTGCTGGCTTCAAAGCTATTTTTTTCTGACCTTAAACCTAACACCAAACTCACGCACATCAACAACAGTACGATGGTGAAAGGCAGTCCGGTAGAAATTGCACCGGCCTGCAACGCCTGAATGGCTTCTGTGCCACCTATCCAGAGCATCGCTGCGGCAATCGCACCTTCTATGCTGGCCCAGAAAATTCGCTGGGGTACTGGTGCATCAAGCTTACCGCCCGACGTGATACTGTCGATAACCAGCGAACCCGAGTCAGAAGATGTTATGAAGAATACCAGAACCAGCAAAATAGCGATAACCGAGAGGATATTACCCATTGGCAATTCATCTAGCATCTGGAACATGGCCAAAGGTACTGATGTCAGCCCATCGGCTCCTAAGGCACCAACATTGTTCATTACTTGATCAATCGCAATGCCGCCATATACCGACATCCAGATTATTGTGACACTGGTAGGGACTAGCAGTACTGCGATAATGAATTCACGAATGGTACGGCCTCTGGATACACGCGCAATAAACATGCCTACGAAAGGAGACCAAGAAATCCACCACGCCCAGTAGAACACAGTCCAACCCTGAAACCAGGCTTCGTCTTCACGGCCATGCGGGTTGCTTAATGGAATGATATTTTCCACATAAGAGCCGAGGGTCTGTGGAATAGTACCCAGTGAGACAGCTACAGCAGTGAGTGCAACAAGAATCAGCAGGCCAAAGGCAATTAACATATTAACGTTACTGAGGAGTTTTACGCCACCGTTGATGCCACGGATAACAGAAACAATCGCCAGTAGTGTTACGACAACAATGACCAATATTTGCAGACCGATACCGCCGTCATAACCAAACACATGGTTGATACCTGCTGCCGCTTGTTGCGCGCCAAGGCCCAACGAAGTTGCCAGACCAAACAGCGTCGCTAATACGGCGAGTATGTCAATGATATGACCAGCCCAACCCCAGGTTCGATCACCTAATAAAGGATAAAAGACCGAGCGGATTGACAGGGGTAAACCCTTGTTATAAGTGAAAAAGGCGAGGGATACTGCAACAACAGCATAGATTGCCCAGGGGTGAAGTCCCCAGTGGTACATAGTGGCACCTAATGCCATGCGCGCTGCTTCGGGCGTTCCCGCTTCAACGCCTAACGGGGTTTCATACCAACCAGTCAGATAAGCCACTGGTTCTGCAACACCCCAGAACATCAAGCCAATTCCCATGCCTGCTGCAAACAGCATTGCTAGCCAAGACATCGTAGAGTGCTCTGCTTTGGCATCATCGCCACCGAGACGAATTTTACCCCAGGGTGAGACAATCAAAAATAGGCAGAAAACAACGAAGAAATTTGCAGACCACATAAACAGAACATCAAAGGAACCGATTATGTTCCATTTTATGCCATCTAGAAATTCTTTTGCTGTGTTGGAGTCTGTTACCAGTGTTGCTGTCAAGAATATTAATATTAAGGCAGAACTGATGCCGAAAACAGGGTTGTGGATATCAAATCCCCATTTTTGGACATTGTCCTGACCTATCGTGTAGTCCGTACTATCTATACTATATTTATCTTTTTGTTCACTCATTTAATCCCTTAAAACCTGTTATTACAATGGAATACGCAAAAATGCTTCTCTTACAAATTGTTTCTAATCTAGAAACGCTGCCACACAGTAACATTTATCCGCCCTGAATAGGGGAAATACTCAAAATAAGATTGAAAACAATAAAAATATGTAGTAAGGATTTTGTTCTGAAGTTGATTCTACAGGTCTGCGATAACGGCTCTGGCGTCATAGCTGTCACCCCGCAGGGGGTTGCTTTTTCCGGGTTTGCTCACCGAATGAGGTATTTAGAGTTAGGTACAGAGAGCCACTGTGCTAAGCAAGACATCAACATAGGCCGTAGGTCGTCAAATAACTCAGGATCTAGCGCGGGTAGCGTGGACTCAAGGTATAACTTTCCTATTTTTGATCGTCTCCCAACGCATATTCAGGAAAGGGCTAATATAATTATCAGCGCTCTCATCGAATAATTCTTGTGGTGGTGGGCAGTTTATTTTCTTTTCTAACGGCAGGTGTCTTAGCTACAGGCATTAATTCAGATCGTTGGGATTTTTATTTCTATCTATTATATTTGGTGGTGCGGGCTTTAGTTATATCGTGATTGCGTGTTTAGGTTCAGGCCGTGCAGTCGCTAGAATTTGGTCTTCAGGTAAATAATGCCAAAGATGTTTTATCCATTTTGATGATTAAGCCATCTGCTTATTAAAGCTATGTGTTATTTTTAATAAGCAGTCGCTAGATATCTCAAATTTTAAAATAAATGTATATTGATTGTGAAATCAAATTTATTTTTTTGACCAAAATCTTTTCCACCAACTAGTTTGAGCATTGTCTTTTTTGTTCGATCCCTCCTGCCCAAGATCTGCAATCGGATCTATGCTTGTTACGCAAGCTTTGAGTAATTCCTCAATCATATTGTTATCAAAAATATACGGGTTAAACTTTTTTTGGCCGTTCTGTTTTAGTATACGATTTAAGTTTTCCTCTAAGGGAAGATATTTCATAGACCAGTTTTTAAACATACGCTTTTCTACATTATGAGAAGTCAATATTTGAATATCACTATGCCGCTCATCTAAGCCAATTCTCTTATAGGTCTCATTTACCTGATCTCTAGGCCCTTCTAAACATTGGAAAAAATAACCCTCTCCGTAGTGAAGAACGCCTCCGAGTTTTGCTTTAGAATTGTTACGACGTGATTGAAGAAGAATGCGAGCAACTTCAGATTCGATTCCTCCATTTATATTACCCTTAAAAGTTGCCGTGCTTGCATATGTTAATCGTGTAAGAAGTTTTGACATTATGGACCCTAGAGTTACAATAAAAATAAAACCACGCCAAACCTATAAATTAACATTTATACTATAAAAATAGCTTGTAAGATTATATTTGGATTTATAAGGAGTGGGATATTTGCTAAAGGTAGAGCATATAGGCAGATCATAAAAAGTCCAATCATTGTTTCCTAAGTCATCGATAATAAACTTTTATAAGGTAAAGATATGATTAAAGAAATGCAAGAGTCAGATTTCAAAGCGTTTTGGCCAATTTTTTCTGATATTGTTGACGCACAAGAAACGTACAATTTTGCAGCAGATATTAATGAGCGTGATGCTTATAATCTATGGTGTGTTGGACCTTCTAAAAGTTATATTTTTGAACAAAATAATCAAATATTAGGATCGTATTATATCAAAGCTAATGCGCTTGGCCCGGGCGATCACGTGTGTAATTGTGGTTACATGGTCGCAAAACATGCACGTGGTCAAGGCATTGCCAGAAAAATGTGTGAGCACTCGCAACTAGAAGCTATTAAGATGGGTTTTAAGGCGATGCAGTTCAATTCTGTTGTATCGACTAATGCAACAGCAATTTTGCTTTGGCAAAAATTGGGCTATAAAACTATTGGTATATTACCTAAAGCTTATAGGCATAAAAAACAAGGCTTTGTAGATAGTTTAATTATGTATAAAGAGCTCTAAGACACTAGAAAACGTAAGTATATATATATGCCAATCGCATAATTTGTGAACTGGATGGATTGTTTTGAATTTTATTGGGATTAAAAAATAGGTATAATTATTTATTATCGGTTTCAGTTAGATGATAGCTGGTAAAGTAAGATCAGTTGATTGTGTTGTTTGATAAAAAAATGTTGTTAAAACGATTGTGATTAAAAATTTATTTTAAATATTAAAGAGAATCAAGTAGAAATAGATGACGCCCATTTCAATATTCCCTATTCCTAATTGTGTTTGTTTTCCCGGCACTGTGTTTCCTCTCCATGTTTTTGAGCCTCGTTATCGTGCGATGATAAAGCATTGTCTTGATACAGGACAGTTACTTGCTGTTGCACACACACAAAAAGTTGTTAGTGAAAGCAAGTCTAATGGCTCTTTGCAAGAAGCTCTTAAGTCTAACCAGACAACATACAAACCTTTTCCGATATTTTCTGCTGGACGTTGTGAGCTTTTAGAAGAGCTAGAAGACGGTCGAATGTATCTACAAGTTCGTATGGAGTCGCGATATACAGTGGTAAAAGAGATTCAAACGCTACCTTATAGTGTTTTTGAATGCACTGTTGTTGAAGATGAAGCCCTCTCCGAGGAAGATGAAGTCGCATTAGCAATGCTTCAGCAAAAAATCTTAACACGTCTATTGGCGATAACCGCAGATTCGCCTGAGGTTCATGCGATTTTAAGTTCCTCCGCTTGGACAGGAAAAAAACCAATAGTTTTCAGCTTTGAGGTTTTCACTTTATTGCAATTCGATGCAGATATTCAGCAAAAAATACTAGAAATGATATCGCCAGCAGAACGACTGACTTATTTGCTAACGCTGTTAAATAGTCGTTAGCTTCGGGTAGAGTTGTACCCATGACTATTTAACATAATCTCGTTTAAAATTCTAACTTATTGATTTTATTATTAATTAATGAATAGCTGTATTGTCTTTACTGTAATATATATTACTTAAATATATGTTTGGCAATCAAGCACAAGCCTCTTGTGCTAAGCGCACCCCCCCAAAAAATTGCCTTATATTCTTGCTATTTGAGATATCTTTTCTATAATTTTTTTATGATCGATTTGCGCTCAATTACTATAGGACAAATAATAAGATGAAGATTAAGACAAAAATGTTGCTCGGCGGTGGCTGCCTAGCGGCGATTCCTGTCCTTATTGGATGTTTCTTTTTAGGGCAATCTGCCCTCAAAGCTGCAGATGCAGCATTAGAAGAGGATGCCAAGCAATCACTCATTGCCGTTCGTGATATTACTGCGATTGCAATCACAGATTATTTTGAAGCTATAGAAAAACAAGCCGTTACTCTTTCAGAAAGCTTAATGACAATTGAGGCAATGAATGCCTTTGCGGTAAGTTTTAATATTCACGCGTCCAATCGAGACGATAACGATTTTAACACTCAGCGTGCAAGTGTTAAAAAATATTACGATGAGCAATTTAATGAGCGGTTTAAGACGCTTAACGATGGTGAAAGTTCAGCAACAGCAAAGTTATTAGCCCCGCTAGATAAAGAATCTATTGCGCTTCAGTTCGATTTTATTAGTAACAATGCTAACCCTTTAGGTAGTAAACATTTATTGGATGGATTAAATGAGCCAAAAGACTATAGTCAGGCACACAAAAAATATCATGGAGTTTTTCGAAATTTCATAGAGCGATTTGGCTATTACGATTTATTTTTAGTTGATCTTAAGACCGGTGATATCGTCTATTCTGTGTTTAAAGAACTAGATTATACAACCTCATTAATAAATGGCCCTTATGCCGAGAGTGGTATTGGTAAAGCTTTCAAGCTTGCCGCAGCTGCAAAGGATAAAGACTTTACTGGCCTAACAGATTTTGAACCCTATCTGCCTTCTTATAATGCGCCTGCATCATTTATCTCATCGCCAATTCATGATGATAACGGTGAAAAAATAGGTGTCTTAATTCTACAAATGCCTGTCGATAAAATTAATAATGTGATGACCTATGGTGGAAAATGGGAGGCGTCAGGTTTTGGTGCGTCAGGCGAGTCATTTTTAGTGGGCCAAGATTTTACCATGCGCAGTAATAGCCGCTTTTTAGTAGAGGATAAACCCAGTTATTTACAGCTTATGAAAACTGTAGGGGTGCCTGAAAAAGTTCTTTTTGATATGGGTGCAAAAGAGACAACAGTTGGTTTACAAACTGTCAAAACAAAAGGCGTAGAAGCTGCGCTTAAAGGCGAGAATGGCTTCGCCTATTATCCAGATTACCGAGGCATTGATGTTCTATCTGCTTATAAACCCCTGGATATTTTAGGTTTGCGCTGGGCTATTATAAGCGAGATTGATCAAGAGGAAGCTTTTCTTCCTATTAAAGTATTAAAGAAGACCGTGCAAGGCCTAACAACCATAGTCGTTATTGTAGCGATTATATTGGGCCCTGTAGCGGCTTGGTTTTTAGCATTAACTATTTTAAGTCCAATTAAAAAAATAGCAGGATCAATTGAAGATCTTTCAAAGGGTGAGGGTGATTTAACCAAGCGTATGGATGAGTCTGGTAACGATGAAATTAGTGATTTGTCGAGAAGTTTGAATATATTCCTAACTGATTTAGATAATATATTCTCAGAGGTTATCAAATCAGCCATGTGCTTAGTACCTATGTCCGATGATCTATCAGGTATTAATAAGCAAATGGCGCAGTCTGCGAATGAGCAAAATACACAAATTTCAAATGTAAAAGAACGCCTACAGGATGCACGTCAGTCTACAGATCAGGTCAATGATGCATCCGAATTAATTTATGAAGAAAGTCATAAAGGTGAAACTGCTGTCAAAGAAGGCGTTAGAGTTTTTGATTTAACTTACAACCAAATTAATGAACTAGGTAAAATCATTGATGATGCATCGCAATCTATCGATTCACTAAAAGTAGAGAGTGATAATATTGTTAATGTAATCGATGTGATTAACAGTATCGCTGAGCAAACTAACCTGTTAGCGCTCAATGCTGCGATTGAGGCGGCACGCGCTGGCGAGGCGGGTAGAGGATTTGCGGTTGTTGCCGATGAAGTTCGTGCTTTGGCTTCTAGAACACGAGAATCTACTCTAGAGGTTTCTTCAATGGTTAACGCGATTCAGTCGCGTACCGGTAATGTCGTAAGCACTATGGCATTGGGTAAGTCATCGACTGAAGAGTGTAGTATTCAAGTGCAAGAAGCAAAAGAAAAGCTAGCACTTATCAATAGTGCCATGAATCAAATTAATCAGCGTGTTGGTGGTATTTCATCATCGGTTAACAGTCAAAAAGACAGCTTTAATAAAGTAGCAAACGATTTTGATATTCTCGATGAATATTTTGGTAAATCAAAAGAAAACAAGGATCTTGCTGTAAAAATTGGTGTTGATATGAGCAAGATGAGTACTAAATTAACGGGTATGGTTAGTCATTTTACATTGACTAATAGTGATTGGAGTACGAAGCCACGCGGAGTTATTCGGAAAGGGGATTAGAGATTCTAAGTGCTTAAAGCACAGGTTAAGCTTGAATCACTAAATAATTTACAGTAATAATTTTTTATTTAGTGAGCAGAACAACTTTAAAGCCTTGCTCTTTGAGTAAGGTTTTTTTATCGGTAAATAAACGCTTTGCAATATTATCAAAAGAGACAAATTCATTAGCGACTAATAGTACATGCCCATTTTTTTTGACTCTTTGAGAACAAGAGCTAATGAATTTATCGGTTAATATTTGTGCGTGTTGAAAGCCTTGATGGAAAGGTGGATTACATAAAATTAAATCAAAGTAATCGTTAATAGTGTTAGCACAGTCGCCTACAATAATACTTGTGGTAGTTTTCATCGAGTCAGAATTTTTTTGTGCCGCAATAATAGCCGCTGCATTGTTGTCGGTTGCGGTTATTTTTTCAAAATTATAGTGATCAATGTTTAAAAAAATCCAGCCATAACCACAGCCTAAATCAAGAACTGTTTTCGGCTTGATTTCATCGTTATCTATCAAATTTTTAAGTGATAGTAATAATAATTCAGTTCCTTTATCTACTTTATTCCAACCAAAAACACCCTGTTTACTGTAAAAGTTATTTATATTTTTGGGGGCATTAACTTTATTATCGATAGTTATGTTTTGTAAACTCGAATATTTTTTGTCATCTAGTGGTGTGCTTATTAATAGATTATAAAATTCACCGCCGTAACAGTCACCGTGTTTTTTTAATGTTCCTTTTGCTTTAATAATATTTTTTAGTTTGTCAGCATAAGATTTTATACCCTCTTTTTTAAATCCGCTAATGATTAAGCAATTACTTTTTGTGGATATAGCGTCATCTAATAAGAGCACCGATTGATTAATGATGTTATTAACTAAAGCTTTTTCTTTAGATATTCTATAAACTATTTTTTTAAATTTTTGTGCGGGATAGTCGTCAATATTAAAATCACTAAAGATGACGTTTATTTTTTTTGTGCTTGCTTGCTGATAAATATCAAAGCGATTTGTTACAATCGTTAAGTGCTTATCGTTTTGAATAAATTCTACTAAAGGCTGCGCATTTTCGTCGGCAAGCCAAAGCGTTGGCGCGCTTAAATTTTGAAGGTGGCTTTGAATAATTTGAAGTGCTTTATCAATCATTGAATAAATCTATCTCAGCTTTTACGAGCGGACGATATGCCCCGAGCGCTAAATTTTTGTCTAATATAATGTCACCGATAGCTTGGCGACGTAAAGCGATAACATGATTGCCGCAAGCAGCAAACATACGTTTAACTTGATGATATTTACCCTCTTGAATAAAAATTTCGGCATGATAATTATCGATAATATTTAATGTAGCGGTGCGCGTTTTTTTTGTCTCATTTTTTAGCCATAAGCCATTTTTAAATTGCTCAACTAAAGACTTATCAATAGGGTTGCTCAAGGTGACAACATAATGTTTAAAGGATCGACGGTTGGGAGAAGTGACTCGATGATTCCACTGACCATCGTCGGTAATGAGTATAAGGCCCGTGGTATCTTTATCCAAGCGACCTACAATTTGTAATCTACTTTTGTTGGGCTCATCTAATAGATCGTGAATTGTTTTATGATGGCCATCTGTTGCAGCAGAGATAACCCCCGCTGGTTTATTGAGCATAAAATATCGAGCTTTAGGCGATGAGATAACATTATCAAACAAACAGACATCGTTAACTTCAGGATTAATTTTAAATCCAGTATCAGTAATAAATTGCCCATCTACTTTAATGGCGCGCTCTTTTGCTAAACGCTTTATATCTGAACGAGAATAGTCAGTTATACTGCAAATAAATCTATCTATGCGCATATGATGACTTTAAGCTGATTTTGTGTGTTAAATAAAGGATAAATGAGTGCATGCATCTATTTTAACGACTAACAGCTGTAGCAACTAATTATTTTTATTATCATTTGTTTGATCGGCTCTCTATAGACATTTTATAGCAAAGAAAAAAACTATGACGGCTATTATGGGCGCTCAGCTAACATTATCGCAGTGATAAAGTCCGCAATTAAAGATCTTTTGGGCGACTAATTTATGACAAGATTACAAATTATTATTGACTGCTAAAAAAGCCGTGGTATGATGCGCACCTCCTGAAACAAGGGCTGTAATGATATTGATTACAGAGTTAAGCATCGGAGTATAGCGCAGCCTGGTAGCGCATCTGGTTTGGGACCAGAGGGTCGGGGGTTCGAATCCCTCTACTCCGACCAACTTAACGTTCTCAATAGCCTGATAGATCAGTTTAGATGCGCCCGTCGCTCAGCTGGATAGAGCACCCGCCTTCTAAGCGGGTGGTCGCAGGTTCGAATCCTGCCGGGCGCACCATTATCTTAGATTAACTGCTCTTATGTTTGGATTTTCGTTAATCTTCAATAATAATAAGTAGTACAGCTATGAAAACTGTTAATCTTATTCAGGAATCCTACTACGGTGATTGTAGCTCAGTTGGTAGAGCCCCGGATTGTGATTCCGGTGGTCGCGGGTTCGAGCCCCGTCAGTCACCCCATTTTTGCCAAGAAATCATATCTTAATTAGTCATTCTAAATTTGTCAAAAATCCATGCTTCGATGATTATTTGCAATAAACGTCAAATTAATTATCTCTAATACTAATAATTGTCATTAAATTGTCTAAAATCAATTTATAGTAAATTGATTTTATGGTGAGCCTTTTTAAGGTAATGTTCTTGTTATAGATTTTATAATGTTTGATGTGTGCTTTTGCTACTTTGCTAGAGTCTCTTTAGTCATCCCTTTTGATTATGGGGACGAATAAATTTGCTCGATCGGTGAGACTACCTCATACTCTATCATTAAAATTAATTAGGATTATCTATGCAGTTAGGAGAAGATTTTCGTTTGGGGATGCGGCGTTTGGCGTCGGGTGTCTGTGTGGTAAGCACTAAAGCAAATGGACAACGCTTTGCGATGACCGCTTCATCTGTTACTTCGCTTTCAAATTCACCAGCCTCATTGTTAGTGTGCGTAAATGCATCAGCTTCCATTCAGCCATTTTTAGTAAAGGGTCAGCCATTTACGGTTAATATTTTAGGTACAGATCAGGAGCAAATATCTAATAACTGTGCTGGCTCATGTGATGGAGATGAGCGTTTTACTATTGGACAATGGAGTGACCCTGATGAAGACGGCGCGCCTTTTTTAAAGCAGGCTCAAGCTGTATTTTTTTGCGACGTAGATAATGAAAACTATCAATATGGAACTCATCATATTGTTATTGGGCGATTAACCAGTGTATTGATACCAGAGGTGGATTTTGCTCCGCTTGTCTACGCTAACGGCAAGTATCAACGATTAAGCTAAGCTTTTTTTACCGATGCAAATCTAAGCAATGCTAAAATGCTGGTTAAATAATCAAACGGTTTGCAAATATTTTAATTGAAGTGATTAAAAAATTAAGCTTTAAAATTAATGCTATGTTCAGTGGTTAATAGTGTTGACATGAATCA
Source organism: Cellvibrionaceae bacterium (assembly GCA_034111645.1). Classification (GTDB taxonomy): domain Bacteria; phylum Pseudomonadota; class Gammaproteobacteria; order Pseudomonadales; family Cellvibrionaceae; genus CANLBN01. The sequence goes on from JAWUWW010000050.1 coordinate 39,872, forward strand.
ATTATCGGGTAGAATGCGCACCTCTTCTGTTGGGTGGTTAGCTCAGTTGGTAGAGCGGCGCCCTTACAAGGCGTAGGTCACAGGTTCGACCCCTGTACCACCCACCAATTATAAAGATTATTCGGACCGGTAGTTCAGTCGGTTAGAATGCCGGCCTGTCACGCCGGAGGTCGCGGGTTCGAGTCCCGTCCGGTCCGCCATTAATCTTTATCTTCTCTGCTTATCTTCACAAAATTCCACAAAAATCCAAATACCCATTATGTAAGCACAAATCCTTTATTGGTTCTTGAACGTCAGCTTGCGTAATACTTAATCGCCATACTTTTTTGACTTACATTGCCTAAAAAATAGGTAGTTGTTTTCTAGCTATAAGGTCCGTCCGCTAATTTTAGTAAACGCTTTAATGTGTAGATATCTTTTAAAGACATATGTCAAATATATACTAGTATATATTTAGGGTATAAAAATATCTTAAGTGCAGACACTAATGGTGATCTTAATTAGCATTAATATAAAGAGACAGATATGAAATCTAAAGGTCTTATTTTCTTAGCCAGTATCGTTTTATTGTCAAGCGCCGTTATGGCAAAAGAGCCTCACTCTCCTTCACCTACACTCAAAGAAGCCGACTCGGAGTCTCATGGCCAGGTAGCCGGTCACGTTCTTATTCAGCAGCGCCAAGCGCTTGCGGAAAATACTAAAAACAAAGGTTTTGGTCCACAATCTCCTCGAGATATAGACGTAGTTAGTGGCGATAATACGCGAATTTTTAATGCGGCCCCCATTTATAGCGCAATGAATTTATGTAATATCCATTTCCATAAAAATGCAGAGCATAAAGGCGGGCAATTTACGACGTTTGCGGGCAATGGCGATGGCCACGGATATCAAACGGGTTATCGCTTCACGGGTAATTTAACGACTGACGAATTAAAACCTGTCGATATAAAAGTCTGCGCAAACGAGCATAGTGAGCTAGCTCCCGGCGATACTATCGAAGTGCACTATGTGCATTCATCGGCTCAAGTTAATCCTGGCCCTACATTGGGGTCATGTTTAAGTGAAGCTATCGGAAATCCTCAATTGCGTGTAGAGACGCAGGTCTATGTCGTTGTAAATGATAAAAAAGCACTTAATTTTTCTAAATTAACTGAACATGGCCAAAAAATGGTCTCAATCAAGCGCTAAATATTCCGACTAATACTGGGTCACCAATTCAGTACGCTGGCTCTACAACAGGCCCAAGTTACAATGAAAAAGGTTCACCCTTTCAAGTATCATGGAGCGTGCGCCCGCAGATTGCGAAAGTCGATATTAATAGTGTGGCACTTTGGTGCAAGGGTAATACTTTTAACGAAGACCACGCCCATGGTGTTAGAAACTTAGTAACTAACCCTGATCTTTTGTCCAATATTAAATAATGTTAAAGTCTGTCTGTAAATGGGGTATAAAGTCGCGTATGTGAGCGCATCTGATTTAAGCTAAATATTCTCTCTACTTACAGGCAATTATAAAAATAATAGATAGATAATCGCGTTACTAAATCGCACAATATAAACATTGTAAATCAATAACTTTATTTAATTTAAGAGGCATTTATGGCTTATAAAAGAATGGTGATGGAGGTTGGAATGGGCACCGATCTTCACGGAGCAGATTATACAAAGGCAGCCGTAAGAGCGTTAAAAGATGCTCTTTGGCATAATTCGTTAACAATAGCTCCAGCGTTTGGTCTTGATAGAGAAGAGATGAAGATAGAGGTGTCTATAGGCGTAGCAAAGCCTGATCAAGTAGATACCGAGGTTGTTAAAGCAGTATTGCCTTACGGGCAAGCAACCGTTAAAGCAGTGGAGGGTGGTTTAGATGTATTATCAGATTGTGGTACAAAGGTAACGGTTGTCGCTAATGCAGCTGTCGTGGTTTTCCTTAATTTGATCGATACCGAAAATAACGATCAAAATGGGGAGGCGTAATTATGACTATTCAACGCATTATTTTAGAAATGGGCACCGGTAACGACCTATATGGCGAAGATTATAACAAAGCGGCAATTCGTGCAGTGCAAGATGCTCTTCATCACAGCTCTATTACTTTGTTCCGCTCAATGGGTATTGATAGAGAATCTATGATGGTCGAGGTACTTGTAGGCGTGCAGCACCCAGAAAAAATCGATAAAGACCTGATCGCTAAGCAAATTCCTTTTGGTAGTGTTAAGGTTAATGTCGTCAAAGGTGGCTTAAACGTCACTCATGAGCCGGATGTGGTTAGTATTATTGCCACCGCCGCTGTCTCGGCAAGATTAGATATCCCAGAGGGGCGCTATATTCAGGGCTAGGTTTTAGGGTCCGTTTTAGTGAACGTAATGTTTTTATGCAAAAAATTTATACAGATCAAACGCTGCTTGCAGTCACTAATGTGCAAAACCTATTAGCCGCCTCTGACGTGCAGGGGTTTATTCGTAACGAGTTTGCTGCCGGTGGTATTGGTGAAATTGCGTCAACAGATGCATGGCCAGAACTATGGGTAGAATACCCAGACGTCGCTTTAGCTAAAGAAATAATTAACGCCTATCAGGCGGATCCTAAAGAAAAAGATTGGACATGTTCTTGTGGCGAGATCAATGGCTGTGTATTTGGCAGCTGTTGGGCCTGTCAGCGAGATAAGCCCGCAAACCAATTACAACCATCGAGCTCGTGAATTACTGATGAGTTCTCCAGATACTACTAACGTAAATCCGCCTATTCCATATCCTTGGCAACAGCCTCTTTGGGCAAATTTTATTAGGCAATACGAGCAATCGAGATTACCGCATGCGCTCTTGTTGAGCGGTCAAAAAGGGATTGGAAAATGGCACTATGCCAATGTTATTGCCGATTTTTTATTATGCACAGCGCCTAAGTCGAATCTAGCATGTGGCCAGTGTCGAGCCTGTCAGCTGAATATTGCGGATACACATCCGGATAAGAACATTCTTATCCCCGAAGATGGGGGTAAATTAATTAAAGTTGATCAAATACGCCAATTATCGAATCGAATCTCAAATACTGCTCAACAGGGCGGGCGTAAAGTAATTATTCTTGGACCCGTTGAGCAGCTTAATAGCAATGCTGCTAACGCCTTATTAAAAAATTTAGAAGAACCATCGGATAATACGTTTTTTATATTATATTCTCATGTATTTGGCGGTGTGATGGCAACCATAAGAAGTCGTTGTCAATTATTAAAACTGCCTACACCTGATAGAGCGATTGTCATTAAATGGTTAGAAGATTTGGGCTTTGGCCGCGCTCTTAATAATGAGAATGAGCTAAAAAATGAGTTGGGTAATAAGGTCGAAAGTGCTCGCGGTGATAATGCTGCACTTTCAGGCGTACTCGATTTAGCAGGGCATGCGCCACTTGTTGCTAAATCATTGCTCGACAACAATGACACCACAGAGCGCCTGCAAAGCTTTTATGATGGGCTTTTGTCATTACAGCAATCTCAGCTTATGTTAAATAATTATGTCGATATTAATATTGCTAAGACTTGGCTCGATATAGAGTTAAATGAAATTGTAGAATGGTGGATTCAGTTGTTACAAAAATTAATGACACAGCCATACAAAGAAAAGCTATATCCAATAAATTCATCATATAGTTTTATCGATAGTCTTATTCAATTACAAAAACAGAGCGATCAACTCAATAAGCAATGGGTATTTAAGTTTATGGATAAGCTTTTGTTGTTAAAAAAGCAGTTGATTAAAGGGGCTAATCCTAATAAACAGTTATTATTAGAAGAATTATTAATGGATTGGTGCGCTATAATTAGTACCATTAATAAAAATTAATTTTGTGTTATATTTCAATGCGTAAGCTAGGATTTAATGCAGAGCATGAAGCCAAAAATGTAAAACACTGAGAATATAAACTCTGACAACATAGAACTGACAACATAGAAATAGGCATCTTAATGCTTATTACAAGCATGATTTTGTATGAATTGGCCAATGCCGATAGCATGGCAAGTTAACTCTGGAGAGTTCAATGACAAGTTTTTCAGCAGGTGGCGCTGGTATATTATCTTTAACCATTAAAGATAAAGCCGTACTCTACGCAGCCTATATGCCATATGTAATCAATGGTGGGCTGTTTATCCCGACTAATAAAAGCTACAGCATTGCCGATGAAGTCTTTGTGCTTTTGAATTTAATGGAAGAACCCGAAAAAATCCCAGTTGCGGGTAAAGTTGTTTGGGTCACGCCCAAAGGTGGGCAGGGTAATCGCTCGGCCGGTATTGGAATTCAATTTACCGATGAAAATTCAATTGCCGCCAATAAAATTGAAACTTACCTTGCGGGAATGGTTGAATCTGAACGCCCAACTCACACTATGTAAATGTTTCACTTATGGTTTATTGATGAGGTTTTGACTTTCAAGCGTCATCAATAAGCCGTAATATTACTTACAATGACTTCCTCCTTATCATTTACATCAATAAAAATTAAAGAAATACTATGCTTGTTGATTCTCACTGTCATCTAGACAGATTAAAACTCGATAAATACGAAAATGGCTTAGAAGGCGCTATTCAATCAGCGCTTGCTCGCGATGTGCATCAGTTGCTTTGTGTAGGCATCAGTATTAATAATCGTAAAGACGTTGTTCGCATTGCTGAAAAGTTTGATCCTGTTGTCTGTTCTGTAGGCGTCCATCCATTGGATGTAAAAGAAGGCCTTGCCTCAGAGGATGATCTTGTAGAATGGTCAGGGCATCAAAAAGTGGTTGCACTTGGCGAAAGCGGCCTAGATTATTATTACAGTAAAGATGATAAAGATCTTCAACAAGAAAGTTTCTCTGTTCATCTGCGTGCTGGTGCACGTGCCAAACTACCGGTTATCGTGCACACGCGCGATGCACGTGAAGATACCATCGCCTTAATTAAAGAGTATGGCAGTGAGCAACATGCAGGTGTTTTGCATTGTTTCACCGAAAACTGGGATATGGCCAAAAAAGCGATTGACCTCAACTATATGATTTCGATATCTGGCATTGTTACGTTTAAAAATGCGAGTGAGTTACGTGACGTTGCCAAGCAAATTCCTCTAGATCGCCTACTTGTCGAAACAGACTCTCCGTACCTAGCACCAGTCCCACATAGAGGCAGGCCCAATGAGCCCCAATATGTTCGTGACGTAGCAGAATATGTTGCCGATCTAAAAGGTATTAGCTTTGAAGCGCTAGCAAAAATTACAACGCATAACTTCTATAAATTATTTCCTAAGGCACAAGCGTTCAACTCTGAAGCAAATGTCGCACATCAAAAAATATTATTATAAAAATGGTTTATAAGAATAGTATCTTAAAACTGAGTTAGAAGAATTGATTCAATTTACAGCTAATTGTTTGTATCAAGATTAAAAAATGAGAGAGTCTGCAAACTAATTTCTAACACCCTTATTAACACTGAGCATGCTAATCAGCTGACTCTTAGCAGCATTATTAATATATTAGTTCAAGATTAGCTACTACTCGTTAATATAGATACCTCTATTTTTATATGGATACCCCTGTTGTCGGATCACTCCGATCACTGTCAGAATGACTTAGAAAAGGCTGAAAATTCAATTTATTAATAGTTAATAGTTAATTGATAGTTGATAGTTGATTGAGCGTTAAATATTCTAATTGACGGCAGTTGTTTCTAGGCAACAAAAAATCATACGTTTTGTTAATATCACGCATTCAACTCTTTTACTTCTATTGGATTTTAGCACTCATTAATTAATTCTAATCCGTGTATGATTAAAACCATAAGGCTTGCGTTATAAATGATAAACTAGGGCTACAAAGTAAGTGCTGAATAGAATCACAATACATAAATTTTTGTTTTTCAGGATTGAAGTGGCTCATCAATAAAAAGCATACATTATTTTCATTTCATTTCATTAAGATAAATACTACACTTATCTTTGACATGGATGTTATGAGATAGGTTTAAACTATAGGAGTATCAATTTGAAAATCATCTCTATTTTGTTGATGGCGATGGCTTATTTTTTTTCTCCAAATGCGATGGCAAAAGAATTACAGCAAATATTTATACTTCATTCTTATAGTCAGTATTATCCTTGGACTCATTCTCAAAATGATAGCTTCGTATCGATTTTAAATGATGATGAGGCAGAGACAATTATTTTTAATACTGAACATCTCGATACAAAGCGATTAAATTATGATCAAGCCTACAAAGAGATGTTTGGTTCATACTTAAAATCAAAGTATACAGATTACTCGCCTGCACTTATTTATGTGACAGATGATGATGCTCTAGATTTCGTTACTCGTTACCTCCCTGATAATTTCAAATCTGCGCCAGTAATGTTTTCTGGAATTAATAATTTTGGACTTATTAATTCGCTTGATACAAATAAGTTCGTAGGGGTTTTTGAAAAAAAAGAAATTTCTCCAAATTTAGATTTATTGAATATTTTAGATGAAAACATTCGAGACATATTGGTTGTTGGTGATACATCAACCACCTACGAAGCGATCAAGCGAGAAATACAAAAGACGCTGCTTACTAAACCAAAAATTAACGCTAAATTTATTGAAAATAAAAACTTAGAACTTCTTTTATCCGATATCAAAGAGCGTAGTGAAAAATACCTAATATTAACGACAGTTGGTGGCATGATAACGGCAAATGGAAAAGTTGCTCAGCTTACGGAAGTTCTCAATAAAATTGTTGCTTTAGACAAATTTATAATTATTAGTATGGAAGATGCTTATTTGATTGACGGCATACTAGGAGGATATGTCACAAATGGAGCGAAGCAGGGCGAGCAAGCCGGACTTTTAGCCAAAGCTTATCTTTCAGGGCAGCCCATCGGTAGTCTATCGATGATAACAGATCATATGAATACTTATATTTTTGATTATCAAGTGCTGTCTAAATATCAATTTACTTTGCCTGAGCATATTAAAGCAGTTGCACAAATTATTAATCAGCCAGTCTATTGGTATGAGCGTTTTAAAAATTTGATTATTAGTCTTTTAATATTGTTAACAATATTGATATTGCTGCTGCTCATTAGCTTTATTTGGACATTATCAAGAAAAAATAAACAAATTATCTCCCATGCCAAAGTTATTGAAACAAAAGAGCAACTAGAAATAGAGCGATTGCAAAAAGTTGAAACCTACCAAGATGCATTGGTTGAATTATCAAAGGGTAATTTTGAGCGACTAGAGGATGAATTTGAACACGTTACTAAGCTATCTTCAGAGACGCTAGGCATTCAACAAGTAGGCATTTGGTTATACAACGATGACCGTACGGGTATTGTTTGTGAAGCGCTCTACGTTTTAGGTCGTGGTCATCAAATTGCAGGCGTAATGCTAAATAGCAAAGATTTTCCCGCATACTTTGAAGCTTTAGATTCTGGCCGGTCACTAGCTATTGATGATGTTAATACTAATCCAATTACTGCTGAACTAAACGATATATACCTGTTGCCAAATAATGTTACCTCCATGCTTGATGCGCCTATTTTTTATCAAGGTGAATGCATGGGTGTGGTATGCCATGAGCATATTGGCGACCAAAGGGATTGGACCAGGGAGGAGCAAGAGTTTGCCTGTGCCGTAGCAAAAAATGTTTCCTTGTCGCTTGAAATTTCAACGCGTAAAAATATAGAAACTCTTCTCGAATATCAGGCTTATCACGATGCTTTGACCAATCTTCCTAATCGGGTATTGTTGGTTGATAGATTAGATCAAGCAATCTTGCATGCATCCCGTAACCAAACCTTAGTCGCTATACTCTTTTTTGATTTGGATAATTTCAAAATCATCAATGACTCGTTCGGTCATGTCATGGGTGACAAAGTGCTTATTAGAATATCTGAATTATTTAAAGCAAATTTTAGAGAAATGGACACGATAGCCAGAATAGGCGGTGATGAGTTTGTGATGATCCTTCGCACTTTTGAAAACGTTAATCAGGTGACAGCCACGACAGCTTCTATTTATGATATTTTGCAAAAGCCAATGGAGATTGACGATCATGAGCTTTTCGTGACAGCCAGCATTGGCGTCAGTGTTTACCCAAACGATGGTGATACTCCCGAAATATTAATTAAAAATGCCGACGCTGCCATGTACCACGCCAAAGAAGCGGGTAAAAATAGTTTTCAGTTTTATGCGCAGGAAATGACAGATAAGGCGATTAAACGTATCCAAATGGCGGCATCCCTACGCAAAGCTATATTAAACGAAGAATTTGTTGTTTATTATCAGCCCCAATATGATGTTGAGTTGAAAAAACTTGTAGGCTTTGAAGCGTTGGTGCGTTGGCAACATCCAGAGCATGGTTTGCTATCGCCATACGAATTTATACAAACGGCTGAAGAAATCGGTTTGATTGTGCAGATAGATCGTTACGTAATGACTTACTCTTTAAGACTCTTTAAAAAGTGGCGTCAGCAGGGTCTAGATATAGGGACGCTAAGTTTAAATCTCTCTATGCGCCAGTTAGAAGAGGATGATTTTTTTAAAGAAGTATCTATTTGCTTGCAAACTAATAATTTTCTTCCCGAGTGGTTGCGTTTTGAGGTAACGGAAAGCAGCATTATGAAAAATCCCCCAAAGGCGATTGACCTCTTAAAGCAACTTAGCAACTTAGGAATCAGTATCGCCATTGATGATTTTGGAACAGGGTACTCTTCGCTTGGCTACTTAAAACGTTTGCCAGTCGATAAATTGAAAATCGATAAGTCTTTTGTACAGGATGTGCTTAAAGATGAAGGCGATGCACAAATTATTCAGGCGGTGATTGCACTATCAAAGAGTTTGAAATTAAAAGTAATTGCCGAAGGTGTAGAAGAGGCCGCTCAAATGGACTTTTTGTTGGCGAATGGTTGCACAGAAGTTCAGGGATATTTTTATGGCAAACCAATGGACGTTGCCACAATAGAAAAATCACTACACAAAATGATCAACTTTGATCTAGATTTAGCACCTTAAAATAATAGCTTGTGCCGTTAAACAGTATCAGATTATGAAGATCTTAAATACACCCTTTGTACTCTGAACATTAACTTTTCGGCGATCTTGAGGTAGTGTTTTGTATTTATACAAATTCCTTAATATCGGATAATTCAACTCTTTGCCAAAGACAATCAGACAAGGCTTGGGAACTAGCCCATTGATTAGTGTTTAGACCCTTAATAATCCAATCGACAATAGCTGAGGCAACGTCCGGATAGATAATACGCTTACCTTCAAAGTCACCTAACCAAGCCTCTAGTATTTTAGGGTCTAGGTTGTGCATGCTCATGCCTAAATTGAGTTGCTCTAATGCCTTTGCATTAGAGCAACTCAATTTGTCCAGCAAGAGGTTTTACAAGTATTTTTTTACCCAGATGGATTGCTTCGCTACTGAGTTCAAACCCTGCATTACTGATAACCCCATTACAACTTGCGAGATCTTCTTTAAAAGTTTCTCGGCTCAGCCGACAGAATTTAATATGGGGTAAGTCGCTAGAGCTATTGATAATATCCTCACCAAAATTACCATATACATAAAAGATATAATCGCTAAAAGGCGCAATCAAGTGAATGATATCTTCGGGGCTTTCAAAACCTAAATAGACAACAATTTTATTGTTAATCACTTTTAAAGGCTTTGAATGGGTTTGTGCAATAGGGGGTAATATCGATTGACCAAAGTGATGCCAATGCAGACCAAGCTCTACCTTAGCGGGTGCAAAATATTGCATAAAAAGACGCGTTAAAAAATTATCCCCAGCTTTAGGAATTTTATGACCAAACGCGTATTGATGACCAATAGCAACAGAATTTTTGCGCTGTGCGCGCGCGGACCAAGCACTAATGGGTTCAAAGTCAGTTAAGATTAAATCATACTGACTTAGGTCAAGTGCACGGATATCTCTATAAAGCTGTCTAATGTTACTTTTTTTGAGTGTAGCAATAGGCGCAATAGAACCTGATTTAGTGATAAATGTTAAGCCTTGATAACACGCATAATTACCAAATTCTTCCATATCAAACAAATCTTCTTGCTTGCGCCCACTAAACATAAAGTCGACTTCAAGTTTGTTGTTTTTAAAAGCCTGGTTCATTGCGCGAGCGCGTGTGATATGACCGTTTCCTGTCGCTTGTACACCATATAAGATTTTCACAAAAGCGCCTGTCTCGATAGTTTATGTAAATTAGTGGATGTAAAAAGTAGATGCTTGGAGTAAAGAAAATAGTTAATATCAAAGTTGTATCACAATCCTTACGCCAGAAGGTACAAGCTGTATTGACTGATAGTAAAACCAAGAAGTGCGCCGGCTATGGTGTCGGTAGGGAAGTGAACACCAAGCATCACTCTCGATACGCCAACATTTATAGCCCACACTAAAAGTGGAATTAAAAGAATAGGGTAGAAGTAACTTAACAATCCCATGGTTAAAAAAGCCGCTGAGGTGTGACCAGAGGGAAAGCTAAATTGATCAGAGGCTTGTATAACACTCTGGTATCCGGGAATAGCTTGTTGAGGACGATTGCGTTTAAGTTTATTTTTTAAGTAAAAGTATAATGAGCGCTCGATAAAAAACTAACTGCAAATACTTTAAGTGCTAGCCATTGTTCAAACACAACGAAAAGTGAATTTATCAAAAGGTATAAATGGCCATCGGCACTACTAGAAATCCACCGATATAATCGCACAATCAGCTTCCGATATTTACGCTGTAGGCACCATTTAAAAGTTATTAGGTCAATGCTATGGATAGTTTGCAATAATTTCATCGCGATTAGCCCAATGTTTAATCATTGAGTTGACACGTTACGCTATGTTTATGTCAATTTGGTGACAAAACAAATATTGTTGATCTCTACAACAAATCTAGTGCTGCTATATGCTGCAATGATATGATTTGCAGTAGATATAAAAAATAATACGTTTTAATTAGATTCAAGGGGACGCGACCGGTGCATAATCAAATAAAAGTAATGCTTGAGCTTCAAAATGCAATGAATACAAAGGTTCATAGTGAGTGGCGTGAACAAGATTTTGAATGGTATCGAGCAATCTGGATCGAATCTGCAGAGTTGATGGATCACTATGGCTGGAAGTGGTGGAAGCACCAAAAACCTGATGTCGAGCAAGTAAAGCTTGAACTAATAGACATATGGCATTTTGGATTAAGTATATTGCTAGCCAACAAAATCTCAATCGAATCTATTTCAGAGCAGATTAGTAATGCCTTTCAAATCGATAAAGCTGATGATTTTAAGACCGCTTTAGAATCTTTCACTGCACATACATTGAACGAAAAAGATTTTTCTGTGAGCTTATTTGTAACTTTGCTTAAAGGCATGGATATGACCTTTGAAGACCTTTACTCGGGCTATGTGGGTAAAAATGTGCTTAATTTCTTTCGGCAAGATCATGGTTATCAAGATGGTAGTTATAAAAAAATATGGGATGGTCGAGAGGACAATGTGCACCTCGTAGAGCTAGTAGCAGAGCTAGATATTAGCGATGCTCAATTTAGCGCTAAACTCTATCAATCGCTAAAAATTCGTTATGAAATGGACATATCTTAAGTTGATTACTCAAACCTGATGAAATTAATATAAAAAACACTATAATGCCTATCCTTAGACGGTCAAGAATCACTTTTATAAATATAACAATTACTACTCTTTTATAGGGTTTATTAATACCATTTATCAACAAATAGGTATTAATGAAGTCTTTTTATGACATTACTGGAGAAACAACGTGAAAGCACCTGTACGAGTTGCCATTACTGGCGCGGCTGGACAAATTAGTTATTCTTTATTATTCCGTATTGCTGCGGGTCAAATGTTAGGTGATGATCAGCCTGTTATCCTTCAATTACTTGAAATTACGCCTGCATTAAATGCACTTAAGGGTGTAGCTATGGAGCTAGACGATTGCGCTTTTCCATTGTTAGCCGGTATTGTTCAAACTGATGACGCTAATGTTGCGTTTAAAGATGCAGATTACGCATTACTAGTAGGTGCACGTCCTCGTGGCCCGGGTATGGAGCGTAAAGATTTATTAGAGGCAAACGCTGCGATCTTTAGTGTCCAAGGTGAAGCAATAAATGCGGTTGCATCGCGTGACATTAAAGTATTAGTTGTTGGTAACCCAGCAAATACCAATGCTGTTATTACTCAGCGCAATGCGCCAGATATTAACCCACGTAACTTCACAGCAATGACACGTCTAGATCACAATCGTGCACTCACTCAGTTGGCTCAAAAAACCAACGTCAGCATTAATAACATCACTAAAGTATTAATTTGGGGTAATCACTCCGCGACTCAATATCCAGACATTCATAATGCGCTAGTTGATGGTAAGCCAGCAATGGATTTGATTGAACAAACTTGGTACGAGCAAGACTTTATTCCTACCGTACAAAAACGTGGCGCCGCAATTATCGATGCGCGCGGTGCATCTTCAGCAGCTTCTGCAGCTAATGCTGCAGTTGATCATATTCGTACATGGGTATCAGGTACAGAAGACGGTAACTGGACTAGTATGGGTGTTTATAGTGATGGTAGCTATGGCATTGAAAAAGGCTTAATTTACTCATTTCCATGCGTTTGTAAAAATGGCGATTGGGAAATTGTTCAAGGTTTAGAGATTAATGATTTCTCTCGCGGCAAAATGTCTGCGACAGAAAAAGAGCTTGCAGAAGAGCGTGATGCAGTGGCACATCTTCTTCCATAACGGCGGGTCATACTAGCCTAGCGACTAATGCTAGCTAGAATGTCAAACCTATAAACGCGGGCACAGCTCGCGTTTTTTATATCTTCTAGATTTTATATGCGCTAGGTTTATGTAAAACAACAAAGCGCTTTGTATTTCACCCGAATTATTTTAAACACTCATATGAGGTTATAATTTTATGGCACATCCAAAAGTTGGCAAAAAGGCACCTGCGTTTACTCTTAAGAATCAGCGCGGGGAAAAAGTTAGCCTGAAAGATTATGCGGGTAAAAAAAATGTTGTGATTTATTTTTATCCTAAAGCAATGACTCCAGGCTGCACTACTCAAGCGTGTGGTATTCGCGATAGCCAAAAAGAATTAGCCGAGCGCGATACCGTTGTTTTTGGGGTGAGTCCAGATCCTGTTGAGCGCCTACAAAAATTTATTGATAAGCAAGATTTGAACTTTGATTTACTCTCGGACGAGGACCATGCATTAGCCGAAAAATACGGAGTATGGGACCTTAAAAAGTTTATGGGCAAAGAATTTATGGGGATTGTGCGCACGACTTTTATCATCAATAAAGAATCGAGCTTAATAGGGGTGATGGACTCATTCAAAACAAAAACACATCATGATGATCTATTAGCCTTTCTAGATCAGCACATATAAGCTTTTTAGTTGACTAGGCTATAAAAATTTCGCAATTATATTTAATAAATCATTTAAAAACAATGATTAATAATGCTAAATTAAAGCGAAATATAGGCTTATTCGGCAAGTGCTTGTTAATTAAGCCGTTTCTTTCATGGTTTGCTAGTCTATTTATCCTTTAATGTTTCGAGCCAAGCATTGTTGTTGTGTGCATAATGATTGATAGCAAACTCTAAAAACGTTAAAGTAGCACCTTAATTTAGATCCATTATTATTTATTAGCTAAACCTTAATAAATCGTCACAACAATTAACTATAACCAAGCTTTACATAGATAAATTACACAAGGGGTTTTATGTCTTTTTTTATTCCTAACGCATACGCACAATCAAGTTCGCCTGTTGGCGATGGTATGACTAGCATTTTATTAATCGGTGGCATGTTTGTCTTGATGTATTTCATGATCATTCGTCCGCAACGCAAGCGTCAAAAAGAGCATCAATCAATTATTGAGAATGTTGCTAAAGGTGATGAAGTTGTAACCAATGGTGGTATTTTAGGTAGGGTGCTTAAAGTTGACGAAAACTATATGGTGATCGAAGTTGCTGATAAAGTTGAGCTCAAATTACAAAAAGTTGCTCTTCATGCGGTACTGCCAAAGGGTACCATTAAAGCTATTTAATCATTTATGCCAGTTTAAGTAAGTTAAGACTCTGAAAAACCATGATAAGCAAGAACTTATCATGGTTTTTTACGTTTATTAGCTGATTTTTCATTAGCTATATTTTTTCTCTGATCACAGACTTACTTTAAAACCAAATCCAATTCTGCTGCTGCCAATTACTGCTCCTATGTCTACGTTTATTTAGGGTAGAATCGGTCTTCCAGATATATGACGATCATTATCGACACTAAAAACACAAGATAAATATAAACACTCATTGATAAAGCAGAGTTTGAAAATGACCATTAACGCAGGTCACATAAATTGGCCTAACAGATTAAAGCTTGCTGCTTTGCCAACGCCGTTGCATAAGCTAGAGCGCCTATCGGCTGAATTAAAGGGCCCGAATATTTGGGTAAAACGCGATGATTTAACCGGTAGCCTTTTAAGTGGTAATAAAGTTCGAAAGTTAGAATTCACTGTTGCCGATGCGCAAGCTCAAAATAAAGATGTATTAATTACTTGTGGCGGTCTTCAGTCTAATCACGCTCGTGCTACCGCACTTGTGGGCGCACAGCTCGGGATTCCTGTTCATCTAGTGTTGCGAGGTCATCCCTCCGATATCAACAACGACGCATTTGATGGCAACTTATTGTTAGATCACTTAGCTGGTGCGAAGGTGGCATATTACGAAAAGCATGATTATCAACAAAACTTAAAAACAATACTCTGCGCAACAGAAAAGGAATATATTTTAAAAGGCTTTAAACCTCATATTATTCCCACGGGTGCCAGTGATGGTGTAGGAGTATGGGGCTATATTGCCGCTTGTGAAGAATTAGCCCAAGATTTTAAAAGCCATAATATAAAGCCAGACCTAATCGTCACTGCCACTGGCTCGGGTGGAACCCAGGCGGGGCTAACATTTGGCGCAGAGCTTTATAATTTTGGCTGTAATGTATTAGGCATGGCTGTTTGTGATAGCAATGATTACTTTAGGTGCAAAGTAGCTGCAGATATCACAGAATTCGTTGATTGGTATCAAGACCGATTTTCAGGCGTTGTATCTGAGTCAAATTCTTCGTCAAATCAGTTAGCGCAAAATCTTGCTGCCAACGCCATTGCTAATATTCAGACCAATGATGATTACATTGGCGAGGGTTACGGCATTGCGTCAGATGAAGTGTTAAAAACGATTATCAAGGTTGCTCAGCTAGAGGGGATTATCTTCGATCCTGTCTATACAGCTAAGGCGTTTCATGGCTTAATACATCTCATCAAACAAGGGCGCTTTGAGCATTGTGAGAACATCATTTTTGTACATACGGGTGGTGGCTTTGGAGTTTTTCCTTATCGTCAAAGACTTGCTTATTTGATGAAAACTAAAGATTAATAAAGCAATATAAAACAAGCACTTAAAAAACATTCTTAAAAAATAATTAAAGATAGGGGAGTTGTAAATGACTGATGTAGGTAGTATTCGAATTAATCAAGTAGGTGGCTCTGATGTACTTTCTTTTGAGACAAAAACATTACCCCCGCTACCCGGTGATCACGTTTTAGTGAGGCACGAGTATATCGGTGTTAATTTTATTGATATTTATCAGCGCTCAGGTATATATCCCGTTGAGTTGCCCTCTGGTATGGGTAGCGAGGCTGCAGGTGTTGTAGAGGCTGTTGGTAGTGATGTAACTCGGGTCAAAGTCGGCGACAGAGTTGTTTATGCCAAAGCAAGCTTAGGCGCATATTCCGAAGCCCATATTGTTCCCGAGACATCATTGATTGCACTCCCAGAAGGAATTAGCAGCAAAGTAGCCGCTGCTATGACTTTAAAAGGCCTAACGGCAGCCTATTTATTACTTAAAACATATCCGCTTAAGCCAACTGATAGCGTTTTAATCCATGCTGCCGCTGGTGGTGTCGGCTCTATTTTAACGCAGTGGGCAAAAGCTATCGGAGCACACGTTATTGGCACGGTAGGTAGACCCGAGAAGGTCGCAATTGCTAAAGCGCAGGGTTGTGATGAGGTTATCTTGTATCGTGAAGTAGATGTGCCATCAGCTGTTAAGTCTTTAACTAACGGTAAAGGTGTTAATGTAGTTTACGATTCGGTCGGTAAAGATACCTTTGATATGTCGATTAATTCACTCAGGCCAAGGGGTATGTTGGTAAGCTTTGGTAATGCGTCTGGCGCAGTGCCAGCGTTTGCACCTTTAATGCTTGCTCAAAAAGGTTCGCTGTTTTTAACGCGACCAACGTTAGTGCATTATGTTGCTGATCCTAACGAGCAGCAAGAATTAGCGGATGCATTGTTTGAGCGGGTATTAAGCGGTGATGTAAAAATCAATGTAAATCATGAGTTTGCATTAAGCGATGCTAAATCAGCCCACGACACGTTAGAGAGCGGTGTCACAACTGGGTCAGTGGTATTGATTCCGTAAAACTTTTTAACGCTATTGATGCATATTATGGCAATACAAAACGATAAAAAATTAGTCATTGCGATCTCATCGCGCGCTTTGTTTGATTTAACAGATAGTCATAAGGTTTATATGGAGAGTGGGCTCGCTGCTTACTCAAAATATCAAATAGAGCGCGAGAGCCAGGTGTTAAAGCCTGGCGATGCCTTTGCTCTAGTCAAAAAGCTCCTTAACTTGAACAAGCGTTTAGGCAAAGATAAAGTCGAGATTGTATTAATGTCACGCAATAGCGCTGATACTGGTTTGCGTATCTTTAATTCGATACAAGAATATGGACTAAATATTACACGCGCGGCCTTTAGCAGTGGAGAAAGTCCTTATCGCTATATTGAGGCCTTTGCGTGCGATTTGTTTTTATCCCTCGATGCTGAGGATGTACAGGGTGCATTGCGGCAGGGTATCGCGGCAGCAACTCTATTACCCTCGCGCAATGGCAACATCGATGAGCAGTTACGTTTTGCCTTTGATGGAGATGCTGTTTTATTCTCCGATGAGTCTGAACGGATTTATAAAGAGCAGGGCTTAGAGGCTTTTACTGCTAATGAGCGAGCAGCCGCAAAAACACCATTAACGGGCGGGCCATTTAAAGCCTTTTTATCTGCACTTCATAGCTTGCAAGCACAATTTGATGGAGATGACTGTCCTATTCGAACAGCGCTTGTCACAGCGCGTTCTGCACCTGCCCATGAGCGCGTTATTCGTACCCTAAGAGCTTGGAATGTGAGGATTGATGAGTCGCTATTTTTAGGCGGGCTGCCAAAAGGGCAGTTCTTAAAAGCCTACGGTGCCGATGTATTCTTTGATGACCAGCCACTTCATTGTGATTCTGCTCGTGATCATGTTGCTACAGGGCATGTACCTCACGGTATTGCGAATGAATAATGCGCTACTGATTAAATAAGGTAGTCTGAGTAGATATTGTCTTCACAAGAGTTAAAGCACTGTTTATGAGACTTACTTTATAACAATGTTATTTTATACCTAACCTAGTGTTAGACAGGTTAGTATTGAGAATTTAGTGTTATGAAGAAAGTAAAAAGACCGATTAATGTCCACAAAGTTTATCATGCCCATATCTATTTTGATGAGGACACCAAAGCTATAGCAAAGAAATTATGTGATGCATCAGCTGAAAAGCATGGTCTAAGCGTTGGACATTTTCATGAAAAGCTAGTGGGTCCTCATTCTCGCTGGAGCTGTCAAGTAACGTTTGGTGCAAAAGACTTTGATAAATATATTTATTGGCTGGATGCTAACCGAGAAAACCTTACGGTATTTGTTCATGGTGTTTCGGGAGACGACTTAAAAGATCATACCGAGTTTGCTTATTGGCTGGGTATGGATGTTGATTTAAACCTAGGTTTTTTTGGTAAAACCTAACAAATAAGTGTCGGTGGTTTTTTTGCCAGCATCTAAGCCATTTTTGAGCCCTCAGTTTTCTACCTACATATCAATCAAGCCTTTTATTTATGTTGCCTCCAGTAAATATGTCTTTAATTATTGTGCTCTAATCTGTTCGTCTATTTGCAGCTATATAAAGACATAGGTCATTACCTGTTTATATAACTGCTTTCTATTACTAAAGCGTCTATCAACAAACTTTCCAAAAGAAAAAAGCCTGCTATCCTCTATAGATACTGTTCTTATTGAAGTGCCGTTAAGAACTAATAAGTACCTAGGGTGTGATTATTATTCACATCAGTATTCAGGGTTATTTTTGTGATTAAAACAATACTACTTGCTATTGATCTTACTGTGTTCACGCCATGTTTATTACAACACGGCGCAGAGCTTGCTAAAAAACATGATGCCAAACTAATTGTTGTTCATGCCATAGAGCCGCTCGGAATGTTGGGCCATGCATTAATTAATGCCTATCTTGACCCAGACAGAAGTCTTGAAATAACAACCAAAGGCTTGGCTTCGATGGTGTCAGAAGTTAAGTTACAAGTAATTGATGCATTAACTGACGAATTTGTTGACGGTAGTATTGATCTTTTGCAGTTAGGTGAAGTAATTGTTAAAACCGGTGCTCCAGATGAGGTGATCTTAGAGGCAGCTCAAGACATAGACGCAGATCTAATTATGCTTGGAAGTAACTCGCCCGATAAAGATATGCCAGCCACGTTAGGGCGTGTCTCTCAAAAAGTGTTAAGTCGATCAAAAATACCCATATATATGATTCCTAATTTCCCTTTGGCGCTGCATCAAAGCCAGTCTTCAGATCAGCTGGGCTTGTGGTAGATGCCAACCCCTTATGCATTAACGTAATCCATAACAATTGAAATAAACTACACACTTGCTTTAAGCTTGATAGAGATATAGTCTTAAGTTATAAATAACGAGCTTTATAATAATTTTTTGCCAAAAATATTGGCATAAATCCTCAACTCAAACTATTCTATCAAAGAATAGAAAGTAATATTTTTATAACTGGTATTTGCTACTAAAATTATCAAACTCGGAGGGAAGTATGAAGCTTCAACAATTGCGCTATATATGGGAAGTGGCGCATCATGATCTTAACGTCTCGGCAACGGCGCAGAGTTTATATACTTCGCAACCGGGTATCAGTAAGCAAATTCGATTGTTAGAAGACGAGCTAGGCGTAGAGGTTTTTTCGCGAAGTGGCAAACATCTGACTCGCATAACGCCTGCAGGCGAGGCGATATTGCAGACAACTGGAGAGATACTGCGTAAAGTCGAAAGTATCAAGCAGGTTGCCCAAGAATTTAGCAACGATAAAAAAGGTAGCTTGTCACTTGCTACAACCCATACTCAAGCGCGTTATCTATTACCTAAAGTTATCGGTCGTTTCATTGAAAGCTTTCCAGATGTGTCATTACATATGCACCAAGGTACACCGATGCAGATCTCTGAGATGGCGGCCGACGGCACCGTAGACTTTGCTATTGCAACCGAGGCAATGGAGCTTTTCAGTGATCTTATCATGATGCCTTGTTATGAGTGGAATCGAACCATTGTTGTGCCTAAAGGTCATCCCTTGTGTGATCTCTCAGAGCTTACTCTAGAAGAAGTTGCTAAACATCCAATAGTTACCTATGTTTTTGGTTTTACCGGCCGTTCTAAGCTAGATGAAGCATTTATGGTGCGTGGATTAGTTCCACGTATTGTTTTTACAGCGGCTGATGCCGATGTTATTAAAACCTATGTTCGTCTGGGTTTGGGAGTGGGTATTATTGCCAAGATGGCCTACGATGAAGAGCTCGATAAAGATCTTGTAGCGCTTGATGCTAGCAAATTATTTCAGTCAAGCATCACTAAAATTGGATTTAGGCGAGGAACCTTTATTCGTGGCTTTATGTACGAGTTTATTGAAAGTTTTGCCCCACACCTTAGTCGAGGAATGGTTGAAAAAGCCTATGCTTGCACGTCTAAACTTGAATTAGATGAGTTGTTTGGAAATATCACATTACCTATTTATTAACTATTAATTATTTTAGCGCTTGAGCGTATTAATATTGCTATATCAGATAGTCTTATCTTTATGTAATTAACCAGCGCTTTATTTCAAATCTTTGTTTAACAAATTATTGCCTTTTGATGCCTACAAAAAAGTTCATTTTCCTTGCCATCTGCGTACTAGTGCTAATAAACACTTCAATTTTTGGCACGCTGTTTATTGCAGATTTAATAACAGGTCCTAGCGCTGACGAAATAGCGGAACTTAAAAAAGCCAAGATCTTAGCGGCTAAGCAGCGAATTTATGATCAATTACCTCCTGTCGAGGCATTTAAATCAAAAGCTAATTATATCAGTTCTATAGGCGAGGCCGCCTTTATGTGTGAATCTCGTCTTAAAGATGAAGTTAAGGTTCCGCATAGCTCTGCAGTCAATATGATTGAAAGTCGGTATCTTGGCGAAGCTGAGCTTTATAAAATTTATATTTATTACGAGACAATTGCCTCCGCTGTTCAGGCGGGTGAAAAATTTAAAGTTAATTGCGTTGTATCCGGTGAAAAAAGAGTCATAGAAGTATGGAAAATTGAGTCTGTTTGATTTCCAGACACTTTTGATTTTTCTTTTGTTAATTATTTTTATCGTGAAACATTTCTTAAGTCTATACCAAGCACTGTTCATTTTTAATACTATATATGGGGTTATATTTTCAAAATGGCACAACTTATAGTAAATTAACTGTTTTTAATCATATACTTACGGCTGACTCTTAAATAACCTAATGTAATACTTTAAGTGCTTTTATATTTCAATTTTTTATATGTTTCACGTGAAATGATAATTAAAGAATATTTTTTAACGCTTAATTAAGGAACTGACAATAAATGAAGAAGCTTAAAAATGAAAAAGAGCTTGTCAAAAAGGCCATCGCCGAGGGCATGAAATACGGCGAAAAAAGAGGGGTTGTAGAATTTGAAGCAACAGACTCTTCAGCAGAAAAAATAGAGTATATCTATCGCCTGCTTGTGCACGATAATGTTATTCAACCAGTGCCAGAGGATCAAGTCTCGCAGTTAACGATGAAGCATAAGCTCGCTATTTGGGCGTCAAAGCTAAAATAGAATAATTGTAGTAGAGCTAGTGACTCCGATTAATTAGCAAGAGACGTATTCGGTGCGAGGCTAATATTGGCCTGAGAGTTGAGTGACTTCTAACAAGAATACAGAGCATTAATAAAAGAGGGCGGCTTGGAGAGGGAAAGTCTAGCCGTTACCCAACCCCATTGGTAAATTTTCTCTCAACAATTGATTTTTAGTAAAGGTACTGGCTTCTAAAAATTGCTTATATATTTTTGAGGCATAATTATATTTATAAGTATGTCGGTAATGTGATGATAAACCGATCGTTAGTCAGCCAATACACTAGCCAATCCACTAGCCAATCCACTAGCCAACCAGCCATTCAATCAATCAATCAATCAATCAGTCAATCAGTCAATCAATCAGCCAGTCAGTCAATCAGCCAGTCAGTCAGTCAGCCAACCATTCAATCAATCTGTCAGTTAAAGCATCTCAACGACCAGACATTGTTGCATCATATAAGTTATGCAGACTCTGACTTTAAGCCTCAGCTTTGTGGGACAAGATATTGAGGATGCGGTTAATTTTATCTAAACTTTCCTGATATTCATCGTCGGGATTCGAGTCGGCCACAATGCCACCACCACCCCAGCAGGTTAGCAACTCACCGTCGCAACTGACGGTGCGGATAGCAATGTTTGTATCCATATCGCCATTATTATTGATGTAGCCAATACTGCCGCAGTAAACACCTCGAGATCCACGCTCTAGCTCTTTGATAATCTCCATAGCACGCTTTTTAGGGGCGCCTGTTATAGAACCACCAGGAAAACAATCTCTAAAAAGGTCTATGCTGCTGGATTCTGTTTTGAGTGTGCCAATAATATTGCTAACAAGGTGATGTACGTTGGGAAAGCTCTGCAATCCAAATAAAGTCTTAACTTCGATGCTGCCGGGTTTACAGTGTTGACCAATATCATTGCGCAGAAGATCGACAATCATTAAATTTTCAGCACGATTTTTCTCATCATTTTGTAAAACTTCAGCCTGCTGCTTATCAATTTCAGGATTTTTGTCTCGGCGCAAAGTACCTTTGATGGGTTGAGTAAGCACTTGATTATCGATAACTTTCAAAAAACGTTCAGGAGATAACGACATAATGGCTTGATTACCTAGCTGCAAATAGGCTGAAAAGGGCGATGCCATAGCCTCGCGAAGTTGCTGGTAAGCAATATAAGGGTCGCCTTTATACTTCGCCTGAAAGCGTTGGGCGAAATTTACTTGATAAGTATCGCCTGCCAAAATATATTCGTTGATAGTCGATAAGCTTTTAACGTATTGCTGTTTTGATATTGTTGCAGCTAAGGGCTCAATTTCTATTTGTGAAGTATTGGTTGTTGTCACCGCATAATTAGCTAGCGCGTGAAGTTTACCCTTAATAATTTCTAGTGTGAGCGGGTTACACTCGGGTAAGCTAGTGATATAGGCTTGCTGTCGCTCATGGTCTTGAATAATAGCCCAGTGATAAATACCTACTTGCATAGCATCAAAATTAGAGCTTAGTTCCACCTCATCAGGATCTATAGTATTGTCAGCTGAATTTAAGGTGGGCTGTTCTTTGGTGTCATCGCTAGTCCGCTTAAGGCATTCATGAAGATCGTAGGCAAAATAACCAATGGCACCACCACTAAAAGGAATATCTTCGTCTTCTTTAAAATGAGCACTATCGCCAACAGCAGTATCTTCATTATTTTCTGTAACTGCGCTTTTCTCAAGAGCATCTTTATCGTTGAGGTTTTGATTGCCAGTCTTTTGATCAAGAACATTATCTTCAAGAGCAATATCTTCAATAATAGAGTCATTATTAGAGGTAACTCGAGTTTTTGTAAGTTTTGCTAATTCAGCCTGTATTAGGCCCATTGGATTATCACTATAACGGCCTCTCGGAAGGTATTTATAGCTTGGCGATTGGCAGTCATAAACAGTGGTTTGATTGTTGGCAGTGACTAAGCGAACCGCGGGGAGTGCACTTATGATATCAAAACGACCATACTCTGACAGAGGCTTTCCGCTATCTAACCAACAGGCAAAGGGTAAGTCGCGAAGTAGACTAAATAATGCTTCACAATTTTCTTGATAGGGAATCTTCGTTACTTTTATCATGATAATATTTGAGTATTCACTAAGTTATTTATAAGGATTTGATTTTGGCATTTTATGCGCTTGAGCGCCTCATTAATTTGCATGATGGTTATTGTCGCAGTTATCAAATTACTGGGGACCATTATTATTGATCCAGCAAGACGGTCAGCGCTATTTAATACTTAATCAATGCCCGCATCAACAACTGCCGCTAACGAAAGCTAGCATTAGTGATGGTTTTATCCGTTGCCCTAATCATGGTATGCGTTTTAACCTAGCTTCAGGCGCTACAACTGATGGTTGCTCTAACCGCCTACAGTTTTTTAAGTTAGCCTATGATGGCGCAACTATAGGCGTTGATTTATAAGTCTTTTATATTTATAGTTAAAAGTGCAATTATAATTTATGATATAATTACGTTTTTTTCAGCATGCTTTGATCATCTATTGCGTTAGCTTGAGTAATAGCATTGCCTATATAGTTACTTGGAGTCATGACTCTAATATCAGCTTTTGCAGTTTCTGGTATTGAAAGAGCCTCGACAAAATTACTGAGTATTTCAGGCGTGATTTTTTGTCCACGCGTAAGTGCTTTGAGTTTTTCATAGGGTTCATCTACCCCATAGCGACGCATAATTGTTTGAATAGGCTCGGCAAGTACTTCCCAGCTATTATCTAGATCGGCGGCTAATTTTTCTTCATTTATTTCTAATTTACTCATCCCCTTTATCACAGAAGAATAAGCAATTGCGCAATAACCAAAACCAACGCCCATATTTCTTAGTACGGTCGAGTCGGTTAAATCGCGCTGCCAGCGAGAGATGGGTAGTTTGCTTGATAAGTGTTGAAAGATCGCATTGGCTAAACCAAGGTTACCCTCTGAGTTTTCAAAGTCGATAGGGTTAACCTTGTGCGGCATAGTTGATGAACCTACTTCGCCAGCAATTGTTTTTTGCTTAAAGTAGCCCACAGAGATATAACCCCAAATATCACGATTAAAATCGATCATGATGGTATTGAATCGTGTAATAGCATCAAATAGTTCTGCGATGTAGTCGTGCGGTTCTATTTGCGTGGTGTATGGGTTCCAGCTTAGTCCTAGACTCTCTACAAATGTGCGTGCATTTGTTTGCCAGTCAATATTCGGATAGGCTGATAAATGCGCATTATAGTTGCCTACGGCACCATTAATTTTGCCAAGTAATTCGACACTGCAAATAGTGTCTAATTGACGATGAAGACGCGCAACAACATTGGCTATTTCTTTACCAACTGTTGTGGGTGAGGCCGTTTGACCATGAGTGCGCGATAGCATAGGTATGGCGGCATAGGCTTTGGCAAGCCCAGTCATGATGTTGATGGTTTGTTGCAGTTGATCAAGCAATGTCTTTCGACCAGCTGATAGCATCAATGCATGTGAGAGATTATTTATATCTTCGCTAGTACACGCAAAGTGGATAAATTCTTTGATTGCGTTTAGTTCGGTGTCCGCTTCGAATTGTTTTTTTAAGAAATACTCAACTGCTTTGACATCGTGATTAGTCGTTGCTTCTATATTCTTTATTTCTGTCGCATGGCTTTCATTAAAATGTTCGAGTATTAATTCTAGCTTTTGATTTGCGGCTTCACTTAATCGAGGCACTTCGTCTATTTGTGGATGGTTAGCAAGGCATTGCAACCAACGGATCTCGACTTCAACACGATAGCGAATCAAGCCATATTCGCTAAATATAGATCGATAACTTGAGGTTTTGTTGCCGTAGCGACCATCAATTGGAGAAACTGCTGTTAAAGAGGATAGCTCGCTCATATACCGTATGCCTTAATGTCAAAAAAAGTAAAAATAAAGCTCGGCATGATACCCGAAATGATTGGTTCTTGCGACGATAATGCACTAATATTGCCCGAATCCCCAGCATGGACTATGCTGAGAGAATAATAATTTTCAAATGGAGATAATTACAGACATGAGCCTAATAACCACAAGTTCCTCGTCAGATTTTGTAGCGCAATTACATAAAACGATACAATCGAAGTTAGCGCGCTCAGAAGCCCCTTCGGTTCAGTTGTTTGCCAACGAATTTTTTAATCAATATCCCTTGTCTGATATCGAAAATAGAACACAAAGTGATGTCTTTGGTATGGTTAATGAAGCCTATAACTTTATTAAACAATTTAAAAGTCGCGCATCAATAAAGGTATTCAATCCAACGGTTGAAGAGAATCAATGGCAATGTTCGCGCTCGATTGTCATGGTGCATTGTAAAAACACGCCATTTTTGATGGATTCTGTGCGTATGGCTCTGACAAACCATGGTCTTGAGGTTCGCGCTGTAAAAAGTACGCAATTGGCGATTAGTCGTGATAAAGCTGGAAACTTGGTCTCTATAAAACCTTTTGATCAAGCCATTGCGGTTGATCTTAAAGAGGCGCTATTATATTTTGAAGTTAATCGGCAATCTGACGAGAAAGTATTTAAAACAATCACCACCTCTATTCGAGCGACTTTAGGTGATATTAAATTAGTCACTAGCGACTATGCAAAAACACTGAGAATGGTGCGCACTATTGGGGAGTCTTTAAGTGGCTTTCAAAAGGCACACCCGACAACAGCTATTCATGAAGCTGAACAATTTTTAAAGTGGTTGACGACTAATAACTTTGCTTTTTTAGGATATGCCTACACACCCTTAACACTGGACGCATCTAAAACATACGTTGCCACAATCGATAAACAAAGCATCTGTGGTATTTTAAAAAATGAAGATTTGATAGACAGCGTTATTAAACGCCAAGATTTAACCAAGGGTAGTCAAAAAAGACTCATCGCCTTTAGCAAATTACCAATTCGCTCTACCGTTCATCGTCACGCATATTCTGATCAAATTAAAATTAAAGATTACGATGAGAATGGTAATTTAGTAGGTAAACACCATATTATTGGTTTATATACTTCCGCCGCTTACCGAGCGAGTGTCTTTGATATTCCAGTTATCCGCGCAAAAATCAAACGGCTTTATAAAAGTATTAACACAGAGCTTGCCAGCTATAACGGCCGTGTTATAAGGCAGGTACTCGAGACTTATCCAAGAGATGAATTGTTTCAAAGTAACGGAACGCGTCTTACCGAGTCGATCTTACGTATTTCACAAATTAACGAGCGTCTTAAAGTACGCCTATTTATGCGTGCAGATACGACCAATACATTTGTTACGGCAATGGTTTACATCCCCCGTGAGGTGTTTTCAACTCGTCTACGTGGAAAAATAGTCAATCTCTTGTCTGATGCCGTATTGGCTGAATCTCATGAGTTCAGTATGTATTATTCTGAGTCAGTGTTATGTCGCCTTTACGTGACCTTTCTCATAGGCGACCAACAAAACACGCAATGGGATTCTGCAGAACTTGAACAAAAAATTAAAACACTTGCGCATACTTGGCAATCATCTTTAGACGAGACATTACAAGCACATTTTGGTGAAAAAAAAGGGGCTGAATACGCGAAAAGATTTAGCGGAAGTTTCCCCGCATCTTATCAAGATAGCTTTAAGGCTAATCAAGTACTGCAAGATATCCACATTATCGATACCCTTAATGATCAAAAAACACTGGCCTTAAATTTATGTCCTCTGAGTCATGCAGCGAGTCATCGCATTCATTTTAAAATGCTTAACTTAGGTTCACCTCTAGTTTTATCTGACGTCATTCCTGTTTTAGAAAAAATGAATCTAAAAGTTATTGGCGAGCATCCTTATAAGTTATGTGTTGATGGTCGAGATATTTGGTTGCACGATTTTGAATTAGATAGTGAATTGTTATTAGTTTGCACTGATTTCGGCAAATTTAAAGAGCGTTTTGAAGATGTTTTTAATCATGTTTGGGTCAATGATGCTGACAACGATAGATTTAATGGCCTTATACTATCGGCCAATATTGATTGGCGCGAGGTTGTCGTTCTAAGGGCTTATGCCTCGTATATGAAACAAACATTGTTTCCCTTTAGCCAAGACTCTATTACGCAAACGCTGTTAACGTATCCAGATATTACGCGACAGCTAGTCGCTTTATTTCACGCACACTTTGATCCCCAATCTAAAAACCGCAATGCGCATAAATTAACAGATGAAATTCTTGCTCGTCTCGATGAGGTCAGCAATCTTAACGACGATAGAATATTGCGTCGATACTTAGATTTCATTAATGGCACGCTACGCACAAATTTTTATCAAGTAGAGAAGGGTAAACCAAAAGCCTATGTGAGTTTTAAATTTAATCCCCGAGAAATTGCTGATATTCCTGAGCCGCGTCCAAAATACGAAATATTTGTTTATTCACCACGCGTAGAAGGTGTTCATTTGCGCGGCGGTAAAGTGGCTAGAGGTGGTTTGCGGTGGTCTGATCGAAATGAAGATTTTCGTACAGAAGTATTAGGTCTAGTAAAAGCACAGCAGGTTAAGAATGCGGTTATTGTTCCCAATGGAGCAAAAGGTGGTTTTATCGCCAAACAAGCGAGTATGCAAAAAGGTCGCGATAGCTTTATAAAAGAAGGCATCGCTTGTTATCAAACGTTTATTCGTGGCTTATTAGATATTACTGATAATCTTGTAAAAGGTAAGATTGTTCCGCCTAAAAATGTTGTTAGACTAGATGATGACGATCCTTATCTTGTTGTTGCCGCCGATAAAGGTACGGCAACGTTTTCTGATATAGCCAATAAGATATCCTTTGAATATGGACATTGGCTAGGTGATGCTTTTGCTTCGGGTGGAAGCCAAGGTTACGATCATAAAGGTATGGGTATTACCGCACGTGGTGCTTGGGTATCGGTGCAGCGCCACTTTAAAGAGCAAAATATTAACGTACAAGAACAAGATTTTAGCGTTATCGGTATTGGCGATATGGCTGGAGATGTGTTTGGTAATGGTATGTTGATGTCACCACATATTTGTCTCACTGCGGCGTTTAATCATATACATATTTTTATTGATCCTACGCCCAACGCAGAAAAATCTTTTGTAGAGCGTCAGCGCCTTTTCAATGCTCCGGGCACTAGTTGGGAGGACTACGATAAAAAATTAATTTCGAAAGGCGGCGGTATTTTTTCTCGTAGCGCTAAGTCTATTGCCATTTCAAAAGAGATGAAAAAATGTTTCGATATTCATCAAGATAAATTAACTCCCGTGGATTTAATTCATGCGCTCTTAAAAGCGCCGGTAGATCTAATTTGGAATGGTGGTATTGGTACCTATGTTAAGTCGCGAGCCCAAACGCACGCCGATGTCGGCGATAAAGCCAACGATGGTTTGCGTGTAAATGGTGCCGAACTGCGTTGTAAGGTTTTTGGTGAGGGCGGTAATTTAGGTGCTAGCCAACTTGGTCGAATAGAGTTTGCGTTAAAGGGTGGTTTTTGTAACACCGACTTTATCGATAATTCTGCAGGTGTGGATTGCTCTGACCATGAAGTTAATATCAAGATTTTACTTAACGACTTAGTGGTGAAGGGTGAACTAACAGAGACGCAACGTAATAAGATACTCGTTTCAATGACAGATACCGTTGCAGAAATGGTGTTGACGAATAATTATTATCAAACTCAATCAATTAGTTTGGCACAAAAAGAAGGGCTTGCACGTAATAATGAATACCGCCGCCTAATTAATTCTTTAGAAAGCAGTGGCCGATTAAATCGCGAGTTAGAATATATTCCTACTGATGATGAGTTGGTAGAACGCGTCGCCAATGGTCAATCATTAACTCGTCCAGAACTAGCAGTATTAAATTGCTACGTGAAAGGCCAACTTAAAGAAGAGCTTGCAGTTGATGCAGTTGCTAATAACGAGTATCTATCCTCTTGGGTTGAAAAAGCATTTCCACAGCAACTACTTAAAAAGTATAAAGATAAAATCCATAGTCATATTCTGCGTAAAGAAATTATTGCTACCCAGTTGGCCAATGATATGGTTGACAATATGGGCATTACTTTTTATCAACGCCTTATTGAGTCAACAGGTGAATCAGCGGCTAATATTGCGATTGCCTATGTCGCTGCGCGAGATGTATTTCGTTTCGATGAATTTCAAAACTCCGTTGAGGCGCTAGATTATAAAGTCCCTGCTGATGATCAGTTGTTATTATTAATTAGTATGATGCGACGTGTTCGACGAGGTACACGATGGTTTTTGCGTAACCGTCGCGATTGTCTTAATCTTACCAACGATGTGCCTTTGTTTGCTAAGCATGTGGCTAGTGTAATTAAAGAGACGCCAAATGTACTCAATCATAAAGAGAGGTTGGCCTGGAATGAGAAGTGCGATCGCTTTGAAAAGCTAGGACTTAAAAATGACTGGGTAAATTTAATGGCAATGCCAGGTTATTTGTTTTCAGGATTGGGAGTTGCCGAAGCAGCGGTAGAAAAAGATAGTGATGTTGAAAGCGCTGTCGAAATGTATCACTTATTAGGTGATAAGCTAGGGCTATATTGGTTTGCCATTGCAGTGACTAACGTTAAAGTTGAAAACCATTGGCAAGCAAAAGCAAGAGAGTCTTTTATTGATGATATCGATAAGGCTCTACGAGTAATGAGTGTCAGCTTATTAAGCTTGGCAGGTAAAAAATATCAATTAGAAGAAGCCTTACAATTATGGATGCAAGAATATTCCACTGTTGTTTCAAGATGGAGAACAATGGCGACTGAGCTAGAGTCAAATGTAGCTAATGATTTTGCTGTTTTCTCTGTGGCGATGGGCGAGCTAAATGATTTAGTGGAAGCTTGTGGTAATTGTAAAAAACTGAAATTATGTTAAGCCTAAGAGCAGCAGTTTAATGATTAATATCTTGGCTTGAAGTTACGTCTGAAATAAATCAGTTATGTCTGAAATAATAGTTTCATTAAATATTGCACCAGACGAATATCTTAAATTATATCAAGGTACCGCCCGATCTGTTTTTACCAAAACACGAGAAGGGCGGAGTATTCGCTTTCCAGCAAATATATTACAGCCCTTTGTGAGCCACGAAGGTGTTGTCGGTTCTTTTAAAATAGAATTTGATGAGAATAATCGTTTTAAAAATATTACTCGCCTAAGCTAAGTTAGGGTAAAGCCATGACAAAAATCTATAGTCAGATTTAAGATTGAAATCGATTGATATCTGGATTATCTCGCTTGCTTTTGAGCCGCTCTTTTGTTTTTTCGCTCTCTTGCCATATCAATACGATGTTGTTTTCCATCAATTTCCTCACGAGTAGCTTTATCTTGAGAAAAGTCACTTTCATCATAAAGATTATCATCACCAGAGGTCAACATTAATGATAAATTGATGCGAGAGTCGGCAACTCTTAAAGCCTCTTCTCTGCTAATTGCATTTTTATTGACAAGGTCACACAAAACTTTATCAAAAGTTTGACTTTGATTATCCATTTCACCCATCACGGCTTTTATCTTTTCTGTCTCGCCTTTGATAATAAGCGTTGAGATAAAATGATTATTCATCATTACTTCAGAGACTAAAATACGATTGCCCGATTTAGAAAAAGCAAAGCGCTGGGCAATAATTGCAACAAGGTACTGAGATAAATCATGTCTGACCCAGCGCTGCTCAGTTTCGGAGAAGAGATTCAAAAAACGGTCTATTGCTTGCGTTGTATTATTGGCATGTAAAGTAGAAATACATAAGTGGCCTGTTTCCGCAAATCGAAGCGCATATTTAGCTGTTTCAATATCTCGAATTTCACCAATCATAATAGTGTCGGGTTTTTCCCTTAAAGCATACTTTAAAGCGTCTTCATAATTTTTGGTATCAGTGCCAATTTCGCGCTGGCTAATAATACACATCTTATGTGAGTGAGTGTATTCGATAGGATCTTCAACCGTTAAAATATGACCTTCAAGGTGCATGTTTCGATAATCAAGCATGCTCGCCACAGTTGTCGACTTACCAGAAGCAGCGGCACCAACGATTAAAATTAAGCCATGTTTCTCAGTTGCCATTTTTTTAATAACGTTAGGGGTTCCCAGGCTATCTAAATCTGGGATCATACTGCCAATAAAGCGAGCCACAATAGTTAACTCACCGAGCTGTATGGGACTGCGCATAATTCACCATAGTTAAAAAGTCTTGCTTCTTACATGTTTATAAAAGGTGACCAATTTATAAAAGAGAGTTAACAAAACATAGTTAAATGGTCAGCAATGTTTTAGTTGTACTTTTTGACAGCTTTCCTTAAATATCTTTTGCTATTTTGAAAACAGTCAAAATGTTGCATATTCATACTAACTAATAAATCTTGGTGATACAACATTCACAATAACTATTCCCTAATAATTATGCGTCAAATATTACAAGCTTATGTGCCAATAGATCTTTTAGTTGAGAGGAAAGAACCAAGAGGCTCTTAAATTGTCTTCAGAGCTTTTTAATGGTTTTTGGAAAGGTTGAAGAGCTAGCTGTTTATAATGTGAATTAAGTGAGATGGGAAAGGTTTATTAAAGATGGACTTTATAAGAGGTTCGCTGCACTTTTGCAGCTAGTTATCTAGGTATTTCTTGTTTTTTTCTATGATTTTATGTGCGTTACATTTAAAGATTGTTGACAATGTATACTAATGTCGGGTGTATTTTAGCAATTAAAGCGGTAAAATGTGATTTATTGCTAAGTATTGTCAACAATATGTGTTTTAATGAGCTATGTTGTTTTAGCAGCTATAAACAAGCATAACAATTGAAGAAGCATAAGAACAAACATAAGAATTAAAATAAATAGAAACTGAATAGGTGGTTTATGTTAGGAAAATACAATGATACTTATCAGAAGTCTATCACCGATCCCGAGGCTTTTTGGGATGACGCAGCAAAAGATATCCGCTGGACTAAGCCTTTTGACAAGGTATTAGACGATTCGCGGCCACCTTTTTATCGTTGGTTTCGCGGCGGTGAATTAAATACTTGTTATAACGCGGTCGATTATCATTGCGAGACTGGCCGCGGGGAACAATTAGCAATCATCTACGACAGTCCTGTTACCAATACAAAAAAAACACTGACATACAATGAATTGAAGCATGCAGTCGCGCATTTGGCGGGAGCTCTTAAAGAGCAAGGTGTTGTGAAAGGTGATCGCGTTATTCTTTATATGCCTATGGTGCCTGAAGCGGTAATAGGAATGATGGCGTGTGCTCGCATTGGTGCAGTGCATTCAGTTGTATTTGGTGGTTTTGCGGCTAAAGAATTAGCGAGCCGAATCGATGATGCATCTCCTAAGGTTATTCTTTCTGCATCTTGTGGTATCGAGCCAGGCCGAATAATAGCTTATAAGCCGTTAATTGATGAGGCCATAGAGCTTGCTATTCATAAACCATCGGCAACTATAATTTTACAGCGTGAGCAATTAACTGCCGATTTGATTGCGGGCAGAGATTTCGATTGGCAAGAGGCTGTAAGCAAAGCTGAGCCGGCTGATTGTGTAAGTGTTGCGGCAACCGATCCTCTGTATATTTTGTATACCTCAGGTACAACGGGTAAGCCTAAAGGAATCGTGCGCGATAACGGTGGCCATGCTGTCGCTATAAAATGGTCGATGAAATACATCTATAACATAGAACCTGGTAAGGTTTACTGGGCTGCATCAGACGTTGGCTGGGTGGTTGGTCATAGTTATATTTGTTATGGGCCTTTATTAAATGGTAATACAACCGTCATTTATGAGGGTAAGCCAGTAGGCACGCCAGACCCCGGAAGCTTCTGGAGAATCATCGAGGAATATAATGTCGAAATACTTTTCACTGCACCCACGGCTTTCAGAGCAATTCGAAAAGAAGATCCTAACGGAGAGTTCTTTAAGAAATATGACCTTTCATCGCTTAGATCACTGTTTTTTGCCGGTGAGCGTTGCGATTCGAACACTCTCGAATGGGCCCAAGAACAGCTGGGTGTCCCTGTCATTGATCACTGGTGGCAAACCGAGACAGGTTGGGCGATTGCCTCTAATTGCCTAGGCATAGAATCTTTTCCAATTAAGTCAGGTTCGCCTACCAAGTCAGCACCCGGTTATGACGTCAGGATCCTTGATGATGACGGGTGCGAGGTAACGTCTGGCGACATAGGCTCGATTGCGATCAAATTACCGCTGCCACCAAGCTCGCTAGCGACTCTTTGGAATGCTGAAGATCGTTATCAAAGTGGTTATCTTGATCGCTATCCTGGATATTACCTAACAGGTGATGCCGGCATGAAAGATGAAGATGATTATCTTTGGATTATGAGTCGTATCGATGATGTGATTAACATTGCTGGACATCGTTTTTCAACAGGTGCCATCGAAGAAGTTTTGTCGACACACCATTCAGTTGCAGAATGTGCTGTCTTTGGAGTTTCTGACAGCTTTAAAGGTGAGTTGGCTTTAGGGCTTGTTGTGTTGAAAGCAAATGAGGGTATTTCTTTAGAGGAGTTGCAGTCTGAACTCATCGCTATGGTACGTGAGCGAATTGGTGCAGTTGCCTCGTTTAAACTAGTCACTCAGGTTAAACGATTGCCTAAAACGCGCTCGGGCAAGATATTACGGAAGACAATGCGCCAAATTGCAGATGGAGAGGAGTTTTCATTGCCCGCAACGATTGATGATCCTGCAATTTTGGATGAAATTTCACAGGCGCTACAAACGCTTGGCTATGCAAAGGCATAAGCAACTAGTGTAAGAAGTTATCTAGTCACTTATGTTGATACTAAAAACAGACTAAAAGATAAAGCACAATGGAAGAAGTTAGACAAAGTCGTTCTAAAGGGTCGCTAGGTAGCGCTGCGTTTTCGGCGGGATTAATATCGTCAAAAAGCTTACAAGCTGATATTAACGGTACTTCTAATAGTATCTTTAATGTTGCT
Organism: Cellvibrionaceae bacterium; assembly: GCA_034111645.1. Classification (GTDB taxonomy): domain Bacteria; phylum Pseudomonadota; class Gammaproteobacteria; order Pseudomonadales; family Cellvibrionaceae; genus CANLBN01. The sequence goes on from JAWUWW010000050.1 coordinate 73,923, forward strand.
TCTAATGGCGCTATGACGATTGCTGAAAGTGTTTTTCGGCAAATTCGGCAGGCAATCGTGGAAGGGTCTATTGCTTCAGGAAGTAAAATAAGTGAGACCGAGTTAGCCAAAACCTATGGTGTTAGCCGCGGTCCATTACGCGAGGCAATTGGTCGCTTAGAGGCTTGTAGTCTGGTGGTTCGTAAACCCAATATCGGGGCGCGAGTTATGACAATGAGTAGCAATCAGCTACTCGATATTTATTATGTTCGCGAAGCGCTAGAGGGCATGGCTGCTCGACTTGCGGCGAGCCATATGTCAGACGAAGAGATAGCCAAGCTACGCGAGCTATTAACTCAGCACGGGCAAGAGATAGAGCAGGAGCATGGTCAAGCTTATTTTCAAAAGGAAGGCGACCTTGATTTTCATTATCGTATTATTACCGGCAGTAAAAACGATCGCTTAATCAATTTATTGTGCAATGACCTTTACTATCAAATGCGCCTATATCGCTACCAATTTGGTATGCGCGGCCATCGAGTTCCTAAGGCGTATAGTGAGCATGAACACATTGTCGATGCGATTGCTAATCGTGATGGTGAAATGGCTGAGTGGCTTATGCGCTTGCATATCCGCTCTTCACGAAAAAATATCGAGCGTATGCTAAAAGATAAAGATTCAAATACAACTCTATACCCGTAAACATTTAACCTGAAAATGAGAGAAAAAATGAACGTACAATCACCAGGAAAACGCTTCAGGCAAGCGCTTAAAGATGAATCCCCCCTTCAAGTAGTGGGTGCAATTAATGCTTATTCAGCAAAACTGGCTGAAGCGACAGGCTACAAGGCTCTCTATATTTCAGGTGGTGGAGTCGCAGCTTCATCCTGTGGAATCCCAGACCTTGGTATCACTTCTCTTGAGGACGTATTGATTGATTTGCGTCGCATTACTGACGTTTCACAGTTACCAGTATTAGTAGATATCGATACGGGTTGGGGTGGAGCCTTTAATATAGCTCGCACTGTTAAAGCAATGATAAAGGGCGGTGCGGCGGCAGTTCATATTGAAGATCAAGTTGCTCAAAAGCGCTGTGGTCATCGGCCCAATAAAAGTATTGTTCCAGTTGCAGAAATGGTTGACCGCGTAAAGGCAGCAGTCGACGCTAAAACAGACCCAGATTTTGTCATAATGGCGCGAACAGACGCGCTCGCCGTTGAAGGTATGCAGTCTGCGATTGACCGTGCTTGTGCTTGTGTTGAAGCCGGAGCCGACATGATTTTTCCTGAAGCAATTACCGAACTTAGTCAATATCGAGAGTTTGTAGAGGCGGTTAAAGTGCCGGTACTTGCCAACATTACCGAGTTTGGTTCAACGCCATTGTTTACCACCGAAGAGCTTGCTAGCGCTGGTGTGAGTATGGCTTTATATCCATTGTCTGCGTTTCGTGCACAAAGCCGAGCAGCCTTAAATGTGTTCAAGTCGCTTCGCGATAACGGCACACAGAAAGATGTTATAGATATTATGCAGCCACGCATGGAGTTATACGATTATCTTGGTTATCACGAATATGAACAAAAGCTCGATAGCTTATTTGACCACAAAAACTAATTTGCAAGAGCTGGGTATTAATAATTACATTAAACCGTTTATCTTTATGCGACATTTTGTAGAAAAGGAGCCACACTATGACAGATTCTGCGCCAATTGATTTATCAAAGAAACCAAAAAAATCCGTAGCCTTATCGGGTACCGTTGCCGGCAATACAGCCATCTGTACCGTAGGCCGTACGGGTAACGATCTTAGCTATCGTGGCTACGATATCCTCGATCTTGCGAAAGATTGTGAGTTTGAAGAAATAGCGTATTTATTGGTACATGAAAAGTTACCAAATGTAGCAGAATTAAAGGCTTACAAGATTAAGTTAAAGTCAATGCGAGGTATTCCAAGTGCAGTCAAGCAAGCACTTGAGGCAATTCCAGCGTCTGCACACCCAATGGATGTGATGCGTAGTGGAGTTTCTATTTTGGGCACCTGCCTACCAGAAAAAGAAGATCATCCAATGAATGAAGCGCGCAATATTGCCGATCGCTTAATGGCGAGTTTAGGGTCAATGTTATTGTATTGGTATCATTTTTCCATCAATGGCAAGCGGATAGATGTAGAGACCGACGACGACTCTATTGGTGGTCACTTTTTACATTTACTGCATGGAAAAACACCTCAAGAATCTTGGGTAAAAGCAATGCATACCTCATTAGTTTTATATGCAGAGCATGAGTTTAATGCGTCTACATTCACTTCACGTGTCATTGCTGGCACTAATAGCGATATCTATTCTGCTATTACAGGTGCAATTGGAGCACTACGTGGCTCCAAGCATGGCGGCGCTAATGAAGTTGCCTATGATATTCAAAGCCGCTACAGCAATGCCGATGAAGCAGAAGCAGATATTCGCGAGCGTGTTGCTAATAAAGAAATTGTGATTGGTTTTGGTCATCCGGTATATACCATCTCTGATCCTCGTAATAAGGTGATTAAGAAAATTGCCGAGGATTTATCTGCCGAAGCAAGCAATATGCGCTTGTATTCTGTTGCTGAACGCCTAGAGGCAGTGATGTGGGATGCGAAGAAGATGTTTCCAAATCTAGATTGGTTTAGTGCCGTTAGCTATAACATGATGGGTGTTCCCACAGCCATGTTTACGCCTTTATTCGTAATCTCACGTGTCTCTGGCTGGGCCTCGCATATTATTGAGCAAAGAATTGATGGCAAGATTATACGCCCGAGTGCAAATTATACCGGTCCTGATGATCAAGCCTTTGTGCCGCTTGATAAGCGCGATTAGTCTTTAAGAAGTTCGACGATAGATATTGATCAGTTTGATCAATATCTTATTTACTTGAAGAGCCACTGATTAAGTTTTAATTATTGTTAAAACATCTATAGTCGGGCACCTTAAGCAGAAACTCAAGAATACAAGAGATAGAGTTAATTATGAACACTAACTACCGTAAACCTTTTCCCGATAATAGTGGTTTAGATTATTTCGATACCAGAGCAGCGATAGAGGACATAAAGCTCGGCAGTTATAAAACACTGCCTTATACCTCGCGCGTGCTTGCCGAACAGTTAGTGCGTCGTTGCAACCCTGAAGTATTAACGGATTCGCTTAAGCAGCTAATAGAGCGTAAGCAGGATCTAGATTTTCCTTGGTATCCTGCGCGTGTTGTCTGTCACGATATTTTGGGCCAAACAGCATTGGTTGATCTTGCCGGACTTCGCGATGCTATTGCAGATCAGGGCGGGGATCCTTCTAAAGTGAATCCTGTGGTGCCAACTCAGCTTATTGTCGATCACTCGTTAGCGGTCGAAGCGGCGGGTTTTGATCCCGATGCCTTTGAAAAAAATAGAGTGATTGAAGATCGTCGTAATGAAGATCGCTTTCATTTTATTGAATGGACCAAAACAGCCTTTGAAAATGTTGATGTGATTCCAGCTGGTAATGGCATTATGCATCAGATCAACCTCGAGAAAATGTCGCCTGTTATTCAATCACGCGATGGTGTGGTATATCCAGATACCTGTGTGGGTACAGATAGCCATACCCCGCACGTCGATGCTTTGGGCGTTATTGCGATTGGCGTTGGTGGACTTGAGGCAGAAACAGTTATGCTAGGTCGTCCATCAATGATGCGCCTACCTGATATTATTGGTGTTGAGTTAACCGGTAAGCGCCAAGAGGGTATTACTGCGACTGATATTGTTTTAGCTATTACTGAATTCTTACGCGCGCAAAAAGTGGTATCTGCATATTTAGAGTTTTTTGGCGAGGGAGCAAGCAGCCTGACGATTGGTGATCGCGCCACTATTTCAAATATGACGCCAGAATACGGTGCCTCGGCCGGTTTATTTTTTATCGATGAGCAAACTATCGATTATTTGAAATTAACGGGTCGCGAGCCTGCGCAGGTTGCATTGGTAGAGCAGTATGCCAAGCTAACGGGCTTATGGGCAGACGATCTTATAGATGCTGAATACGAGCGTGTTTTAACATTTGATTTATCCAGCGTTGGGCGTAATTTAGCCGGCCCTTCAAACCCACACAGACGTCTTGCCACTGCTGATCTTTTAGCGCGTGGTATTGCAGTCGACTTAGATAAAGCACTGGCAGATGAAGCCGCCGGTAAAATGCCCGATGGTGCAGTTATCATTGCGGCTATTACGTCGTGTACCAATACCTCAAATCCGCGTAACGTTGTTGCTGCGGCGCTGGTGGCGCGTAATGCCAATAAGTTAGGTTTGCTGCGCAAGCCTTGGGTAAAAACATCCTTTGCACCGGGTTCCAAAGTAGCTGAGTTGTATTTGAAAGAATCAGGCCTACTGCCAGAGCTAGAAAAGTTAGGTTTTGGTATTGTGGGTTTTGCGTGTACTACCTGTAATGGTATGTCAGGCGCATTAGACCCTATTATTCAAAAAGAAGTCATCGAGCGCGATTTGTATGCCACAGCGGTATTATCGGGCAACCGTAATTTTGATGGTCGTATTCATCCCTATGCAAAACAAGCTTTTCTTGCGTCTCCGCCTTTAGTTGTAGCTTATGCAATTGCGGGTACGATGCGCTTTGATATTGAAAAAGATACCCTCGGCGTCGATCAAGAGGGTAATCCTATCACCCTAAAAGATATTTGGCCTACTGATGAAGAGATAGATACGATTGTTGCTAGTAGTGTAAAACCAGAACAGTTTAGGCAAATCTATATCCCAATGTTTGATTTAGACGCAGGCGAAAAAGCGGAAAGCCCGCTTTATGATTGGCGGCCAGAAAGCACGTATATTCGCCGTCCGCCTTATTGGGAGGGAGCATTAACAGGACAGTGTGCACTAAAAGATATGCGTCCCTTAGCAGTGCTTGGGGATAATATAACAACGGATCATTTATCGCCCTCTAATGCTATTTTGTTAGACAGCGCGGCAGGCGAGTATCTGCATAAAATGAAAGTGCCAGAAGAAGATTTCAATTCTTATGCGACTCATCGAGGTGATCATCTAACCGCCCAGCGCGCTACCTTTGCAAACCCTAAATTACTGAATGAAATGTGCCTTGATGAAGCCGGTGAGATTACACAGGGTTCACTCGCTCGAATAGAGCCCGAGGGTAACGTTACCCGTATGTGGGAGGCGATTGAAACCTATATGGAGCGTAAACAACCATTGATTATTATTGCGGGTGCAGATTATGGTCAAGGTTCTTCAAGGGATTGGGCGGCTAAAGGTGTGCGTCTAGCGGGTGTTGAGGCAATTGTTGCCGAAGGTTTTGAAAGAATCCATCGCACTAATCTTGTTGGTATGGGCGTATTACCCTTAGCCTTCAAACCCGGTGAAACTCGTAAAACCTATGCAATTGATGGCACCGAAACTTTTGATGTGGTGGGCGAAATTACCCCACTTGCAGAGCTAAGCGTGATTATGACGCGCAAAAATGGCGAGGTAGTCACTTTTGCTGTTAAATGTCGCTTAGATACGGCCGAGGAAGCTCATGTTTATGAGGCTGGTGGTGTACTTCAGCGTTTTGCTCAAGATTTTTTGGAGTCAACAGTTGCCAGCTAAACAATGCTAGCTAAAAGTGCTTGCCAAAAAAGCTTGCCAACTAAAAACATCAAAGACTTAAAATTACCGTTCTTATTTAAGGAAGTATTATGAGCCATGCACCACAACTTAAAATTCCCGCAACTTATATGCGTGGTGGTACCAGTAAAGGCACTTTTTTTAAGCTTGATGACTTACCAGCGTCAGCACAAATTCCGGGTGCCGCTCGCGATGCATTATTTCTGAGGGTTGTAGGTAGTCCCGATCCCTATGGTAAGCATACAGATGGTATGGGTGGTGCAACTTCAAGTACGAGTAAAGTGGTCATCGTCTCTAAAAGTGATAAGCCAGATCATGATGTCGATTATTTATTTGGCCAAGTTGCTATTGATAAAGCCTTTATAGATTGGAGCGGTAACTGTGGGAATCTCACCTCCGCAGTGGGTTCTTTTGCAGTATTTAGCGGTTTGGTCCCTAGTGATCTGGTCCCACAAAATGGCACAATTGCTGTACGCATTTGGCAGGCAAATATCAGTAAAACGATTATTGCACACGTGCCCATTACCAATGGTGAGGTTCAAGAAACCGGTGACTTTGAGTTAGACGGCGTTACTTTTCCATCTGCCGAGGTCAAGCTTGATTTTATGGATCCTGCTGCCGATATATTTCCTACGGGCAATGTGGTTGATCAATTAATATTACCCAACGATAATAATTTAGGCAGGCTTGCTGGCATCTGCTTAACCGCGACAATGATAAATGCAGGCATCCCAACCATTTTTGTTAATGCTGAAGACATTGGCTACGAGGGCACTGAACTACAAAATGATATAAATAACGATGACGCAGCGTTAGCAATGTTTGAGGCACTGCGAGCCTATGGAGCAGTTCAGATGGGCCTTATTAATAATATTACCGAAGCTGCGGGTAGGCAACATACTCCTAAAATTGCGTTTGTCTCTAAGCCAAAAAAATATATTGCCTCAAGTGGTAAAGTTATTAACGCGTCCGATACTGATGTACTAGTGCGAGCTTTATCGATGGGTAAATTACATCATGCGATGATGGGCACGGCTGCTGTTGCGATTGGTGTTGCTGCCGCTATTGAGGGTACCGTTGTTAATTTAGCTGCCGCTGGGGGTGATTGCCAAAGCGTCACCTTTGGGCATCCATCAGGCACCTTAACGGTTGGCGCAAGTGCTACTCGCGAAGGTAAAGATTGGTTAGTAACTAAAGCGACGATGAGCCGCAGTGCTCGCGTGCTAATGGAAGGTTGGGTTAGGGTGCCTTCTTCTCAAAGCATCACTTGAAAATATTTAGCAAATCGAATAAATATTTATAGAATAATTATTAATCTCCCTTATTATCTAAATGCTTGAACATTAAAAATATAAGCAACTAAAATCACAAAACATCATTTAAAGGGGCCGGACGTGCTAAAAAATAGCCTTGGCCGACGTCACAGTTGTTCTCGGCGAGCCAGGTTAGTTGTTCTTGAGTTTCTATGCCTTCAGCCACTACGTTGATTTTTAGTGCATGGGCCATTGCAATAATAGCCTTGACGATTTTTTGGTCACTTTCATTGGCAGATAAATTAGTAATAAAGTTTCTATCAATTTTTAATCGATCGACGGGTAAGTTTCTTAATTGTGATAATGATGAATAGCCTGTTCCAAAATCATCGATAGCTATTTTAATCCCCAAAGATCTTAACTTACTTAAAATTATAATTGCATTATTAATATCGATAGCCAGAGACGACTCTGTAATTTCTATCTCTAGACAGCTAGGTTCAATATTTTGTTGTTTAACAACAGACTCTAAATTTTTTAACAAATTAGGATCTAAAAATTGTTTAGCGGATAAATTAACAGACACATGAAGTGGCTGGTTAAATTTTTGCATATGATTTTTAATCGCCTTGCAAGCCTGTTCAAAAACCCAATAACCAATAGGAATAATTTGCCCTGTGTTTTCAGCAACAGGTATAAATTTATCAGGCGGTATAAGGCCTTGTTCTGGATGGTTCCAGCGCAGTAAAACTTCATAGGCTAAAATTTTATTTCTTTTTAGGCATATTAAGGGCTGGTAATGCAAAAAAAGTTCGTCGCGTTCGAAAACATGATTGAGTGCTAATTCTATATTATGTTTTTCGAGCATTTCAATTTGCAAATTCTGATCAAAAAACCGATAGTTGTTTTTTCCATAATTTTTAGCGTCATACATCGCTATATCAACATTACGTAATAACTCTTCTTCATTGTCACCATCTTCAGGTATTAATGTAATGCCTAAAGAAGCAGAAACAACTAAGCTGTTATTGCCAAAAATAACAGGCTTTTTAATCTCGGCAATAATTCTTTCGGCTATATTTTCAATGCTTTCTTTTGATTTCACATCGAAAATCAATAATGCAAATTCATCACCACCTAGTCGGGCTACAATATCATTACTCTTTACAATATTTATCAGACGTGAGGCCAACTCTTTTAAAAGGTAATCGCCAGAATGATGTCCTAAGGAGTCATTGATTCGTTTAAAATCATCTAAATCCAAATAAAGAAGGGCAGCAATAGGGTTGTTTTTTTCATTTAAAAAAGTTTTTAATTCTTTACTTAATACTCTTCTGTTTCCCAGAGACGTTAATTGATCATGAAAGGCTAATTTTTCGAGTTCATCGGTTTTTTCGGAAACAATCTTATTGAGATATTCTGGCTTCAAAAACAAATAACCAATTCCCCCAGCCATTAATAAGCCTAAAAAAATACTTGCTAGAAAATTGCTTTGTTCGGCCCAATCATTGTTAGAGCTACTAATGGTGAGAGTCCAGGTGGCATTGGGGAGGTTTATTTTTTTGATAACAAAAGGTTCGACAATATTAAAAGTAGAGCGCGCAAAAACTTCTTCTATTTGTGTGTCTGGATTTTTACGACTTAATTGATAGGCGTATTTACCTTGATCGAGCTCAGAAAATTTTGTGGAGGCTAACAAATCATCAACAGTTATCATTGCCGAGGCAAAACCCCAAAATATTTCTTCATTGTTTTTTGTAAGAAAAATGGGATTTCTACCAATAACGGCAATGCTACCTTGCAGTGTCTCGAACGGGCCTGCAAGTGTTAATTGTTTTGTTTTTTTAGCCAGCAGCGCCTCTTTACTTCTTTGTTCATCGATAAAAAGTTCATGTCCTATTATGATTTCGTTTCCGATCATAGGATAAACTTGACTAACAATGCCCCCGGGCGCTAATTGTAAATTACTTATTCCACCAATAGAATTTATAACTTCTTCTGCATAATCTTCAAAATCAAAGAACTCACCATTATTTTGCTTAACCTCAAACGCTAAAAAATTGGTAGCCGCAAAGGCACTATAAACTCGACGTTCTATTGCAGTTGATTCTGACTGAGCAATCTCGCTGAGGTAATATAGATGCTCTTTTTCTAGATGACGATGATTTTCATTTTGCCAATATAAACCAAAACTGGTGACTAAAAAAAAGCACAACAAGCTAACAATCTGTCTCAACCAGCACTCCTTGAGGAAAATAGAAATGTCACCATAGAATTTATAAGAAGTTTGGGGTGCATTTTTTTAATATTCATATGAGGCTTCAAGGTTATGATATTTATGCTCGCTTGTCTAAATTTGAGGCAGCCTTTAAAGATTAGAAAAAACATATTATTAGAAAAGCCATATCATCAAGAACTTTTAATTTAAACTAGAAAGTATCTATACACAATAAATTATACTTGCTTAGTAGTTAGTAGTTAGTTAGATTGCGAGCATTTGTAGCGCTTTTCATATCTATTATCAGCCCAATTGGCATAAATTCTATCAGCAATATGACCTATCAATGGCCACCTTAGAATTTTAAATAAAAAACCATATTTCGTATAAGACCACACAGCAACATTGGCATCGAGTCCAACTAACCATTCCCCGTTCATTAGTCTTAGATGAAGCCGTCGTAACAGCGCTTCACGCGAGGGGAGTTGGGTGTCGGTTGATGAAATATTTTGAATATCTGCAAAAATCAGTTGATCCTTGCTCAGTTTTTTTAGTAAGGAGATTTCTTTACTGCAAAGTGGACATGTTCCGTCAAAATAAAGAGTGTCTTTTACTACTTGTTTTTGTACTTGAGCGTTCATGGTAAATCCGTGTTATGGGCTTCTCTTTTTACGATTTTTATTGCTTAATAGATGATAAAATAGGGCGTGGTCAGTACAAAGACTTTTATCTGTATACCTCTTAGTAATATTTGCCATTAATTGTTTTGACATTGTTGGAGTGTTTGTGAGCAATCTAAAAAGTAGTTTATTTATGGTGATAGCAATGGCTGCGTTTTCACTTGAAGATATGTTCATTAAGTCAGCCTCAGGATCTGTTCCCGTCGGCCAAATTCTGACACTATTTGGCCTTGGAGGCATGCTCGGCTTTATAGTAATGACCATTAATCGCGGGCAAGCTGTCTTTCATCCTAAAATATTATCGCGCCCTGTGTTAATTAGAGCCGTTTTCGAGGTCATAGGGCGGCTATTTTTACCTTGGCAATTGTATATACCCCTTTATCTAGCGCCTCTGCAATTTTACAAGCGACACCACTAGTTGTCGTAATGGGAGCCGCTTTATTTTTGAGTGAGCGCGTTGGCTGGCGTCGTTGGATTGCGATCTTGATTGGCTTCACCGGCGTGTTAATTATTATAAGGCCTGGGCTCGAAAGTTTTGAGCAGTCATCATTGTTAGCCGTCATTGGGATGCTAGGGTTTGCTGGGCGGGACTTGGCAACACGTGCGGCTTCAAATGTTTTGTCTCACTTACAATTGGGTATTTATGGCTTTTTTATATTAATCCCAACAGGCTTATTTATGTTGGCTTTTGATATAGGGCCAGATAATAATGGCCTTTTGAAGCAAGATTTTATTTTGCCCGACATTACTGCTAGTTTACAAATTCTGGCGGCAACAATATTTGGTGTCATGGCTTATTACTGGTTAACGATTGCAATGCGCAATGGTGATGTCTCTGTTGTTGCTCCTTTTCGTTACACACGGATTCTATTTGCGTTAATCTTAGGAACTATAATCTTTGGTGAAAGACCAGATAGCTTAACCTTATTGGGAATTATAATAATAGTTGCAAGTGGAATATATACTTTGATTAGAAGTAGGCGACGCGTTGTAAGCTGAGGACCCACCTATAATTATTGCTGGCTAGTTATTGTATATTTAGCCTTTAATATTAATCTTAGCGTCGATGATTAAACTATAAGAGAATAATTTTTAGTTATCTAAGGTTATAATGATGTATGCTTGGCTGCAAAAAAATGAAAACCTTCTTCAGCAAACTTATCTGATAGACTAGCAGAGATACAACATGTCACTACGTTTTAAAATGAATATTATCTTACTGTTTTTTACGGTCGTAGGCATTATTATCACGGGCGTCATTTCATACAGTATTCAATCTAAACATACCAAACAAGAAGCTTTAGAAACAGCAGCTGTTTTAATGGAGGGCGCAATGGCTATTCGCAGCTATACCGTATCTGAAATTGGTCCACTAATTAGGCGAAATAGACACTGAGCGTTTTCTACCTCAAACAGTCCCAGCTTATTCAGCGCTTAAGTATGTCGAAAAACTACAAGAAACTTACCCCTATTACAGCTACAAAGAGGCGGTGATCAATCCAACTAATTTAGCAAACAAGGCCAAAGATTGGGAAGTTGAAATCATTAATAGATTTAAAAATGAATCTATTAGCGAACTATTTGGTATTCGCGATACGCCTGAGGGTAAATCACTCTATTTTAGTCGTCCCATTCAACTTACCAATCCTGATTGTCTTGCATGCCACTCGACACCAGAAGCTGCACCAACGAGTATGATAGAGCTATATGGAACAGAGCATGGCTTTGGCTGGACGTTAAATGAGATTATTGGTGCTCAAATTGTCTCTGTGCCACTTTCTTTAACGATTGCTCGTGCGCAAAAAGAAATTTTTATTTTTATGAGCATTGTCGCGGGCACTTATTTGTTGATCGGCGTTATTATGAATCTACTCTTAAACCTTTTTGTCGTTAAACCGGTTAAGCAAATTTCCGATTACGCAACAAAAGTCAGTATGGGATCTCTTGATACTCCAGAGCTACCCATTAAAGGCAAGGACGAAATTAGTTCTCTGACTATGTCATTTAACAGGATGCAGCGTAGCTTAAAGAGTGCTGTTGCGATTATTACTGACGATAACAATAAATAGTAGGTCGTCTAACTAATGAGCATACAGCCTGACATGTTGGGGAAATACCAGATTCAAACCGTCTTGGGTAAAGGGAAGATGGGTATTGTCTATCTTGGCCTAGATCCAGATATCGATAGAAAAGTCGCGATCAAAGTGCTTCACCCACATCTTTGTGAAGGCGAAGCAGGGCAAGATTTTGTTAGGCGTTTTCGCCGTGAGGCACAAGCAGCAGCTCGCAGTTTTCATACCAATATCGTCACAGTATTTGAATTAGGTAAGCACCAAGACACCGATTTTATTGTGATGGAGTATGTCGAGGGCGAAGAGCTGCAAGACGCTATCGATAGCGATTATTGTTTTAGAGAAGATGAAGTAATCTTTATTACTAGCTCCATTCTTAAAGCACTCGCATCTGCCCACGCTCAGAGTATTATTCATCGCGATATTAAACCCGCCAACATTTTATTAATGGATGACGATAACGTAAAAGTTGCCGACTTTGGTGTCGCAAAATTAAATAGCTTCGATCAAACAATGCAGGGCAGTGCCGTCGGCACGCCTAGCTACATGAGTCCAGAGAGCTTAAAAGGTCAATCAGTAACACATTTAACGGATATCTATAGTGTTGGGGCAGTTATGCTGCAAATGTTAACGGGTGAGCGCATAAAGGCCGACAAGTTATATCCGCTGCAATTAAATGAATTTATGGCCGAGTCTCTTGCCGGAGAGCGTGGACTAAAAATATCCCCCGCTTTAAAAAATTTTGTTTGCAAAGCAATGTCAGAAGATCCTGAGTCTAGGCCAGAGAGTGCGTTGAAATTTTATCAAGAGCTTGAGAAATTATCGGCAAGCAGCGCTAAGGGGCTTAATTGTGATGATGAAACACAGCATAAACTAATTAATATATTAGCTTCTCACGTTGGGCCAATTGCACCAGTATTACTTAAAAAAGCACTGTTAAAAGCGAAAGCTCCCGATGAACTAGCCATTGCGTTATCGCAATCTGTTGATAACCCTCAAGAGAGCGAAGAAATTTTAGTTCATGCTCGGAAAGTACTAAAAAAATTAAGCTTCACTAGTGATGTTTTTATAAATAGTAATTAGTTGCTGGTGTGCGATGAAGAAATGCAAACAAAGTTAGTAGAAATCCTAAGGCCCTACCTTGGTCCAATTTCTCCAGTATTAGTTAAAAAGGGCCTGCTTCATGCGACGGATCACGAATCTCTTTTATCAACTCTTTCGTCAGCAATAGATGACGACAAAGAATCAAACGAATTTTTAGTAAAAGCTAGGTCTTTATTTCTTGATAATTAATAACCTCAAAATTAGTACGTGCATGAATAATATGTTGTTAACTTTTTAAAATATTTTATAAAAGGTCATACAATTTTTAAATAGAGATTTGTTTTGGATGAATGTTATAAGGGTAGCAAAATTTTTTATCGGAGCTGAGCTTGAGTAAATCTTTTGTAAGTAAGTCCCCATTGATTAAGCCCTATGAATTTTGGAGCCCTCGAGTTTTTGAAGCCCCTTTTTATATATACTTAGGTGCTCAATGTTTATTAAACGGTGTCAGTATTAAAGGGCTAGCCAAAGCTAATTATGGCTTAGATCATGGTGAAATTGGTATCGGCTCTAAGTACGAAAGTCAGATGTCATTTGATCAGCAATATTTTTTGCCTACCTCCCTTGTTAAGTCGACTCTTAGCGATACTGAAAAACGACGCTTCGTTTTGAAGTTTGTTGATACCCACGGTTATCCCGTTATCTTAAAGTCTGATGTTGGTTGTGTTGGCAAAGGTATTGTAAAAATTTCTTCGGAAGCCGATCTAAATAAAAAACTACCGTTATTGCTCGGCGATTATATTTTACAAAAGTTCACCTCTTATCCTTATGAATGCGGTATTTTTTATATTCGTGAAAACGGCACTCCAAGAATTACAGGCATTAATAAAAAGCATTTTCCAAGTGTTGTTGGCAACGGTACAGATAACCTTTTAACACTAGCCAAAAATCATCAGCGTTTTACGCATCACTGGTATTCCTTTCTTCAATATATTGATTTAAGCCGAATACCAAAAGAGGGGGAGTCCGTGCGTCTGTCATTTATCGGCTCTCATACGCTAGGATGTAAGTTCACCGACGATAGCCATCTATTGACGCCAGAATTAGAACAGGCGATATTTGATGTTTTTTCAAATCAGCCAGGCTTTAATTTTGGCCGTGTCGATGTTAAATCTGAGAGTGAAGATGCCTTTAAGGAAGGCAAGTTTGTGGTCATTGAAGTTAATGGTGTCGCCTCTCTCCCTACACATATGTTTGATCCTAAATTTAGTGTTTTTAAGGCCTACAAGATATTTTTTGAACACGCTAGATATTTGGCAAGAATCGCTCGTGAACATAAAAAACAAGCAATGGCATTGTTGTCATACAAGCAAATTCTTGAAAAGGTCAAAAGTAATCAGCAAATGCTTGATAAAGTACATCATCAGCTAAAAAGTTAGTGCTTAAATTAAGTATCAGTCGAATGACAAAGTAATTTTATGTGGATGTTTATGTTTTGGAAGTTACTTTGTCAGCTTTTTAAAGTTTCTTTCATTTGCCATAGCCAGCTCATAAGGGCTGGAGATATGTTGCATGTTTAATTGGTCCTATTCCAAAATTTAATATTCCATTATTCTGTCATATTATATTAAGTATATTTTGAATTCTCACTAAAAATAATTCCTGTAGGGGTAGATTATGAGCCGCGAATTAAGTCCTGAAGAAATTTCAAAAGTCATGAAAGCTGACCGCAGTCATGTTTGGCATCATCTTGCCCAACATAAAGGTCTTGAAACAAACGATCCTTTAGTTATTGTTCGCGGTGAGGGTATGCGGGTTTGGGACGCGACGGGTAAAGAACATTTAGATGCTGTTTCTGGTGCAGTTTGGACGGTAAATGTTGGCTATGGTCGCGAACGTATCGCTAAAGCCGTTTATGACCAGCTAGTAAAAATGAATTATTTTGCGCAATCGGTAGGTAATGTGCCCGGTGCTTTGTATGCAGAAATGCTTATCGACAAAATGCCCGGTCTCAGCCGTGTTTATTACTCAAACTCGGGCTCAGAAGCTAACGAAAAGGCTTATAAAATTGTTCGTCAGATTTCTCATAATAAGCATGGTGGCAAAAAGCATAAGATTTTATATCGCGAACGCGATTATCATGGCACCACCATTACAGCGTTAAGTTCGTCAGGACAATTCGAGCGTAAAGCGCAATATGGTCCTTTTACTCCAGGTTTTGTCGAGTTTCCACATTGCTGTGAATATCGTTCACAATACGGTGATGTCACAGATTATGGCATACGCGCTGCTAAAGAAATGGAACGCGTTATTCTTGAAGAAGGCCCAGATACTATTGGTGCAGTAGTGCTTGAACCTATTACCGCCGGTGGCGGTGTTATAACACCGCCAGAAGGCTACTGGGAGACAATTCAAGAAATATGCAAAAAATATCAAATTTTATTGCATATTGATGAGGTCGTTTGTGGTCTTGGTCGCACGGGTAAATGGTTTGGCTATCAGCATTATGGTATCCAGCCAGATATGGTGACTATGGCTAAGGGTGTTGCCTCTGGTTATGCCGCTATTTCTTGTACCGTAACCACGGAAGAGGTATTTAATGCCTTTAAAGAAGATCCTTCAGATCGCATGAGCTACTTTCGTGATATTTCTACCTTTGGTGGTTGTACAGCAGGTCCTGTTGCGGCTATCGAAAATATGAAAATCATCGAAGAAGAAAATTTGCTCGAGAATGTCACTGTGGTCGGTGAATATCTGCTAGAGCGCCTTCATGGACTTAAAGACAAGTATGACTTTATTGGCGATGTGCGTGGCAAGGGTTTTTTTGCTGCCTTAGAGTTAGTTAAAGATCGTGTCACTAAAGAGCCTGTCGACGAAAGCGTTACTCTTGCGATAGCTGCTGATTGTATGAAGCAAGGCGTTATTATTGGGCGCACCAACCGAAGTTTTGAAAAGCTAAATAATACGATTTTGTTAAGCCCTGCATTAATTGCAACAAAAGAGGATATCGCACAGATAATAGATGCTATTGATAGTGCTCTGTCGAGAGTTGTCATTTAAGACGGGATAAAAAGCCTTAAGTATTTGGTGTTTTTAGATGTTGCAGATGAATGCTTGATCTTAAACTGTTAGTTCTCTGGGTATTTTTGTTTTTATAACTAAATGTGTGTATGTTATGTAGTTAAGTTATAAGCTGTGTTTATGCTCGACATATTTGATAAATATTTGTTATGATTAACTCAATTAACACATTATTGAGTCAATCATTATCAAAAATGTGATTTAATAAAGTTTTTTAAAATAGACTTCGTTTCAATGATGGGTTTGAAAAGTAACAAAAGATAATAAAACGCTAAGTTAACCCACCTTTTTGATTAGAAATTTAATATATTTTCAACATCCGTTGTATGTTGAGAGCTTTTTTCTCCAAAACCGCATCAATGAATTCTAGATAAATTCTAGATAGGTTCTTGTTTTAAAGAGTATCCAGTCGTATTAATTCGTTAAAGCCTTTTACCTTTAGGTGTAAAAATATGAGTATTGTTAAAACCCAAGTCCCTCTTAACGAAGTTTCTCAGGCCCAAGCAGATATTATCGCGAAAGACTTGCCAGAGTTTGAAGATCATGCGAAACAAGATATTAAATTTACCACTTGTTATATGTGTGCTTGTCGCTGTGGCATTAAAGTCACAGTAGAGGACAATAAGGTTCGTTATATTCAAGGCAATCCGAATCACCCTATTAATAAAGGGGTGCTATGTGCTAAAGGTAACGCGGGCATCATGAAGCAGTACTCGCCAGCCAAGTTAAGCTCTCCATTATTACGTAAGCCGGGTACTGAACGTGGCGCCGGTGAGTTTGAAGAGATTTCGTGGGATCGAGCACTTGATATGCTTGAAAAGCGCCTTAAGCGAATTCGCGAAACTGATCCTAAAAAACTTGCTTATTTTACCGGTCGTGACCAAATGCAGGCGTTAACCGGCATGTGGGCTAGTCAATTTGGAACCATAAACTGGGCGGCACACGGTGGCTTTTGTTCAGTTAATATGGCGGCTGGTGGACTTTATACAATGGGCCACGCATTTTGGGAATTTGGGGACCCCGATTGGGAAAACACCAAATATTTTATGATGTGGGGTGTCGCAGAAGATCATAGCTCTAACCCTCTTAAATTAGGTCTTAAGCGTCTAAAAGAACGCGGTGCTAAGTTTGTGGCCATCAACCCTGTGCGTACAGGTTATCAGGCTATTGCCGATGAGTGGGTTGCTATTCGGCCAGGTACTGACGGTATTCTTGCGCTGTCGATGGTGCATGTTTTATTAAAACATCAGCTAATTGACGATGAATTCTTAGTGCGGTATACCAACTCTGCACAATTGGTAGTTATGACGCCAGGAAAAGTAGGCGATGGTCTATTTTATAGAGGCGAAAGTGATGTGCCGCAAGTTTGGGATCAGGGAAAAGAAGCGTTTGTTGATTCTAACCTGCCAGATATTTCTCCTGCATTATTTGGGGAATACACAGCGCCCGATGGTACGCCTTTGAAAACAGCCATGTCGATCATGGTTGAAAAATACGATGACGAGCAGTATTCGCCAGAGGTAGCAGCTAAAGAATGTGGTGTGGCCGCAGAAGATATTGAGCGTATGGCTTTAGAGATGGCACATGTTGCCTTCAAAGAAAGTATTACCATAGACGTTGAATGGACAGATTGGGCAGGCCGTAAACACGATAAATTTATTGGTCGTCCGGTGTCGATGCATGCGATGCGTGGTATTTCTGCTCATTCAAATGGTTTCCAAACTTGCCGCGCCATTCATTTGCTGCAAATTTTATTGGGAACAATTGACTGCCCCGGAGGCCATTTAGCAAAGCCGCCATTCCCAAAGCATATTCCCCCAGGCATTAAACCTGCAAAAGAAATGGCACCAAACACGCCTTTAAAATCAACGCCGCTAGGCTTTCCTACTTGCCCAGAAGATTTGGCTATCAATGCAGATGGCAGCCCAATGCGCATAGATAAAGCCTACAGCTGGGATGCACCTATTTCTTGCCATGGTTTAATGCATATGGTGATAAGTAATGCCGTTAAAGGTGACCCTTATAAGATTGATACGTTGATGTTGTTTATGGCAAATATGGCTTGGAATTCAAGTATGAATACCGAGCAAACCATGGCAATGTTGGTTGCTAAAGAAGACGATGGCGAATATAAAATTCCGTTTATTGTCTGTTCTGATGCGTTTAATTCAGAAATGGTCGCCTATTCTGACCTTGTGCTTCCCGATACGACTTATTTGGAGCGTTACGATACGATTTCTATGCTCGACCGCCCGATTTCTGAGCCGCACGCTGCATGCGATTCTGTGCGGATTCCGGTGATAAAACCCGATCGAAATGTTATGTCTTGGCAAGAAGTGATGGTGGAAATGGCTGGACGCCTTAAGTTTCCTGCTTTCATCAAAGATGGCGAGCGCAAATACAAAGACTATAAAGACTTTATTGTTAACTTTGAGAAAGAACCCGGAATTGGTTTCTTAGCGGGTTATCGTGGTAAAGACGGCGAAAAATCATTACGTGGCGAGCCAAATCCTCGTCAGTGGGAAGCCTACGAAGAGAATGAAGGCTTCTTTGAAATGCAGCTCGACATGAATCAACGCTATATGCGGCATGCAAATCTCGATTACTTAAAGCTCGCAAAAGAGGCGGCTTGGGTCGGAAATACCAATCAAATCGTTATCGAAGTCTACTCTGAAAAACTGCAAACGTTCCGCTTAGCAGGCCAAGGCCTTTACGATGGTCCAATGCCAACAGAGGCGCATCATAAAGAGCGGTTAGCGAAATATTTTGACCCGCTACCTATTTATTACATGCCACTAGAAGAGCAGCGTATTGATCGCGATGAATATCCTTATCATGCGGTTAATCAACGGCCAATGTTTATGTACCACAGCTGGGATAGCCAAAACGCATGGTTGCGTCAAATTATGTCGCAAAACTATTTGTTTATGAATCGCCTTGCTGCTGAGCGCGACGGCATTGAAGACCTTTCTTGGGTTTGGGTAGAGTCTCATAACGGCAAAATTCGTTGTCAGGTTAAGCTTATGGAAGGAACTAACGAGCAGACAGTTTGGACGTGGAATGCAATTGCTAAACGCGGTGGTGCTTGGGGTCTTGATAAAGATGTTAAAGAAAATACCGATAGTTTTTTGATGAACCATTTAATTTCCGAACTATTACCGCAAAAAGGCGACAATCTAGATGGCGTAACCAACTCAGATCCGATTACGGGACAAGCTGCTTGGTACGATCTTCGCGTTAAAATAACACCGGCAGCCGCAGGTGAAACGGGTAGTTGGCCAACATTTTCCGCATTCAAGGCTCAGCCAAATGCCAAAGAGTCACCAAAAATGTTGAGCTACAGTAGCCACAAAAACGTTAACCTTTTTCGCTCGATGTCAGATATCCTGACTCGTGGCGACAAATAGCATCGGAACGGAGAAATACTATGAAGCTAGGTCTTGTTATTGATCTGGATACCTGTGTAGGTTGCCATGCTTGTGCTACCGCATGTAAGCAGTGGAATACATCGGGCACTATTGGGCCTTTAGCCGACAAAGACCCTTACGCACGCGAGCCTATAGGCTCTTGGTTAAATCGAATTCGGTCATATGAAGTAGATGATTCACCAAATAGTAAAACTGTACATATGCCAATGTCTTGCATGCATTGCGAAACTGCAGATTGCGTGACAGTATGTCCTACAGGTGCTTCTTATAAGCGCGAGGAAGACGGCATTGTTTTGGTTGATCAAGATAAGTGCATGGGTTGTAACTTGTGCTCTTGGGCTTGTCCTTATGGTGCTCGTGAGCTTGATCCTGAGCAAGGTGTGATGAAAAAATGTACCTTGTGTGTCGATCGTATTTACGATGAAAAACTACCAAAAGTAGAGCGTCAGCCAGCATGTGTTTTAACCTGTCCAACACGCTCACGTGTTTTTGGTGACTTTGACGACCCTAATTCAGAAGTCAGTAAGCTAGTGCGCGAACGCGGCGGAAAGGCATTAATGCCAGAACTTGGCTATAATCCAGTTAATAGCTATTTGCCACCACGTAATAAGCCAGTTCAAGATCAAATCGATCCTGCATCACTTAAAGGTACGCTAAAGGGTTGGGTTAATAAAATGATTGCTCGTTAGGAGAGACTCCTGAATCTGCAAGCATGTTTCGTTAAATATTTAATATTCATAATTTATTAAAAATAAGCTATTGGAATAAAAAGAGGACACATAATGCATCCGGCTTTTTCAGTTTTAATTTTTACAGTGATGTCAGGAGCAGGTTACGGTTTGGCTATACTTTTAATTTTAGGCCACCTAACGGGTATTAGTCAGCTACAAGCTTCGAATGTGTTATTAACATCGGGCATTATAGCGTTAGTGTTAATTACATTAGGCTTGCTTTGCTCGATGGGGCATTTGGCAAATCCAAAAAATGCTTGGCGTGCATTTAATCGTTTTAGAACGTCTTGGCTGTCGAGAGAGGGCGTTTTTGCAGTTCTGTTTTATCCATTTTTTATCGCATATTTGGCACTTGTTTGGTCACAGGGTGCCGAGGCCAGCACTTTTGTAAGCCTTGTTGGTATTATTGCTGCCTTAATTGCGATTCTGACGCTGTTTTGTACTAGTATGATTTATGCGAGTCTAAAAACAATTCGACAATGGAATTCATCACTAACGCCATTAAATTATATGTTGTTAGGTCTTATGTCAGGTTCTGTGATGTTAATAGCAATTCAATCTACATTAACTGGGTCTACTTCAAGTATATTGTATCAATTGGCGTCAGCGCTTTTAGTCTTAGGGGCTATTGCAAAGGTTATTTATTTATTTTGGATCGGTAAGCCAGCGGGGAGTACAATTAATACGGCTACTGGCTTTACTCAAGCGAGTGTTCGATTATTCGATCAAGGCCATACTTCAAATGGTTTCTTAAATAATGAATTTGGCTACTCTGTAGAGGCGAATAAAATAATTTGTTTGCGCGCAGCTATGCTTTTAATTGCCTTCTTGTTTCCATTTTTATTATTGTTGAGCGGCTCATCAGATTTATTTATTGTTGCGACACTATTGACAGTGGCTGGTTTGTTAATCGAACGTTGGCTATTTTTTGCTGAAGCGCGACACGTGGTTCGCTTATATCACGGTGATCAGCGAACATAATTCTCTCCTCATTTGTCAATTTAAAAATGGCGATGAATAGGGTTATTGACCTTGCTCATCGCCATTCTACGTTTAGTTAGCGACAATTTTTTATTAATATTGGAAGGTCATGGCACCCAGAAAATCTAAATTTAGAAATTTTAAAAATTCTTCGCTTTTCCGTTTTTTTCCTTTTTTAATTTGGGCGAAAACAGTAACGACTAGAAGTATATATTCGGATTTACTCGCAGGTCTTACCGGTGCAGTGATTGTTTTACCACAGGGCATTGCCTATGCATTAATTGCAGGCTTACCGCCAGAATACGGTTTGTATACCGCTATAATTACCCCAATTGTCGCTGGTCTTTTTGGCTCATCCATACACCTTATATCAGGGCCAACAGCTGCCATATCGATTGTAGTGATGAGTGTTACAAGCAATGTTGCTGCACCAGGCAGTGCAGAATTTATTTCTATTGCACTCACTATTACATTACTAGCCGGTCTAATTCAGTTTGCTTTTGGAGTTGCACGTTTTGGTGTGTTGGTTAATTTCATTTCTCACACCGTTGTTATTGGCTTTACAGCAGGGGCTGCAATTTTAATTGGTACAAGCCAATTAAAATATGTGTTGAGCGTACCAATAGAACGAGGTAGTTCGTTTATTAGCACTTGGAGTCAATTAGTCACTCATCTTACCGACACTAATTTTCTTGCTGTTGCTATTGCAGCGGTGACGATAATTGCCACACTTGCCATAAAAAGATTTAATAAAAAGTTACCTAGCATGCTTTTAGGAATGGTTATCGCTAGTATTTTTTCTTTAATAGCGGGCGGTGCGGATAACGGTATAGCACTTGTTGGGGCTCTACAATCTAGCTTGCCAGGCTTTGCAGTTCCTAGTTTTTCATCTGAACAAGTAAGCGTGGTGTTACCGGGTGCATTTGCCATTGCAGTGTTAGGTTTAGTAGAGGCTGTCTCTATTGCGCGTGCAATTGGTATACGCTCTGGTCAACGTATTGATGGCAATCAAGAGTTTATCGGTCAGGGTCTTTCAAATATTGTAGGGAGTTTCTTTTCTTGTTATGCAGGCTCGGGTTCTTTTACACGTTCGGGAGCTAACTATGATGCAGGCGCAGAATCGCCATTGTCTGCTATTTTTGCTGCATTAATTTTAGTGTTGATTTTATTGTTAATTCCTCAAGTAACGGCTTATCTTCCTCTGCCGGCAATGGGTGGAGCCATATTATTAATTGCTTGGAACTTAATTGACGTTAAACATATTATTCAAATTATCAAAAGTCATAAAGAAGAAGCGGCTGTTTTAGTAGTTACTTTCTTATCAACTTTATTTATCGAATTGGAATTTGCTATTTATGTGGGCGTTATTTTATCGTTGACACTTTATCTACGTCGCACATCAAAACCGAAAGTGTCCGAGGTTGCCCCCATTCCGTTTAATACAGGGACTTATCTTCGTAGTGTTGCTCTTTTTGATTTAAAAGAATGTCCACAAATAAAAATTATTCGAATAGATGGCTCTGTTTTTTTTGGGGCGGTTGATTATATCCAAATACAAATTCGAAAAATTAGTGCACGCCATAACGAGCCTCTATATATATTGCTTCATTGTAGCGGTATTAATTTTATCGATATTGCCGGTGCCGAAATGTTGTACCAAGAAGCCTTATGGTTACAAAAAAGAGGCGGTCGCCTAAGTTTTTGCGCAATGAATAACTCGGTCAAAAAAGAACTTGAGCGAATGTATTATTTAGAAAAGCTTGGCGATGAAAATTTCTATTTAACGACAGATGACGCTCTTAAAGTACTCGTGCCTCTGCTTGATTTAAATATTTGTAATTCTTGCGATGCTCGTATTTTTCAACAGTGTCCTGATAAACCAGTAGAAGAACCATTGCAAGAGCTTAAGCAAGAAAAAATTGAAGAGGTGCAGGCACTTACTCTACAAAAATAGATCTGTAAGGTTAGTTCTGCAAAAATAGTTCTTCGATAATAATTATGAAAGCAATGGTTAAATTTCGATAACATGAGTCGTTAAAAATTACTTTGACCAAACATATTTATCATCAACAGTTTTTCAAAGTATTAAGTAAATCTCTTTTGATAATTGTAGTTATAGAGATCTTATAAAATCTCAGCAGTAGAATTTTTAAGCGCTTCTAATTCAGTTGTCGAAGCTTGGGATTTAAGCATATAAACCTATAATAATGTTCATAATTTTTTCGAACTAGTTATGGATTTTAAGATAATAATAACAAATAAATATTCAGCATAAATCTTTGTGTTACAAAGTTAATGCTAGGAAAAAACATATGCCACTTAAGCAAATTATAGCTGCAATAATTTTTATAAAGATTGCAATTATTACTAGTTATTATGTCCCAACAATTGAAATTGCTTGGGTAACTTCTATTTTATTACTAACTATTTATTTATTTGCATTTGAAATAGTAAGCGTCGATGTTGCTGCTATTACCATAATGGTTATTTTAGGCTTAACCACTTTGTTTGCACCATTTATGGGGATCGAAAAGGGATTAGTGCCGAGTGAAGCTTTATTTAACGGTTTTTCAAGTAATGCCGTTGTCTCTATAATTGCAGTGATGATTATTGGTGCTGGTTTAGATAAAACGGGATTGATGGCAAAAGTTGCTAATTGGATTTTAAAGATTGGTGGCAAATCTGAAGGTAGAATCATCCCCATCATTTCGAGTACGGTCGCATTTATTTCTTCATTTATGCAAAACGTTGGTGCGGCTGCATTATTTTTACCGGTTGTTAGTCGCATCTCTTCTCGTACAGGCATCCCGCTGTCTCGTCTTTTGATGCCAATGGGTTTTTGTGCGATTTTAGGCGGGACCATGACTATGATTGGTTCGAGTCCACTTATTTTATTAAACGACCTTATTTTGACTTCGAATCAAACGCTTGCACCCGAGATGCAAATGCAAACATGGTCGTTGTTTTCGGTAACACCAATTGGTTTATTTTTAGTGCTAGCAGGGATTATTTATTTTGTTGTTTTAGGTCGTTTTGTTTTACCGTCAACAAATAAAACTGAAAATCTAGATACTGCTGTCAGTACGATGGAGTATTTTAAAGTAACTTATGGTCTTGAATACGTATTAATAGAAGTGCAGGTGCCTACGGGTAGTCCATTGGTAGGCAAAACCTTAGAGGAGATTGAGCATCTAAATAGTGTACGTGTAACAGCTGCCCAGTTTCCTAATGGAACGCGACGAATTGGCTCGGGCAGCCTAGATAGAGCCGTTGGTATAGAAGCTAATACCATTCTTGCCGTTATGGGTGCTCCCAATGCACTTACTTTGTTCGAGATTAACTATGAGTTAGCTAAGCGCCCAGATCTCGATACTTTTTCTGACAGCCTATCAGCTGCAAAAGCGGGTATTGCCGAAATTGTTATACCTCCCGGTTCTCAGCTAATTGGTAAGTCTGCTTTGGAAGTTCGTCTACGTAATACCTATGGTTTTGCCATGATTGCATTACACCGTGGCGGTGAAACCTCGCGCGAGGGTCAAGGTGTTCGTGATATACCTTTTCAAGCGGGCGATACATTAGTAGGGCATACAAGTTGGGATGCGCTTGCATTGTTAGAGCGCGATCGCAATTTTATCGTGATGACAACTGGTTATCCAAAAAGTGAAGAAGTGCGTCAGCATAAAGTTTCTTGGGCTTTAGGTTTCTTTGTTATTGCTTTAGGGATGGTTTTATTTACTGATATTCGTCTA
Source organism: Cellvibrionaceae bacterium (assembly GCA_034111645.1). Taxonomy (GTDB): domain Bacteria; phylum Pseudomonadota; class Gammaproteobacteria; order Pseudomonadales; family Cellvibrionaceae; genus CANLBN01. Next base: position 98,768 of record JAWUWW010000050.1, read on the forward strand.
TCTATTGCGCTGCTCACCGGTGCTATTGGTATGGTGATATCAGGCGTACTTAGTATCGATGAAGCTTACGGTGCTGTAAGTTGGAAAACAGTTTTCTTGCTAGCGAGTCTTATTCCGTTAGGTATGGCCGTAGAGTTAACAGGCACAGCATCATGGATTGCAGATAGAACTCTCACTATCTTTGATGGGGTCCCAATTTGGGGGCTTCAATTAGCCGTTGCTATCTTGGCAACATTTTTTACATTAGTGATGTCAAATGTGGGTGCGACGGTATTATTAGTGCCGTTAGCTATCAATATAGCAATTGGTGCTGGCGCCGACCCTGCTGTGTTTGCCTTAATTGTAGCGCTGGCGACATCGAATTCTTTTTTAATCCCCACACATCAAGTTAATGCCTTAATTATGGGGCCTGCAGGCTATAAAGTGGCTGATTTTATTAAAGCCGGCGGCATAATGACGGTATTATTTTTAAGCGTGTTGATTATGATGATTAATATTATTTATTAAGGCTGGTCTTGTTGATATTTATGCGCATATTTTCTTAAATTTTTTTATCTATTGTCTCTGAAGATCCCAATTTTGCTATAAAAAAAGAATATAACTGATGTATAGTTAATGTATGTCTATCGATCAATTATTTCATTTAAATCCTAATAGTCAGCTCAGCTTACAAAAGCAAATTCGTGAGCAAGTTGTTAATGCGATTAATCGCAAACAAATCTCGCTCGACAAACCCCTTCCATCAAGCCGTAATCTTTCCAAACAGCTCAATGTTGCTCGTAATACCGTTATCCTTGCCTATGATCATCTCTTAAACGACGGCTATTTAATCGCACGTGAACGTAGTGGTTATTTTGTCAACCCAGATGTATTACAAGGTCAGGTAGATATCAATACAACACAAGGTCCTTACCTTAACGAAGGTTCAACCTCAGGCCTGCCCGATTGGTCAAAGCGACTCGTTAATAAACCTTCAGAACAAAAGAATATTAACAAACCGCTCGATTGGAAAAAATACGACTATCCGTTTATTTATGGACAGTTAGATTCCGATCTATTCCCTATCAATAACTGGCGAGAATGTTGCCGTGATGCTTTTAGTGTTAGCTCTATTAAAGATTGGACCTCGGATCATTTCGATCATGATGACCCCTTACTAATAGAGCAAATACATAAACGCTTATTGCCAAGACGAGGTGTTTGGGTAGACCCTAAGCAGATTTTGATTACTGTCGGCGCACAGCATGCGCTGTATTTATTGGCTCGCTTATTATTAGGTAGAGGCAGTGTCATGGGCTTAGAAAACCCAGGTTATGTTGATATTCGCAATATTGCGGCACAGACCCCCGCAACTCTAAAACCTTTGTCTGTCGGAGATGAGGGTTTGGAAATTAATGCCGAGCTTGACGAGTGTGATTGTATTTATGTAACGCCTAGTCATCAGTCACCAACAACGGTCACTATGCCTCTTGAACGTCGTTATGAACTTTTACAAAAAGCCGTCGATGCGGATATTATTTTGATTGAAGATGATTATGAGAGCGAAATTAATTATGATCATAATCCATTGCCAGCGTTAAAAAGTCTCGATAAAAATGATCGAGTTATTTATTTAAGTAGTTTATCCAAAACACTATCACCTGGCTTAAGGATGGGCTATATGGTCGGGCCGGTTGAACTTATTCGAGAGCTTCGTGCTTTGCGTCGATTAATGCTCAGACATCCTGCGTCTAACAATCAACGTTCTGTGGCTTTATTTTTAGCGCGAGGTTATCACGACACCTTGGTGCGTAATATGGTGCATATTTACCGAGAGCGGTGTCGCTTAGTAAAAGAAGCATTAGATAAATATCTACCAGACTCAGCACAACCACCTACTTATGGTGGCTCTTCTTACTGGGTAAAAGGTCCCGGATACCTTAATAGCTGCCTACTAAAAGACTTAGCCGCCGACCAGGGTATTTTAATAGAACCGGGTGATATTCATTTTTTATCGGATGAGCCGCCACTTAATTTTTTTCGCTTGGGCTTTTCTGCCATTGCTGAAAATAAGATTGACGAAGGCATTAAAAAGCTTGCCGATATTATTCATCTTATGGCTCCTAAAAAAACATAAAACATAAAAAGTAGATTATTAAATGAAAAATATTACCTGCATTACAAACGCTAATAAAACCACTATGTCACCGTCTAAAATAGTGTGTATTGGTCGTAATTATGTGGAACATGCAAAAGAGTTGGGCAACGCAATACCTAGTACACCGATTATTTTCTTAAAACCTAATTCTTCCATCAGCTCAACGCTCACGAGTTCTTCTATTAGCTTATTCGAGGGTAAGGAGAGAAGCACTAACAGTGAAATTGAATCTCATCATTATGAATCGGAACTTTGTTTTCTAATAAAAAATAATGCTATCTCTGCTGTTGGTTTCGGGCTTGATTTAACTCGTAGAGAAACCCAACAAAAACTAAAAGAAAAAGGCTTGCCTTGGGAGCGCGCTAAAGTATTTAATGGCGCTGCTGTTTTTAGTCATTTTGTACCCATTGATGCTTCCGACATTGCCAACTTATCATTGAGTTTAGAAATAAACGGCACCGTCGTGCAACAAGGGGATGTTTCAATGATGCTGTTTAAGCCATCAGATATAATCGATGAAGTGTTAACATTTTTAAGCTTAGAAGATAACGACATTATCATGACAGGAACTCCAGCCGGTGTTGGAGTTATTAATAAAGGCGACCAATTTAAGGGTAGTGTTTATCTTAATGATAATAAATTGATCGAACAAATATGGGTAGGTATTTAGTATCACCATGCAAATAGGAAGAGTACGATACAAACTGAGACCTTTGCACGAAAGCCATTTCACTTCCATTCAGCGTTAAAAACGTACTCAATCGGTCATTTATGACACACAAACTCCCTCTTTCCGTGCGTTTTGCCTTGTCTGAAAGCAAAATCATCTTCCGTGCAAAGGTCTCAAACTATATTTATTTTCTTCGACATCGAAAACAAAATCGTCATTTATCCTAAAATTAAATGCCCATCTTAATTGATAGGCTTGCTCAGTTTATCGTCTAACCTAAAAATTGAGCCTGACTTTGTTGGTAATATTTCTGTAACAAAAATCTATTATTCTGCAGCTGACATTAATAATTGAAGCGAGAAAACGAATGGAAATTTATTTAGAAGAACTATATGAAGAAATACAAGAAATTAATTCTGAAGAGTTAGAGAATATTGAAGAGTGGGGAGATGATTTTTCAGAGCTCTAAAATATAAGGTTTTGATGTCATCAAAACCGTAAATTATTATCCGGTGCAAGCTACCCTTAAACGCCTGTATAAAACTCTTGCCTTTAACCCGTTGCCTTTAGCTAATCATTTTAATAATCTGCTCTTAACTGCCTGCTCCTCAGTAATCATTTTTGCGAGATAGAGACAATTAAATTTTTATAAAATTGAAACTATTTAAGACAATCATGAAATACAAACGTAAAATTTTTTAAATTATCGAGACTTGTACATAGTGTGATTTTACTCAGCCAGAAGATGACACAAAGCGTCACTTAGTTTCAAGATTTATCATATTAAGGCTTTTTTTTCAAAAATGCTTAACCGTTCACAGTGCTGCATGAAAATTTTGGTCATAATCTGATTACGTTTAATTTATTTATATCATTAAAGTGCTGAGTAAATAGTCATGGAACAATCATCTACAGCCGAAGCAATTCTCTTCTTTAATGATCACAAGATCGTTAAAGAGATGACTTTCCTTGAATTTCAAGCCATTTTAGACAGCTATGTTCCACTTCACGATATGGCAAGACGTTCTATGGGCGCTGTTTATGTTCGTATCAATGATAAATACAATGTTACTGCGGCTGTGTTTTTCCGTATCAATTTTGATAATGATGGCTTTGTAGAAAAAGCTTGGAATATGCCATTGCAGCACTTGGCTGATAAAGCCGCCAAGGGTCCTAACATGGGATCTGCTGCAGTTAAGCTTGTATGTTTTAGTCAATGTCCTATTGACGTACAAAAAGATAATCTTGGGATCCAGAGATGCAAGCATCTAATAATGACTTTATAGTTATTAAAAAGTGCATAAAAAACAATAATTTAGGTCTCATTTTTGATGTTGATCATAAGCATGCTGATGAGCAATCTGAATCTGCTAATGAAGAACGCAAACGCACGGCGATGATTATCAAAGAGCAGCGTCTCCGCCAGAAATTATTGTCAGGCAAAGCTGAGCAGGATTTACGTCAGTTGACTCTCGATCATCAAGAAAAAATTTATAACTATCAAAAACAACGCGATGAATTGCAGCAAGCTCTCAAACTTGAAAAAGAGCAGCGCACGGCATTAGAAAATAAAACTAAAGGCCAGCAAGATAAAATCTCTGGAATGCGTGAATATTTTCAATCCAAAATTGAGAAATATGAGCAAAAAGAAGCATCTAGGTCTGAAGCACAAGAGCAATACAACGACTCTCATTTACAAGCAGAAATTGATAGCTTATCAAAACAACATACGACATAGCTTGAAGCTCGTGATATAGAGTTGATTCACCGCCGTGAGAAAGAAGCTCAGTTACAACGAGAAATCATCAAGTTAAAAAGAGAAAAGCAAGATCTAGCCGAAAGCTCGCGAGAAATTATTTTTCATCAATTAGATGACGCCGGGATCAATTTCGTGACTTATCATCCAGGTGCTGGACATTTAACGATAGAGGCTGACGAAATAGATTCATTTCTTTCAAATAATATGGCCTATGTAGCGACAAAATGTGGTGTAAGTGAGTCTCACTATCGCGTATGGTTAAATCATTACTATAGCCCAACATACGAGGGTCAGCTTGAAGATGGCAGCTTCTGTGATAAATCGTTAGTTCGGTTAGAAAACCCTAGTCAATTTATTGTGGGCGAGAGCAGCTGTTGTTCTGACCATCGTCATTCTAAGACTAGAGTGGTTCCTATTAGAAAGTGTTCATAGTAATGTTAAAAATCTATGATTAAGTCTCGGTGGCTTTAAATCACAGATATTGATTTTACTTTTACTCTATAAATTGCTAATAACGACGCCGACGATTATTCTCGGGTGCTTTAACACTAAATATAGCAATAGTTCCAACAATGGCTATAATCTTCATTTTAGTAACTGAAATGGATCTACCCGATTAGCTCTGTAATCACTTCCCCTCTATATAAAACAGCAAATGCAGTATCCTTGCAGCGACTGTACTGGCCTGCATTAGAGCCATTTTCCATCAATGTGTACCTACATCGCGACGATGCGATTTCTCCCCTATATTCTGGCAATAAATTTTATAAGCTCTATTACAACCTCAAGCATGCAATTGTGCAAAATGCCGATGTTATTGTCTCTTTCGGCGGTAATTATTCAAATCACCTCTATTCATTGGCAGCTATGGGCCAAGAGCTAGGTATTCAAACGGTGGGTATTGTACGTGGTTATGAATCTGCACCGCTAAGTCCAACCCTGAGGGATGCCCAGATTTTTGGCATGAAATTATACTTTTTAGGCAAAAATGACTATCGTTTTAAAGATATTAGTAAAATTTTGCCTATACTTAAGCAAGATTATAAGAATTTATATTTAATACCCGAAGGCGGAGAGAATCTTGCCGGTGTTCGCGGCTGCTTAGCTTTAGGCTCGGCAGTGGATACAAAGATGTCGGAGCTTTGTGGTGATGCGGAATATACCGTTTGTTGTGCGGTGGGCACGGGCTCAACTTTTGCGGGTTTACTGGCAGCATCTCCTTTGCGTGCCAAATGTTTAGGTATCAGTGTGCTTAAGGGCGAAGATACCATGGCTAGTAAAATTGAACACTGGTTATCTCTTCTGGGGATACAAAGGCCTACGCAATGGTACCTAAATAATCATTATCACCATGGTGGCTATGCTAAGGCAACCCCAGATTTACTTGCCTTTATGAGTGAGTTGGAGTCTTTGAATGAAATTACGTTAGATCCTGTTTATACTGCAAAACTGTTATGGGCGATTAAAGAATTAGCGCTTAACCATTATTGGGCGGTTCCTGAGCCAAGTTCACCAAAAGTTACAAATGTTGTTGCCATACATAGTGGTGGTATTCAGGGAAGAAGGGGTTTTAACCTAGATTAAAAGTCTAAGATAAGTGCTACAATAGAATTTAAAATTACATTTTTTTTTACGCAATTAGTGGATATTATTTAATGGATAAACAGCATTTATTAAAGCAGTGTCGTAGCTTAGTTCCCTTGGCAACGATGAGAGAATATCATTTGCTCGCTGCTTTAGATGAAGCAGTTGAAGTTACCGCTTGTAAAGATGATATTATCCTTTGTGAAGAAGGCGATAATGACTGCCTTTTTTATTTGCTTTCGGGTGAAATTTTATTAACCCATCAAGGCGGCCAACAAAGAATTATTACAGCTGATTTTCATTGGCTTCCAATCGTACAGTTTCAAACAGAAGAGTTTGAGGCAAAAGCAATTACGGATTGCGAATTAATTCGTTTTGATCGTAAGAAACTCGATAATTTACTGACTTGGAGTCAAGTAGCAGACTACCTAAAGGTCGATATCTCTTACGAGCGCAAATATGATGGTGATTCTAGCTGGATGACAACGGTTTTAAATTCCAATCTTTTTTATAAAATTGCTCCTCTTAATGTTTTATCTATTTTTTCAAAAATTACACCAAGAAATGTTAAAGCAGGCGATGTCATTGTTCAACAAGGTGATGAAGGCGATTACTGTTATTTCATAAAAGAAGGTCGTGCTCAGGTTTCTCTAGCATCAAGAATTGATGAGTCTGAAGTAGCTATTGACGAAATTAAAACCAATCGTTGTTTTGGTGAAGATGCATTGATTGAAAATAGCGTACGTAATGCGACCGTAAAAATGTTAACCGATGGTGTGTTAATGTGTTTGCATAAAAAAGATTTTGTTGATTTGTTGACTGAGCCCAGTGTCTCACATATGTCTTTTGAAACGTTAGATACAATGAAAGATCAAAACTTCGAATTCTTAGATGTTCGTTCTCAAGAAGAATTTGATTACAAACATGTGATCAATGCCATACATATTCCACTGGTTTTATTACGCTTAAAAATTCGTTTGCTCGATGTAAAAAAACATTACTTAATTTATTGTAATACAGGGTCGCGCAGCAGCGCAGCAGCATTTTTATTAGAGAGTAAGGGTTATCATGTAAGCTTGTTAGATGGGGGGCTTGCAAATATCAGTAAAGATGATGTGAAAAAATTATTGGTTAGTGAGTTTGATGCTATCCATCAATTAGCGGGTGAATCTAATTAATTATAAAAAAACGTCCTGATTCAATACTTAATATAGTAGCATTATCGTTTTTTTGATCCTCTGTTTTATGGGAATCTATAATAGCAAAATGCCATTCATTTTCTAGTTGCTCGGTCGCTAAAAATTTTATTATCGATTCTCCTGATAATAATTGTAGTTCGCCTAGCTCTATATCTTTTAAAGTAAGCTCGCTTAACCAGTACTGTTTTGGTAATAAGCAGTATTGGAAATTTTTTGATTTTTCAGTCTTATTAAGCGCATTATTCCATTCTTCTTTTTTTATACACTTTATAAATTCAGTACGATATAACCAAAAATCCGTAAGATTACTTTGTGAAGAATAAGTCGGCGGTTTTATATTACTTAAAAATGGTGTGAAAAATCTGCCCGAAATATGTAGACGGCAACTTATATTTTTAATCCTAATATTTTTATAACCTTTATCGATCATTAAATCTACTAATGATTGTTGTCCAGCAATAGATTGACCCAATAGTAATTGATGCTCTTGAAGGTGTCGCATTTTAATCGCCAAGGTGTCTCGAAAGTTAGGGCCAACCCAATTGTGCCAATTATGCAGAGGACGATTATTTTTTATAGGTTTACGTGAAGATTTGTTATAGTCTTGATGTCCTAGGTAAAATTTAACGGCGACCTCAACGTGTTTGATATTTTTGGTTTTTTGATCAAAGATAATAAAATCGAACTCCCCCAATGTGCGTTTATTTTCGTTGACCTGGTGATTTTTTGCCACTAAACAAAATCGCCTCTCATCATTGACTTCGAAATGTTCAAAATAAAAGCTCATCAACTGTTCGAAATAGATACCTAATCGGATAGAGCGTTGCTCGGCTAAATGTTTATTAAGTGTTGACGGATCTTTATCGATCTTTTGCAGCCATAGTAAAAGATACTTTGTATCAGTATCATCAATAAAGTCATCATTAAACCATTCGGCTGGTAGCTGGGATATCGGGGTGAAGAGAGTAGAATATAAAAGACACCATGCTAGGTCTCTTAGTGGTCGACTCTTAAGTCTAAGTAGCTCAGGTGACAGTGTTGTTTTATATTCAGTTAGCATGCTTGTAGGTAAGTTATAATTTATCAAGTAGTTAAAGATTCGATCATGTTATCATATCTATCAACATTAATTTATCGGGCAGCTTATGACGCTAAAGACAAAAATAGTAGAACCTGCATCGGCTAAAATACACTTTAAAACCGTTGGTCTTATTGGGCGCCTCCATTCTGAGCAGACAAAAACTACTGCGCAGCGAATAATAAAGTGCTTAAATAAGTTAGGCGTTAAGATTGTTTTATTAGAGTCCGTCGCTCAATTATTGGATATGGCGAAGGCTAATAAAGGCAATGATGAGTATATAGCCCAAAATTGTGATTTGGCCATTGTGATTGGTGGTGATGGCAGTATGCTAGGTGCTGCACGCTCAATGGTTGCCAATAATGTGCCAGTACTTGGCGTTAACCGTGGTCGGTTAGGTTTTTTAACCGATATTATGCCTAATGAAGTCGAAAAAAAAATCACCGAAGTATTAAATGGCGATTATATTTCAGAGTCTCGCTTTTTATTGGATATGCAAATTATCCGAGATAACGAGCAAATATCCGCTGGTGATGCTCTAAATGACGTTGTTTTGTACCCCGGCCGCCATATCCGTATGATAGATTTTGAACTATATATCGACGGACAGTTTGTTTATAGCCAGTCCTCAGATGGACTTATTGTATCTACTCCAACAGGTTCTACAGCCTATGCCTTAAGTGGAGGTGGTCCTCTTATGTATCCCAGTATGGATGCTATCGTGTTAGTACCACTCAATCCACATAGCTTAAGTAGTCGACCAATTGTTGTCAGTGGCGACAGCCAAATTAAATTAATTATCGGTCGGCGTATGTCGCGATCTCTTAATGTAACGTGCGATGGGCAAAATACTGATCTTATAAAAGCGGGTGATGAAATTCATATTAAGAAAAAACCTATGCGCTTAAAGTTAATTCACCCTTCAGATCATAATTATTACGATACCTGCCGTAGAAAATTGGGCTGGGGTCAGCATCTTACTGACGGTAAAAAGTAGAATATTAAAAAATGTATAAAGCAGGAGGAAATGGAGTCGGGTGAATCAGCAACAATTTGAAGGTTATGATCTAATTGGCGATGTTCATGGTTGTGGCGTTACTCTAGTTAAATTGTTAGAGGTGATGGGGTATCGAAAAAAATCGGGTGTCTACCAACACCCTAAACGACAAGCTGTTTTTGTAGGTGATATCGTTGATCGTGGGCCAAATATTCGTCAAGCATTGAATGTAGTTTATGACATGGTGGTTAACAACCATGCGCAAATAGTCATGGGTAATCATGAATACAATGTTTACTGTTACGCAATGCCTGATAATCGTGAGAACCACAATGAATATTTAAGAGCGCATTCTGAGCATCACACTCGCTTTGTTGCCGAGACCTTTGAACAGTTCGCCAATTATCCAGATGAGCTTAAGGAATATGTCGAATGGTTCGGTCAATTACCACTCTTCATCGAGAATGATCAATTTAGAGTGGTCCATGCCTGTTGGGACGAGGATTATATTAACGAATATCAAGCCCGCTTTAACACAAATTGCGTAAATCCCGAGATTATTGAGACATCTACAGATTTGAGTAGTTTTGAGGGGCGTGTTCTCGACCGATTAATGCGAGGCACAAGTCTTAAGTTACCCGATAATAAAACGATTACTAGCCGTGATGGTTTTGATAGACATTTTTTTAGAACTAAGTTTTGGTCGCTGTCACCAAAAACCTATGGTGATGTTGTGTTTCAACCAGACCCTTTGCCAGAATCACTGATCGATAGAGAATTAAATAGGCGAGAGCTCTCGAAATTACTCGATTATTCTGCTGAGGCAAAACCTGTTTTTTTTGGCCACTATTGGCTGCAAGGTAAACCTAAGCCTGTTCGCTCCAATATCTGTTGTCTAGATTATAGTGCTGTTAAATATGGACGCCTAGTTGCCTATCGTTATGATAATAACGTTGATAAGGGTAAAGCATTAGATCCCGATAAATATGTTTGGTTGTATGTGGATCCATCTACTGATAAAGATTTAGGCAGGAAATAACTTAAGCTATGGAGATGTTTACTTGGTACCCTGTTATTCGTTTTCCGCTAACGACAGATTTAAAACCACTGCTAAATCATTTAGAGTCTCTTAATATGAGGTCTCGCGTTACTGAAGAGCGCGGTGAGCAACAAATATGGATAGCAGAACAAGAGCAGGTGTTTCATGTAGCTGAGCTCTCCAGTCGGTGGTCTGCAGGTGAGTTAAAGCTTAACGAAGCAATCGAATCAACATCAACTAGCGCTAACGAGATACCAGAGACGAATTTTCAACTCAAGGCTGGTTTGCATTTTGCTAAACTATTACCCGTAACAATCGGGATTATTTTATTAGGAATTATAGGGACAGTTTTAATTAGTCTAGACGGCCAGCGATTATCTTTTGCTGAGCCCTTTTTATTTCAGGGAATTAATAATAACTATTTTGTCCCCCTTTCCGAGAGTTTGGCAACAGGTGAGTATTGGCGTTTAATTACTCCCACATTTTTACATTTTGGCTTTCTACATATTTTATTTAATAGTCTTATTTTATGGGAAGTAGGGCGTCGCATAGAATTAGCTAAAGGCTCGTTACATTATTTGGGCTTTATTCTCTTAGTTAGCGTAATTAGTAATTTAAGCCAATACAGCGTGATGAACAATACTGTATTCGGTGGTTTATCTGGTGTGGTTTATGGCGTTATTGGTTATATTGCGGTGTATCAAGAGTTTATCAAACACCCAATATTGCAGTTTAATAAACCGACCATTGCTTTCTTTTTGCTGTGGTTATTGTTGGGTGTTTTTGGTGTCATTGATCTATTTATTCAAGGCAGTATTGCTAATGCCGCTCACATCTCTGGTCTTTTAACGGGCGTTATTTTTGGCGGAGTGATGGTTTTTATTGATAAAAAATCAAATGATAATGAACTTAATAGTTAACAAGAAAAATATCCAATAAGTATAAAGTATAAGTGAGATAAGGTTTGAGTATGATTAAAAGTGTTTCTGATTTGTTACGTAATATTACGCCAGATATTTATAAGCAACTTAAGCGTGTTGTTGAGCTAGGCAAATGGCCCACGGGTGAAAAAATTTCAAAAGAGCAAAGTGCACTTTGCCTGCAGGCAATCATTGCCTATGAAGAGAATCATATGCCACCAGAAACTCGCACGGGTTATATTCCACCCAAAGCACATACACACTGTGGTAGCACTAAAGGTGAGATAGTAGTGGGTGATAAGACTATTGACGACGAAGCCCAGCCTTTAACGTTTAAATAGTATAACTATTTTATTTTTTAATTAACCAGATTTAACGGCAAAAATTATGAAAGATGCGCAGCCCAAAGCGATTTATTTGACTGACTATAAAGTTCCCGATTTTCTTATTGAAAAAACTGATCTTGTGTTCGAGCTTGAAGAAAATATAACGACAGTTACCTCTACGCTTAAAATAAAAAGAAATCCAGATTCTGATACTCAAAACCCCTTGGTGTTAATGGGAAAAGAGCTCGATTTATTATCAATATCTATCGATGGTAATTTAATAGACAAAAATAATTATACGCAAACAAAAGAAACCTTAACAATTTCTGTTCCGGATCAATGTGTTTTAGAATGTGTCACAAACATTAAACCTCAAGAAAATACATCCTTAGAAGGATTGTATAAATCAAGTGGTATGTATTGTACGCAGTGCGAGGCAGAAGGCTTTCGAAAGATTACTTATTATCTAGATCGTCCCGATGTTATGAGTATCTTCACCACGACTATTATCGCAGACAAAGCTAAATATCCTGTTTTATTATCAAATGGTAATTTAATTGATGAAGAGGAAATAGAATCTGCTAATGGAAAAATACGTCATAAAGTAAAGTGGGAAGACCCATTTAAAAAACCTGCGTATCTTTTCGCCCTTGTGGCTGGCGATTTACAATTTGTTGAAGACGAATTTATTACCTTATCAAAGCGTAAAGTTGCTTTGCGTATATTTGTTGAAGAAAAAGATTTAAATAAGTGCGACTATGCTATGGAATCTTTAAAGAATGCAATGCGCTGGGATGAAGAAGTTTATGGTCGTGAATATGATTTAGATATTTTTATGATCGTTGCGGTCGATGATTTTAATATGGGTGCCATGGAGAATAAAGGCCTTAATATTTTTAACACATCTTGTGTGTTAGCAAGTCAAGAAACGACAACTGATGCTGCTTTTCAACGCGTTGAAGGTGTAGTAGCTCATGAATATTTTCACAATTGGTCGGGTAATCGCGTAACCTGTAGAGATTGGTTTCAGTTATCATTAAAAGAAGGATTTACTGTTTTTCGAGATCAAAATTTTTCTGCCGATATGGGCTCATCAACTGTCAAGCGTATTGAAAACGTGAGTTTCTTACGTACTACACAATTTGCCGAGGATGCCGGACCAATGGCGCATCCTGTACAACCATCATCATTTATAGAAATTTCAAATTTTTATACCTTAACTATTTATGAAAAAGGTTCAGAGATAGTTAGGATGATTCATTCTTTATTGGGCGAGGAAAAATTTAGAGAGGGTTCTGATTTATATTTTTCTCGTCACGATGGTCAAGCGGTAACTATCAATGAGTTTGTCGATGCAATGGAGAGTGTTTCGGGTCGAGACTTTACTCAATTCAAATATTGGTATACCCAAGCAGGCACACCAACAATAGTTGTTAGTGATGATTACAACGCAGAAAATAAAACCTATGAACTTACGTTTTCTCAAAAACTACCTGATACACCAGAATCTAAAGGGAAAAATAAGCAAGCTCATTTAATACCTATCGCCATGGGTTTGGTCGGTGAAGCGGGGTGCTTAGCCTTACATCCGGATGGATATTCTTTATCCGAACAGTCTGATAATACTCACTGGATAATCGAATTAGATCAAAGAGAAAAAACTTATACTTTTAATAATGTTCACGAAAAGCCAGTGCCTTCTTTACTCAGAAATTTTTCAGCCCCCGTAAAAATTATTTCAAATTACTCTCGTGAAGATTATCTTCAGCTTATTCGTTCAGATGATGATGGTTTTAATCGTTGGGACGCTTCCCAACAGTTAGCCGTATCTATCATACAAGAATTAATGACCGCATATAAAAAACAGCAAATTGTTGTGCCTGATAATAGTCTTGCTACTGGACTTAAAGCTATAGTTACAGACGAATCTTTAGATCAAAGCGTTATTGCGCTCATGCTAGCATTACCTTCAGAAGCTTATCTTGCAGAAATTTCCGAAGTTATTGATGTAGAGGCTATTCATTTTGCGCGTGAAAAATTACGCCTAAGTATCGCTGAAGAATTGAAAGATGAGCTTTGGTTAACCTATAAGAATCTATCAAGCGACATAGTATATAGTCCTTCTGCTGAGAGCATTGCTAAACGTAGCCTTAAAAATACTGCGCTTGGATATTTAATGCTTTTAGATGATGCTGATATTCATCAAGCCTGCATTAAGCAATTTGATTCATCTGACAATATGACAGATACAATGGCAGCACTTCGAGCATTAGTTCATAGTGATTTTGCAGCTCTTGACGTAGATAAAACAAGAGTGCTAGTCGAATTTTATGAAAAATTGAGTCATGAAGCATTGGTTGTTAATCAGTGGTTATCGGTTCAAGCATCGATTCCTCATATTGATACTCTTGAAAAAGTTAAAAGATTAATGGAACATTCGAGTTTTTCTATTAAGAATCCAAATAAAGTGCGTTCACTGATTGGTATGTTTTGTCAAAATTCTATGAGCTTTCATCAGGCCTCTGGTGCCGGTTATGAGTTTTTGACCCAACAAATAATCACTTTAAATAAGATGAATCCACAAATAGCAGCACGTTTACTAGCGCCACTGACGCGCTGGAAAAAGTATGCACCCGCGCAGCAAAATTTGATGAAGCAGGCACTTGAAAATGTATTAGCGATAGATGACTTATCAAAAGATGTGTATGAAGTTGTTAGTAAAAGTTTAGCAGTTGATAAATAATGTCTTTTGATTCAGTGAAAAAGCAAGGTGCAGGCTTTAGCCGATACATTTCAGAACGTTTTGGTGTAAAACCATTATTGGATTCTCAATATGATATTGAGCAGTGGTTTGAGTCTGACCTTGGCAAAAACATATTATCGCTTCAGCAAAAAAAATTAGATGCATTAATGCCAGAAATTTTTGGCTATCATTTAATGCAGTTAAGTGTTCTTAATAATTTGCCTTTATCAAGACAAAGTCCTGTGTCACATCATTTTGCTCTTGGCTTTAATCATAATGCAGAGGTAAAAATAGATCAGGTGAACGCTCAAAAAGACGCCGAGGATTTTTCTATTCCTGCTTCTGCAATTAGTGAGTTTGAACATTTGCCCATTGATGAAGAATCTATTGATGCAGCTATTTTGCATCACGTATTAGATTATTCAGTAAACCCTCATCGATTGTTACGCGAAACCGCTAGGACTGTTATATCTAATGGCTATATTATTATTATCGGCTTTAATCCTAGCTCTGCATTGATGTTAAAAAAACAAGTAGGACGTTGTATTAAGCGAAGTGATCACTGGCGTTATCATGATTTACGTAAAGATAGGGTGGTTGATTGGCTAAGGGTCTTAGGTTTTAAACCCATTTTGGTGCAGTATGGTTATCATAGTCTTCCATTCAATGGGTCATATAGCCAGAAAGTTGATAAAATATTAAGTCAGGTGATGCCAGTTTTAGGCGCATTTTATATAATCGTAGCTCGCAAACACGTTATAAGAATGAATGTTATAAGAGAACCTTGGAAGAAGAGACGTGCTTTACCTGCTTGGGTAAAAGGCAAGACTGCTACGCATTCAAAAATAAAAAGACATAAAAATAAATGTTAATGCCGTATGTAATGTTTAGTTTCATACGGTAAAACAATAAATAGAGAAAATTGATAGAGTGATGAGAGTGTAACTTGAAAGAAGTTGAAATATTTACTGATGGCGCATGTAAAGGTAACCCAGGTCCAGGTGGATGGGGCGCACTATTAAGATTTGGTAATATCGAAAAGAGTTTATATGGTGGTGAAAAAAACACGACCAATAATCGTATGGAACTGATGGCGGCAATCAGAGCTCTTGCGGCACTTTCAGAGCCTTGCATGGTTGAGCTTACAACAGACTCGCAGTATGTCCGCAAAGGTATAACAGAGTGGATTGTAAATTGGAAAAAAAATAATTGGCGAAACTCTGCAAAAAAACCTGTAAAAAATAGTGATTTATGGCAACAGCTAGATAAAGAGTCTCAGCGGCACACCATAAAGTGGTTATGGATAAAGGGCCATAGTGGGCACAGAGAAAATGAAATAGCTGATGAGTTGGCTAATAAAGGCATTCTATTATGAGACAAATTATTCTTGATACCGAAACAACAGGCCTTGAGCCTTCACAAGGCCATCGTATCATTGAGATTGGATGCGTTGAGCTAATAAATCGAAAATTAACAGGAAATCACTATCATCAGTATATTCGCCCAGAGCGCGATATAGACGAGCAGGCAATAGAAATACATGGTATTACTCCTGAGTTTTTACAAGACAAGCCTGTTTTTTCAGAAATAGTAGATGAATTTATGAAATTTATCGATGGTGGACAGTTAATTATCCATAACGCACCGTTTGATATTGGTTTTATAAATAATGAGCTTAAACTCAATAAAGGCAGCTATAAAGTCGTTGAAGATTATTGTTCAGTGATCGATACCTTAGTAATGGCACGGCAAAAGCATCCTGGCCAAAAAAATAATCTAAACGCGTTATGTAAACGTTACATGGTTGATAACTCGCAACGTGATTTACATGGTGCATTATTAGATGCCGAAATTTTAGCAGACGTTTATCTAATGATGACGGGTGGCCAGACTGATTTATCATTAAGTGATAAAGAGTTGTCCTCTGGTGGCTCAGAGCAACAAGAAGGTATTCGACGTCTTAGTAAAAAATTTACCACCCCTGTTATTCGTGCAGATAAATTAGAAGAAGATGCACATCAACAAAAGTTACAAACCCTACAAAAAGCAAGTGGCAACAAATGTATATGGCTCGCCAAGGCGTAATTTCTTTTAGAAACTATAGTCGTATTAACAATAATGTTAATAAATTTCTTTCAATACACTTTTTTTAGTTGTCTGTTTATTTATTTTATAATTTTTAATGTGATCAAGTAGAGCATGAGGGTTAAAGCTGACATCGGTTTGCTGCCCATAAAGAAAGTTATCAAGTTGTTTCAGGTGTAGAGAGAGCTCAGGTATCTTCAGTGCTAACTTGTTGAGTGAATCAAGTGTTTCATCCTCGCAGGTTAACTGTCCCCAACTAATCACTTCTTTACGTAATCCTTGCCAATTATTATTTTCTATATTTATTTTAATATTATTAATAATAATTTTTTGTTGCGATGAAAGTGAATGTTTAAAGTTATCAGTAAAGCTTTTATTGTTGACATAAATCTTATTCTTCTTAATCTTATATAGTCTATAAAATAATAGGCAGATAATTATAAAAAATATACTGCTTATTATTTGCCATAAAATGATGGGTGTTGAATCTGTTAGTGTTTTTATATCTAAAGATTTTGTTATTGGTAACGCTTGATTTTGCTCAATAATTTTATCTGTAATACTGCTTTTTGCAACAATAACAGCTTGCTCTGGTAATATAGAAACTTCTTCTTTATCAGTATTAACATTCCACCAGCGGATAAATATCTTAGGTAGAATGAACTGACCTGTTTGACGAGGAATAACCGAGTAATTTAGTTTACGTACACCCGTTACGCCATCTGCGCTTTTTATATTGATAGTTTCTGCCTGTGCTTCAAAAATAGTAAAGTCCGATGTTTGATCAAGGCTAAGGTTAGGTAATTGATAATCAGCTAGGCCCTGCGCGGTGATAGTAATTTGTAAATTAAGAGGCTCACCAATAGTTGCTTGTAATGGGGATTGTTTCCACTTTGGGGATAAACTAATTTTTTCGGAAGGTAACCAGTCTGAATTATCAGTTTTTGCTTCAGCAATAGGGCGTACGTCAATAATTAACTCTTCACTTCGGACATAAATATAAGGGTTCGTTGAATTGCCAAATCCAAAGCGTTTGCTAGGTTTTTCTAAGCGCCATGTTTGAATCGGTATTTTTATCTTACCGCTAGCCTGAGGATGTACGGTGTAAACTTCTTCTAAAAGTTTATAGCGTTGACCTCGAAAATTAACCTCTCTATTTTCTTCAAAAACTTGTTCAACTCTTGCCTTATCAACTTTGAGCCCTTCATTTTCATAATTGGCTAAAGGTGTCCTGTAATATAATCGAGCTTTTACTAATATTTGTTCTTGGACGTAACTCGTTTTCTTATCGGTAATAACCTCAAAGAAAATATCTGGGTTATCTAGGTTATTATTTGTAGTCCCCAAGTTATCAGTTACAATAATTGTAATACTTGAGCTAAATATATTTTTATAGCTGAACGAAGGGATTGTTAGAGTGCCTGTTTCTTTGGGTGCTAGTAGTAAAACCCAGAATGTTTTTGCCATTTTCTTACCGTTTGAAATAGTTAACCGACTACTCCTTTGGTTACCAAGTATATCGAATTGATAAGACAGTTGAGTGAAATCTATATCTGCGCTAGCATTATCATCTACAGTTACGATTAGGTTAAATGTTTCATTCTTCGAAATGGATTTTTTATCAGTTTCGGCGTTAATTGTCAGAGCGCTAACGTTCGCGCTAAAAAAAAGCGTATAAAAAATTAAAGCTTTAAATAAGAAAGCTTTAATAAAAAATTTTTCGAAAGTAATGATAGTTATCATATGATCAATTAATTAATGTTGTTAATAGCGTTTATGTGCTTCATTTTCTGGCAAATCCCATTGTTGTTGCTGATAAAGTCTTTTTCTTTTTTGAAACTCATACTCAAATTTTCGTTTCAATAAGCCGCTGGGATCGTCAGGTATTTTACGTAATAATTGTTCGAGCTCTTGTTTTTCTTCATCGCTAAGATTATCAAAGTTACTTATTGTATTTTTATTTTTTTGATCATTGATATTTTTTTCGGCAGTATCTTCTTGGTGCTGACCTTCTTCTTTTTTCTCATCATTCTCATCTGTATTCAAATTGTCTTCTTTGTTACTATCACTTGTTTTAGACGATTCATTATCCTTATCCGCGTCTGAGTTGCTTTTAGAGTCACTGCTTTGTTTATTATTAGCATTTGCATCATTATTTTTTGCGTTACTGTCTTCTTGTCCTTGTTTGTCGTCTTCTTTATTTCCATTTTTCTGTGATTGATCATTTTTTTCTTGTTGCTCTTGCTGCTTTTCATTATCTTCTTTTTCTTGAAGCAGTTTTTCAACTAGCTCTTTGTTCTTTTTGGCCTGAATTAATGAATTATCTATTGTAAGTGCTTGCTCATATTCGGCTATTGCATCTTCAAGCTGATTCAGCTGTGCATTTGCATTGCCACGATTAAAATGACCGATAGCGCTATCATCTTGCTTAAATAACTCTAAGGCTTTTTCATAATCGCCTTTTTTATAGTAAGCGCTACCTTGCCATTGTAGGTCGTCAAAAAGCTTAACAGCCGAGTCATAGTTTTTTTCTTGCCAAGCATCTAAACCGCGCTCATTATTATTTTTCCATAGTGATTTATATTCCGATGCATATAAATATGACGGCTGCATGATCAAGCTAGTAAAACCCATAAAGAAGATGCTGAGCAATAGTCCTCGCCTAAAGGCAAATAAAATAGGCGCGATTAATAATAATATAAGCAGCTGGCCGGATTCAAACCAACGGTCACCGTTAATAATGTTTTCCTCTAGGTTATCATTATTAAAGCGTTGTTCGAGGTGGCTAAGGTAGAATTCAATATCACTATTATCTGCCTGTATAGGTAAGTAATATCCGTTTGTCTGATCTGCCAATTTTTGCATCACATCACTGTTTCGTTGTGCAATTATGTTGGATTGTTGGTCATTTTGTAAAAATCCACCATTGTAGGGAATAGCTGCACCGGCGTCTGTTCCTATACCAATAATTGATAATTCTATATTGCTCGTTAAATTGTTAATAATAGTATCAACGGCAGGCTCCGCAATATCATCTGTTACCATTAAGATCGAAGCTTTAGTGATTCGAGACGATTGAATTAAGTCTTTAGCAAGCTCTACGGCCATTTCTGGATTGCTACCTGGTAGCGGTAAAATACCCGGTGTTAAGGTAGCCAACAAATTACTTATCGTGCCGGTGTCATCTGTAAATGGTGTGACTGTATAGGCTTCGCCGGCATAAACAATGAGTGCCGTTAAACCATCTTTTCGCTGACGTAAAAAATCTTGAATTTTTAAATGAGCACGCACGATACGCGAAGGTTTTATATCTTCGGCCATCATGCTGGGTGATAAATCTAATAAGATAACTACTGCTGATTCAGATTTAAAGACTGCGGTTGGTAATTTCTCCCATGTTGGACCCGCTAGAGCAATAATAGAAATAAGCCAAGCGATTAATAAGCCAATTAATGGATAATGAGATTGTTTGGCTGTACTTTTGAGTGTTAAATGTTGGAGTAACTCACCGTTAATATGTGTCTCGAATCCCGTCTGTTGGATTTTTTTTTGCCATAATTTATAACTAAGCCATAAAATGGGCATAACGGCAAAAAGCCATAGTGGTCTTAAAAAATGAAAATCATCAAACCATTCCATTAAATATCCACCCGTTTGTTGCTAATTGGGTAGGCTTTAAGCGCAGCAAGTAATATAGAAAGTAAAAAAGCGATAGCTAAAGGCCAATAAAAAAGCGCATAGGTTGGACGCAGCCATTGATCAACTTGAGTAATGGGCTCTAGTAAATCAAGTTCTTTATAGATATCATCAAGTGCTTCGGTTTCTCTTGCACGAAAATACTTGCCGTTAGTTTCTTGAGCTATATCGACTAGTGTTTTTTCATCTAATTGCGCAGAAGGATTTATTTTTCGAGGGCCAAAAAAGGTGCGTATCACCATTTCATCTGCACCAATACCTATTGTATAGATTTTCACATCGGTTTTTTTTGCCAGTTTTGCGGCTTGGAGTGGAGAGATCTCGCCAGCAGTATTGGCACCATCAGTTAATAATATAATTACGCGATTTTTTGAAGTGTCTAGCTCTTGCAGGCGCTTTATCGATAACCCAATAGCTTCACCTATAGCCGTTTGTGGCCCTGCAAAGCCTAATTGGGTCTCCATTAAAAATTGCCCAACGGTTTTGGTGTCGAAAGTAAGAGGCGCTTGTAAATAAGCATTGCTACCAAACAAAACTAAACCGATGCGGTCCCCTTGCCGTCTTTTAATAAAATCTTTTAGTACATGCTTAACGGTTTCTAGGCGAGTCGCAGCTTTGCCATCGATAAACATGTCTTGCTGATCCATACTGTCTGAAATATCAACAGCAACTAACAAGTCACGACCTGATGAAGGCGCGGGAATAGGTTCTCCGGCCCACTGAGGGCGAGCAATAGCTGTTAATAAAAGTAACCAAATTATTAGTAATAAAATAAGATTAATTAAAAAATAAGTGGATTTTTTTATAAGGCTTGTATGTTTAATAAAAGATAATTGCTGATAAAAAGGTACGATGAGTGCACTTTTTTCTTTTGCTGCAGGCGATATAAATAAATAAATAAATAAAGGAAGCGGTAATAATAAAAATATTAACGGCCAAGCGAAGTGAAACATTAAATTTTTCCTCCTTCGATTGATTGATTATACTTAGCAGGATAAATTTTTGAGTGTTTTTTTATCCATGATTCAACTGCGGTATATAAATTTTCATTTTGTAACGTAAATATCTTTTTATATTGACTAGTAAGTATAAAAGTCTCGAGCTCACCATTAAATAATGGTTTAGGGGTTTGTTGATTTAAAAATATCAGCCATGCTTCACCGTGCAAAGAGTCGATATTTTTATTTGGATAGGCAGTAATAGCTACACGCTTTAGACATTCAAGATATTTGATAGCAATATCAGATGTGCTCGAACTTTTTCTATATTTATTGAGTAAAGCTAAAGCTTCTCGACGATAAGCCCATTTTTTTTTATATTGACGATAAAAAATAATTACAGCAACTATTGCCAAAATACTCACTAATATTAATGCCCACCAACCGAAAGCAAGTGGCCAAAGCGAGACCCCTTGAGGTGTAATAATGTCCTCCGATGAAAGCAGCTTACTTTGCAATGAGCCCGACACTACTTGCCCCCTTTTTTTGACATGTCAATGTAATCAGACAAGGGTAACGATATATCAACAATAATTAGCTTTATAGATAGGCGCCGACATAGGTTTTCAATTAAATTTTGCTTGTCCGTAAATTGTTGATATTGGTTGTGTTGTAATTTTTTGTCGACTGAAATGGTCTTTTTTTCATAACCATTACTCAAGGTAATGTTTTCTATTGACGGTAATTTTTTTTCAAGAGGATCAATTAACCAATAGAGAGCCAGTGAATGTGCGCGCGATAATTGGTGTAATATTTTTTCACAATCCATGTCTAGATCATAGCAATCACTAATGATAATGCACTCTGTTCCACTATGAGTAATATGTTGCAGCTGCTTTAAGCCTTGAGAAAAACTTGGCTCAACGTGAGCAGAATTAATATCTATTATATGGTTATGATCACTTAAAAGTTTTAACCAACGGTTAACCGCTTTATTTGAGCGAGCAGGGCGTATCTCTTGGATATTGAAAGAACCTAAAACTAAACCACCGGCCCTGTCGCCGCGGTTAAGTGTTGACCAATTAATGAGGGCTGATAAATGACATGCATAAACAGATTTAAAGCAATGATGGCTGCCAAAAAATGATGATCTACGTTGATCCACAAATGTAATGACCGGCTTTTCTTTTTCATCGCGATAACATTTTGTATGTGTAACTTGCTTACGTGCTGTGACTCTCCAATCAATGTTTCGAACATCGTCACCCGCTTGATATAGACGCACTTCTTCAAATTCCATGCCGCGACTAACGGCACGGCTGTGGTGTTGGCCGCTACCAATAGCGGTGCTCATTTTTTTAGAAAATTTTAGGTGTGGCTTTGCAATTAGGCGCATCTGCTGTAGATCGCTTAACGCTACAAGTGCACCCTTTGGCTGATAATTAAGAGATATTGCTGTTGTCATTTTATGCGATAGAGACTTTTTCCAATATACGATGAATTACTTGATCTTTAGTAATGCCTTGGGCTTCAGCTTCGAAGCTCAATAATAAACGATGTCTAAATACATTATAAATAACAGCGTGAATATCATCGGGCGTTACAAAATCATTACCTTGAATAAAGGCGTGCGCTTTTGAACATCGATCAAGACTTATTGTGGCGCGTGGGCTAACACCATACTCAATCCATTGTGCTAGTTCTTTATCGATTTTAAGGGGGTTACGGGTAGCCATTGTCAATTGCACTATATAATTATCGATGGCTTCAGCAGTATGTACATTGCTAACCGCTTGCCGTGCGATCATTAAATCTTTTTGACTAATTACCGAGGGTGGCGAATTATCTTGTGTCTTTTCTGTGCGAACAAGTTGCAATATTTCGGCCTCAGATTGCGCATTAGGATAGTCAACATTGACATGCATTAGAAAGCGGTCTAATTGTGCTTCGGGTAGAGGATATGTGCCTTCTTGTTCAAGCGGATTTTGTGTCGCCATGACTAAAAAGAGCTCGGATAGTGGGTATGTTTTATTTCCAACGCTGACTTGTTGCTCACCCATTGCCTCAAGTAATGCTGATTGAACCTTTGCCGGCGCTCGGTTAATTTCGTCGGCTAAGACCAAATTATGAAAAATAGGTCCCGCTTGAAATTCAAAACTATGGTCATGTGAGCGATAAATATCCGTTCCGGTAATATCGGTAGGCAGTAAATCGGGTGTAAATTGTATACGTTGAAAGTCACCTTCAATGCCTAACGCAAGTGTTTTAATGGCTTTAGTTTTGGCGAGACCAGGAGCTCCTTCGACTAATAGATGACCATCGGCTAAGAGTGCTATTAATAAACAATCAATTAATTCAGACTGTCCAATAATTTGTTGTTGAAGCCAAGTTCTTAGAGATGTTAAAAGCATAATTGTCGTTTCATTTAGTGTGTTTTTAATCAAAAAGTATTTATCTACAAATAATTAATCGTTAATAAGTTAATAGTCTACAAATAAAGTTATAAATGTTGTTTTATTTTCATTTTTAAAAAAATGAAATGTAAATTAATGCAATTTATGCTGTTGTACTTCTTTTTGTAAGGACTGAGCAATTGTTAAAATAGCGGTGCGTTGATAGATAGCTTTAAGACGATTACCTCCTAATTGTCGCCATAATACCGCTGAGCGAACACCCGCAAATAATAGAGTTCTTATTTGGTTCGCAATACGTGGTTGTTGTAAAAATTGATACTCACCCATAACCTGTATACGAAAGCTGAAGGTGCTAATCGTGTCTGTGTAAATATCCGCAAGTCCTGCAATGACGTTTTCGTGTGTAATCGAAAAATGGTCAACCTGCAGACGACTTTTATCAAGCCTTTTGGCAATGATGTCTAACATTGAATTGTTTTTACTCAATTGCTTTTGCAAATGCAAAATCCCCATAACATAACGAATACAATCACTACTACGCTTGGGGCTTCTACTTAGATTAGCAATTAGAAATGACAAACCGGTATCCAATTGTTGGATGCCACCGTAAACCTCTAAGGTATCGGCAGGGTTTTGATTAAATAAACTGTTAACAGCGACTTCAAAATCACTTGAGTTTACCTGACCGGTTTTGGCGAGTAGCTCTACACAAGCCGAAAATTGAAACATTGCTGCAAGGGCAATAGTTTGCCCTTTGAGGTCATTAGCCAAAAAAATCTCCTTTTTATACTGCTTTAAATAATTCTATAGATAGTATTTTAACCATTTATTAATGACGACTTTGAATAACTGCACCTCCTAAGCAAACGTTATCATCATAAAATACAATCGATTGGCCAGGTGTAATCGCACGTTGTGGCTTATCAAATGTTACTTGTAGGACAATATTTTCTGAGACTTGTTGTTTTTCAATGAGTTTGTTTTCTTTAACAATAACGGCTACTTCGCAGTCTTGATCTGTTTGTCGATAGCGTATTTTTGCTTTGCAGCGAAAACGTGTTTTGTTGCCCGACGAGGTAATCCAATGAACTTGATTAGCTTCTAGCTGACGATGATATAGCAAAGGATGATCTGCCCCTTGAACAATTAATAATTCATTTTTGGCTAGATTTTTATCGGCAACATACCAAGGTGCATCACCTGCATTCTTAACACCGCCAATACCTAAGCCTTGGCGCTGACCAATAGTATGGTACATTAATCCTTGATGCTCACCGATAATATCACCTTTGTCAGTGACTATATTGCCTGGTTGTGCAGGCAAGTAGGTTTGTAAAAAGTCTTTGAAGCGACGTTCACCAATAAAGCAGATACCGGTACTGTCTTTTTTGTTATGAGTGACTAGGTCATTTTGTTCAGCCAAAGCCCGAACAGCTGGCTTTTCTAGCTCTCCAACAGGAAACAAAGTCTTAGCGAATTCTTGACTACCCACAGCATGTAAAAAATAGCTTTGGTCTTTATTACTATCTAAACCCTTCAGGAGATAAGTCTTTTGTTCTTTATCTTGTCGACGAGCGTAGTGGCCTGTTGCAATTAAATCTGCTCCTAAAAGTTGAGCATATTCTAAGAAAACTTTAAATTTTATCTCACGATTACAGAGTATGTCAGGATTAGGGGTGCGGCCCGTCTTATATTCGTGTAAAAAATACTCAAACACATTATCCCAATATTCAGCAGCAAAATTAGCGGTATGAAGCTTAATACCTAATTTATCGCAAACCATTTGCGCATCTGCTAAATCGACTTTGGCTGTACAATACTCAGTATCGTCATCCTCATCCCAGTTCTTCATAAAGAGGCCTTCAACTTGATAGCCTTGCTGAAGGAGTAAGAGGGCGGCTACTGATGAATCGACACCTCCAGACATACCTACAATGACTTTATTGTGCTTTGCATCTCCGTGCTGAGAACTTTCGTTCGTAGTACCCTCGTTTTTAGCACTATTAAGAAGTGAATTCATAGATTTGATCAATAAGTAGACGATTTTTAAAAGATTGAAATTACGCATAAAGCTAAAGACGATAATTATAATTCAATTAGGTCCCTGTTTTACATAATATTATGGTTTTACAAAATATTACGATAAGGATCATTGTAATGGTTAATGACCAATAAAACGTCATCTTAAAAAGATAAGTAATGAATGGTGTATTTTTGATGAGTCATAAAAAATGTCACTTATAATCAGATGCTATGATCATGCTCATAACGATGATCATAAATCTATGATTTATCAAAGAATAAAGCAGCACTAATAATTTTTTTTGAAAGGTATATTTAGCAGCTTCCATTTAGAGAAGCCGCTAATTTTTTAATGAATTTTTTATATTTATTGGAAGTCAATAGGGCAGATAACGATATTATGTCTATGGTTAATCGACTTACATTATTCGCTTTTAAATTGATTGATAAGAGCTTTAAGTTTAGACGTTGCCGATGAAATATTTTGACTGTTTTGTTCTACAGCGGTTGAACTTTTTTGATTTTCTTCTGATACAGTATTAACGTCATTAATTAAATTTTTAGCACTATTGCTAGCTGTATTTTGTACTTGATCACTTTTAGATATTTGTTTATTTATTTCTGTAATATTAAGAATTTCTTGTTGAATATGCAGTAAAGATTGATTAGCTTTTTCTGCCTCTTGCACAGATAGTTCAACTGATTCATTGCCAAGTTTCATAGCATTAACAGCTGCGCGAGCATTTTTTTGTAAGGTTTCGATGATGCTGTTGATTTCTAGGGTTGACTCTTGGGTACGGCTAGCTAATGCACGAACCTCATCAGCTACAACAGCAAACCCACGCCCCTGTTCGCCGGCACGTGCCGCCTCGATAGCAGCATTAAGAGCTAATAAATTTGTTTGTTCTGCAATAGCGTTAATAACACCAACGACAGATCCAATAGTTTTACTAGTCACTTCAAGATCATTAATGGTTTGACTTGCTTCATCAACATTTTTGACGACATTAAAAATTGATGTTTTTGTTGCTTCCATGACGCTTACTCCATTGGCAGATGCGGTCGCTACGCTATCAGCAGTCTTTTCAGCATTGATAGCAAAGCCGGCAACGTTTTCAGCTAGTGCACTAATTTCATTCATAGAAATAGTAACTTTTTTAATTGTTTGCTGTTGATGTGTTGCACCTTTTGAGTTCTCGGTAGAAATATTTTTCATCTGCTGTGAAGTGTTCTCTAATTGAATAGCCTCTTGTTTTATATCAAGAATAACCGACTGCACTTTTTTAGTGAAAGTATTAAACCATTTAGCGAGTTCGCCAATTTCATCATTGCGTGTCTCGTCAAGCCGAGCAGTCAAATCACCTTCGCCTTGAGCGATATCCTTCATTACTTCAACAGTTTTATTTATCGGAGCTACTAGGCTTCTTGAAAATAGAAGCGTTGCAAAAACACTAGCTACAATAACAATAAGTGCTGTAATAATTGAGCTATAGGTTAATTCTTTAGATAATGCAGCAGCTGCCTGAGTTGCTTCTTTATAATTTATTTGGCTTATAATTGCCCATTGGTTATCAAATACTGTAATCGGTGAGTAACTTGATAATACTTCATCTCCGGTATAGTTTTGAAAGCGAACGGTGCCTTCTTTACCTGCCAATGCCGCATCGGCTGCAATAGTTTTTACTGGGTGTAAAAGAATACTAGTAGCATGATTTTTTATGGATTCTAAGGCTTGTTGATCTATATTTTGTTTTATTAATAGGTTTTCATATTGCTCGCTATTCTCTTCGAGTATTCTGCTATTGCTGCGCATTAATCCATCAGAACCTACTAAAAAAGTCTGTCCCGTTTTGCCTAAACCATTTTTCACCCAATCATTTCGGTAATTAATTATTTGGTTAATTTTGGAAGACGACAATTTAAAAATCAAAATGCCAGATATATTTTTACCATCATAAATTGGTTTGGAAACAAAGAGTTCAGGTTCATCAAAAGAGGGCATATAAAAGCTAAAGTCGCTGAGATAAACTTTATTAAGTTGATCGGATTTTATTTTTAAAGCTTCTCTGTAAGCCAGACCTAAACCGGTATTTGCAAAATAACCATCTTTTAATGAAACGGCATAGTCAATATTTTTATTGACTGAATACATGGCATCGCCTTTTTTTGCATCAATTACAAAAATATCATCGTAACCAAATTGTGCTAGAAAATTTGTAAATATTTCATGAACAGTTTGATGAGCAGACGCATACGCATTAAACCTGCCATCATTTAAGAGTTTATATTTTTCATGGAATGGATATTTGTTTTTGGCAATATATTCATGCTGAAGCGCTAAACTATTTTGGCTGAGTTGATTAACTAAGTCATTCAACTCTATATTTTTATTGGGGTTTAATTTCTGAAATTCTTTTAAAAATATATTGTTATAGTAGTCGCTAACAGATGCCTTTTGTTTTTCGACGTCATCACTAGACTCATAGTTGCTATAAGAAAATCGAAGCTGCTTTGTTGCTTTGATAATTGCTTGATCATTGGATAAGCTTGATATTTGCTGAGCGATTCGCTCATAATAAGTAAGAATCTGTGCGGCTGTAGAATTCTTAATGGCGTTAAGCTTCTCAATGTTAGCTTCTTCTAATGCTAATTTTGATTGCTGGGAGCTGATGTAACTCAAAACTACAGAGATACAAATTAACCCCGTTACAATGAGTAAGCTGGCGCCTAAAATAAGTTTATTTTGTATTTTCATATGTTTGTTGGGCTACTAGTTTGTTTTTAGAAATATGACCTAACTTAACAAGATAGTTTAAATTGCCTAATATTCAACTATTTTTCATACAATTGGCTAATTCTCTTAAATCTTCTAGATTTGATTTTAGAGGTTAATGAAAAAGTGTTCTTTATAAATGTCATACCAATTTGTACATAAATGGTTTATAAATTGGGTTTTATTTCAACAGCAGAATATGACTTTTTAAGATTGAAAGATGGATCTAGAATAAAATGTATCTTTAATACACTAATGAAATCAGTTAGATTCAATATGTATGGTGTAGTTTAGTTATTCAGCAACTAACTGAACGCATTATCGAGTGATCGCTTAGGAAATATTTGGTGAGGTAGGCTTAGTACGATAAAACGGCTGTTTGGGCGTTAACTTAATCTTATTGTGTAAACGCCAATCCAGCCCCCCCCTAGTATAGCCATCATTATTACAAGAAAGTCAAGCCTTCGATTTTAAGGAGGTGCTGATGAAACCTTATCGCAAATACGATTGGCCCGCTTTATTCATAGCATTTGAGCAAAGCGGTTTGACTCAAACGCAATTCTGTCTTAAGCAAAGCCTTAACCCTAAATACTTTTCTCAAAAACGCA
>JAWUWW010000051.1:0-41692 GCA_034111645.1 Cellvibrionaceae bacterium
CACGAAGCGGTTAATACTGCAGCCGAACGTGTCCGTAAACACTGCTTACATCTAAAAACGCCTTTAGATGTTGTGCGCTTTAGTAACCGCGACACCAATGTTTCTGATGGTCTGAAAGACGTCTATTCACAATCTTTGATCGACGAGCGACGAGCCCTTTTTATTGCGGAATCGAGCTCTAGAATTGCAGGCTTGAGTCAGTCCTTAGGTTTAGATAAGGCCTTTTTAATGGATGCCAGTAAGTTGGAGCTGACGGTTATCAGGCAAGTCGATAACTTGATCGCCTTGCAGGCTTCGATAGATGCAAAGGATACCAATGCAGATGATGTTAAAGACCTAAGAAAAACCTACAAAGGCCTGTATGAGCATGTACACAGCCAAGCGCTAATGCTGTTGAGTTTTGATATATCGTCCAGCTCTTTAAACGAGCTACCGACCAAACTTTGGAACTGCTTGACCTCTTCTTACGCGGTCACCCCAAATGAGAGTTTACGTGCCAAGGCACTGTGTAAAATATCAAGAGATATGCTTGAAGTTCTCGAGAGTGAACGCGTTAATTATGACGAGTTCTTTGCTCGTTCGCGACAGTTGGTAACGGGTACCTGTGTGGGCATAGGGCAGCGACACATTGGTATCAGCCAAAATCAATATGACTGGGTGATTATCGATGAGGCAGCTCGCTCAATAGCCAGTGAGTTGGCTATCGCTATGCAAGCAGGCAAACGAATATTGTTGGTGGGCGACCACCATCAATTGCCTCCGCTTTACACCACTCCCCCCAAAAGAGCCCTAGCAAGAAAGCTAGGAGTCCTATCTGATGACATCGATTTAGATGAGTTACTACGATCCGATTTTGCACGTGTTTTTGAATCTGAATATGGGAATAAATCTGGGGCAAAGCTTTTAATGCAGTATCGCATGGCAGAGCCGATTGGCAGCCTTGTTTCTGATTGCTTTTACAAAGGCGAATTGAAGACAGGCAGCCGTAAAATCCCGGATATTTACGAAGGCTTACCTAATGCCATGGGTAACTTTGTTTCATGGTTAGACACATCGCCGCAGGGTAAAGCAGCCCATCATCAGAAAGACCCTAAAAGCAGTAGTATTGCCAATAACGCTGAAGTCGATGCAATTATTAAACTGCTAAAACAGATGGAATCAAACGAAGACTTATTGGCGTCTTTACTTGGGGTTGTCGATGGAAATGAACCTGCTATTGGCGTGATTTGTATGTACGCCGAGCAGAAAAAGCGTCTGCGTCGTAAGTTTGTCGAGCTTCATTGGGATGAAACCTTTAAGTCACTGGTACGTATCGATACGGTTGATAGCTATCAAGGAAAGGAAAATCGCATTGTTATTGTTTCGATAACGCGAAGTGTTGGTGACCAATCTACGGGGTTTTTACGTTCACCAAATCGTATAAACGTGGCTTTATCGCGCGCTATGGATCGGCTCGTTATTGTGGGTAATAGCAACATGTGGCGCGGTAAAAACCATGCAATGCCATTAGGTCGTGTACTGGAGTATGTGGAGGAACGTAGTGCAGCGAAAGATGGTAATTACGCAATTGTGGATACCCTGAAACTGCCAATGGTGGGTAAATAATGATGGAAAATTTAAAAATTACCTTTAATGAACTGGATTTCATATTGCCCAGTTATCGATACAACATTCGATTTTCATTTACGACTAAGCAAGGTTTGTCGTTCATTCGTGAGTTTATTTTACGACTAGTTCAGCTAGGGCCTATGTCTCCTAAGCAAATAGCGCACTACATGGGGTTGAATGAACGAGAGGCCAAAGAAGCTTTATCTGACTTGTTAAACCGTGAAGAGTTAAAGTATAACGACCATAATCAAGTTGAGCTTACAGAAAAAAGTAGTAGCTACTTTGACTCGCTAGGCAGTTCATTAAATGTCTCCGAGCTAAGGACCTCGGGCAGTCACTTGGGTTTTGAGTTGACATCTTTGAGTTGTGTATCGACTCAGAACAAGAGGCTACCTAAAGAGTGGGGCTTCGGTTGCCGCTTAGAGGTCATGAGCCAAAAAACTGCAAATCGTGATAAATTGATTTCGAAAGCGTTTCAGCGTCATTTCCAAGACTTTATTGAAGATGGCTTTATGGAACATCTTAAGGATGAAAAAGGCGGAAAGCCCAATATTTATAAGGTGGAGTCGCTGAATCCTATGGGGCAAGACCCGCTTCGTTTAAAGTTGAAATTTCAACTAGACTTAGATGGAAATGCTGTTGAAAGCGAGGACTTTGAATCTCTGAAAGATTCGAGTGAAGCCCATGGTTTAATTACTGAGCATTTGCATAAGACTAGGCACAGTAATAACTACCATGAAATTCTAAGCGCAATAGAATCATTGGGCGATATGCACACAAGCGGACTCTTTTCATTGTCAGGATTTAATGTTGATAAGTTTATTGAGTTGAAGGCAAGTGATGAGTCGAACAGTGGTCGATACATACCACTCTTGGGTTCATTATATAGTGAGGAAAATTGGCTGGCTTTTACCAATCTCTTAGAGGTTGAGAAGAAAAAATTGATCTCACAGCATCAAAATGGTGTTGCAGATTTTAAGTGGTTAGCGCCAAGTGACTATTGCTGGGGGAAAAGTGACCAGGTGTTGCGTTGCTTCAATGAAATCCTCGAAGGCCAAAAGACTACAGGTAAAAAAGCAAAGCCACTTTATGACCCGCAATTTCTCTTACCGTTGAATGATGATCGTGATTTAAGACAAAAAAAGACTTGGTTACACGAGTTCAAGTATATTGAAGAGTTTTTGTCTGGCTATGTGGAGGGCTATCATAAGGGACATGTAGAGGTGATTTTACTTGAATCTCGCTTGGTTGCCGTAACATACTACCTTCATTTACCAGAACATTACCGAGTGGCCTTACCGATTGGCTTTATCTCAACAGATAGCGAGGTTGTAAATAGAGTAGCCAATTCCATGAACGGATATTTATCCGAGTTTCATTCGGAAGAACAAAGAAAAGACTTAGGGAAACTTGTAAGTGGGTGATCTAGGCAAATGATATTAAAATATCAATGCAATTGTTGTTGTCACTATAAATGACCTGCATAGACACAATATTTTATAGAGAAACACCTAACGACAACTTATGGGTTCATATTTACGACATCTTATGGCTACACTTAGAGTATGTTCTTGACACTATAATTTGGTCGCTTTTGCCAATTTATAGTGTCTTAGTACGCCAAAGTTGACCACTTTTGCCAATATTCATTTAATGCATTATTGATATTATTTATTTAAAGAATCGATTTGCTTAAATGTGTCACTAAGATCATCTAAATGCCCCGCAGCAGCAATATCAATGGGCTTACGTCCATCAAAAAAAGCATTGAGGTTATTCATCCCCATGAAACCGTAAACATTTTCAGGGTTATCAAAGAGCATCCTTAAAGTAGCATGTATATTAAGAATATAGCTAACTCTCTTTAGCTGCTCATCCGAGAGACTGGCCTTGTTGATATCTTTGCGACAATCATCGTAGACTGATTTTTCCATACCTAGAATAAGTATTGATTGTTCTGGTGAACATTCCCACTTATCTAAGATATTAAATGCTGCTTTTAGCCCTGTAATATCTATTCTGGTTTGATATGATTTGTCGATTTTTAACACCTGTTCATGAATAAATCTTATTATGGAAATAGATTGATTGCTAATATGTATCCATGAACTTCAGAGTTCATGATGCTTTTTAATACAAGCTTAAATACGATATTCTCTAAATCGATATGCATTATATCCTAAGTGGTTATTATCAATAATTATAAGAGAAGGAGTCTGTATTGATATCGCGCCAAGAAAGCCTTATCAGATTGCATTAACCTATTGCCACAATAATACTGCTAGACTTACTTCGTAATATTCGCCTTCTGATTTGCATAAACTTTTTAAGCAGTTAAACTCAGCCAGATCAGTCAAGAATATCTTTTTTCATTTTTTTTATTCGATCTTTCAATGTGCTTATATGCTTCTTAAGATCGAGATCAAAAAGATTATCTGTATATCCAATACGACCAAGATGACGCGGGTATAAACCATCCACTAAAGATTCAACAATTTTAGGCTTCACATTCAAACTCAAACATATTTCTAGAACTTCCAACGCTATGTGATGATAACGCATCTTATGAAGTTTTTCTTGATTTGTGCTTTTAGGCTCTCCCCATCCAAGTAATACTTGATCACTACTAGACAACAGAAATTTTATAATGCTAATATTTTTTTGATGCTTATTATTATTTAATTCTAAATATTTTGAATATGTTTCTCTCTTCGCATATAAGTTTACTATAGAAACTTTAGACACATCTAAGTTGTTTTTTTCTAAATAATTGACAACTCTATCAATAGTTTTATCTGATTCATTCGAGCCTGCCGTGCTTGGATTCATCATTACGACCACATATTTATTATGGCCATTTTTATTGAAAGGTATACTCAAGGAATACCTAAAGTAATCATTAAGCTCTGAATCAGACTGAACTGTTATTGCATTATTGTTTATAAAATATGGGTACCTCAAAACAAATCCAACCATAAAAAATATTTTAGATTACCTAACGGTTCAACTCTAAAAATTTATATCAATAAAAATTTATAAACTT
Source organism: Cellvibrionaceae bacterium (assembly GCA_034111645.1). GTDB lineage: Bacteria > Pseudomonadota > Gammaproteobacteria > Pseudomonadales > Cellvibrionaceae > CANLBN01. Next base: position 4,652 of record JAWUWW010000051.1, read on the forward strand.
ATCCTACAATTTTTACAGACTTATCCTACAATTTTATAAACTTATGCTCAAATTGACACAAAACTAGATAATTTCAGCTAAATTGCCACTGTTCTCTAACCATGCTTTTCTATCTCCCGCACGTTTTTTTGCTAGCAACATATCTAACATTTGATGAGCGCCATCATCTGCGCTTAATGTTAATGCAACTAGTCTTCGTGTATCAGGATCCATCGTTGTCTCTCGCAGCTGAAGCGGATTCATTTCACCCAAACCTTTAAAGCGCTGAATATTAACTTTACCTTTTTTGCCTTCAGCCTCTAAGCGATCTAACACGCCTTGTTTTTCGCTTTCATCTAATGCGTAGTAGACATCGTTGCCGATGTCGATACGATAAAGCGGTGGCATAGCAACATAAACATGACCGTTTTTTACGAGCGCTGGAAAGTGTCGCAAAAATAATGCGCATAATAATGTCGCAATATGCAAGCCATCAGAATCCGCATCTGCAAGGATACATACTTTGTGATAACGCAATTTTTCTAAATTATCGACAGCGGGATCTATACCTAAAGCGACAGATATATCATGTACTTCTTGGCTCGCTAAGATTTCACTACTGTCGACTTCCCAGGTATTTAATATTTTTCCACGTAGCGGCATAATTGCCTGAAACTCTCGATTGCGTGCTTGTTTTGCAGAGCCACCGGCTGAATCACCCTCGACTAAAAATATTTCGGAACGCTCTGGTTCGGCGCTCGAACAATCTGCTAATTTACCCGGTAATTGTGGACCCTGAGTAATTTTTTTACGTGCAACTTTTTTACTACTACGTACGCGCTTTTGTGCATTACCAATACAATAATCAGCAAGCGCATCACCCTCTTCTGTGTGCTGATTAAGCCATAAACTAAAAGCATCTTTTACAATACCAGAGACAAATGCAGCGGCTTCTCTCGAAGATAGTCGCTCTTTTGTTTGTCCTGAAAACTGAGGATCGGATAATTTAGAGCTGAGTATATAACAGCAATTGGCCCAAATATCATCGGGGGCTAGCTTTATTCCGCGCGGCAATAAATTTCTGAACTCGCAATACTCTCGCATAGCATCTAAAAGACCGGTACGAAGACCATTAACATGCGTACCGCCTTGAGAGGTTGGAATTAAATTGACGTAACTTTCTTGTGTAACCTCGCCACCTTCAGGCAACCATTGCAAGGCCCAATCAACACCGCCCGAGCTAGCTTTAAAAGATCCTGTAAAAGGATCTGTCGGTAACAACTCCCACCCTTGAGTAGCCGCTATCAAATAATCTTTTAAGCCATCCTCATAAAACCATTCTTCACTTTCGCCACTAATTTCGTCTTTGAAGGTTACTTTGAGGCCTGGACACAAAACTGCTTTTGCACGTAATACGTGACGCAGACGCGAAACAGAAAACTTAGGCGAATCAAAATAACTAGGCTCAGGAGAAAAGTGTACAGCAGTACCTGTATTGCGCCGACCACAAGTATCTATTTCTTTTAATGGTTGGGTGACGTCACCGTGAGCAAAACCAATTTCATAAACTATTCCATCTCGTTTGATAGTCACCGTTAATTTTTTAGACAAGGCATTAACAACACTAACGCCAACGCCGTGAAGACCACCAGAAAATTCATAATTTTTATTCGAAAACTTACCTCCCGCATGAAGCGTAGACAAGATAACTTCTACCCCTGGTTTTTTTTGCTCGGGATGCATATCGACAGGCATACCACGGCCATCGTCACTAACAGTAACTGATTGGTCTTTATGTAAAATCACATCGATAGTTTTTGCATGACCAGCCAAAGCTTCATCAACACTATTGTCGATAATTTCTTGCGCTAAATGATTGGGTCGGGTTGTCTCGGTATACATACCGGGACGTTTTTTAACTGGATCTAGGCCGGTTAATACTTCAATGTCTTCTGCGGTATAATTGCTCATTCATTACCTGCTTGTTATTATTTATCTGCTTTTATAAAACTTAATTACTGTGGCCATCGCAAGAATTATCTTTTTTACTAATTTACCTCATAAAATGATAACGAGGGAAATAAATCGTTCGGTCAATCAAATCTTTGCTGCTTAACCATCTACCTTTTATATATTTTAATAACCTTAAGTACCTTTAAAATTTTCTCACTTGGGTTTAAGTAATAACTGCATTTTAGTCTTAGCTAAAATATTATATCGATGTAGGAATATTAATAGGTTTATTCTCAAAAAAATTTATTGCTTGCGGAATAAAACGCTCGAAATCTTGAAAACTATGATCACCACCTTGCTCTATGGTGTGATGACAACCCTTATAGTGCTTTTCAGCTAAACGATAATCGAGAGTTTCGTCCCCTGTTTGTGCCAGTAACCAATAATTTTTTACATTGTTTAGCCTAACTACTTTATAAGATAACAGATCTTCAAAATCTTGTTCGTCAATACGATAGGTATCGGCGTTATGGTAATTTTTCAATTCTACCTTTAAATAGCTTGGCATTAGTTTTTCAATATCCACAGCAGGATTAATTAACACAGCCTGCAAGCCATAACGCTCGGCTAGCCATGTTGCCCAGAAACCTCCCAAAGAACTTCCCATCAGATATATTGGCTGATTGCTTTTCTTAATGACGATAATGAGATCATCGAGGATATTGGCGCACTGTTGAGGATAAGGCGGCAACTGGGGACAATAATATGCAATATCTGGTCGGTATTGTTTAAGCCATAGCTGCATTTGTTGCGCTTTTGCAGACATTGGAGAGCTTAAAAAACCATGAATATAAAGGAGTGATGCCATTGGCGAAATTGTATCTAAGGCTCGCTCACTTGGCTACCAGATTATTATCTATGAGCGCACTCATAGTATGTATTAAAGGTTATTCGATAATACTTGACTAGTAACCATGCGATGTAAAATCGATCCCATAATCTCGATATTCAACTCGCTCTACACCTGTTTTAAAATCACCATCATCATATAATTCTAACCAACGATAACCGGGCATAGTATCTTCCACAGCAAACTCATCATTATTTGGCGTGAATTGTATGCAAGTAGAGGGGGCAGATAGTAGTTGGATGCCTTTATAATGCTCATCAAATTCTTGATGAACGTGCCCCCATAAGATTGCTTTAATGTTTTTATGGCCATCAATTGCCTGCCAAAATGCATGAGCATTTTGAATAATATAACGATCCATCCACTTACTTCCAATGGGAACTGGCTGATGGTGAAAGCTGATAAGTATATGCTTGTCTTGATGCTGCTCTACAGCGCTCGATAAATAACTCAGCGCCAGATCAGAAAAGTTTCCATGAGTCTCACCCACAACATGAGAATCCAATAAAATAATTGCCCAACCACTCTTAACAATGACTTGGTTTGAAGATTCTTTAATGACGGCTTCCATCATTTCTAAATTGTCATGATTCCCCGGCAGCCATGCCATTTGCGCTGGCAAATACGTTGACACTAGGCCTACAAAACGCTGATAGACGGACACGCCATGTTCATTAACGATATCCCCTGTCGCGAGCAAAAGATCAATTTTTGGCTGCTGCTGCTTAACCAATTTTAATACATGCTTGAGACTATCATCGGGATTCATCGATAACAGTGTATCTCCGTCATTGAGGCCTAGGTGGCTATCTGTTATCTGAATTAAATTAATCATATCCGGCAATCGTTATTTTTAACGCACATTTTATTGAACTTGGCATGATTCATAATATGAGGCTTAGCTATCTATTACCATTAACAAGCCATTTGGATGGCGAAACTATTGAATATCATTAATCTTAAAATGCAAATCATAAAACAAATACTGACACAATAAAACGTAACAGTTCTAATCTAGACGCTTTATATATTAACTTTATTTGCTAATTTCATGAGATTGAGATCTAAGCACTCACAATATTATAAGCAACTCGTCCTTTAATAAGACAAAATGAGATCAGCTCACCCAAAAACTGGTTAAGTTGTGACTTTTCATCGCATTGATGCATCTTTTGATTTGGATAGTCGTTACGCGCTGCCAATTGACGACACCCAACAGACGACACGACCTCTGCTAATTGAGCATCGTGATATAACCTTATATCTAGCGAATATGATACTAACGTCGCTAGCAAATTATTGTCGGCATTAGCATTTATATTCTCAACAATGTCTTTATCACCGGATGATAATGCACTCGGAGTAACTCGGACATTTAGCATTGTTGTATATTTTGCGATTTCAGAAACAACAATGCTTAACTCGAGGCCTTTGTTTTTAAAATCGTCATTAAAGCCACTCATGGAATATTGCCATTGCTGTGATGATGCATCATCTTGACCTTGTTGCGACTTAGTTATCACTTGATTCGGGTCTTTTTGCAAGTTAGGCATTAACTGTAATAAGCGATGGTAATTACCTTCACAAACAGCAAGATGCTTTGGTAAATCAACAATATATCGAGATTTAAGTCTATCCATCATAGTTTTGATTTCTTGATCATATTTTTAAGTTGGTGCAACTTTAAAAGCGACTGTTAATGTGTTTATACACTAAGTTCGCTGTCATTATTCGTCGCTTTTGTTATTTGACATCGTTCATAAAGATTAAAAGCAATTATTTAGATCAATAATTTAACTCATTGTATTAACAACTAATTTTATCTCGATTTATAAAAAGCCATTGCAAGCAAATCAGCGTGGCCGCATTGTTAAAACGCCCATCATATAAATTCTCAAAGACCTCTTGCTCGGGCAAAATAAGCACTCGAATATCTTCATGTTCATCAGCCAAGCCGTGAACACCTTCAACTTGCGTTAAGTCACCCACGGCACAAAATAACACTAATGCCTCATCAGTCCCACCTGGACTAGTAAAATATTGGCAAATCGGCAAAAGTTTATTGGGCACCATACCAGCTTCTTCAGCTAGCTCGCGTAAAATCACATCTTCTGGCGACTCTCCCGACTCTGTCATCCCCGCCACAACTTCATATAACCATGGACTATCTTCAACAGACTCATCTGATGCCGCCCCTACTAAAGCGATCTCGTCCAAAGCATCTTTACTTAATGCCCCCACCCTAAATTGTTCAATCAGACCAATGAGTTGTTTATTGGGATCATACATTACGGCCGCTACTGCTTGACCTCGAACAAAAATCTCTCGTGTAAAAGTAGGTGTCCAGCCACCATCAAATAAACGATGGCGTAAGTGCATCTTTTTCATTTTAAAGAAACCCTGATATACAATATCTCGGCCAACTACCTCCACATCTTTATTTTTAAAAGAGGGTCTCTGGGGATTTTTTGAGGACATTTATTTAACCTATGATTAATCAAGTATCGACGGGTACTACGTAAAAAGATAAACTCTGCCCTATAACACTGAAAATGTTACCAATTTCACTACCAATATGTAAAAACTTATGAAATTCAATTTTACGTTTTACGCTATTACCGCATTTTGCCTTTTAAACAATCAGGCAGCACATAGCCAAACGTTAACGCAAATATACGAGCTAGCTAAGACAAACGACTTACAGTACCAAGCTGACATCGCTCGATTTAATGCAAACAAAGAAATCGGTGCAATTACTCGCAGCAACTTACGCCCACAAATATCAGGCAATGCATCCTACGGTACGGCTGAGACAGACACAACTACGACAACCTCAGCCTCTAATCCCTCACTTTTTAATGACGATGGTTCGGCAACAACAGATGGCATCGCCTATTCTGTATCACTTGATCAAGCACTGATTAATTTTAGCGCATTAAACACCTACCGCAGCGGTAAAATACAAGGTACTGCGGCTGAATTTCAGCTAGCCGCAGACAAACAATCACTTATCATACGTACCGCACAAGCTTATTTTGATGTACTAGGTGCTATCGATCAGTTTAAAACTTCGCAAGCCGAGGAGAAGGCTCTAAAGACTCAGCTTGAACAAACTCGTCAGCGCTACGAGGTTGGACTTATCTCTATCAACGATGTGCATGAGGCGCAGGCCGCCTATGATAGTGCTTTTGCTAATCGCTTGAGCACAGAAACTAACGTTGGCATTCAATTTGAGGCCTTGACGATTTTAACCGGTCGCAGCCATGATCGCCTTGCAACACTAAAAGATAACTTTGCTGCCAGTCCGCCCTCACCTAATGATAAACAGGTATGGATTAATGCCGCTCAAACAGATAATTTATTATTACAAGTTAGCAAACTAAATGCTGATGCGGCAGTGTTTGATGCAAAGTCGGCAAAAGCTGATCGCTATCCCGAATTAACAGGCTCACTTAATTATAATTTTGATGACTCCGATCGCTCAAGCGGATCAACCTCGCGTCAAACAGAAACTGATCAGATTAGCGCAAGCCTAAATTTGCGAATTCCAATTTATAATGGCGGAAGTTTAACCGCAAGAGAACGGCAGGCAGCACAAAATCAGCTGCTTGCGCGCGAACAGTTTCTGCTGACTCAGCGCAACACCATACAAACAACGCGCTCAGTGTTTTTACAAGTCAACAACGATATTGCACAAATAAACGCGAGAAAGCAGGCGATTGTTTCTAACCAAAGTGCGTTACAAGCAACACAAGCAGGATATGATGCAGGTACTCGCGATATTGTTGATGTTGTTAATGCACAGCGTAATTTATTTCAAGCGCAACGCGACTACTATACAACTGTTTACAACTACATCATTAATACACTTGAGTTAAAACAAGCCGCTGGCACGCTAAGTGAAGTGCATCTTAAGGAATTAGATAGTTGGCTAGTAGAAATTAATTAAGAGTGTTGCCTAACATTACTTGTTAGGCAACAGTGGTTCTATTATTGACATCATCTTGTTAGCTGCTTCAATATTTTTTAAGCTATATTGCATTGCCGCCGCACCCTGTTTTTTTGCCAAAGACTCGTTTAATAATAAATTTTTCAATACATTGGTTAATGATTCGATGTCATCGACTTGTGTAAGCGCTGCACTTTCTATTAGGCCACTAGCTATCCCGGAAAAATTATAATCACTTTTTCCACTCACAATAGGCAGGCTCCATACAGCCGGCTCTAAAAAATTTTGACCGCCATGCTTGATAAATGTCCCGCCCATAATCGCAATATTTGCCAAACCAAACAATTCAAATAGCTTACCTACAACATCAACCAGAACGATGTCTATGCTTGCATCCGGCAACGTATCCTCTCGGTAAGTCATTACCGATAATTTTTTCTCTACACATAGATTTTTAACATCATCACTACGCTCAACATGTCGAGGCACTAAAATCAGCAATACATTTAAACCCACTTTTTGTAACTGCTTAAATGCCTGAAGAATAATATCTTCTTCTTTAGGGTGCGTACTAGCGGCTATAATTATTTTTTTATTATTTGTTGATGCTAGCCAATTGTTTTTTATTTTTATTAACTTTTCTTTCAAACTTTCATCTACATTGATTGCAAACTTAAGACTATCGGAGACTTCGCAAGTTGCGGCGCCTAATTCTTTAAAATGATCAGCCTCTATTTTTGTTTGCGCCACCACTAACGATACTTTGCTAAATACAAAACGGGTAAGTGATTGCAATTGAAGATATTTTTGTTTTGATTTTTCTGACATTCGAGCATTAATCAAAATAATCTTTGCATTACGATGACAAGCCTCAACTATCAACGAAGGCCATATTTCTGTTTCAAATAAAATAACCGTCTTCAGCTTGAACTTATCAAGAAAGCGTCTCATTAACAGGCAATGATCAAAGGGCAAGTAACAGTGGTTAACACTTTTCCCCAACGCTTTTTTTAATACTGCCTCACCGGTAGGAGTTGTAGTTGTCACCAGTATGGCGCTTGTCCCATATATTGATATTAATTCACGCAAAAGAGGTAACGCTGCATTAACCTCACCTACAGATGCTGTATGCAACCATATTTTCGCGGGCTGAATTTTATTATTATAAAAAGTAAGGCGTTCACCGAAGCGATTGTTATGTAATGAATATTGTCGATAGCGCCAGAAAATAACTGCGGCAACGGGTAATAAAATTAACAGCCAAACAATATTATATAAGCCATATAATATTTTGCCTTTATAATTAGTATTTAGAGACATTGTTAAGAGTCGAAATTATTTGAGTGCAGCTGAAAGTAATAACCTTTTTTATCGAGCAACTCTTTATGACTACCTTGCTCAACAATTTTGCCGTGATCCATTACAATGATTTTATCTGCTTTTTCAATAGTCGATAAACGATGCGCCACTACAAGTGTTGTTTTGCCTTGCATTAAAGTTTCTAGCTCAACTTGAATATTACGTTCTGACTCATTATCTAATGCAGATGTAGCTTCATCTAAAATTAAGATAGGTGCATTTTTTAGGAGTGCTCGCGCTATGGCTAAGCGTTGACGCTGACCACCCGATAAGCGCGTACCATCTTCACCAATCATGGTCTCGATTCCAGCAGGGAGATCTTTAATAAATTCCCATGCCGATGCTTTTTTAGCGGCATCAATAACTTCATCAAGACTTATGGATCCATTACCGTAGGCAATATTGTTTTCAATAGTATCGTTAAATAACGTTACGTTTTGGCCCACAAATGAAATTTGATGTCTTAAAGAGGCTAAAGTGTAATCGCTAATAGACACACTATCTAATAAAATCTCACCCGTATAACCCGAATAAAAACGCGGCAACAATCCCACCAAGGTAGTTTTACCACTGCCTGAGCGGCCAACAAAAGCAACTGTTTCGCCAGCATTAACCTTGACATTAAAATCCTCAAGTACGTTTTTACTATTGTCATAAGAAAAATCAATATGCTTAAATTCTATATGACCTTTAACACGCTCCACAGAATAAGTGCCGTCATCGGCTTCAGCTTTTTCATCTAATAATTGAAAAATACTATCAGCAGCGGCGACTCCTTTTTGAATATTATTCATTACATTTGCCAACTGCTTCACCGCACGAGGAATAATACCTGCGGCAGTGAGATAGGTGATCAGCGTTCCAGCCGAGCCGGCTTCAAAAAATGTTAACGCTAAAAACATAATTAACGCTAATGCGACTGCAGCAAACAATTGCAATATAGGCGTACCAATTGAAGCCGTTAACACTGATTTTAAATTTTGCTTTAAACTATTTTCACTAATTTGTTTAAATCGAATTCTTTCATATTCTTCTGCCGTAAAAATTCTTACGACTTTAAAATTATTGATCATTTCAGAACAGACATGAGAAATATCGGCCATACCTCCCTGAATGCGACTACTCAGTTTACGTAGACGTTTACTAATTTTAATAGAGATAAAAATAATGAACGGAGAAACCGCAATAAAAATTAAGGTTAACTGCCAATTAATCCAAAACAAATAAGTCATCAATGCAATAACTGTTAAGCCTTCGCGAACCATTGTTTTAACCGCATCGGTTACTGCCTGAGTTACTTGAAGCGTATTAAAAGTAATTCGCGACATCATTTCACCCGAACTATTTTCATCAAAATAACGGTTAGGCATTACAATTAATTTATTGAAAAGCTCTAGGCGCAAAATATGAACAATACCAAAAGCTACTTTTGCAAAACAATAGTCTCCAACAAAAGTACCTACCCCGCGATAACAAAAAATTATCATTAACGTAAGAGGAATCGTGATCCTTGCCGATTTATCCTGTGCATTAATAGCATCGACTAAATCCCCCATAACCGTCGCTAAAGCTGTTTGACTATAAGCAAATACGGCAAGGCCCAATACGCCCAAAACAAACATCACCCAGTGATATTTAAGATACGTTAGTAGGCGCTTATAAAGCGTAAATGAGCTGGCATAATCTTGTTCAGACATAAGTTCTGCTTAATCTTTATTGGGAATTCTTAAATTTAAATTACTTTTTGCAAGCTAAGCTTATGAAGAATAATAGCTACGATACCAATCCACATAATGCTTAACACCTTGGTAAATATTCATTTTAGGTTTGTAGGCAATCGCATCTACTAGCTCTGAGACATCCGCATAAGTATCCGGTACATCACCTGGCTGCATGGGTAACATTTCTTTTTGGGCCTTTTTGCCAAGCGCATCTTCTATTGCCGCAATAAAATCCATCAGCTCTACGGGTTCGCTATTGCCAATATTATACAGACGGTAAGGCGCTTTGCTGGTATTAGGCTTTGGTGACCTTCCAGACCAAGACTCATCACTTTTAGCAGGCTGATCTAGCACCCCTAAAACGCCAGTGACGATATCATCTATGTAGGTAAAATCTCGACGATGCTTGCCATAATTAAATACTTTTATAGGCAAGCCCTTCGAAATTGCACTCACAAATAAGAATGGTGACATATCTGGGCGACCCCAGGGGCCGTATACCGTAAAAAATCGTAGACCGGTAGTTGGCAAACCGTATAGATGACTATAGGTGTGAGCCATCAACTCATTCGATTTTTTTGTCGCTGCATAAAGTGACAGCGGATGGTCGACGTTATCTTTAACCGAAAAAGGCATCGACTCATTGGCGCCATAAACTGAGCTTGATGATGCATAGACAAGATGCTCAACTTTATGATGACGACAACATTCTAAAATATTGGTAAAGCCAACAATATTACTCTGAATATATGCATGTGGGTTTTCAAGCGAGTAGCGCACACCTGCCTGAGCAGCTAAATTGACCACTCTATCAATTTTATGCTCATCAAATACTTGCTGAAGGGATACCAAGTTTGCAATATCAAGCTGCAAAAAAGTCAACAAGCCATAACTAGCACTACTTTTATCATCCGCTTTGTTAGCCATTTGACTATTAATATACTTTAGGCGAGATTCTTTGAGAGCGACATCGTAATAGTCATTCAAATTGTCGATGCCGATTACGTCATTGCCTCTCAGAAGCAATTCAAGCGTAACATGAGCGCCAACAAAACCCGCTGCACCGGTAACTAGTATGTTCATATTTCAACCAAATGTTGCAAATTTAGTGATTTTATAGTTTTTTTGCCTAAAAGTATTCTAAAATGCGTTCCGCATTGAATACAAACTTGTTGAATCTTAAACGGAGCAAGGTAGCATTTCTAATTCTAACACCCATGGTCTCTCGCTTCAGGGCTTGTCACTTTACGACAAACTAATTGCGAACAACTATTTCAGATTTTTATTAGCCTTGCTTGCTTTTAGTATTCCGGCCCTCAGCGTAGCGGTAAGTTCGGGATATTCTATAGGCCCCGCACTAATATCAATAATCGCTCTGATTTATCTGCCTAAATTATGGAGTTATTTTAAGGAATTTGAAAAAGACGATAAAATATTAATTGTTACTCTTTTATCCTATTTTCTAATTTTTTCTATTTCAGTGGTACTTGATGGCTTTCACACCCGAGAGCTCGACAGGCCATCAAGATTTTTATTCGCATCATTAGCATTAATCATACTGTTAAAGGCTAATATTAAAGGTGAATATATTTTATATGGAGCAGTTATAGGATCCGCAGGCACAGGCCTTTTAGCTCTTTATCAATATTTTATACTCGACATGGCTCGCCCCTCGGGCTTTCAAATAGTAATAGCCTATGGCAACGACTCACTACTGTTGGGATTATTAGCATTAGCATCAGTGGGTTTTTTTTCGGCACACAAAAAATACATCCTACTCGCATTGTGTGTATTCGCTGCTATTCTTGGCATTTCTGCGTTTATTTTTTCCGGAGCAAGAGGCGGCTGGCTGGCAACCCCGCTTATATTATTAGTGCTATGGAGCTATAGAAAAAGGCTTAAAGCTAGCCTGCAACTGTTAGTTGTAACGCTAATTTTTGCGTTAACGTTGTTCATGTTACTCAACCCAAACATACAAACCCTCGAGCGACTCAAAGCCGTTAACAGTAATTTCGACCGATATTTTTCTGGTGATCTTATAAACACTTCAACCGGACTAAGGCTTGAGATGTGGAAGAGTGCTTTATATTCGTTTAAAGAAAAGCCACTTTTTGGAACTGGCGAATATGGCAATAAAGCCTATAAACAACAACAAATAGAAAAGGGATTGGTAAGTCCTGAAATATCTGCGTTTAGTCATGCGCATAACGAGCTACTGACCGCACTCTCATTTAGAGGCTTAATTGGGTTTTTAAGTGTTTTATCTATTTATCTTGTACCGCTCTGGCTCTTCTCAAAAATATTATTTTCAAAACAAATCAGTGCTAATTCGAATCAAAAATTGATTGCACTAGGCGGCTGTCTAATACCGCTTAGTTATTTTATTTACGGTTTAACCCAAGCCATGTTTGATCACAATAGCGGCTCAACCATATATCCTTTTTTTATTATTGTTTATTGGGCAGCTCTTAAAAGCTTTAAGAAAACTGAGACATAATATAGCGAAGCCGATGTAACTAGCCTGATACCAATTTTTTGTACAATTCAAGATGTTGCTCAACCGTTTTACTGGTGTGAAAATCATTGACTATTCGGGCTTTGGCATTTTTCTTCATCGAGGCTAGCAGTTCGCGATCGTTATATAATTTCTCAATTGCATCGGCAATATCGCTAGCGGATGCAGACCGTACAATTAATCCTGATTTGCCATGCTCAATTAATTCTGGGCTACCGCCTGAGTCTGTCACAATAGGCGCAACATTTTGAATCATGCCTTCAATGATACCTTTTGGTAAGCCCTCGCGTTTAATTGCAGGCAAGATACAAATATCACAACTTTTAATAATTGCTGCCGCTTTTTTTTGTACACCCAATAAGTGAATATTCTTTGAATAATGGTTTTGCTTGATAGACGCTAATAAATCTTTATTTTTTACATCTCCAATAAATATAAAATGTATTGGCAAATTTTTGGGTAATAAATCGATCGCGGCAATAAAATACTTTAGCCCTTTTCTGGGACGATCGTTAACGATACACCCTATCGTTAATACATCTTTTGGCACATCGAATTCTTGCAAACTAATAGCAGGTTCGTTATACCAACTAACATCATGGCCTTTATAAATAGTTTGTGCTTTTTTGACAGGCAGAGAAAAACCTAAAAATTTCATATTCCAAAAATAACGTCTAATGGCATCGGCAACACATACAATCACATCGACTCTTGGGTGCAAATAGGTTGTCCAAGACATAGGATCATAATAGCTAACATTTGCCTCAATACCTCGATAAGCAATAAATTTACAAGGGTACTTTCTGCTCGCTATCAGCGCATTAGATACTGCTCTATTATTAAAGGCATGGATAATGTCAACTTTGCGTGACGCCAAGCGTTCTTTAATTTTTGCGGTCCCCGCCTTATCGAATCGACTTAGCAACGAAAGCTCAACTACCGGAACATTCGCATCAGTTAATAAATGTAGATTAGGCGCGTCGCTTGGACACATAACCTCAATTGCTACACCCGCACGATACAACTGAATAAACAAATGGGTTTCTGGTAAATCACTATTACCAGTAATGGCAAGGCAAGAAATTGTCATATATTAGTCTGCAATTAATCATTTTAAAGCGTCATTATTGACTCGATAAGCGCCCTTATTATAACTAAAAACACGCTCATAGCCTTAACTGTTAAATTAAACAGCCCGAATACTTATTATGAAGCCGTCGTATTTAACACAAGTTTATGCTGAGCGTTAAATAATGAGCCACCAAATATCGCAAATCAGTTGGCCCGTGTCGCTTTAAATATTGATATATCCAAAGAGTATCTGTGATAATGGTTGCAAATCACTTTCATAGGCTTCGAATTACACAATTCATGCGTATGTTTTTAGGAAGAGTCTACTATTATGATCATAGTTACTGGCGGCTGCGGCTTTATTGGCAGCAACATTGTTAAACAACTCAATAATATTGGCCGCGAGGATATTATTGTCGTCGATGAGTTAAGTGATGGCAAAAAATTTCTCAATATTGCCGATTGCGAAATCGCCGACTATCTCGATAAGGACGATTTACTAAAGCGTATTGCTGCAAATTCATTACCCAAAATTGATTGTATCTTTCATGAAGGCGCCTGCTCCACTACCACCGAGTGGGATGGACATTTCATGATGAACAACAATTATGAATACTCAAAAACATTACTACATTTTTGCCTAGAACAAAAAATTCAGTTTATCTACGCTTCTTCGGCATCTGTTTATGGTGGCGGCCAACAAAGCCAAGATGATTTTGAAGAGCTACGCCAAAATGAAAAGCCGTTAAATGTTTATGGCTACTCTAAATTTCTGTTTGATCAATACGTCAGAAAACATTTGCATAGTCCAAAAACACAAATCGTTGGGTTACGTTATTTCAATGTATACGGTCCTCGCGAGCAACATAAAGGCTCTATGGCGAGTGTTGCCTCTCATTTACATACGCAACTAAAAAATGGCGATACCATTAAGCTGTTTGAAGGCCACGAAGGTTATGCAGATGGCGAGCAATTAAGAGATTTTGTGTATATAGATGACGTTGTCGACTTAAATTTATGGCTAATGCAAAATTCTCATGTGTCGGGTATTTTTAACTGCGGCACTGGTCGCGCGCAAACCTTCAATGATGTTGCTAGAGCAGTGCTTAGCTATCATAGTGCAATCCACCAAAAACAAGGGACATTAACATACACCCCCTTTCCGGATCACTTAAAGGGCGCCTATCAAAGCTTTACTCAGGCAGATGTCACTCACTTGCATTCAACGGGTTACAACAAAACCTTTCAAACAGTCGAAGCAGGCGTGCATGCTTACTTAACATGGCTAGATGCACAGTAATGGTTGATAACCAGCTCAGCAATAGTCCGTCAGTCGATGCACAGTCGACACAAAATAATATTTTAGTTGTTGGTCCCTCTTGGGTCGGCGACATGGTGATGGCTCAAAGTCTTTTTAAAACGCTTAAACAGCAAAACCCTAACGTTAATATCGATGTGATAGCACCGGCTTGGTCTGTTCCTGTTTTGCAGAGAATGCCCGAAGTTAGGCAAGCAATCGTGTTAGATACAGCGCATGGCGAGCTTGGCCTAAAAAAACGCTATCGCTTAGGTAAATCACTTCGCGGGCAATACCAGCGCGCCATTATATTGCCCCGCTCATTCAAGTCGGCTCTTGTGCCTTTTTTTGCCAAGATAGCTATTCGAACTGGTTTTAAAGGAGAAGCACGCCTTGGCTTAATAAATGATATTCGAGAATTTGATACAGCGCATCTGAACCAAACCGTTAAACGCTTTGTTGCATTAGGCTTAACAGCTAGTGCGGCTGAAAGTGCTTTTCAAATCATTAACCCCAAACTAAGCATCGATGTCGAAGCTCAACAAGCGAGTTTAAAGAAACTCAACCTAGACCCCAAAAAACCGGCAATTGCATTATTTCCTGGCGCAGAATATGGCCCTGCAAAACAATGGCCATTAAAATATTTCAAAGAGCTTGCACAAAAACTTGTTGATGAAGGCTTTCAAGTTTGGGTCATGGGCTCAAAAAAAGATCATGCTAGCGGCGAGATAATTGTTGGCAAAAAGATTATTAATGGTCCAGCTACCGCTGAACAATCATCAACTATCATCAACTGCTGCGGCAAAACCTCTATTGCAGAAGCCATTGATTTAATTGGCTTCTGCAAAGCTGCAATAAGTAATGATTCTGGTTTAATGCATGTAGCCGCCGCCGCAAATTGTCCCGTTGTTGGTATTTATGGTTCATCCAGCCCCAAATTTACGCCGCCTTTAAGCACACAGGCAAAAATACTTTACCTTAACCTAGATTGCAGTCCGTGCTTTGAGCGAGAATGCCCTTTAGAACATTTGAATTGCTTACACAAAATAAGTCCACAAAATGTATTTACCAGCCTAAAAGAGTTATTATCAGTACAGATAATTACCTTTTAAGCCTGATCTCAACAGCCTATTAACAGGTAGCGTTGATTACTTTAATCAACATGTGAATTAACTATCTCAGCGAGTTACAGATAACAGACATGACAAGTACTATTAACCTATCCTCTTTAAAAGCATCCTCTGTTCTTATTATTGGCGATGTCATGCTCGATAGTTATATTGCTGGCAATACTCAACGCATATCACCTGAGGCACCGGTGCCTGTTGTGCACATTCAAAATAACTATTATCGTCCAGGCGGTGCAGCCAACGTTGCGCTTAATGTCTCGGCTCTTGGAGCAAAAGCAATACTTATCGGCTTAATTGGCGACGATGAAAATGGTAAAATATTACACCAAGAGCTAGCCAAAAAAGATGTGGATTCTCGTCTTATTGCTACTCCCAATGTAAAGACTATTAGCAAGCTGCGCATCATGAGCCGCAACCAACAATTGCTTCGTCTCGATACGGAAGACGGCTTCGCTCAGGTCAATCATGAAGAGCTTTTAAAACAAGCAATTGCTGCCACTAAAGAAGTCAGTGCGGTCATTTTATCGGACTACAATAAGGGCACCTTAAAGCCTATTCTTAGCGAATTTTTAAGCTATTGTAAGCAGAAAAGTTTGCCTGTTTTGGTTGATCCTAAAGGTAGTGATTTTTCGATATACAAAAAGGCAACATTACTTACGCCGAATATGTCAGAGTTTGAGACCGTTGCAGGTAAGCCCACGAATGAGTTAGATTTTTATCATCGCGCCAAAGAATTAATGCAATCGATCGAGGTTGATAATTTATTGGTCACCCGCAGCGAAAAAGGCATGACGCTATTCCAGAGAGACACTTCATCGTTTAATTTAGAGGCAAAAGTGCGCGAGGTATTCGATGTAACAGGTGCCGGCGATACTGTAATTGCTACCCTCGCCACTGCTCTCGGCGCTAACTATAGTCTTCATGATGCAACTATTCTTGCTAATTTGGCAGCGGGCATTGTGGTTGGCAAAATGGGCACTGCTGCAGTTTCCATGGAAGAATTACAAACGGCGTTTATAGAAGAGCAACATTCTGATGTTATTACTCAAAATGGTATTTTAAGCCTAGAAGATTTAATCAAAACGACAAAGCTTGCACGCAACCGCGGCGAAACTATTGTAATGACAAATGGTTGTTTTGATATTCTCCATGCCGGTCACGTGCATTATCTAAACGAAGCGCGCAAATTAGGTGACCGCCTTATTGTAGCGGTAAATTCTGACGACTCAGTCAAACGCTTGAAAGGCCCCGAGCGCCCAATTAACAGCGTTGAAAATCGCATGCTAGTATTAGATGCGCTTAGCTGCGTCGATTGGGTTGTAGCCTTTAATGACGATACCCCTAGCGCTATTATAGATGCCATAGTGCCCGATAAGCTTGTAAAAGGTGGCGATTATATTATCGAAGAAATTGTTGGTTACGATACGGTTACAAAAGCAGGGGGTGAGGTTCTGACTATCGACTTAACACCTGGTTGCTCAACCACAAATATTATTAATAAGGCTCGCGGACAGTAAAATATTTGATTGTTTAATGTTTATGGCCAATTCTTTATTATTAATATATTTTTAAGCACACAATAAAGCTGAAGTATTAGACAATTAAATTCTTGGCGGTTGAGCATTTAAAAATACTTTATCTAAATCACATAAAAAATCGAAAAAAAATATAATAACTAGATCAAGATTATTAATAAACTGCAAATGTTAACCACCAAACAGACTAGCTTGCAAAAATTTTATCTAGCTTTTCTTTGACCGCATCGATGGTAATTAAATCCAATGCCTCTGCATTTCTAACACGCTTACCCCAAGGCACATCGGCTTCGCCTAGATTTTCATATTTCAATAGCGCCTGAGGATACAGATTAACAGTTAGGTCTTTATATGCCTCATTAACAATATAAGGCCCTGTTCGCTTTGGGTTTGATGTCACATATAAACCAATAATTGGCCTACCTAATGCGTTGGCAATATGGGCAGGGCCAGTATCGGGCGCTATCACTGCAAGTGATTTTTGCATCAGTGCTGCCAGCTGTTTCAACGTTGTTTTACCCACAAGGTTTTCAACGCTGGCAAGGCTATCTGGTTTTTTACTGAGTATCGGGCTGCTAATGATTTCTTGCGCAAGCGCTATCTCATTGTCCGCAGGACCACCGGTTAATATAATTTTTAAAGCATATTTTTCTATTGCATAGTCAATTAGTTTTGCATAATTATCAGCACCCCAATTGCGCCAGTTATTAAGTCGCTGGCTACTGCTAGGATTTATAATAAGTATTCGTTGGCCATTAATTATCTCTGTGGCCCACTGCTGATCTTTTAAGGGAATGGGAATATCCCATACTAACTTTCTCTGACTTAACCCTAGAGCCTTTAAAAATTCAAAAAAGCCGTCTAATACATGCTGACAATCAATCGCATTAATATGAGCATTCGCAAACAAGCCCTGAAAATCCTTCGCGCGCTTTTTATCGAACCCAAGTTTAATAGGTGCTCGCACACAGAGACTAGCAAGATTCGAGCGCAGAGAGACTTGCATATGCAAAAAAACGTTAAATTTTCTAGCACGTAATGTAGACCACAAATTCTTGTATGCTTTAAGTCCTAACGATTTATCGAAAACGATGAACTCAATCCCCTCGATATCCTTAACTAATTGATGCTCTAGACGACCAATAATCCAAGTGATTTTTGTTTCTGGCCAATAGTGTTGTAATGTACGCACTATTGGTAATATATGCGTAACGTCTCCAATAGCAGACAAACGTAATAAGCAAATACTATTAGGCGCTTTTAATAACGGCAACGACATAAATAATGACCATTCAAATCAAGATCGAAGATAATCAATACATCATATATCATCAATCCACTAAGACAAAGAGTGAGGCAGGGGGTGAGTCAAAGAGCGAGCTGAAAATTAATGTAAAAGATGATCTTATTTTAGTTAACGGCTCTTTATTTGATCCTAGTTATCTGCTGAGCCAGCAGAAAGTTTACAAACAAGCTATAGGGCGCGGACAAACTTACTTTTTTAAACATAAGCAGCAAGATTATGTTTTAAGACATTATTGGCGTGGAGGGCTGACAGCAAAGGTAAATGCTGATTTTTATTTTTGGAATCCATTTACAAATAAAAACCGGCAACTGCAACAAACTCGCGCCTACAAAGAATTTAGCCTCTTAATATCGCTGAATGAGTTAAAGCTGCCTGCACCCAAGCCTATTGCAGCACGAATTAGTTCTTTCTTGTTTGGCTATAAAGCTGACATTATTACAGCAACATTAAACAACACACAGTCATTAGTACAGTTACTGAATAAAAATATTGCCGATAGCATCTGGTTTGATATAGGTCAGACTATTGCAAAATTTCATCGGCATAATGTTTATCATGACGATCTCAATGCAAATAATATTTTAATTGATGAGAGCCATAAAATCTTCATTATTGATTTTGATAAAGGCAAAATAGTCGGCAATAAAAAAATAAAACAACAAGAGTGGAAAAATAAAAACCTACAGAGACTACTGCGCTCACTCAAGAAAGAAAAATCGAAAAATAAAAATCTAAATTTTACTAATGATAACTGGCAAGAGTTATTAAAGGGATACCAAACAGAAAGCCACTAAAAATAATTATAAAGTCTTAGAAAACTCATAAAGTGAAGAGAATTGCTCTATTGGCTCTAACAAACCGGCAGCAATAAAATCATGGCTCGATTTTTTACTGTCATCTTTATTAATAAATATTAATCGCGAAAGCCCCGCAGCTTTACCTGCCTGTAAATCCGAAAACTTATCGCCAACAATAAAAGATTTTGATAAATCAATAGGATATTTTTCTGCAGCCTGCAATAACAAGCCAGGATTAGGTTTTCGACAGTCACATAAGCTTTCTGGAGAATGAGGACAGTGAAACACATCAGTTATTGTAATATCCTGATCAAGCAATTGATCACAATACCAGTCGGTTAATTTTTTATATTCACCCTCACTATAAAAACCACGTCCAATACCTGATTGGTTAGTCACTAAAATAATTTTATAATTTTTTTCGTGGAAAATTCTTAGTGCTTCAATACAGCCATCAACAAATTCAAAATCATCAATTTTATACGTATATCCAGTATCTTTATTAATTACGCCATCGCGATCTAAAAAAGCAACTTTCATTAACGCCTAACCATCAGTTTATAATTGGATTATGTTTAGAGCTATATTTATAACCATACTGAGAACCCTACTGAAGCTCTTTTAACAACTACGCTGAAAACTCAGCATCAACGGCAGCACATAACATGTGGCCGATAAAAGAGTGTGCTTCTTGAATTCTAGGCGTACAAGCAGATGGAACACAAATACAAGTATCTACAATATTTTTTAATTTTCCACCAGACTCACCAGTCAACGCCGAAGTAAAACAACCAATTTCTTTTGCTGTTTTAATAGCTGCCAATACATTACTACTGTTACCACTCGTAGAATAAGCAACCACCACATCTTGTGGTGAAGCTAGGGCTTCTATCTGGCGAGAAAAAATAGCATCGTAACCGTAGTCATTACCAACAGCCGTTAAAATAGAAGTATCAGTCGTTAAGGCAATTGCCGCTAAACCTTTACGCTCGCACATATAACGACCCACTAATTCGGCGGCTATATGTTGCGCATCGGCAGCACTACCACCGTTACCCATCAATAAAATCTTACCACCATTAGCAAGTGCTTTTAGCCATTGCTCACCAAGCTCTTGAACGACGCCATCTAACTCGCCCACCATCTTCATAACAGCAATATGGTCTTCTAATTCATTTAAAAACTGACTCGACATATCTAAAAACCTTTTAAAAATAATGTTACTTCAAAACCAATAGATTCAAATAACTAAAAAAATATTTAATAAATTTTAATTGCCTAGTAATGAATTTTAATATTATTTTTAAGACAACTTTTTACTCATTTTTACAACCGCTTACAATCTCTTACAACTTTTTTATCAACACTTGTGCGATTAACAAAATGAATTAATTTTAGAAATTAATTCATTTTATTCATAATGTTTATTTGCAGGGTGTTAGCCAATCTTTATGTTGCTCACTACGTCCATGCACTGCATCAAAATACATCGTCTGTAATTTTTCAGTAATAGGACCGCGGCCACCATTACCAATAGGACGATTATCTACTTCACGAATAGGGGTAACCTCAGCTGCAGTTCCTGTAAAGAAGACTTCGTCGGCAATATAAACTTCATCACGAGTAATGCGTTTTTCAATGACATCGTAACCTAGCTCTTTAGCTAAAACATAAATCGTATTTCGCGTTATACCATCGAGTGCCGAGGTTAAGTCTGGTGTATAAATTTTTTCACCGCGTATAATAAATATATTTTCACCACTACCTTCAGCTACAAAGCCATCGACGTCTAACAGCATAGCTTCATCATAACCATCTTTCATCGCTTCTTGTAATGCAAGCATCGAGTTCATGTAATTACCGTTAGCTTTTGCTTTACACATAGTTACGTTGACATGATGACGAGAAAAAGAAGAAGTTTTAATGCGAATGCCTTTATTAATACCATCATCACCTAAGTATGCGCCCCACTCCCAAGCAGCAATCATAACGTGAGTTTTTAAGCCGTCGGCTCGCAAACCCATAGCCTCTGACCCATAAAAACACATGGGTCTTATATAACCACTTTTAAGGTTATTTTCAACAACCGCTTTTTTTTGTGCCTCAGCAATTTGAGCTTTAGTAAAAGGCATGTTCATATTCAGAATTTTTGCCGAGTTAAACAGGCGGTCAACATGATCATTTAAACGAAATATCGCGGGCCCTTGATCAGTCTCGTATGCACGCACCCCTTCGAATACACCCAAACCATAATGTAAGGTATGTGTTAGCACATGAATCTTAGCGTCACGCCAAGGTACCATTTCACCATCCAACCAAATAAAGCCATCGCGATCGGCAAAATTCATAAAACTCTCCTAATTTATTTCAACGCACCCTTGCTTGGTGGCTGAATTATTCAACAATTAAAAAATATAAAGACTTTTCTATTATGCTTAAATCAGCATCTAGTCCTGATTAAAAAAATAATTCCACAGGCGCTGAATTTGTTCTCGCTCGTGGCCAAAGGACCCCGCGTCGACAAGCGACGATTGGCTTTGTTGCAGTGCTAATCGATGCCCATATATACGATACAGCTGATAAATATCTATTAACTGTTTAGACTGATCAGCATCTAATAGCCCCAGATGATGCAAGCTTTCTAACAGACGAATATTATCAGTCCACCGGCATAGTGAGGGCGATGTAAAGCTCCACATTAAAACCGCATATTGAACCATAAATTCAATATCAACGATACCACCTACACCTTGTTTCAAATGAAATTCCTGTGCTTGAAGCGTATTTTTATCGCTGTCTTTAAGCTTAGTATCTTTTGTCTTAATCGACCCATCTAAATGATTACGCATTTTCTCTCGCATCTCACACACAGCGGCTTTTAATTCAGCAGAATCTCGCTGTTGGCACAATACGCCTTTGCGCACAGCTATGAAACGCTGTTCAAGCGCGACGTCACCGGCAACCGCTCGTGCTCGCACAAGAGCCTGATGCTCCCACACCCATGCATCCTTTTTTTGATACCGCTCAAAAGCTGATATTGATGTCACCAACATGCCAGAGTTTCCCGAGGGCCTTAAGCGCATATCAATGTCATACAGCTGACCCGAAAGTGAGCGTATATTCATCACATGAATCATCTTTTGACCCAGACGAGTATAAAATGTTTGGTGGTCTAGCGGACGCTGGCCATCGGTCATACCTTGAGGGTTGGCATCATAAATAAATACTAAATCTAGATCTGAGCTGTAGCTCATTTCGATACCCCCCAACTTACCGTAAGCAACGACTAAAAAATGAGTTGCGTCATCAGTAGCACCTTCGGGATAGCCATGACGTGCAGTTAATGCGCCCCATGCAAAACGCAAGACTTGCTCTAATACAACCTCAGCAATAAGCGTTAGATAATCACTCACCTTCATTAACGGTAAGCTACCCGTAATTTCACACGCGGCCACATGTAAATAATGCGCTAGCTTAAAATACCTCAGTACCTCCATTTGACCCTCAAGGTCGTCGGGCTCTAATCTCAATAGGCGTTGACGCAGCTCATCCCTCAACGCTTTTTTTTCTGGTAACGAATAAAGTGATTCTGGATTTAATAATTCATCTAACAACGCAGGTATCTTAGTGAGCGTCTCTACGACCCACGAACTGGCCTTAAACAAAGTGACTAAATGTTTGATAATTTGGGGGTTTTCAATTAGTAAAGAAATATAACTTGTACGGGTAACAATAGATTCTAACCAGTTTAATATTCGTGTTATTAAATTTGCGATCTGTTGATTATTAACAGCCGATTTATTTACATTATTAAACGCTAAGCTTTCAGGCTCTTCTTGCTTTAGCTCTTGCTCTGACTCTAATAATATCTCCAATAGCTTTGGCATAAGCATATCGAGTTTTTTATGGGCATCTTCAGATAAAGCCATGACTTTACGGCTCGACTTAAAAGCCAATAGTCGATCAACAACAGCGGATAAAGCTTCATCATTTAAAGTGAAATTATCATGAAGTTCATCAATTGTTTTAGGGTTAACTATTTTTTCAATGGCTGATTTTTCATTAATTAAAGATTCATCGGGCAAATTAGACCATAATTGCTCACAGAGAAATATGTCACTCTCAGAATTATCGTCGATCACGTTTTTGTCAGAAAACACTTCATCAAATTCTTTAATAACAATTGCTTGATGCTGATCTAAGCAAGATAAAAAATCGCTCCAACTATTAAAATTTAATAACCAAGCTAATCTTTCACAGGCTATTACATCCATCGGTAAAGACTGAGTTTGTGAATCATTCAGCGCCTGTAAACTATGTTCAACTTTTCTTAAAAATTGATAAGATTCTTTTAAGCCAACAACAATATCTTTGTCCAAGTGATTATATTCTTCTAAGTATGTAAGCACAGATAATAAGTTTCTTGCCTGCAATCCGCGCTCGCGGCCACCGCGTATTAACTGAAATGATTGCACAATAAACTCAATCTCACGAATACCACCTCGACCTAACTTTATATCATTCTTTAGGCCTTTACGACGAACCTCCTGTACTATCATCGCTTTTAATTTTCGCAGCGAATCGACCATTGAATAATCAATATATTGACGATAAGTAAATGGTTTTAATATTTTATAAAAATAATCAACTGAAGATTTTTCGAAAACAATCTGACTATTGAAAAAAATATTATTTATTTTTTTGGAGTCATCATTTTTTTGGGCGCTTATTTTTACCATAGAAAAACTTGTACACGCAATAACTCTTGCTTTTACAGAAGCAAAACGCTCCCAGTCACGCCCCTGTGTTTCATAATAATTTTCTAATGCGGCAAAACTACTCACAAGCACACCGCTATCACCATAGGGACGCAAGCGCATATCAACGCGAAAAACAAATCCCGTAGAAGTCACTTCGTTAAGCATTTTAATTAAGTGCTGACCTAAAAATATAAAAAACTGTTGGTTTTCAATTGCTTTTATTGAAACGCTTTCGTCTAAATATTTTTTCTCTGTTTTACCTGATTCGGGAAAGGTAAAAATCAAATCTATATCAGATGAAACATTTAATTCTTCTCCGCCTAACTTTCCCATACCAATCACTAACATTGGCTGTATTTGGCCAGTCTCTTTACCCACTGGAAACCCATGTTTTTTAACAAGCAAATTATAGTTAAAGTTAAGTGCTTGCTGAACAAAGGCTTCTGCTAGCGCTGTCATTGCTGCACTAACTTCGTCAAAATCAGCTAAGCTATTTAAGTCACGCCAATATAATATGACCATAAAATTTCGACGTAACCGCCTTAGCAAAAGATTAAATTCATCGCTATTTAAATTATCAGAGCAAGCAATCTCGATGGCATCAAAAATTTTAACGGGTGTTAATGGTGAAAAAGGGGCATCAAATAAGAGTTGATTTAATAATAAATCAGGATCAGCACAACAGCATTGTAAAACGTATTCGCTACCTATTAATGTGCGAATAAGTTGTCTCTTTAAAATTTTTTGATCATCTAATATAGAGGTTAATCGTTTAAGCTGCGGATCACTTAAACTATCAAATAAAATTGCTATCGCTGATTGCGCGGAAGGAAGGAGATTGTCAGGAACGAACTCAGCAAAATATTGATCAAATAAAGTCATAAAGTATTATCTTTGATAAGGCTAAATTAGCTCGCGACAAAAAAGCACAAGGAAACAATTATCCAATACTCTAATGTAAGTATAAGTTTTATAAAACTAACAAATTAATTGGCAAAGAGATTAAATAAGCAGATAAGCCATTAAGTTAGCGGCTTTTTGGCTTCAGGATTAGCTTATTTAAAAGCATACCTACATCTCTGTTGACGGCGCGACTCGCAGAATTTCTTCTAATGTCGTCAAGCCCGCTGCAATTTTTTGAGCGCCCGACAAACGTAAACTTCGCATACCTTCTTTCATCGCAGCTTTCCGCAGCGCATTAAAATCACACTGATCAGTAATATGTTCTTTTAAGTTATCGGTTAATGGCATAATTTCATAAATCCCTTGCCGACCCAAATAACCCGTATTACGGCATTCTAAACACCCGACTGGCTGATAAATAACCTCAGGAATTGGAGCAGTCCAAGGCTTAACAAGATCTTGCCATTCTGTCTTAGTGATTGTGCCGGGCTCTTTGCAGTTTGGACAAAGTGTGCGCACCAGACGCTGCGCCATCACACCTATTAATGTAGATTTAATCAAAAAACTAGGCAAGCCAAGATCCAATAATCGAGTAATCGTCGATGGGGCATCATTAGTGTGTAAAGTAGATAATACCAAATGGCCCGTTAGTGCCGCTTGCACCGCCATATTAGCTGTTTCATTGTCTCGGATTTCGCCCACCATAATAATATCTGGGTCTTGTCTTAAAAGAGTACGCACGCCTGAGGCAAAAGTTAAACCGATGGAAGCATTAACCTGAGTCTGATTAAAGCTCTCTTCAACCATCTCAATGGGATCCTCTACTGTACTTACATTTACCGATGGCGTGGCAAGCATCTTCATTGTTGAATATAAAGTTGTAGTTTTACCCGAGCCCGTTGGTCCAGTTACCAACACCACGCCATGAGGCTTAGACATCATCTTCTTCCAACGGATTTCGTCATCACCTTGCAAGCCTAGCTCAATAAAATTGCGCAATAAAACATCGGGATCAAAAATTCGAAGTACCATTTTTTCGCCGAAGGCTGTTGGCAATGTCGATAAACGCAGCTCAACCTCGCTATCGTCGGGGCGTTTGGTCTTAATACGGCCATCTTGAGGTTTGCGTTTTTCAGCAACATTCATCCGCCCTAAGATTTTTAAGCGTGAAGTAACCGCCACTCCAACGGAGATAGGCAATTCATAAACCGCATGCAACAAACCATCAATTCTAAAGCGCAACTTGCAAAGCTCTCGTCTAGGCTCGATATGTATATCACTCGCGCGCTGATCAAAAGCATATTGTAATAACCAGTCAACAATATTAATTACATGCTGATCATTAGCCTCAGGATCTTTTAGGCTACCAAGTTCAATTAATTGCTCAAAATTGGTCACCATAGACTGTTTAATTGCTGAGCCAGACGCACCATAAACCGAGCGAGATAGACTATAAAATTCAACTATATAGCGCTGGATATCGACAGGATTAGCAAAGAACTTTTTAATCGGTTTACGTACAACATGTTCAATTTGTTCCTCCCAATCGCTAACGAAAGGTTGCGAGGTAACAATCGAGACCGAATCCGCGGCCACATCAACACACAAAATATTATGTCGCTTTGCAAAAGCGAAGGACATTATCTTTGTTACTTCAGCTACTTTTACTTTTAAGGGGTCAATGTTGTAGAGAGGCATCTGACTTTTATTACATAGCCACTGACACAGCACTGCCTCGGTGAGCTTTTTCCCTGAATTAAGCTCATCCTCTAAATTAAGGCTGGCAATATAATTTAGCGGGTGCAGCATGGCTTGCTCACGAGTTCTGTTAGCACCCTTTATATGATTCGCTGTTATCAATGGCAAATGCTTATCGGCGACTAAATCATCAAGCATATTTTTAATATCTAGCAACCTATCCACACTTCACCCTTTTTGTAAATTTGATCATTTTCTGGCCCTTCACACATAGCAAATCGATCTATATAGATTGTTCATGTTATAGTTCACCATAAATAATGATAGTAACAGACAACAGGCAAATAACGCATCTATCTAGTCTCGCTTGTGATTGGTGCTAATGCATAAGAGCTGCGTATTAAGCCATGAAGCTCTGAATTAATCTAAATCTAGTCGTTTATTAAAAATATTAGCAAAGCCAATTTGATTGATAACAGTCATTTTTTGTCGATATATTCAATGGCTACAGCTCTTAATTATCGACTCGCATCTTATCTGTAAAGGTTTTACAACAATTAGAGGAGTCACACTTATTGCTTATGTTTATTTGAGCATCAAGCAACAACTTAGACTCATAGCGCGGTTTACTTTTATCAGTCGAACCTAATTTGGATTTTGTTTAGATGCTTCTTATACTTTTTGCCTTATCGCCGACTTTAGCTGAGCAGACATTTAATGAGCATTAATCAAAAACTCTTTATTGATCAACTAACACAATTAGTGAACTCTCCCTCCGTCAGCTGTACCCAAGCGCATCTTGATATGGGCAATCGTCCAGTCATCGACCTACTTGCAGGCTGGTTAGAGCCACTTGGCTTTAACATTGATATTCAAGTTGTCGCCGATGTCCATGGTAAAAACAACAAGGCAAACTTGATTGCCACATTGGGCAGCGGTGACGGCGGTTTAGTTTTTGCCGGTCATAGCGATACTGTTCCCTTCGATGAGAATCGCTGGCAACAAGATCC
Source organism: Cellvibrionaceae bacterium (assembly GCA_034111645.1). Lineage (GTDB taxonomy): Bacteria > Pseudomonadota > Gammaproteobacteria > Pseudomonadales > Cellvibrionaceae > CANLBN01. Next base: position 32,545 of record JAWUWW010000051.1, read on the forward strand.
CTTTACCCTAAAAATAGATAACAATCGTGCCTTTGGCTTAGGCGCAACAGATATGAAAGGGTTTTTCCCAACGGTCTTAGCTGCGATTCAGCCCTTTTTAGCCACCCCACTCAAACAACCAATCATTATATTAGCTACCGCAGATGAAGAGACATCTATGGATGGCGCTAAAGCGCTCGTTAATGCTCATAAACCCAAAGCACGGTTTGCCGTTGTTGGTGAGCCTACAGGTATGCGCCCTATCCGAATGCACAAAGGCATAGCAATGGAGGCCATTCGTATTGAAGGTCGCTCCGGCCACTCGAGCAATCCTGCTCTTGGCAATAACGCGCTCGATGTAATGAATGATGTAATCAATGAACTAAAGGTTTACCGCACCGAGCTACAACAAAAATATCAACACGCAGGGTTTACAATCGATACCCCGACGATGAATTTTGGTTGCATTCATGGAGGTGACAATCCTAATAGAATCTGTGGCAACTGTGAGCTCGAATTTGATATCAGGCCATTACCAGGCATGAAGCTCGATAACTTGCGCGAAGATATCGATAAAAAAATAGCCATTATTGCTCGCGATAAAAATATTATAATAGAGCGACAAAGTTTATTTGCGGGCGTAGATGCCTTTGAACAAATGGCTACCTCGCCCTTAATTAAAGCGGTAGAATCTTTGACACAACAACAGGCACATAGCGTTGCCTTTGCAACTGAGGCTCCTTATTTTCAAAAACTGGGTATGGATGTTGTTGTAATGGGTCCAGGGTCTATTGATCAGGCTCATCAACCCAATGAGTTTATAGACCTCGGTGATATAGAATTCGCTGTAAAAACATTACAAGGCTTAATTCAAAAATTTTGTGTTGAATAATCTTACGCTGAAGGCAGAATTTTTAATTTATAATAAAAGATGATGCTAAAGGCGACGGGCTTAAAAAATAGCAGTGAAAGAAACCGTAAGCTAATGATTATCAAAGCAGTTTTAAATATAACTATTAAATATAACTATTAATAGAAGCTCTCAACTATAACCCTTAGAACAGCTCTCAAGAATAATTATTAAACGCTCATTTAAAAATTAAACGCTATTAAATATGGCCACAAATAAAATGAATGAATTAGAAGAAATACGCAAGGCTCTCAATACTCTTAATGAGCATAAATTTGTTCGCCTATACAACTCAACTTATAAACTATTATGGTTTCAATTTTTAAAAGGTTTAGCATTTGGCTTAGGTAGTGTTCTTGGCGCTACTATCGTCGTCTCGCTGCTGGTGTCGACATTAGCTCAAATTGAATTTGTACCCATCATTGGCGAATGGGCGAAGGAAATTATGGTCGAAATACAACAAGACGTACACACTTCAACAAACATCAAGACCAACTAATAAGAAATATTCTAATATTACAAAATTTAAGAGCATTATAAATATATTTAATAAACAGCTACTCTAAATCATCTTCAAGATGATAGAGATAACAAGCTAATCATTTCAACTCTTATTAGCCTACCTTAGGGTGCGCAATTAACTCAATTATGGTTTAATTGGAGAGCTCAATGACATGGTTTATTTAAACCTTTAACAAAAGATAAGTAGCATGAATATAATTCCTGATCACGTCACCTCATTTAGGCAAACATCGCCTTATATTAAGGCGTATCGCAATAAGACTTTTGTGATTATGCTTCCAGGTGCAGCTATCAGTCACAGTAATTTTTCCAATATTATTCACGATATCGCACTACTTAACCATCTTGGTGTGCGTATCGTTCTTGTACACGGCGCTCGCCGACAAATAGAAGAACAACTCGCCCTACAAAACATTGACACTGAGATTCACCAAGGTAGACGTGTAACCGATGCTAAGGCACTTAGCTGCTTTATTAGTGCTGTCGGCTCAACTCGCTTTGCGATTGAAGCTGCGATGTCTACAGGTTTGCCAAATTCGCCGATGTATAATGCTGACATACAAATACGCAGCGGCAATATTGTTACCGCAATGCCATGCGGTGTTGTCGATGGTGTAGATTTACAATATACCGGAAAGGTAAGAAAAATTGATGCCTATGGTCTTGATGAGATGTTATTTAATGGCTCAATAGCTCTTATTTCACCCATTGGCTATTCAGTAACAGGGGAGACATTCAATTTAACCTATACCGAAGTTGCTACCGAAATTGCTGTTGCCTTAGAGGCTGATAAATTAATTGCCTTTACGAAAGCTAATGGCGTGTTAGATGATAATGGTGAGCTTCAGAGACAGCTAACCTTATTGCAATGCGAAAAACTACTGCTGCGTAAAGATATAAGCGATAGTCACTTCTCGTTAAAAGCATGTTACAACGCTTGCGACCGCGGAGTGAATCGAGCTCAGCTAATTAGCTATACAGAAAACGGCGGATTAATTAAAGAATTATTTACTCGCGATGGTTTTGGCACAATGCTACATCGCGATAGTTATGAATTAATTCGTCGTGCTCGCATTGATGATGTTGGCGGCATTCTTAATTTAATCGAGCCTCTCGAAAAAGAAGGGACGCTAGTAAAACGTTCAAGAGAACGCCTAGAACAAGAAATAGAGCATTTTACCGTGATGGAATTAGACGGCACTATTATCGCTTGCGCAGCGCTTTATCCTTTTGTGCAAGATAATTCTGGCGAGATTGCCTGCATGGCAACACATGTCGACTACAGAAAAAATGGTAGGGCGTCTAAGTTGTTAGCGCATATAGAAAAACAAGCCTTAAAAATAAAAATGAAGCGATTGTTTATTTTAACCACGCAAACCGAACATTGGTTTCAAGAACAAGGCTTTGAGTTATCTACTTTAGAAATACTACCTCAAGAACGATTAAAAATTTATAATTACCAACGTAATTCTAAAATTTTCGTCAAAGAAATTTAAAAAGTGTCGGGTAGCATTCCTCAAACACCCGACAACGCACCTCCCTTTGGCGGGCGTTATTCTCGTCTTTTTGGCCGCTTGTGTTTAAAAGTGTTGGGCTGGAAATTAACTGGCGAAATCCCCAATCACTCCAAAGTTATACTAGTAGGCGCACCACATTCGTCTAACTGGGATTTTGTGCTCGCCATGTGCTGCAGCTTAGCATGTGGTATAAAAATTTCTTATTTAATGAAGAAAGAAGCATTTATTTGGCCATTAAAAGGTTTGTTTTTATTACTTGGCGGAATTCCTATAGATAGAAAATCATCACAAGATATAGTGCCACAAATAACCGACTGGATAAAAACTAATGACAAAGTATGGCTAGCCATAACCCCAGAAGGCACTCGCTCTAATGTGGCCAAATGGAAAACAGGGGCCGCGAGAATGGCATGGGATGCAAAAGTTCCTCTTGTTTTAGTTGGCTGGGATTACTCCAAAAAAGTAATGACTATAGGTAAGCAATGGCAAGCAACTGGCGATTATGATACAGACACAGAAATAATAAAAAGTTATGTCACTGAAAACTTCACTAGAAAAAATCCTATTAAATAAATACTATAACGCACTAAAAATTTAATTCTAACTTTAGGCAGAGGCTTTAAAAAGACGATGACTAAAACCAATCAAATCCCAACCCTAATTGCTCATCGTGGCTACTCTGGATGCTACCCAGAAAACACTTTACTCGCTTATCAGGCTGCTTATGACTGCGGTGCTCGCTTTGTAGAATTAGATCTACAATTTACGTCTGACACAATCCCAGTTTTACATCATGATACTAGCCTTAAACGTATGGCTGGCATTGATGTTAACATTTTCGATATTTCATATGAGCAACTTAAACAATATCCCGCCGCTTATGCTCAGCGCTTTGGCAATGAATTTATTGATAACAAATTTACAAGCTTTAAAATATTTTGTGAGTGGTTAAAGACAAATGCGACTGTCAGCGCTTTTGTAGAGATTAAGCAAGAATCTATTGATTTTTTTGATTTAAAAACCGTCATGGAACCGACATACCAACAGATTAAAAATAATCATTTAGAATCACAATGTATTATTATTTCATTCAATAAAAATGTAGTCGAATATACTCATGCAAATACAAGTCTTCAAACGGGTTGGGTGTTGCCTGCATGGAACCCAGAAACTCACGAACAATTGAAAATAATAAAACCTGATTTTGTTTTTTGTTCTGTCGAACAACTACCAAAAAAAAATGAAGATCTTTGGCACGGTAGTTGGAGTTGGGCCGTTTATAATTTAGACAACATCGATTCAGCGCTTGTTATGGCAGATCGAGGCATAAAATTTTTAGAAACTAATGAAATTGGGACATTAATGAAAGATAATAGGTTTACTACCTAAACACACGCAACCAAGTCCACAACCTCAGTATATCTGCTAAGGCTGCAGCTAAATATGTAAGAGCTGCTGCGCGCAGCACTTGCTCTACGGCAGGAATATAATCGCTTGGTACATAACCTTCTTTTAAAATTGGCAGTGCTTTTTTAAAACTGGCGTCGTATTCTTCTGGCAGAATAGCGACATACATCAAAGCCGATGCAAGCATTGTTATAATACCGATGATTGCCAAAAACAACATAATATGGGGCATTTTAAAAACGATTGTAACAACGGGTATACCCAACAAAATGGCAGTGCCTATTTTCTTAATGACAAAAGCTTTACCTAAATATTTTTCTCTCAGTAAGCTTACGGGTTCTTTTCTGATAAATTGTATTGCATGTCCTACCTCATGAGTTGCAACAGATACAGCAGTTATCGATTTTCCATTGTAGACACTTGGGCTGAGCGATATTAATTTTTCGCTAGGATTGTAATGGTCTTGCCCCTCAACACCTATTTCTACTTTTACGCCATCAAGCTTGAATCTTTCAACCAAATGCTGTGCTAGCTCACCACCCGTACCTGACATTGTTTTAATATCTGTCGAGTGCCTTTTTAGAACATACTTAACCCATAAGTGAGGGCCATAAGCAAGCAACAATAGAAGAATTAAACCAATAGCCACAATCATTTTTTTAAACTCATATTTTTATTCATTAGATTTTTAAAGATTAAACTTTTAATCCTAAAGTGTGACGCATAAAAAAATATACTTTTCTTACTCGTTGCTAACTTCACAATAATATTTTTAATGTTCTCTATGGCGATATAAGTTTATCTAGAGTTAAGCGCAATTCCTTTTCGTCAATTCCCCGCTCAAATTCTGTATTTCTTGATCCATCTCGGCCAAAAAAAACAACAGCAATTGATCCTACACCAAACTCTCTCATAAAATTTTGCCCTATTGGCGTGTTAACATCGACTGCTAAAAAATTTACTTCCTCTTCATAATCTGAGCGTACTTTATTCATTATTTCCATGAGTTTACCACTACCCACAAGATTTTTATCATGAACCAAAACCACGCTAGCAGAACCTTGCCCGATCACTGACAAGTCGTCTTTAAAACCTTTCGGCAATAACATGACGCCGACAGCGAACACACCTAAAATAACTAGAATAACCCCTAGCTTTATAATTTTGGCCGATCCAGCTTGCATACTATTCATTTTAATAAAGCCCTAAAATAATATTGACCTTTAATAGGACAAAAAATTAAAAACCTCTGGATAATAGCTTAAAAAGATGATGTGCATCAAGCAAGAGTATTATGTCTTAGAATAATATCATGGAAGTAAGCATTGTGCCCAACTATGCCAAGATCATGTATAACCAAAATGACTATTCCCACCAAAATTAAATTAATCTTATCTTTGTTAGCCGCGCTCTTTATGGGTGCATATCTGCTGATTCAACAAATTATTATTTACCCTACATTTGAATCACTTGAACAACAATTTGCTAAAGATGATATAGATAGATTAGAAACTATTATATTCGACACTCTCAATAATTTAGACCGACAACTATATGATATATCGGTATGGGATGACACGTATGAATTTATACGTAATGCAAATGAAACCTATCTCAATAGTAATTTGGTAGGAGACACTTTTCCTAATTTAAACATTGACTTGGCTTACTTTTTAGACCCCAACAGACAGGTAGTTTGGGCTGAAACTTATCAATTTGCCGATGATGGGTTTGAAGTTAATACCTCTAACGAATATATAGCAGAATCCATATCATTACTTACGAACGAATTAGATAAATTTCAAATATTTTCAGAGAAAAAGTCAAATATTATACATGGCTTATTTTTTCAAGAAGGCATCCCGATTGCTTTTTCAATTCGGCTTATTTTCAACAGCGATCATGAAGGCCCACCCAGAGGCTATGTTATTTTTGGAAAAAAACTTGATGCTTTTTTTGTCGAGGATATCGAGAGGAAATTTAAAAAACCTTTTGAAATAGAAAGAATCCAAATAACAGCTACCCCCATTAATGATTTTTCTGACTTCAAATATTCTATAGTCCCCCTTACTAAGCAACAATTATCTATATCTAAAATATATTTAGTAGATAATATAGAAGCTCTACAAATAAGCACAAAAATTGATAGGAAAATAACTCAAAGTGGATTGAGCGTCTTGAACTATACACTATTTTATTTACTATTAATTACTATTCTAATGATGTCAGTTGTTACGATTATATTAAAATATAGTATATTTGATCCACTGATAAAACTTAAAAGTCAAATTCAATACATCTCTAAACATAAAGATTATAGTTTGCGCTCGCAAGTAAAAAGCAATGACGAGATTGGAATTTTTTCAATGGCTTTTAATAATATGCTCGACATTATTAAACAGAACAATCGTGATCTTGTCGAAGCTAATGCCAAATTAAGTAAACTGACTTTAATTGATCCCTTAACTCAAATTGCCAATCGCTTAGGCATCACAAATAAATTACAAATTGAATGGATGGCATCTTATAGACAACAAACGCCATTATCTATTTTGATGGTTGATATTGATTATTTTAAGACCTATAACGATGATTACGGCCATCAAAAAGGAGACGAATGCTTAATTCAAATAGCCAAAATACTTAACAATAATATGAATAGACCTCGTGATTTTGTTGGAAGATTCGGGGGCGAAGAGTTCATCTTAATTTTACCTGAAACTAACAGTAAAGCTGCCTTAAAAATTGCAAAACATATTCAGCTTGATATTGCGAAGTCTTCTATTGAGCATAAAGATAACAAAGTGTCATTGTATGTGACTGTCAGCATTGGAGTTGCAACTCAAATTTCGTTAGGAGGTCAATCAGCCCAGCGACTTATTTATCATTCAGATAATGCACTTTATATGGCTAAAAATAGTGGCCGTAATAGAATTTATGCTGATGCTGAACTAACCACAAACGCTTTTAAAACTCATCGATAATCGCTAGTCAAATTGACTAATATCAAATAAAAGAATCTATGCTTCGATAGGCTCTATACTAAATCATTACCTCATTATCTGCACAATACGTACTAACCAGATTATTGTAAATTATAAGGCTAGTAACGGCGGCCCCTAAAGGGTGCTGACATTCTAAAAACTAAGAATACTTTTTAGTTGCCGCTCGACAATAGTTGCTACCTCATTTGATTTATCGACACATAAGCCACTTCGCTGCATAACCCTAAGACCCCAAATGGCAAGCATAAGCTGTCCAGCCATAGTATTTGTATCGATTGAATTAGCAATTTGACCTTTCTCCCTAGCACGCGCTAAAACTGCTACAAATGCACTTTTATATTTTTCGGTGTATTTTTCTAATAAAGTTTTGACACGAGGGTTATGTGGAGACATTTCTATTAAGGTATTAACAAAGAAACAACCTTTACCTGAGTCATCGTTGCTTCCAAGCAGCCTTTTAAAAAGTGCATGAATATTTTTTATGAAATCAGAGCCCTGAAAGAGATCTAACTCAATATTTTCGATACTTTGATCGCAATAAAACTCTAAGGTCTCAATGAATAAGTCTTCTTTCGATTGATAAGATGCATATAGACTGCCAGGGTTTAAACCCGTTGCTATTTTCAAATCAGCCATACTGGTTGCCGAATATCCTTTATCCCAAAAAACATTCATTGCAGCAGAGATTACTTCTTCGCGATTGTGTTCCAAAGGTCTAGCCATAGCTTAAATTTTCTCATTAAATTTTGATAACAGATTATAGTTGACTGATCGCTCAAAAACAATTATTATTGAACGATTATTCAAATATACGTTATATTTAACGACCAAGAAACATATGATGAACGTACTAAAAACCAGACACGCAGTACCTGAACTTTCAATTAATACACTTAAGGGAACTTGGAATTTAGTGGACCAGCACCCAGATAATTTCACTATGATTGTTTTCTACAGAGGACGTCATTGCCCTCTTTGCTTGAAATATTTAACAGAACTCGAGTCGTCTTTACAAGATTTTAATGATGCTGGCATTAGTGTAATTGCTATCAGCAGCGATGATAAAGATCGTGCACAACAGACTGCTGACATGTCTAAGCTTGAAAACTTAGAGTTAGGCTATGGATTATCAGTTGAGTCAGCTCAAGCATGGGGTCTTCATCGCTCAGCGGGCAGGGGCAAAACTTCAATTGGTATTGAAGAACCTAATGAATTTAGTGAGCCAGGCTTGTTTCTTATTAAGCCAGACAAGACCCTCTACTGGTCGAATGTAAGCACCATGCCTTTTGCACGCCCAAACTTTAAAGAGATTTTAGGAGCCGTAAAGTTTGTTGTTGCTAATGATTACCCTGCTCGTGGGGAATTAGTTTAATCGTTATATAAATATGGGAGAATAAAATATCGTTTCATTAATGATGATTAATCGATATCTCCCTTACGTCATGTCCGCTCACAACATACAGTCACAATCAAGAAATCCACTTGAGCGGACATGCATACTCTAGAAATAATATATTTAAGATCACTGCTGTCCCGTTAACTTTCATAATAATACCATTTGATTAATATCAGGTAATTTGTCATCGGGCGGATCGCCTCTAAGCAGAGCCATTAACCCTCGCTTTTCAAATAGATTAAGCTGTAATAAGCGTAATATTTGTTGCATGCTTTTATCGAGCTTTGATTGAAACTTAAGAAAAGCGAGTAACAGGTAAACACATAAGGCAATCCAAATTTGTGTCATAACGGCATTTTTGCTCGTACCAATAAAGGATTTGATTTTTAAGTTTTGTTTAATCCATTTGAAA